>CAZXAM010000012.1:0-79034 GCA_964638545.1 uncultured Rikenellaceae bacterium | reverse complement strand
TTTCGATAAGGTATGCAAACGGAAACCTGACACTTCTTGACGGATAGTAGTCGATGTAATAAGGAACTGTCACATCTATTCTCCTTTCGGTCCTGCGATAGGGAGGATACACGTTCGGATTGTTCGTGGGTTCGGCTTCATAAGTTTTTATTGTAACCTTTTCGTCGATTGGCCTTACCTTATATTCTATGGCGAATGAATCGGCAGCTGAAGGATTGAGACCCCGGTTAAGGGTTCTTTCATCTGCTTTCCTGATCATATCTTTTATCTCTGTCCGGTTTGCAGAAGCAAATCCGGCAAGAGATCTGATAAGGTAATAGCAACCCATGACCCTCGATTTGTAATCTGCGTAGACATAATTTTCATTTAGTATCCCGAGTCTGTTTCTAAGTCCGAAATAATTCACGAGATAACGTGGCTCAGCTGCATCATAATACCAACCTTTTTCAGGTTCCAGCATATCTGAAAATTCACCATAAAAGCAATTTTCGACTTTGTATTTATTAAGCAGTGTGGCCGACATCTCCGGGACCATTTTAGTCTTCATATAACTAATTAGCGAAGCATCGCCATTGGGATTGACCATCCACGTAAATGTAACCGGCTCTATATGGAATGATCCGTTTGTTGTGTGGCAATCCATGAATACTGCCGGGTCCCAGTCATTGAAGACTTTTTGAACCAGTCCCCTGACTTCGGGTGATTCAGCTTTCATTCCGTCGCGGTTTAAATCCAGCATTTGTCCGTTATGCCTCACTCCTACTCCATTAACCGGTCCTGCCTGGTAAGTCCGGTTCAGCGGATCTATTTTCTCATTCCCGTCAGGGTTGAAATTTGGACATATCAGGAATATCACATTTTCAAGAAGGTCAGTATTCCTGTCGGCCAGGAGATCTCTTGCGAACATCAGCGAGGCTTCCTTTCCCTCAACCTCTCCGGCGTGAATATTTCCCTGAATATAAATCACAATTCTTTTGTCATCCGTAAGATGAGAAGGTGATTTTGGAAGCGGTTTGCCAATTATAAGCAGAGGAATATCTCTCCCTTCAACAGATGTGGCAATTGACTCCACCCTTATATATCTGGAAGAATTTTTAAGCTTTTGAATGAATGACATTACATCATTGTAATTTGATGTCGACTGGAATTCAGAGCTTTCTGCAACTGTCAGGAGCGAAGGCTGACTTTTTATCTCAGGCAAGAGAAAGAGAACAGAGAGGCTCATAATCAGGTACTTCTTGATCATAAATCGGAAGGTTTCATGAGATAGTAAAAGTAGATTTTTTGTTAAATATTTAGAAATATAAATAATAATATATATTTTTACGACCTAAATTTTTAAAACAGAATACAATGAACAAAGGAACAGTAAAATTTTTTAATGTATCAAAAGGATTTGGATTCATTAAAGACGCAGATTCAGAAAACGAATATTTCGTACACGTATCTGGACTGATCGACAAGATCAAGGAAAACGATGAAGTTACATTTGAGCTAGCCGAAGGTAAAAAAGGAATTAATGCAGTAAACGTAAAACTGGCTTAATTTACCATACTAGAGAAATAAAAGGCTGCCAGGAATGGCAGCCTTTTTCTTTTATGCAAAAAAAACTTGCAGGCCCAAAGACCTGCAAGTTTGCTTTAAAAAGCCTACTATATTTAAAACTAATTCTGCTATTTCTTAGCGGCTTTTTTGGTTTTCTTGACAACGCGCTTTTCTTTCAGAGTTTTCTTCGGCGCTTTCTTGGTTTTTGGTTGTGCTTTTGCTTTTTCCTTTGCCATGACTTTTAGGTTTTAATTAACTCAATCAAAATTAAAAAATCAAGTTCAAAGAAATTCTCAAGTTTTTAACAGTTGAATTTATCAGACGATGTACTTTCCTGATTCGTAATCAAGAAACCATGTTATCTTTCCACCGGGTACTTTCACATGTGACGCCGGAAACAATCTGGAATCCTCACTATTCCTGTATATTTCATAAACGATCCTGGATTTATTGCTGCCGGTTACAAGAAAAAAAACTGATCGTGAGTTGTTAATAACTTTTCCTGTCACTGTAATTCTTTTCTGACCAGTCGAAGGATGAACTGCAACAGCACAATTTTTTGTCTCTGAAAATAATTTTTCATCCCCGGGGAATATCGATGCGGTATGTCCGTCCTCTCCCATCCCGAGAATAATGATATCAAAAACAGGACTGTCGTTTTTATGAATAACATGATGTCTGATCAAATCTGAATATCTCTTTGCTTCCTTCAGAGGATCGGCTTCTCCCCTCATCCTGAAAATTTGATCCGGAGGAATATTGATCTTGCTCAACAGAATTTTTTCTGTCATGCCGTAATTGCTTTCATCGTCATCCGGTGGAACACATCGCTCATCGACCCAGAATAATTTTACATTATTCCAATCAACAGATCCGGAGTATTTTTCGGCCAACACAGAAAAAACTAATTTCGGAGTATTCCCCCCTGAGACTGCAATTGAAACAAACTTTTTCTTTTTCCCGTAATTTTTTATCAGATCAGTGAGCTCCTTCGCAAAACCATCTGCAAGTCCGGCAGGTGTTGGGAATATTTTATATAAAACCTCCATATGGAATTTCGGATTGCGGATTTCGAATTGCGGATTTTGGATTGCGGATTTTGGATTGCGGATTTTGGATTTTTACAATTCGCAGTATAAACCGTCGTCAGAAAGATTTTTGCATGGATAACGCCATGTCAGACCGCAACCCTCTATCAGGTCGTTGGAAACTGAAGGGCCCCATGTTCCTGCAGGGTAACCATAGATTTTTATTTCAGGATTGTTCATCCATGCTTTCTGAACAGGATCTACAAACTTCCATGCAGTTTCCACTTCATCGTCGCGTGAAAAGAGAGTTGAATCACCCATCATCACATCATAGAGCAGTCTCTCATACGCCGAAGGCACCCGGATATTGGCAAGATCGCTGTAATGAAAATCCATATTCACATTCTTTACATTGAACCCTGACCCGGGCTCCTTCATGTCGAACTTAAGAAGGATCCCTTCATCAGGCTGAATTCTTATGATAAGCTGGTTTGAATTCAGGCTTCCTGTTTCGCGGAGAAAAAGATAATGAGGTGTCTTTTTAAAGTGAATTACTATTTCGGCAACTCTTGTCGGCATCCTTTTGCCGGTCCTGATATAGAATGGAACTCCTCCCCATCTCCAGTTATTGATGAAGAATTTTACCGCTACAAATGTTTCGGTCCGCGAGTCTTTTGAAACGCCATTTTCATGCCTGTAACCAGGCACGCAGATTCCCCTGATAGTCGATCCGGTATACTGACCCCTTATGACAACCCTTGAGACTTCCTCCTCTTTTATCGGTTGAAGCGATTGCAGGACTTTCAGCACTTCATTCCTTATCGAGTTTGATTCCAGCGATGAGGGCGGTTCCATTGCTGTAAATCCAACCAGCTGAAGAAGATGGTTCTGAAGCATGTCTCTGAGCGCACCGGAAGAATCATAATAACCACCCCTCTCTTCCACCCCTATGCTCTCGGCAGAAGTTATCTCCACACGATGAATATAATTCCTGTTCCATAGCGGTTCAAAAATCCCGTTGGCAAATCGCGTTACAAGAATATTCTGTACAGTCTCCTTACCCAGATAATGATCAATTCTGTAGATCTGATCCTCGGTTACTATCTCGTGTAGCTTCCTGTTTAATTCTCGTCCTGTTTCCAGATCGTAGCCAAATGGTTTTTCAATTATAAATCTTCTGAATCCGTTTTCCTGATCTGTCAGACCTGCGATGTGAAGATTCTCAGCAATCGATGTATAGTTGCTCGGCGGAGTAGCCATATGAAAAATGAAATTGGCTGCGGAGCCAAGTTCTCTTGCCCTGGAATACAATAAATCCTTCAGCTTTTCAAAATCTGATGCCCTTGAATTATCTACCCTTAGATAAGAAAGGGATTCCGTAAAATTTTCAATCAGCACAGGATCCGGATCCTTTTCCTCAGAAAAGGCTTTGATGCTTTCCTTCATCTTTCTCCGGAATTCTGCATCTGTGAACTGAGTCCTTCCGCATCCGATAACTGCGAATTTCACAGGCAGAAGGTTTTGAACTTTAAGGGAATAAAGGGCAGGCACAAGTTTTCTCGAAGTAAGATCGCCTGATGCTCCAAAGATTACAAGGATTATATCCTGAGGAATATCCATCTGTCTGAAATTAAATACAAGGTAACAATTATAATCTTACTGATGTTCTGACTTGCAAAAGACTTAATAACGTTTTATCATACTTGAATAGATTAACAAGTTTACAACTTTTGTTAATAATATTAACTTTTGTTAATAATTATATATATATTTGCAACAAAATGAAAGAAAAACAATATATTTGCAAATATTTTATAAAATGACAATGCGATTTTCCATTTTTTCATCAATATTTCTTAAAAGGCATTCCTGAAGAGATTGAGAATGGTATATTATATAGGATTAGGAATGACCGTTCTCATTAAAACAGAGAACGGTTTTTTTTATATGTGACTTGTTTAAAAAAGGAAAAAAATGAACACCGAACGGCCGGCAAGCAAGGGATTATACAGACAGGAATTCGAACATGAGAACTGCGGGATTGGTTTTGTAGCCCATTTAAAGGGCAGGAAATCTCATTCCATAATCAATCAGGGTCTCGATATTCTCAGGAACATGACTCACCGGGGAGCCGAAGGCGCCGACAGCAAAACTGGTGACGGAGCAGGAGTGCTGATCCAGGTGCCGCGGGATTTTTATCTTATCCAGGGTTTTGCTTTACCCCCTGCAGGACAGTTCGGTACCGGATTGATTTTTCTTCCCAAGGATAAGGCTGAAGCTGACAAATGCATCGAAACACTGCTTTCCATAATCAGGGAAGAAGGCGTCAGTCTGATTGGATTCAGAGAGGTCCCGAGGGATAATTCAGTCCTGGGCGAGATTTCACTGGCCGCGGAACCGGAAATAAGACAGATATTGCTTGGTTATGACGGCGAACAGGATGAACTGGAAAGAAAATTATATATAATAAGGAAACGTACTGAAAGGATAATAAGAGACTCCGGACTAAATCAGAAACACTCTTTCTACATTCCAAGCCTTTCCTCAAAAGTGCTTGTCTATAAGGGTATGCTTACTTCAATCCAGCTTGGTGAATATTTTCTTGATCTCACAGATGAAAGACTTCAGAGCGCTGTAGCGCTGGTCCATTCAAGATTCAGCACAAATACTTTCCCAAGCTGGGATCTGGCACAGCCCTTCAGGGTGCTTGGACATAATGGCGAGATAAATACAATCAAGGGAAACAGGTTCTGGATGGAAGCCAGGGAATCAATCCTAAAGTCCGACAAGCTCGGTGATCTTTCGAGGATATACCCAATAATTGAGCCTGGAAAGAGCGATTCTGCATCACTAGACAATGTTCTTGAATTCCTCCTGATGAGCGGCAAATCCCTTCCCTATGCGATGTCAATACTTATACCTGAATCCATTAATGCCAAGAATCCGATTTCAAATGAACTTAGGGCTTTCTATCATTATCATTCAACCTTCATGGAGCCGTGGGATGGTCCGGCCTCGCTTATCTTTTCCGATGGACGGTATATAGGAGGAATGCTCGACAGGAATGGCCTTCGCCCTTCAAGGTATGTGATAACAACCAATGACCTTATTGTTATGGGATCAGAAGCCGGAGTCCAGAGGTTTGAACCGCAGGAGGTGAAGGAAAAGGGACGGCTGAAACCGGGTAAAATGCTGCTGGTGGATACCGAGGCCGGGAAAGTCTATCACGATGAGGAACTTAAAGCTGCCCTGGCAAATGAATATCCATATGGCGAATGGATAAGGCAGAACATGGTTAACCTCGAAGAAATAGAGACCGGACAGGTCGTATCCCCTGACCTCGGACAAGAGTATAACAAGTACATAACCTCATTCAATTATTCGCTCGAAGATACTGAGCGAATCATCAGGGAAATGGCTGCCACAGGAAAAGAACCCATAGGATCAATGGGCAACGATGTTCCTCTTGCCGTACTTTCAAAAAAGCCGTACAGGCTTTTCAATTATTTCAAGCAGCTTTTTGCCCAGGTTACCAACCCGCCGATTGATCCTATCAGGGAAGAGCTTGTAATGACTTTGTCGGGTTACCTCGGCTCTCTTCAGCAGAATCTTCTGGAAACATCTCCTGACCATGTGAAAATGGTAAGGTTCAGAAATCCGGTTATCTCAAATACTTATTTTCAGGTCGTGAAAAACCTCCGTTGGAAAGGTTTTTCTGCTTCCTGCTTAAAAATGCATTTCGATGCAGCAAAGGGAGCGGAAGGACTTCAGCAGGCCGTAGATCAGCTGTGCATCGATGCGGAGAGAGCTGTTGATGAAGGAAAGAATTATATCATTCTTTCGGACCGGGGAATCGATGAGAAAACTGCTCCCGTTCCATCCCTGTTGGCTGTATCGGCAGTGCACCATCACTTAATTTCACGGCGTAAAAGGATGCAGATCGACATTGTTGTCGAAAGTGCCGAACCAAGGGAGGTTATGCATTTTGCCCTCCTGTTCGGCTATGGGGCCAGCATAATAAATCCTTATATGAGCTTCGCAGTAATAGAAAGGCTCGTTAAGGAGAAAGCCCTTCAACTCGACTATCATACTGCTGAAGCAAACTATGTCAATTCGATAAACAAGGGCATTCTGAAGATAATGTCCAAGATGGGGATCAGCACCCTTCGCAGCTACAGGTCATCACAGATTTTTGAGGTAATTGGCATCCATCCGGATGTAGTTAATAAATATTTCGCAGGTACAACTTCCCGTATAGGAGGAATAGGTATGAGCGAAATTGCCGAGGAAGTTCTCATTCCTCACAGAAAAGCATTCACAGAAGAGCTTCACCCGGAGATCCTTACCGAAGGTGTTTATTCCTACAGGAAACATGGCGAACATCATGCATGGAATCCCGAGACTATTTCTCTGCTTCAGTGGAGTACCAGGACCGGTGACAGGGAGAAATTCAGGGAGTATTGCCGGATTGTAGACAGAAACACAAGTCAACCGGGATTCATCCGCGGACTTCTCAGATTGAAAAAGAATCCTATTCCGCTGGAGGATGTAGAACCAGCCGAAAATATTATGAAGCGTTTCGTCACTGGTGCAATGTCATACGGTTCAATCAGCCGTGAAGCGCATGAAACCATGGCTATCGCGATGAATCGAATCGGGGGACGAAGCAATACCGGTGAAGGAGGTGAAGATCCTGAAAGGTTCAAGCCAAGGGAAGACGGATCAAGTGTAAGAAGCGCCATTAAGCAGGTTGCCAGCGGTAGATTTGGGGTGACTGCCGAATACCTGGTTAATGCCGATGAGATCCAGATAAAGATAGCTCAGGGAGCAAAGCCGGGAGAAGGAGGTCAGCTGCCAGGTCATAAGGTTGATAAGATCATTGCTAAAACGAGGTACTCGATTCCGGGAATAACACTGATATCTCCTCCGCCGCACCATGATATTTATTCAATTGAGGATCTCTCTCAACTGATCTTTGATCTCAAAAATGTTAATCCCAATGCGAGGATAAGTGTCAAGCTGGTCTCAGAAAGCGGGGTTGGAACGATAGCGGCAGGCGTAACGAAAGCCGGCGCCGACCTGATAACTATCAGCGGGTATGAGGGTGGAACAGGTGCAAGCCCTTCATCTTCAATAAAACATGCGGGACTTCCTCTTGAACTCGGTCTTGCCGAAACACAACAGACGCTTTTAATGAATAATCTCCGCCGTAAAGTTATGCTCCAGGCCGACGGCCAGCTTAAAACCGGAAGGGATATTGTTATGATGGCCCTTATGGGTGCAGAGGAATTTGGTTTCTCAACGGCGGCACTGATTGTCCTTGGATGTGTGATGATGCGAAAATGCCATCTTAACACCTGTCCCGTCGGTGTTGCTACCCAGAATCCAGAACTCAGGAAAAGATTCCTTGGCAAAGCCGATTATCTGGTAAATTTCTTCAGATTTCTTGCAGAGGATGTTCGCGAACACCTCGCAGAAACGGGTTTCCGAAGCCTGGATGAAGCTATAGGAAGATTTAACATGCTGGAAAGGAATCCTGAGGTGGATCACTGGAAAATCAAAAACATCGATCTGTCAGGGCTGCTTGCCATGCCTGAGGTGTCAGAGACGGTTCCTATGCATTTTGTGGAAAAACAGGAAAGCAAAACCTTAAATGTCCTTGATAATGAGTTAATCGCTGAAGCTGAAAAAGCTCTGACTGGCAAAGAGCAGGCAGTGATTGAAAAGACCATCAGGAACACCGACAGAACAACTGGTGCAATGCTCTCCGGTAAAATAGCCTCTGTATATGGATCAGCAGGCCTTCCGGATGGATCGATAAAGTGTCGCTTCAGAGGATCTGCCGGACAGAGCTTCGGGGCATTCCTGGCTCCGGGTGTCGAACTCTACCTGGAGGGAGATTCAAATGATTACCTTGGAAAAGGTCTCTCCGGAGGAAGGATAATTGTTGTTCCTCCTGCCGGCTCTGTCTTCGAAGCTGACAAGAATATAATTATCGGGAATACCGTCCTTTATGGCGCTACAAGCGGCGAGATATATATTTCCGGGATTGCCGGGGAAAGGTTCGGCGTAAGAAACAGCGGAGCAAACGCGGTTGTGGAAGGTGTCGGAAACCATTGTTGTGAATATATGACAGGGGGTCGCATAGTTGTCCTTGGAAGAACAGGCAGCAACTTTGCTGCAGGGATGAGCGGCGGCATAGCTTATGTATTCAACGAACACAACGATTTCGATTACTACTGCAACATGGGAATGGTAGAGCTTTCTCTTGTTGAAGATGTGAACGACATGATGGAGCTGACCAGCTTCATTACACTTCATCATCATTTCACCGGGAGCAAGAAGGCGAAAATGATAATAGACGACCCGGATAAGTATTTTCCCATGTTCATAAAAGTTATTCCATACGATTATAAAAAAGTCCTTCAGGAACAAAAACTCGAAGAGCTCAGAAAGAAGATTGCCGGTGTGGAAATGGATGTTGAATTCGGAGCAGGAAACTAAAAGCGAAATTTGTTGAACTTTAAAACAAGGCGCAATGGGTGATGTAACAGGTTTTTTAAAAATCAAGAGAAAAGAAGCAGGAAACAGACCTATTAATGAAAGAGTCTGCGATTTCAGCGAAGTTGAACAGGTGCTTAACAGCGAGGACAGGATGCTTCAAGCTGCCAGGTGCATGGATTGCGGAATACCATTCTGCCATTGGAGCTGTCCGGTCGACAACCTGATACCTGAATGGAACGACCTTTTGTTCAAAGGTGACTGGAGAACAGCATATGAGAGGCTTTATGCAACGAATAACTTTCCTGAGTTCACGGGAAGGATATGTCCGGCAAGTTGTGAACATGCATGTGTCCTTAATATCGGCCGTGAACCAGTTACCATCCGTGAAAATGAAGTAGCAATCACTGAAAGGGCCTTTGCTGAAGGTTACATCAAACCCAATCCTCCTAAAAAGAGAAGTGGAAAAACGGTTGCCATTATTGGAAGCGGACCGGCAGGAATGGCTGCAGCAGACCTGCTGAACAAAGCAGGCCATACTGTTACATTACTTGAAAAGGACGAGAAAGCGGGAGGACTTTTAAGATTTGGGATCCCCGACTTCAAACTTAGCAAAGCTGTTGTCGAAAGAAGGCTTTCCCTGATGGAAAAGGAAGGTGTTCAAATCAGAACAGGAGTAAGTATAGGGCAGGATATGTCGATGAGTGATCTGATAACCAACTACGACGCGATTTGCATCGCAATTGGCTCGGGACATCCCCGGCGTCTGAATATTGACGGAAGCGAATTTGAGGGTATCTATTATGCAATGGATTTCCTTTCAGCCCAGAACAGGGTCAATTCGAACCTTATGCCGGCGGGTGAAAATAAAATCGTGGCTGAAGGAAAGAAAGTCCTGGTGATCGGAGGAGGCGACACTGGTTCAGATTGTGTAGGAACCGCAATACGCCAAAGGGCAGAGAGCGTTACCCAAATAGAAATACTTCCAAAGCCCCCGCAGGAAAGGACACCTGAAAATCCGTGGCCCTTTTACAGCAAGGTGCTGAAAACCTCTACCTCTCATGAGGAAGGTGTTGAACGGTTCTGGAACATTTCAACACTGAGGTTTGTAGGCGACGGAAGAAAAACCAGGGGAGCTGAAGTGGAAAATGTGGAATGGGAAAAAGCAGACGGAAAATTTATAATGAGACCTGTCGGGGGAACCCGGAGAGTAATAGAAACAGATATGGTTCTGCTTGCTCTCGGATTTGAGCATCCTGTACTGGAAGGATTAATTACTGAACTCGGACTGGAACTGGATGGCAGGAAAAACGTTAAAGTAAACGACTTAATGGCTACAAGCCATCCTAAAGTTTTTGCTGCCGGAGATACTGTTTCAGGTGCAAGCCTGGTGGTAAATGCGATCGCCTCCGGACGTAAAACTGCGAAGGCGATCGATTTATTTCTGAATACATTGTGATTCTTCACCCGCTGATCTTCGCAGAAACAATTTTCAGTATCTGCGTAATCTGCGGGAAAGCTTTCACCTGTCGGAAATAGTCCTCATGCTTCTGACTGTTTCAATCAATCTTACAAGCTCCGACCTGTAGCCATCCTCGTCTTCTCCTTTGGCTGATCTGGCAAGTCTTGCAGCACCATCGAGAGTAGCTGTTCCCTTGAATTCAGATTCTCTGAGTATCATCCCGAACTCGACGACTGCAGCTGCAAACCTGAGGTTGTCAGAAACCTCTTCGATAGAAAAAGAGCTGCTTCTCACTGGCTTTTCCAGAAGCTTGCTTGTAATGCCGTCAGGCTGCTTGTAACGCACCTTTATAGTCAGGAGCTCGGAAGAATAATTTTCATCTTCTGTCCTTGGCGATACCTGATACTTAAGTGGATCGACCGATGGCATCTTTTCGCCTGATCCGGCAGGTACAATCTCATAAAGGGCTGTAACCATATGCCCCGATCCCATCTCTCCGGCATCCTTAGTATCATCATTAAAATCCTCATCGTTCAAAAGCCTGTTTTCATAACCGATAAGTCTGTAAGAATCGACTTTGGAAGGATTGAATTCCAGCTGGAATTTAACATCCTTTGCAATAGTGAAAAGTGTTCCGCCAAATTCCCGGACGAGAATCCTGCGGGCCTCCTGCAGATTATCGATATAGGAATAATTGCCATTGCCCTTGTCAGCTATTATTTCCATCTTGTCATCCTTATAGTTACCCATTCCGAAACCCAGCACGGTAATGAAGACCCCAAGTTCTCTCTTTTCCTCCACAAGTCTTTCCATGCCTCCGTTGCTTGATTCACCAACATTGAAATCTCCATCTGTGGCAAGGATGATCCTGTTGTTTCCACCCTTTATAAAGTTTTTCCCGGCTTCCTTATAGGCAAGTCTCAGGCCAGCTCCTCCTGCTGTGGAACCTCCGGCTTCAAGATTGTCTATTGCATTCATTATCAATTCTTTCCTGTTTCCAGGAGTTGATTCGAGCACAAGTCCGGCAGCACCTGCGTAAACAACAATTGCAACATGGTCCTGCGGTCTCAGCTCGTTGACCAGCAAAGAAAAAGCCGACTTCAGGAGCGGAAGCTTATTGGGTGAGTTCATTGAACCTGACACATCGATGAGAAAAACCAGGTTTGAGGGCGGAAGAGATGCCTTGTCGATGCTTCTTCCCCTTAATCCAACCTGCAGAAGCTGATGCCTGGTATTCCAGGGGCATGTTGCCAGCTCGGTGTAAACGGAGAACGGATGTTCCTTCCCGGGTTCAGGATAATCATATTTGAAGTAATTGATCATCTCTTCTATCCTCACGGCATCTGCCGGTGGCAGACTTCCTGAGTTGATGAACCTGCGGATGTTTGAGTACGACGCATTATCAACGTCGATTGAGAAAGTTGAAAGCGGGTTGTTTCTGACATTCTTAAAACCGTTTTCATTAACCGAGGCATAACCTTCCGTGTTAAAATTGTTGTTGTATCGCTGGAAATAGGTTCCCGATTCATAAGCCATTCCGGCAACAGCAGGAAAAGCTGTGGAAGCGTAATCCCTTTTACTTTTACTTTCAGCTTCCATGAGAACCTGATCCTGCACAACAATTGGTACCGGATTCATAATTACGTCAATAACAGTTCGTTCTCCAATCTTCCGTTCCTCGGTGACATATCCTGAAAGGGAAAAAACAAGCACCCTGTCTTCCTGACTGACAGTGATTTTATAATTGCCCTTAAGATCGGTGATGGTCCCTGTCGGAGCTCCTTTCACCTTTACCATAGCGCCTGCCAAAGGAGTTCCACCGTTGCTCGTGACTTTTCCTGTAATGGTCCTTGTTTCAGTGAATGCGATCACGATTGCTGCAAGGAGCATTATAACGAATACTTTTAAAATGTTTTTCATGACTTTGAGATTTTGGTTAAACTTTTCTCATAGGATGCAGGAATTTCCCTAATTCCATAAATGAGAACCCACTTTTTCTATTTTGGATTATCTTTAGAGATAATTATAAAGAAGAACTTACACAGAGTGACACAGAGAAGGCACAGAGTTCCACAGAGTTTTTTTCTCTGCGCTTCTCTGGATTTCCTCTGTGTAACAATTTTTGAGATACTTAATGCCATTTAAGCTTTCAGGAAAAATATCGAAGAAAAGATCAGAAGATGAACTCATAACGGAATTCACTTCGACCGGTGATCTTGAAGTTCTTGGTGAACTCTACCGGGACTATATGCACCTCGTATACGGTGTGTGCCTGAAGTACCTTAAGGACAGGGAAGAATCGATGGATGCCGTCATGCAGATCTTCGAGAAGCTCATCGTTGAGATCCCAAAACAAAAGATTGAAAATTTCCGGAGCTGGCTTCATGTAGTTACAAAGAATTATTGCTTAATGCAGCTCAGATCGAAGAAATCAGAAGACCAGCGTTTCAGCGAATGGACACTTGATCCCGGGAATTTTATGGAAACCAACACTTTTTTGCATCCTATTGACAACGAAGATTATGAAATTGACAATGTGCTTGCAGATTGTGTTGAAAGACTTAAGGGTGAGCAGAAAGAATGCATCCGGCAGTTCTATTATGAAAACAAATGCTACAGCGAGATAGCAAATAATCTGGGCATCGACGAAAAAAAGGTGAAGAGTAATCTTCAGAATGGTAAAAGAAATCTGAAACTTTGCATTGAAGAGAAGAATGAAAAAGGAAAAGAATAATACCCAAAGATCGCTCTCTGATTTCCAGCGCTACATTCGCGGTGAGATGACAAAGAGACAAGAGAATGCTTTCCAGAGAAAGCTGCAGAAAGATCCCTTTGCCTCGGAAGCAGATGAAGGATATTCTGAAATTTCAGCCGGTGACGCAGACATGGATCTCAAACAGCTTGAGAATCGTCTAAGGAAAAGAGTTAGTGGCAGAAAGAATACTTTTTTTTACAGGATTGCTGCTTCAATTGCAGTGCTTATGATCATCACCTCTGTTTATTTAATCATAGACCGGAATAAACCAGAGATGGAAAAAAGCAAGGATTCCATAGCCTTATCAAAAAGAGATGCTGCCTATACAAAGAAAGATGCAGAACCTGCCGGGCAGGTAACAGGAATTGCCTCAGAACCGCAGGAAGTGACAACTGTTTTGGATGAAACAGATGCTACGAATACTTCTGCTGAAGCAGAACCTGTTACGGAGGAAATCCTTGCGTTCAAGGAAAAACAAGATACCACGGAAATACCTGCAGCTGTACAAATTGCAGTGGCTGAGAAAGAGAATCCTGTTTCACAAGTTGCTGCAGACCAAGTTACCGAACCAGCAGCTGCTGTAACCGACGGAATGGTGGCTGAATACAAGGCAGAGGCAAAGAACGCCAGGGTGGCAGAAGCAGCAGCGGTAAAATCTGTTGTGACGGAGGCGGTGGATACTCCGCCCCTTCCTGTTACGGGGAGAAGCCGCTATGAAAATTATCTGAAAGAAAACATCCGACTGCCTGGCAGCATGACAACCGGTGACAGTGTTGTTATTGCCGTAAGTTTTAAAGTCACAACTGTTGGCATCATTGAATCATTCAAGGTGCTCTCAAGCCCGGGAGACGATTTTTCAAATGAAGCCAGGAGACTCGTGACGGAGGGACCTGCATGGAATCCGGCAATTAGAAATGGTGAAAAAACCGACGAAGAAGTCAGACTAAACATAACCTTCAGGTAAAAAATTATTTATGATCTTCATTTACGTATGATATGGCTAAAATAATAATGGATATAGAGAGAAGGATTAAATTTTTAGCCTTTGCTTTATTGACTCTTCTTGTGGCTGAACAAAGTGCATTGCCTCAATCCGTTGATTCTAAGTCTTTTTCGATAAATACGCGTTATAGCTTCTATTCCTTTGAATCCACAGGAGAAGTTCTTTTGATTGTTCCGCAAGATCTTTTCTACAGCAAATTATCTGTCAAGATTGAAAATAATGGAGAGGTTATAGGTTCATGGACCGGAGTTCCTGGAAAGAAAATAGCAAGGATCCCCATCGCACTCAATCTGCAGCCTTCTGAATATATATTAATTGCAAATATTAATGTCGAGGGAGGAAATTTAAAGTACACGGCAAAAACCAACCTGCGGATTCTAAGCTATAAGCCAAACGAGGTTAAAACCGACCGGCTCACGGGAGGACTTATCGTTAACAAAAGACAATTCTTCCCTTTCGGATTCTATACTTACTCACCGGTTCATCCTTCTCTCCCCGAAGAAGAAGTTGTAAAAGGCTTTAACATGATATCGCCCTACCAGAGGGTATTGCCTGAGACTTTTAATGCGCGGAAAGCATATATGGACAGGTGCGCCCGGCTCGGAATGAAAGTCCATTACAATCTGCTTTCAGTTTCCGGCGGCGGCGGTGTAAGCTCTACTATAGAAGGTCTTTCTGAATCGAGGAAGAAAAAGCTTCTCCGGGAGGAGATAAATGCTTTCATGGACCATCCCGCACTTCTTGCATGGTATATCGCAGATGAACCTAACGGATATAAGATAAAACCTGACTCGCTCCAGGAAATCTACAAACTAGTCAGGGAACTTGATCCATGGCACCCTGTTACAGTTGTTTTCATGGCTCCCTTCATGTCGTCGCGCCTCTATGCAGAAGCACTTGATATTGTGATGGCTGACCCCTACCCTGTTCCTGACAGCCCCATATCTATGGTCGGTGATGCTGCCGGCAAACTCTCAGCCGAATTTACCGGCAAAAAACCTGTCTGGATAGTTCCCCAGGCTTTTGGCGGAGGTGAATGGTGGGGAAGGGAACCGACGCTCCAGGAGCTCAGGTCAATGACGTACCAATCAATTGTAAAAGGAGCCAGGGGAATACAGTATTTTGTCAGACAGGGACTTAACCTATTTCCAAAATCAACTTCAGCCTGGGCTGAATGCGGAAGAATGTCGTCGGAGATAGCCGAGATGACTCCCTGGCTTCTGTCCGATGAAGAGACCGTTCCTGTCCGGTCGGGAAATCAGAATATAATTGTATCATCTGCCCTTCATGACGGACAGCTTTTGATTGTTGCTGTAAATAAAACTAATTCTCCGCAAAGAGTTGATTTTTCTGTCGGTAGTCCATTCTCCGGAAGGGTAAAAGTACTTTTCGAAAACCGGTGGGTGAATCCCGACGGCAGAGACTTCTCAGATTATCTCCAGGCATTTGGTTCTCAGGCCTACCTTATCAGGCTGAAGAAAGAGAATGTTACAGTGAAGCAATGGACAAGAAATCTCATAAAGGATCCAGGATTTGAGGATGTCTCGAGTCCCGGAGTACCTGCGTCATGTTATGCCCGCGGAGGAGGCGACAGGGGTGCGACCTATTTTCTTGATTCCAGGGAACATTTTGAGGGAAACCATTCGGTCAGGCTTGTAACACCTTCTGAAAATAAAAGTATCAGGCTGAGGTTTTTTCCGTTTAACGGAAGAAATGGCGGATCATATTATATATCGGTCTGGGCCAAAGCCGATCCGGAGCAAGGTTTGAAAAACGGGAATGAGGAAAAGAAGCAGTTCTTTGAAATAGCCCTTGGCGATTATGCGGTAACCCGTTTCGAACTTACCGGAGCATGGAAAGAATATGTAACAAATGTTACAATTCCATATTACAACGACCAGCCTCCGCGAACAAATGTTATCTTACAGATGCCTTCAGCGGGTGTAGCCTGGTTCGATATGCTCCAGGCAGTCGAAAGTGCTGATATATTCAGAAGCAAAAATCCGGAAATACCAAATATTGAATTTTAAGAACTTACACAGAGTTACACAGAGTTACACAGAATTACACAGAGTTACACAGAATTAAACAGAGGAAGCACAGAGTGACTCGGAGATTTTCTCAGTGGATCTCAGTGTCCCGATAGCTATCGGGACTCCGGGCTTCCTCTGTGTAAGAAAATAACGCAAAAAGAATTATAACATCTAACCATGAAGAAAATATTTATAATACTCGCTTCGTCAATTATAATTGTCGTTTTTGGTTGTACCGGCAGAAAAGAAAATAAAAACTACAAAGGCAATCCTGAGCCTCTTCTGCAGAATGCATACATAAAACTGCCTCTTGGAGCGGTAAAACCTGAAGGCTGGCTCAAGGACCAGCTCATAGTCCAGGCTGAGGGCCTTACCGGCCACGTTGATGATTTCTGGCCGGACCTTAAGAATTCAGCATGGAAAGGGGGGACCGGAGATGCATGGGAAAGAGGTCCATATTTCCTTGATGGTCTTGTTCCCCTTGCATACCTTCTTGATGAAGAGCGACTGAAGGAAAAAGTAAAAACCTGGATCGAACCTATAATGGCCAGCAGCAGGGATTCAGGGTGGTACGGTCCTCTGAAGAATACCGACAGATGGCCGCTCGCAGTTTCTAATAAAGCTCTTATGCAGTACTACGAAGCCACTTCTGACCCACGTGCCCTGGATGTCCTGAAAAAGTATTTCAAATATATTCACGATGTAAGCCCCGACTGGCCCGATAACCAATGGAGGGGTGTCAGGGCAATGGAGAACGCAGTCACCGGGTACTGGCTCTACAGACAGACCAAGGAAATATGGATCCTTGAAGCTATTGAATCAATACAAAAAAATTCATTCGACTGGACAACACACTTTGAGAAATTTCCGTGGGATTCAGCCGCACTTGCTGAGAAGAGAATTCCAACCGAGACCTGGAAAGGCCTGACGGCGCATGGAGTGAACAATGGAATGGCTATAAAATATCCCGGATTATGGTACCAGCAGTCAGGTGATATACGATATAAGAATGCTGTAGTGTCATCTCTTCAAAAGTACGACCGCTATCACGGACAGGCAGCAGGACGCTTCTCCTGCGATGAACATCTTTCAGGTAAAAGTCCCGACAGAGGAACCGAGCTCTGCACTATTGTCGAAGAGATGTTCTCGCTCGAAGAACTCTATGCCATATTTGGTGACAACTCCTTTGCCGACAGGCTTGAAATGCTTGTATTCAACGCATTGCCCGGAACAGAAACGCCAGATATGTGGGCGCATCAGTACGACCAGCAGTCTAACCAGGTTCTTGTCACAGATCAGAAAAGGAACTGGGCGAGCAACGGAAACCAGTCAAATATATACGGCCTTATGCCGAATTTTGCATGCTGCCTTGCAAACATGCACCAGGGCTGGCCAAAATTTGCAGCAAGCTTGTGGATGGCAACCAACGATAACGGACTAGCTGCTGTGGCATATAGTCCCTGCAGAGTGACAGCCAAAGTTGCGAATGGCGCTGAAGTGACAATAAGCGAGGAAACTGAATATCCTTTCAAGGGATTTGTTAAACTAAAGATCACCACAGCGGAACCTGTTAGATTTCCGATCTACCTCAGAGTGCCGCAATGGGCAGATTCTGTGTCATTTAATTTCAAAGGCAGGACATTTAGCGGAACTGCCGGACAGACCATAAGGCTGGCTGAGAAGTGGGAAAACGGTGATCTGATTACTTTCAGGATACCTTTAAACCTGAGATTCGAGAGACGTTTCAATAATTCTGTTTCAATACTCCGCGGACCATTGACTTTCTCCTTAAGGATCAATAAGAATTATAAAAGCGTGAAGCTTAGCTACGACAACTTCAGCTATAAGGGCAGCGTTGACTGGGAGATAGAGCCGGCAAGTCCCTGGAATTACGGATTGCTGATAGATCCTGTGAAGAAGCAAAGAGGTATAGAGGTTATCGAAAACAGCATAACTGATTACCCGTATGCCGATAAAGGGGATATGGTATGGTCGGAACGATCAGGATCATATTTCTCCTGGCAAAAGGATGCACCGGTAATAATAAATGTACGTGGCATGAAGATACCGGGATGGACCATTAAAGATAATTCCGCTGACCTGCCTCCAAGGAGCCCGGTTAAGCCGGAGGGCAGCACCGAAATCGTTCAGCTTGTTCCGTATGGCAGTGCAAAACTCAGAATAACAGAGTTCCCGGTAATTGATGTTACATTGATTGAGAATGTTATAAGGTAATTCTTTCTCTGTGTAACTCAGTGCTTCTCCGGATTTCCTCTGTGAAATAAAATGGTTTCAAGAACTTACACAGAGAGACACAGAGGATCACAGAGAGACACAGAGATAAAGAATCAGATTGGGTCGGTTTTCTCACTGAGCCACATTTTCTCCTCCTCATTCAGAAGCGGGCTCAGTTTTTCGAAAACTTCAGAGTGGTATGAATTAATCCATTCCGTTTCATCTTTCGTCAGTAAGGATTTGTCGATAAGAGACTTGTCGATATAGCATAACGAAACTGTATCAAATTTCAGAAACTCCCCGAATTCAGTTTCCTCATCCAGGTAGCATAATACAAGATTCTCCGTCCTGATGCCATATTCTCCTTCCCTGTATAAAGCCGGTTCGTTGGAGATCAGCATTCCGGCTTCGAGAAGTGTTTTGTTTTCGGAAGGACTTATCGACATCGGACCCTCATGTACATTAAGGCAATAACCTACTCCATGTCCGGTCCCATGGCCATAATTATAGCCGTTATCCCACAAAGCCCTCCTTGCCAGCATATCAATCTGGCATCCTTTTGTTCCACGCGGGAACTTCGCTTTTGCAAGATCAATATGGCCTTTCAGGACAAGGGTAAAATCTTTCTTCTGTTCAGGAGACGGATCCCCTGTTGAAATTGTCCGTGTTATGTCTGTCGTTCCTCCCAGATACTGCCCGCCGGAATCGACAAGCAATATGTTGTTCCCCGCGATCTCTGAATCGCCTCCGGATGCAGCTGAATAATGAGGCAGAGCAGCGTGTTCGCCACATGCTACAATAGGGGAAAATGAAGGGCCGAGATATTCTTCCTGCTCAGACCTGAACACCTCAAGCATGGCTGCCAGGGAGAGTTCTGTCATGGGAAAAGCTCTAAAGTTTTTTTCGAACCAATAAAAGAATTTTATTAATGCGACACCGTCTTTCACCATCACCTTACAGATATTTTCAACCTCTGTCTTGTTCTTCAGCGACTTCATTACCGATGGAATGCTTATATCTTCGACGATACCTGTTCCAGGAGGAATGTTGTTGAATAGCGAGACTGAGGTTGTCGATGGGGTTAACAGAATTGATTTTCCGTCGGATAAGGAAGAAATTATTGCAGAGAATCCATCATAGGGCAGTACTTCCACCCCTGCCCTCTCCAATTCCAAAGCCAGGCTTGAAGGTATCTTTCTCCGATCTGCGAATAAATAGAATCTTGTCTCTTCTGCCAGTGCATAAGAAATACACAGGGGTGAATATGGGAAGTCGTTGCCCCTGATGTTAAGGAGCCACATAATGTCATCGACAGAGGTCAGGAGATGCCTGCCGATGCCGCTCTTTTTCATCTCCTCCCGCAGGGCTGCGATCTTCAGAGAACGATCCTTCCCGGCGAAGCTTACCGGAAAGTCCCATGCTTCCGTTAATGGCATCGGTGGTCTCTCTTTCCAGATACCCGATACAATATCGCAATCAGTTAATATGTCTATGTTCTTAATACTCAGTCTTTTCTTTAACTTTCTGAAATTTGTGACTGAGAAAATTCCGCCGTCAAATCCCACTCTGCCATTGTTATTTATATTAACTGCAAGCCAGTCAGAATAATCCAATGGCGCAAGTGATTTTGGTCTTACGAGGGTAAAGCCGGAGCCTTCCAGTTCAGATTCGGCCTGTAGAAGATACCTTGAATCAGTCCATAATCCGGCAAATGAATTCGTGATTACGACAGTGGCAGACGAACCGGTAAATCCGGTAAGCCATGGTATTATCTTCCAGTGATCAGGAATATTCTCTCCGAGATGCGGATCAGATAATGGTATAATATAAGCATCTACTCTGTCCTGTTTTAATGCAGCCCGTATCTGAGCAAGCTTTTCAACAGAATCATTCATAGGCTTTTTACTTCATTTACCAGATTCTGCAGGGTGCTTTTTGCATCGCCGAACAGCATTCTGGTTTTGTCGTTGAAGAAAAGCAAGTTTTCGATAGCAGCATAGCCTTTCCCCATTCCTCGCTTCATCACAATAATATTCTTTGCTTCACGGGCCTTTACAATAGGCATTCCGAAAATAGGGCTCGAAGGATCATCCTCTGCGGCCGGATTAACAACATCGTTCGCTCCAATAACGACAAGGACATCGGTATTCGGAAGATCAGGATTTATCTCATCGCTTTCCACAAGCTGTTCGTAGGGTACATCTGCTTCGGCAAGCAAGACATTCATGTGTCCGGGCATCCGTCCCGCAACAGGATGGATGGCATATTTAACCTCCACCCCTTTCTCATCGAGAAGCTTGTCGAGCTCATGACAGGTATGCTGAGCCTGGGCTACAGCCAGTCCGTAACCGGGAACTATGACAACTTTCTTCGAATAACTCAGAAGCACGGCTGCATCTGAAAGACTTATCTCCTTGATTGTACCGGCGACTGCAGCTGCAGCCTGGCCTCCTCCGCCAAAGACGCCGACAATTACATTCAGAAGCGACCTGTTCATAGCCCTGCACATAAGGATCGTAAGGATTGTTCCCGCAGACCCTACAAGAATGCCTCCGGTAAGCATGACCTGGTTGTTATACAGGAATCCTCCCATTGCTGCCGCCACCCCGGTGAAAGAGTTCAGCAGGGAAATGACCACCGGCATGTCTGCACCTCCGATGGGCATCACGAACAGTACCCCATAGACCACTGCTATGGCAAACATAATATATATTAAAGGTGTAAGCTCCCCGGTTGAATCAACGCTGCGGGTCATAATGAAAACTATGAACCCAATGAGAACGCCCAGTATGGTCAGGTTGACATATTTCATCCATTTGATCCTCATGTCGCCTATCCATCCATCGAGTTTGCCATAGGCTATCATACTCCCGGCCCAGGAGATTGTTCCGATCATTAGGCCGAGCAGGATTGCAAGGACATGTCCGTTCGACATTCCTTTTTCGGCAATCAGCTCAGGGCTTACATGTGGAAATTCCATCATGGAGATCAGAGCAGCGGCAGCGCCTCCCATCCCGTTAAAGAATGACACCAGCTGAGGCATTGCTGTCATTTTGACCTTTTTGGCGATAGTCCATCCTATGGCTGTTCCTAATACGATTGCACTGATTATCCAGGGTATGTTCCCTATATGTTTTCCGTCCTTCTCATGCCAGATAATTGTGGCAGCTATGGCGGCTATCATTCCGATCGCCGCAAGGATGTTTCCCCTACGTGCCGTAAGAGGATGACTCAGTTTCTTTAATCCAATGACAAAGAGAACCGATGCAACAATATAAGTTATCTCGAGGATTGCCCTACCGGAAGAAAATTGAAGTATCTCGTTCATTCTGATTATCTTAAAATTTCACACCCGGTTAACTACTTCTTCTTTTTAAACATCTCAAGCATCCTGTCGGTCACCACAAATCCGCCTACGACGTTAAGTGTGCCAAGTACAACTGCAAGGAATCCAAGGATCATGGATACTGTTGTATCAGCATGACCCATAACTATGATGGCTCCAATTATCACGACACCATGAATGGCGTTTGCTCCCGACATGAGAGGTGTATGAAGAATTGCCGGTACATGGCTGATTACTTCTATCCCGAGAAATACAGAAAGAATGACCAGAAAGATCGCTTCCCTGTGGATGAAAATGAAATTCAATATATTTTCCATTTGAGAATCTATTTGATATTTAACATTTGCCTGACCCTCTGGCTCACATATTCTTTGTTATGAACTGCTGTTGTACCGCTGATTATGTCATCCTGCATATTAAGAGCCAGACCGCCCTGTTTATCGATCATTATCTTCAGCAGGTTCACGATATTGCTTCCGAACATCTTGCTGGCATCTGCAGGCATGTCAGAAGGATAGTCTGATTTACCTACAATTGTTACACCATTTATGACTTCTGTTTTACCGTTGATTGTCAGCTCGCAGTTGCCTCCCGTCGATGCCGCCAGGTCGATGATCACAGATCCGGGTTTCATCCTGAAAACTGTCTCTTTCAAAAGCAGTACGGGCGCTTTCTTTCCGGGGATCTGGGCTGTTGCTATCACAACATTGGCTAAGACAGCCCTTTGCTGGATAAGTTCCTGTTGTTTCTTTTTAAATTCTTCAGTCTGTTCGACTGCATAACCGCCGGCTGCAGCATCTTCCTTTGCACCTTCCACTTCAATGAATTTTCCTCCAAGGCTCTTTACCTCTTCCTTTACTGCCGACCTGACGTCGAAGACCTCAACCACTGCTCCGAGCTTCCTGGCTATCGCAAGCGCCTGAAGACCGGCAACTCCGGCGCCAAGGATAAGGACCTTTGATGGCTTAATTGTTCCGGCTGCCGACATGAACATCGGGAAAAACCGGGGCAGTAATGAGGCTGCATCCAGCACCGCCTTGTAACCAGCCACTGTGGCCATTGATGACAGAATATCCATAGACTGCGCCCTTGTTGTACGAGGAACAAGATCAAGAGCAAGCACTGTTAGTCCCTGCAAACGCGCTTTCTCCAGCCACTCCTTGTTTTCAACAGGGTTAAGGACTGAACAGAGAACTTTTCCACTGGTACAGGCTTCAATATCCTTTCCCGGAACCGGATTGACTGACAGCAGCAGGTCTGATTTTGAAAAAACTTCCTTTCTTTGGCAAACAGTCACACCTGCATCCTGGTAATCCGCATCAAAATAAAAAGCGCTGCTGCCTGCATCTTTTTCGACAATGACTTCTGCTCCCAGTTTCTTCAGCACAGATGCTTCTCCGGGGAGCATAGCCACCCTTTTCTCAGCTCCGGACTCTCTGAGTATACCAATGATCATAGAATTAAGATTTATTTATAGCTCCAAGATAGTAAACAATACAGACTGTTATAAATATAACAATCAATTTTTCATGGCAGTCATTTCCCGAAAAAGCTTTCCATCCAGAACATATTTGCCTCATTTCGTGAGTGTAACGATTTGGCTCCTCCCCATCCATGCCTGCCTCCGGGGTAAATCATGAAGCTGAATGTTTTACCCGCATCCTGAAGCTTCGAGATAAGATAGATCGAGTTCTGCATATGGACGTTATCATCCATATCGCCATGATTGAGGTATAGCTTGCCTTTGTAACCCGCAACAAACGTCAGGGCTGATCCTTCCCTGTATCCTTCAGGATTTTCCAGGGGCGTGTCCATATATCTTTCGGTATAAACATCATCATAGAGTCTCCAGTCAGTCACAGATGATCCTGCAAATCCGTGGGTCCAGTAATCTGCGCCTTTAGTCAGAGCCATGCAAGTCATATATCCCCCGTAAGAGGTTCCCGTGATCCCAACCCTTGCAGGGTCGACATACGATTTAGTTCTCAGCCATTTAACTGCATCCTCATAATCAAGCACCTCCCATTTACCGAGTGAACGGTGCAGATAGTCAAGTCCTCTCTTCCCGAACTGTCCTGATCCCCTGTGATCGACTGCAAAGGTTATTATACCGTTCTGTGAATACCATGAAGCATTGGTTCCCTGCCACCGGTTGGAGATGTTTTTTGAATCCGGACCTCCATAGATGTTGAAAATTACCGGATATTTCTTTGAAGGATCGAAATTGACAGGGTATGTTATTATTGCCGGCATATCGAACAATCCATCAGAGGTTTTGATCTTTACAAATTCAGATTTTGCATTTTCTGCAGGATTGAAGTCCAGCTGTTCGAATTTATGAATTTCCTTAAGCATCCTGGCTTTCCGGTCATATGCAATTATCGAGCCCGTGCTTGAAATACTGTTCCAGGTATCGATATAGTAGCTTCCTTTTGGCGAAATGTTAACACTATGTGTCCCGTTTCCGTTTGTAAGCTGAAGGAGGTTCTTCCCGTCGAGACCGACACGGAAAGCATGGCTGTCAGTTGATTCGGAGCCCGTAGCAGTGAAGTATACCATTTTCATATCCTCATCAACCCTGTCAATGGATGTGACTCTGAAAGCCAGGTTGGTCAGCTGTGCTATCTGACGCCCATCCCAGCTTATGTAATAAAGATTTTCCCATCCATTCTTATAGCTTCTGATGATAAAACCACTGTTGTTCTTCATAACCCAGATATCCTCATGGAACTCGATCCATGTCTTCCACGACTCTTCATATATCTGGCTGAAATCTCCTGTAAATGGATCGGCGAGAATGATTTTAAGATTGTTCTGATCACGGTTAAGAACCTGTATAGCAAGCTTTTTGCTGTCGGGTGTCCAGAAAGGCCATGCAATGTACTGATCTATTGAGTAATCAGTCTTCACCCAGGTCGTTTTCCCGGAGGCTATATCTGCAATTCCCATTTTCACCTTTGGATTCGGATCTCCAGGTTTCGGATAATGTACCACCTCAAGGATCCCGTGAACTCCGTCGGGTTCATCGAGACGGTTAAGAGTGAATACAGGCACCTCAGTTTCGTCAAACCTCAGATAAGCCAGCCTGTTTCCGTCGGGGGACCACCAGAAAGCAGCATAGCGGCTGGGCCTTCCGAGAATCTCCTCATAATATACCCATGCGGCGTAGCCGTTATAAACATTTTCTGAAGCATCGGTTGTAAGCCTCAGTTCTTTGCCAGCCTGAATATCATATACATATAAGTCCCTGTTTTTTGTATATGCCAGCTTTTTTCCTTCAGGCGAAAAACGGACATTCACTTCCTGCTTATCATCGGTTGTAAGCCTCTTAATCTCTTTGTCCCCTTTTGTGTATAGCCACAGGTCATTATCCTTTAAGATGACTGCGCTTTTCATATCGGGACTGATAATGTCATTCATTCCAATTGTCACTCCGGCAGGAAGTGATTCAAGCAGCAGTTCGCGCTCTGACTTTGAAGGCGGAACTAACTTGCTCACGCCACTCCTGATGTCTACACTCATAGTCACCATTTTCTTGTCGTCATCAGGTTTACGCATTAAATAATGTGTATCATCTGTCCAGCCGATAATTGCTGCCTGGTCGGTACCACGCATCGGCCTTTGAGCGAAGATCCCGGAATTTTCTGTAGTGAGTATTGTTAACAGTATTAACAAGCTTATCTGCAGGCTGGTCTTTTTCATAGGTATAGCATTGATCATATAATTACAGTATTCAGATTGGGTAACAAAAATAAGGTTTTTAAAACATAAACACATTTGATTTCAGCGAAGACATTGTATAAAAGCAGTGGATTCGCGGCAGATGAAATGTATTACATTCTTTGTGTGAAAGATCCTGAAAAAGTTTTCATCCTAATTATTTCACTTGCAGGTGTCAAGATAAAATAGGTTTTTACCTTAAGGCAATAATTGATTTTGTAAATTAGAGAGCATAAAGATTGACTTGTTCCATTGATAACACAAAAGCATCTTTTTAATGCTAAATGCTTCTTATTTAGAACAATTTTAAAATATTGTTATTTTATTAACATTGTTATTTTATTAACAAATAAAATATTAATTTTGTGACCGGAAACAATGAATTTATCGAACCATTCTCATTATAAACTTGTAAATCAAGTGAATATGAAAGTAATTAAATCACATGAAGATCTAAAGAAATTAAAAGCTGAAGCCCTGAAGCGGATCTACGGTACCGAAAAGATCCGTGTCAGAGTTCATATGGGAACAAGCGGACTTGCATCGGGTGCAAAGGGAATACATGATTTCATTAAGACGGAATTCGAAAAAAGGAACATCGACGCTGATGTTATCGGAACAGGAGACTTGGGGTACAGCTATGCAGAACCTACCATCGAAGTAAAACGCCCGGGGCAGGAACCAGTCGTTTTCGGTAATGTCGACAAGCTGAAAGCTGACGAGATTATTGAGAAATACGTCAAGAACGGCGAGTATGTCGACGGGATACTCCCTGTCAATTACAGATCCATAAATTAATACCCTGAGGAGGAAAGATCATGCCAAGAGAGAAAATGCAAATTATGGTTTGCGGCGGGACAAGCTGTTCAGGAGGACAGGGTGAAGCCATCATTGACAACCTCAGGCTGGAGCTTGAGGCCAATGCGCTCGAAAATGACGTGCATGTCGTAAAAACAGGCTGCTTCGGACTCTGCAGTCTGGGACCAATTGTAAAGGTTATGCCGGGTGACACCGTATATACCAGAGTGACTGCCGAGGATGCAAGGGAAATAGTGAATGAACACATTATGAAAGGCCGGAAGGTTGAAAGGTTGTTTTTCAAAGATAATGCAACAAATAAGCCGGTCACAACAGAAAAGGAATTATCAGTATACAAGAAACAGACTAGAATTGTCCTCAGGAATTGCGGTGTCATAAATCCTGAGAACATAGAAGATGCAATAGCTCACGACGCCTATGAGGCTCTTGCAAGGGTGCTGACAACATTGAAGCCTCTTGAAGTTATCAAGTCCATTAAGGATTCCGGACTGCGGGGCAGAGGCGGCGGCGGATTCCCTACCGGTCTCAAATGGGAGATTGCCTATAAAAACAAATCAGATGAAAAATATGTAGTCTGCAACGCTGACGAAGGTGACCCGGGTGCCTTTATGGACAGGTCTGTTCTTGAAGGAGATCCTCATTCAGTGCTTGAAGCTATGGTAATCTGCGGATATTGCATCGAAGCTCATACCGGATTGATTTATATCCGTGCCGAATATCCTCTTGCCGTATCACGCCTTAAAACCGCTATTAAGCAGGCAAGGGAATACGGCCTGCTTGGGAAAAATATAATGGGAACAGGCTTTGACTTCGACATCGAGATCCGTTATGGCGCCGGCGCATTCGTATGCGGTGAAGAGACAGCCCTGATACATTCGATGGAAGGTCTTCGCGGAGAACCTACAGTTAAACCTCCGTTCCCGGCAGAAGCCGGTTTCAGGGGAAAACCCACAAACGTAAACAATGTCGAAACCTTCGCATGCATTTCGCCTATCATTATTAAAGGTGCAGAATGGTTTGCAGGCATCGGCTCCGAGAAATCTAAAGGCACAAAGGTTTTTGCCCTTGCCGGAAAAATAAATAATGTAGGCCTCATCGAGGTCCCCATGGGAATTACCCTTCGGGAGGTGATTTTTGAAATAGGTGGAGGAATAAGACATGGGAAGAAGTTCAAGGCAGCCCAGACAGGAGGTCCCTCAGGCGGATGCCTTACTGAAAAGCATTTAGACCTTCCCATTGATTTCGACAACCTCACGGCTGCCGGCTCGATGATGGGCTCGGGCGGACTTATTGTAATGGACGAAGACGACTGTATGGTGTCAGTAGCAAAGTTCTTCCTCGAATTCACTGTTGAAGAATCATGCGGTAAATGTGCTCCTTGCAGAGTCGGAAATAAACGCCTTCACGAGCTTTTAGGGCAGATTACGACAGGCAAAGGCTCGCTTGCAGATCTCGACCGATTAAAAAATATGAGCCTGGTTATTAAGGATACATCGCTATGCGGATTAGGTCAGAGCTCACCAAATCCGGTGCTCTCGACACTAACCAATTTCAGGGAGGAGTATGAAGCCCACGTTACTGCGAAAAAATGTCCTGCAGGCAAATGCAAGGACCTGATGGAGTATTTTATCATCGCGGCTAATTGCGTAGGTTGCACGGCATGCGCAAGAGTCTGCCCTGTCGGAGCTATCACAGGCGAACGAAAGGAACCTCACCTTATCAATCCATCGATTTGCATCAAATGCGGAGCTTGTATGGAGAAATGCAAGTTCGACGCGATCATCATTCAGTAATCTTAAGAAGAATTGTAAATGGAAACTGTAAAGCTTACAATAGATAACAAAACAATCGAAGTGCCAAAAGGCACGACGGTTAACAAAGCGGCCAAAGAGCTCAAAATTGATATACCCACGCTTTGCTACATGGAACTGCACGACCTGTGCATCGAAAACAAACCTGCAGGCTGCCGTATCTGTGTTGTTGAAGTTCAGGGCAGACGAAATCTTGCTCCTTCGTGCGCTACAAAATGTGAAGAGGGAATGATTGTAAAGACACATACGACCAGAGTGCTCAATGCACGCAGAACAGTTATGGAGTTCATCCTCTCCGATCACCCCAAAGATTGCCTGACATGCGCAAAATCGGGGAACTGCGAGCTACAGTCAATGGCACACCAGCTCGGAATAAGGGAAATACCCGGTCAGGAATATGCTGCACAGTCGACGTATAAAAAAGACACTTCACCTTCAATTATCAGAGATCAGGATAAATGCATAATGTGCCGTCGCTGTGAGATGATGTGCAACACTGTTCAGACTGTCGGAGCATTATCAGCTATTAACAGGGGTTTCATGGCAACTGTTGCTCCTGCATTTGAGCAAAACCTTGAACATTCAACCTGCACCTATTGCGGACAATGTGTTGCCGTCTGCCCTACCGGAGCGCTTACTGAGGTTGATCATACCCCGGATGTTCTGAGAGCGCTTGCTGACCCGACAAAAACCGTCGTAGTTCAGACTGCTCCGGCAGTACGTGCCGCGCTGGGTGAGATGTTCGGAATGGAACCAGGAACACTTGTTACAGGCAAAATGGTAACAGCTCTGAGGGCTCTGGGATTCGATTATGTATTTGATACCGATTTTGCTGCCGACCTTACCATTATGGAAGAAGGCACAGAGCTTCTCGACAGGCTGACGAGGCACCTCAAAGGAGACAAATCCGCAAGGATCCCGATACTTACTTCCTGCTGCCCGGGATGGGTAAATTTCTTCGAAGAATATTTCCCTGACCTCAAGGATGTGCCTTCAACTTCAAAATCACCGCAGCAGATGTTCGGCGCTATTGCCAAGACTTACTTTGCCGATAAGATCAAAGTCAACAGGAATAACCTCGTGGTTGTTTCAATAATGCCATGCCTGGCTAAAAAATATGAATGCCAGAGAGATGAGTTTTCAGTTGACGGCAACAGGGATGTCGATTTTTCAATATCCACCAGGGAACTTGCGGCTTTCATCCAGCAGGCGAATCTGGACCTTAACAACCTTGAAGAAGGTGAATTCGATGCTCCTCTCGGCGAATCGACGGGAGCAGGTGTTATCTTCGGAACCACAGGAGGCGTGATTGAAGCTGCTGCAAGGACCGCCTATGAGGTACATACCGGTAAAAAACTCGACAGGCTGGATTTCACTGAGCTGAGAGGACTTGAAGGTGTAAGATCTGCCACAATAGATTTTGATGGTCTGCCAATCAAGATCGGCATAGCTCACGGCCTGGGTAATGCAAGAAAACTCCTTGATGACGTAAGAGCCGGCAAATCGGAGTTCCATGCAATTGAAGTCATGGCTTGCCCGGGAGGATGCATCGGCGGCGGCGGACAACCGCTTCACCATGGCAACTCAGACATAATCAAGGCAAGGGCCGCAGCACTTTACAGGGAAGACAAACAGAAACCACTCAGAAAATCGCATGAGAATCCTTTCATTATTAAACTGTATGAAGAGTTCTTAGGCAAGCCTAACAGTGAGAAAGCTCACCACCTTCTTCATACACATTATTTTGACAAGAAGAAGAAAATAGTTGTTAAACAATAAGTTACCTTCAGGTACAACATAAAATTCAATGTCATGTCAAGTATCAAAATAGAACTGAGACAGGAAGATGTTAACAAGATCAAAGAGATCTGCGCATCTTTCAAAAATGATCCGCAGGAGCTGATCAATGTCCTTCACAAATGCCAGGAACATTTCGGATATCTTCCTGCCGAAGTGCAGGAGGTTATCTCTTCCGAACTTGTGGTTCCCATTGCAAAAATTTACGGAGTAGTGACATTTTACTCTTTCTTCACTATGACGCCAAAGGGCAAGCACCCGATAAGCATTTGCATGGGCACTGCCTGTTATGTGCGTGGTGCTGAGAAAGTACTGGATGAGTTCAAGAAAGAGCTTGGAATGCAGGTTGGACAGACTTCTCCTGACGGCAAATTCTCACTGTCGAGCCTGAGATGCGTTGGAGCCTGCGGACTGGCGCCTGTTGTCATGGTCGGCGATAAAACATACGGCCGGGTCGCTCCTGACGATGTCAGGAACATCCTGAAAGAATATGAATAGAAATTTTTAGATTGGTTTTTAGGTTATTAAAAAGCCGGGGTCGCATGACTCCGGCTTTTTTCATTCTATCTCTTAATCCAGATTACTGACGTTGGAGATCTGTCTTCCTCTGGTCTTATGACTGACCTGTTCAATCTCACAAAGTCAGGTATGGCAAGCAGGGGAGTTCCATCAGCCCATGTTCCTTTTATTGCCATTACACCCCTCAGCAATCCAGGCTGCCACTCTGCAGATAAAGGATCTGTTCCGATCGCTTTATCAAGATCAGGCTGATCAGCCTTTTCCAGGTTATAAATCATCGGGCCATAACGAAGAGCGATCCTGCCCCTGATGGCTTCAATTCTGTCATCAGCTGTTATGATCTGTACATCCATTGGTATCTCGAGCTCTATCTTATCGCCTTTTTTCCATTCCCTGGAAATGCCTGCATATCCCTTCACCACTGCTATCGGAACAGGTGTTCCGTTAACAGTGAGGGATTTAAGTGAATTGACAGAAGGGACCGGCTTATAAAGTTTACTGGTTTCTCTGTCGGGGACGCGTACAAAAACAGTGAATTTTGCATTCTGTGCCGGATTGACATTTATCACAACCTTTCCGTTCCATGGATAATCCGTCTTCTGTACCATCTGCACATCTGTTCCGGCTACCTTCCCGGCTTCAATTGTGCTGCCGACATACATGTTTACATAGATCCCTTCCTTGCTTTTAGTGTAGGTCCATGTGGGGATCATTAAAAGTGTGCGTGGTATGTTGCCCACACAGCATGGGCACACATGCCAGTCGTATCTCATTTCTGACGATGACAACGGATTATCATAGAAAAAGTTCTTTCCTTCCAGGTCAAGTGATCCAAGCAATGCATTGTACATAGTCTCTTCATAGAGATCGGCGTATTTCGCATCATGGTAAGCGAGGTTCATCTTATACTGGAAGAATATCAGTCCGCAGCTTGAGCAGGATTCACAATATGCACTGTTGCCCAGTGAATAGTTATCGCCAAATCCTTCCGAAGTCTCTCCGCTTCCAATCCCGCCGGTTACATAGTATTTCTTGTTAATCATATTGTCCCACAGAGATACTACTGCACTCTGGTAATCAATATCGCCTGTTTCGGCAGCGATATCGGCCATTGCTGAATAATTGTAAACCGCCCGAACAGCATGGCCTACAGCTTCATACTGCTGCTGCACGGGTACATGGCTCTGATCGTATTCACTCCCTCCATTCCGGTTATCAAGAAGGAATTTTGCCAGTGAGATATAACTGTCGCCTTTACCTCCTCCTTCCATATCGTTTACGAAACGACCGAACCTGACAAGGGCCTGCTCCATTTCCTGGTGACCATCATACCATTCTTTTTTACCGGGCCCTATATTGGCAACCCAGCAATCTGCAAGCTTTTTCGCGGCATTATATAATCTCGTGTCTTTTCCTTCGGTAAGGGTATAATGATTGATCGCCGATTCAATGAAATAGCCGGCTACATAGCCCTCATGATTTCCCCTTGTTTCAGGAGCCCACCTCTCCTTCCATCTTGTTGTATCGCGAAGGGTAAATGCAGTCTGGAGGTATCCGTCAGGCTCCTGTGCTGCAAGCACTATGGGTATCCATTTTTCAAGTGTCTTTTTCATTTTTTCCTGTGCCGCCATGATCTCCCTGTCGCCTGCCGGATCTACCATCAGGGCAATACACATTGATTCAATCGTCTGGTGGACCCAGGCATTAGAGAACACATAGCCGAGATGTTTGCCATGAGGCTCTCCCCGAAGGGCTTTTGCCGCTTCAATGAAATTGTCAAGTCCTCCCTGCCCGGTTGTAAGATCGGTTCTTTCGATCTGGCGAATGCAATGAGGTATCCAGTTGGTAATAATTGCTTTTGCCCTGTCGCTCCAAAGCGGATTATCTATGGTGTAGCGTTTTGTGTATACAACATCCAGCCTTTCTTTTTCCGGAGGCTCACACGCTTTGACTCTTATCGAAGATGAGGAGCTTACCTTTCCGGTTTGTGATGCAAGTGTCAGAACATATTCACCGGGTGCACTGAAAGTTGCTGTGGTTATAGGAGACCCGGGATCTGCAAACATCACCTGTCCGGGTCCCGTTGCTGTCCATTGTGTATTCTTCAGAGGTCCCACGGATTTAATAACTCCCGACAAGTAGGTCTTCCCTCCTGTTATTACACTTCTGTCGCCTCCGGCTCTGATTAGCGGAGCTATTTCCGGAGAGCCTTTCGATTTAAATACGAGCCACTCAAGGACTGGAGGCATAAACCTTTGAACCGAGTCGATCTCAATCATCAGCTTAGTTGTATTCACAGCTGTAAAAGTCGTACTGTTGTACTGATCATTTGCCAATCCCAGTCCGACCGGATTCTCCACCGGAACATAATCGCTGCCATTCCAGTATTTATAGCGGTAGGCCTCAGGCAGTTTAGTCAGGCTGTCGTAATTATAGAAGAATACAGCAGATTCATCTATATTAACAGGAGTCTCCCACGTACATTCGTACCGCAGTACACCAAGGCGCTGAGGTCTTCCCTGTCTTCCCGGAGCACCAGATCTCTGACGGAATCCTTCAGGTACGCTATCGGGGATCAACCCGTCATTCAGCGCCGGTACGATTGATTGTCCTCCCCGTGCAGGACTTGTAACTGTTGCCAGTACGGCAACATTTGGCTTACTGAATTTCCCGGTATTACTTCCCCCTGTGCAGGAGTATACCAGAAATACCAATGGAATTCCTATAAGCGGAATGATTACTGCAAGGTTCTTTTTCATGATTATTCAGTTTCTTGTTTTTCTTTGAAGATTAATATTATTTCCACTGGTTTTGTTTATTTCCTTCTTATACCAGAAGAAATATTCTTTCTGACGTTTTTTCTCTTCCGGTTTTCGTGCCACATAAACTTTCTTACCGGTATAAGGATCAAAACCAGTATAATAAATAAGTGTTGAAAGAGTCATAGGAGTGGGAGTAAAATCCTGGACCTGCTCCGGTCTTACGCCCATACTTTTAACATCATCAGAAAGTTCTTTCATTGTCTCATTTGTGGAGCCCGGATGTGAAGATATAAAGTAAGGTACTATCTCATATCTCAGATCCTCTTTTTTCATGATCTCATCAAACCTGCGTTTCAGGCTTCGGAAAAGATTGAAAGGAGGTTTGCGCATCTGGTACAGCACTGCCGGCGATGTATGCTCGGGAGCAACTTTCAGCCTTCCTGATACATGATTCCTTACCAGCTCGTTGAGATATTCGTTTTCATATCTGCCTGCACTCCTGTTCCATTCAGGAAAAAGAAGATCGTACCTGACACCGCTGCCTATAAAAGCTTTCTTAATGCCAGGCATCCTGTTGACTTTCTTGTACAGCTCTGTAAGCACTCTATGATCAGTATCGAGGTTATTGCAGACAGCCGGCCAGATGCATGAAGGCCTCGAGCATTTGAGGCAGATCTCCATGTTTTTGCCCTTCATCCTGTACATGTTGGCTGATGGACCTCCAAGATCAGAAAGATAGCCTTTAAAATCAGGCATCTGAATGATCTTCTCAATCTCATTAAGAATTGATCTTTCTGATCTGCTCACAACCTGCTTACCCTGGTGAGCAGCTATAGCACAAAAACTGCAGCCTCCGAAACAACCCCGGTGAATATTAACCGAGAATTTGATCATCTCCCATGCAGGTATAGCGCCTTTTTTTTCATATCGTGGATGAGGACCGAACATGTAAGGCAGGTCGAAAGACTGGTCGAATTCTTTTTCATCCATTGGAGGAAAAGGAGGATTTACAATAACAACCTTATCTCCTGACGGTTCGAATAACCTGGCTGCTTCAAGCTTGTTTGATTCTTTCTCGAATGCAACAAAGTTCTCAGCAAACAGCTTTTTATCGCTCCGGCACTTTTCGTATGAATGAAGATTAATATCCTTCCACATTTTCTGATTAGGAAGAGGCAGTTCCCTGCTCTGAAAGAAAGCTGTCTGGGCTATCGTTTTAAGTGAAGCAAACGGAACTCCCTTTTCAAGCAATCTGACAATCTCCCTTATTGGCTGCTCTCCCATTCCATATACCAGCAGATCTGCCCCGCTGCTGATCAGTATTGAAGGCTCCAGCTTGTCTTTCCAATAGTCGTAGTGCGTCAGCCTTCTCATCGAAGCCTCGATGCCACCGATCACTACCGGCACATCAGGAAAAAGATCCTTTAATATTCTTGAATATACGATTGTCGGGTAGTCAGGCCTGAAACCTGCTTTCCCTCCCGGTGTATAGGCATCATCGGAACGGAGGCGCTTTGCTGCGGTGTAATGGTTCACCATCGAATCCATGTTTCCGGCGGTGACGCCAAAGAAATATTTCGGTCTGCCCAGTTTTTTAAAATCGCGGAGATCATCTTTCCAGTTAGGCTGTGGAACGATAGCTACCCTGAATCCCTCATCTTCAATGACACGGCTTATTACTGCCGGTCCGAACGAAGGATGATCGATGTATGCATCCCCGCTGAATATGATGACATCCGGCTCGTCCCAACCAATCGCTTCAACCTCTTTCCTGGATGATGGCAGCCATCCGTTATATGTCCCGGGATTAACTTTCATTTCATAAATTTAGCGAAATTTGGTAACTTGGTAGTTAGTCTTCATAATACAGCATTTAAAAGATGCAATTGGCAAAAACATATTACCCATTAAGCTTTTTCTTTTCACATAAGAGATTTCACGGAATATTTGCGATCATAATTATAAGCCTTCTGACCGTAAATCCGGCTGTCAGGGCGCAGGAACCGGCCAAAAGACCATCGTTAGGACTGGCTCTCAGCGGAGGAGGCGCTCTTGGAATTGCGCATCTCGGCGTTTTAAAAGTCATGGAAGAAGCTGGTCTCAGACCGGACTGTATTGCAGGAGTCAGCATGGGAAGCGTTATCGGAGGCATGTATGCTATCGGTTACAGTGCCGACAGCATTCTGAAGATGTTAAAATCAGAGGATCTGGCCGGTGTAATTACTAACCAGATAGATGAAGACAAGATCATATACCTTGAAAAGAATAACTTCCGCAATAACATCATTTCAATTCCCGTAACATCAAAAAAAGTAAACCTGCCTTCAGGTGTCAGTAACGGCCAGGTAATTGAGAGCTTCCTGAGTTTTTTTGCATGGCCTGCAGCAGGCATTGATGATTTTTCAAAACTCCCGATACCTTTTACCTGCGTAGGATCAGATATCCTTACAGCCAGAGTAGTGGATCTGAAGAAAGGTTATCTCCCGGATGCGATAAGGGCAAGCCTCGCTATTCCTTCTGTATTCACCCCTATTAAAATTGATTCTGCTTTGCTGCTTGACGGAGGGATATACAGGAATTTTGCCACGCAGGAAGCTGTTGAAATGGGCGCCGACATCATAATAGGTTCATACACAGGTTATCGCTGGAAAGAAGAAAATGAGCTCGACAATGTTGCCGACATTCTGAAACAGATAAGCTTCTCACTGAGCTATAACGATTTCGAGCACCAGAGAAAGCTCGCAAACTACCTTATCATACCTGATCTGAAAGGTCTTTCATCCCTCGATTTCAGCAGGGTAGACACAATTTACCAGCGAGGATATGCTGCCGCTCTCCCGTTTAAGGAAAAGTTCGTCAGGCTTGCTGATTCCCTGAACCGGTTCGGGAAGCAGAAACCGATCGCTGATATACTCGACAGGCAGTATTATCATATTGACAGGATCAACATCAAGGGAAACAGAAATTACTCCGACAGACAGATTACAGGTATCCTGGATCTCCGGGGCGGAGACTCGGTGAACAAGTACACGCTGATGGAAAAGACCAACCTGCTTTATGGTAAGAACTGGTTCGAAAAGGTCAAATACCGCTTTATACCACGAAATGATTCGCTCATTCTTGAATTAGAATGCATTGAGAAGCCGCCTGCAATGCTCTATGGCGCATTGCATTATGATAATGCAACGGGACCCGGGGCTCTGCTTGCATTCTCCTCAAAGAATTATATCTTCCCCGGTTCCGTGATAAATATCAATACATTCCTGGGAAGATACTACAGGATCAAGGCATTGTTTCTTCAGTACCTTGGATGGAAACAACAATGGAACATATCGGTAAACCTGAATTACGATAAGACACCTGTACCGGTGCTTCATATAAACGATGAAACAGGCAATGTAATCCTTGGAGATTTAAGCATGGGACTTAACTTTTCGAAGAGGATCGGACTCAATCATATGCTCAATATATCGGGGATTTATGAGAACCTTGATCTGACTCCCGTCTATGTCTCGGCATCAGGACTGGATAACATTTCTTACAATTATATCAAACCAACGGTCCAATATAACATTAACACATTGGATACTAAGTACTTCCCAAACAAGGGGATGACTTTTGACATAATGGGAAACACTTCCCGGCTGATCTCGGCAAGCATCAGGACCAATATTGAAAGGAGAAATTTTGATATAGTGGAAAAAGGTGACTTCAGCTTCGACAGGTATTATACATTAAAAGGAGGCTTCCGGCAATATTTCTCTAAATCCAGGAATGTGACCTTTTCAGTTCATGCAGATGCAGTATATGTAAGCCGTTGTGATTCTGCTGTAACACAGAATAATTTCTATCTTCTTGGCGGATTGCAGTCAATCAGTAACAGATCGATAGCCATGACGGGCTTCCATACATCGGAGATGCCGGTAAAGAAGGCCCTCGGAGGTGGGATTGAATTAGATATTGAGGCATTCAATGATTTTCATATTACGCTTACAACGGACGTTTTTGCTGCCCAGGGCATCTACATGGACAGTGGCTATGATCTCCTGGCAGGATTCGGAGCTGGAGCAGGGTATATGACTATCGTCGGGCCCATAAAGGTTGGCATGATGTATGGAAGGGATCCATACAATAACTATTTCAACAATTTCAAAGGGTATCTCAGCATTGGATTCAACTTCTGAAAAAGCAATCTTCATCGGCCTGATTGTTGCATATATAATTTGAACAAGGTCAGATGAAAATTTGTCATCTGTTTCAGAAACAACTTAAAATTGATGGATATTAAGAAAACCATACAGCAGCATAAGCAGATCTGTTCTCTCGTTTCAGAACGGAAGATCAAGCAAAGCCTTGATATTCTGTCTGATATGATCACTACCGCAACAACCGGACAGTTACGCGACGAGTACAGCAACCTGGAAATGACCTACAGGAACATGCTCTCATATACAATCGAAGGGATCAACGATCCTGAGAGGAACAAGGTTTACATCAAGCTCATCCAGTCAATACTGGAGCTATCCGACAGAGTCAGACAGGACATATTGTCACATAATTCAGGATGGAACACCTACTGGGTGAAGCAGCAGGCAGAAAAAGAGCAGAAACTGACCGGAAAAACAATTGTTGAGACAGTCGATGACCTGATGTTTAAATCGGAGCTTGACGAATGGCTCAGGCTGAGCAACGAGATAAATCCTGATCCGGAATCAGAAATATCGAAAAAACACAAGCAGCTGATAAAGAACATCTTCAATCACCTCTGGCTTACTGATTTTTACGGCGAGGCTGAAGAGAGCCTCATTAAAATAATACTGAATTCAGGCAAATTCAGGTGGTATGAGGCATGTATCTTTACAACTGCAATAACACTGAGCTCTTTCAGAAGCTGGCAAACAGAAAAGCTTCTTTACCTGATCGACATTTACAAATCGGGCCAGGAACAAGTTATGGAGAGAGCCTTGTCGGGACTTATCCTTAACCTGCATTACTATAATGGCAGAATACTTCTCTACCCTGAGATCAGCACACATATAATTGAAATGGCCGGGACCCACGGATTCAGGGAACACTGCAGGATAATCGTCCTGCAGATAATCAGGTCAAGGGAAACAGAAAAACTAAGTAAAAAGCTTCATGATGAGATCCTGCCGCAGGTAGCCAGGCTTAGACCAAGAATTGAGGAGAAGCTCGACCTCGACAACATTCTTCCCAATGAAAAAAACGAAGGAAAGAATCCGGACTGGGCTTCAATGTTCAATGATTCCGAAGAGATATTCAAGACCATGGAAGAGCTGACAAAACTCCAGATGGAAGGAGCAGATGTTTACATGTCGGCTTTTGCAAACCTCAAGCATTTTGATTTCTTCAAGGATTTCCAGAACTGGTTCATACCATTCTATCCCGACCATGAAGTTGTAGACGAGATATTCAGGGATGAGGTACTTGGCCCCGGAACTAATCAGATGGCCGAAGCCATGTACAAAACTCCTTTCATCTGCAATTCCGATAAATACTCCCTTATTCTCAACTTAAAGTATCTTCCGGCAGCTCAGAAAAGCATGATGCTCAAGGTTTTCAGGATGGAGCTTGAAGGCCTGGGGCAGATTGACGACGAAGAATCGCTGACAGATCCCAACAAGAAATTCAGGACAAATGTAACACAGTACCTTCAGGATATCTACAGGTTCTTTAAACTGTCGCCATACAGAAAAGAATTTGAAGATATCTTCACCGGCAGGCTTGATATTTACAATTCAGAATTCTTCAGGATCACATGCAACGCATCTGAAGCTGAAGCCGGGCTCGCCGATTATTTTTTCAGCAAGGATTTTTATGAAGATGCCCTGACCCTGTACCTGAAGCAGACAGCAAGCAGGCCCGATGACGCCCAGTTGTACGAGAAGATCGGATATTGCTGCCAGGAGTTGTACAACTATGAGGAAGCCATAAGCTATTACAAGATGGCAGAGCTTATTGACAGGAAGGTCTGGACACTGAAAAAGACCGGGCTGTGCCTGCGAAGACTGGGCAGAAATGAGGAAGCCCTCGATTATTATCTGGAGGCTGCCGGAATTGAACCTGATAATCTGCATACCGCGATCATGACGGCACATTGTTACCTGGATCTCAAAGAGTATGACAAAGCACTGGGCCATTACTTCAGGGTTGAATATAATGATCCGGGCAATCTGAAGATCCTGAGACCTATAGCGTACTGTTATTTTGCTCTTGGAAAATTCAGTGAATCAGCAAAATATTATGAAAGACTCTCTGCTGAGAAACTTATACCGCATGATCTTATCAACATGGGTCATCTTGCGTTGTGCCAGGGAAGAAAAAAAGAGGCTGTCGATCTCTACAGGAAAAGCATTATGAGCGGTGAGCTGACCCGGGAGCAGTTCATATCAATCTATTCAGATGACTGGAATTTGCTTATTCAGCTGGGAGTAAACAAGGACGATCTACCAATACTTCTGGACTACCTTTTATTCTCGATCGCCTGAATGCACTGAGTCGCGCATAGGCATTCTATTCGGTGGCGACATAGGTCTTTCCATTCCAGGAGGCGGCTGATTGCCCGGATAGCGGCTTCTATTCCTGTCGAATCGCCCGGGGTTGTTCCTGTTGGATGAATCACGGTCTCTCCAGCCTTGCTTGATAATTTCCTGGCGCTGCTCATCCATCTCCTTAAGCCTGGACAGTTGTTCCTTTGAAAGATTCGAATCCATTTCTTTCCTGAAATCCTTCATATTGGTTTCGAACTGCTTTCTGAAATCTGATTGAAGGTCGCCATTGATTTTTGCATATTTCTGAATGATCTTCTGAATTTCCCCTTTCTGCTTGTCGTCAGGTTCGATGATCTTGTAGAACCCTTCCATAAAACGCTCTTCTGAGAAATAGACTCTTACCGGTTTCAGTTTGTGCATCCTTAATTGCGCTGATGTCAGCATACCCAGTATAAATCCAATGATCAAGGTTACTATTACTAGAATTATTGGTTTTGTTTTCATTGCTTCAAGTTAATTGCCGGTGAGCAGATAGACTAAACCCTCATCGTAAGAATTGCCAATGCCGAGGAAGGAATTAAAAGTCAGCGACCCTTCGGTAAGGAACAGAGACACCAGGAGGAGAATTATCGCGGCAACTCCTGTGAGTGCAACGCGGGTGAAGATAAACCTCATCGATTTCACAAATTCAATTTCACGGACCACAGCTTCAGGAGCTGAGAATATACTGTCAATAACCTTTTCGCTGAATCCTTTGCTGAAATCAAAGGATATCCCTTCCTCCTCAATCTTGCCTGCAGCAGTTTCAGGATCAGTATTTTCATCGAGTGATCCTATAATCAGCTTTTTTAGTTCTGAAGGTTTCATTTTCATAATTTTTTTAAAATTTCCTTTAATTGATCCTGTGCTCTTGAAAGCCTTGAGAGGACAGTGCCCATGGGGAGATCAAGTATCTCTGCAGTCTCTTTGGTCGAGTAACCCTGAAGCATCCTCATTGCCACTATGATCCTGAATTTTGGTTCCAATCCCATCAATGCCTTGTTAACTAATTCCGTAGAGTCTTTTTTTTCCTCTGTTTCAAAATCTGCTATTTCATACTCATACATTTCGTTGTTCCCCTTCTGTGAGAACATAGAAAAGAATCTTTTTCGTCTTTTTATCTCATTCAGGGTAAGATTAATTGCTATTTTCTGAATGTACGTCGACAATTTTGCTTCTCCCCTGAACTCCGACATGGAATGGTACAGTTTTATGAAAACTTCCTGTCCTATGTCCTCCGCATAAACTGAATCTCCAAGCATCCCTTTGACAGTACGCGCCACCATTTTCCTGTAACGGTCCACAATCTCTCCGAAAGCCAGCTTGTCTCCTGCTACTGATGCGCGTACAAGTTCGCTGTCTTCGGCCTGCTTGAAGGATCCTCTCATTGTACAAGTTATAGACAACAGTTCCGGTTAATTTATTCCTGATTGTTAATTTTTATTAACAATCGGATTTATGAAATTTTAAATATCTGAATATCAACATATTATCGTATCTGATCGGCGTCCGGAATAAGAAGCACTTCATAATCCCTGGTGAATTTCATTGTGTACAGCTTCTGATTCTCAAAACCGTCATTCGTGGTTTTTCGCTGAAAATCAAACTGCGTCTGGAGAAGATCCGGATTATGCATCTCCGGATGAGCCAGGAAATCCTTCCCATGGACAGCAAGTCCGGTAAGGAAGTAATAAGTGAGGTCAAAACCAAGCCAGGAATAGCTCATTTCAGAAGGTTCTGTCATGAACTTATGATGGTAAACGGAAATAAACTGCCTTACATCCCTTTTTGTGTAATCTATCCAATAGGGAGAAAATACAGTAATATCGAGATCAAAGAGGAACCTCAGGTCAAGGTTCTCGATCGTTCTGATTGCGGGGTAGCCGAATACTTTTACAGGGAAATTCCTGGAAAGACTGTGTATCTCCTGAAGCGTTTCACTTATAACCGGCGGTTCCTCGGTGGCTATAATTATGGTATTATTGATATCCCTTGAGAGCGCATGGCTGAGCCTGTTTATGGAGTCGTTGTCAAATGCAGACCTGCTGTAGAAAATGAACTCCTTGAAACGGATCTCCTCATAGGGGATCCTGTTGCTCAGTTCGGCCAGGATCTTTTGTTTAAAATTAATTACATCCTTATCTGCACCGGAGGTATCTGCATGGATAAAAACGATATTATTGTCGAAGTATTCGCCTGCTTTCCTTGAAATAACATTCTGGGCCACCTCAAGGGTTGCATTTGCAATAAAAAGGTTGGGATTGCCTGTCAGCGATGAGTTGCTGAACTGAGGAACAGGTGACACAACCGGTATCCCCAGTGGTTTTGCATATGCCGTCATAATCGACAGGTTATGTGAATAGACCGGTCCGATTATGAGATCAACTCCTTCAAAAGCTCCATTTCTGATAAGTCTTGTAAGCTCGACCGTATCCGACTTAATGTCAAACACGTGAAAATTGATATTGAGGCCCATAGTACGAAGGGTATCAGCAGCAAGAAGCATTCCCTGGTACATTTCCAGAAATCCTATTGTTCCGGGATATATCCAATCAGAGTTGCGCTTTATCAACCTGTACACAGGCTTCCCCTTTACTATCTTCGATGAATCGATCTCTGTCCGGGCTGTGTTTTCCCTTATATAAAATGGAAGCAGTACAGCCACATCGTAAGATCCGCTCAGGTTCTTCACCGGAGTGTACCCTGAAGGACGTGTCCAGAGTACCGGGCTTTCTCCTTCAATCTTTTTCAGAGTGTCAGCTTCGGGAGCCACAGTGGTTTGCGTGGTAATTTTCCTTGGAACAGGGATCCTCAGATAATCCCCTACCTGAGGGAACCTGATATTCCTGTTTTCCTTCCTCAGGTCCTTTACCAGGAGGCCATAATGCTCAGCGATTGATGCAAGAGATTCACCTTTTACCACCTGGTGAAAGATATAATCTGAATCCTGGACGGCAAATTCCACCCTTTCAGTCATAAAATCCCTTCTTGGCACAGCTATCTCCGCGTTCACCGGAAGCCTGGAGATTTCCTTGCCCGGGTTGCTGGCTATAATTTCATTTTCAGAAACGCCATAAAGCTTTGACAGGTAATAGATTGTCTCTCCGGGCAACAGCTTGTGATAGACATATCTGGTTTCATCGCGCTTTAAAGGGAGTGTCTCCACGGCATCCGGATGCTCAGTGCCGGCTTCCCTGAAAGGTATCCTTAATGACTGGCCCTCCTTTATTCCATACAGTGCCGGAGGATTCTCCCTGGTAAGCTCTTCAACAGAAATCCCGTAGGCCTTCGCAATCGAATATGGGGTCTCTCCTTTTTTTACCTGATGCACATAGTATGCTGTACCTGAGATAATTACCTTATCCTTTGATCTCTCGACCTGCACCTGTGAAGAGACAGGGGCCACGGTAACCAGCAGAACCAATGCCGCAAGTAAATTTTTAAATATCTTAATGTTATTCATTTACGTTACAATTCATAAAGAAGACAGGAAATTCAGACAATTTTTTTCTATCCTCTCATTTATATTTTCAATATCGGTTTTTACAAACTGCTCACCAGTAATTTTTTCATAAAGCTCGATATATCTTTCTGATATTTCGTTCACAAACTCGCTTGTCATTTCGGGTACCTTCTGTCCATGTTGACCCTGAAATCCGTTGGCCATAAGCCATTCGCGGACGAATTCCTTTGAAAGCTGTCTCTGAGGAAGTCCTTTATCGAATCGCTCCTGGTAGCCGTCAGCATAAAAATAACGTGAAGAATCAGGAGTGTTTATTTCATCGATGAGATATATCTTCCCATCCTTGTTTCCAAATTCATATTTTGTGTCAACAAGAATCAGGCCATGACGGGCAGCTATTTCTGATCCCCTCATAAAAACTTCCATCGTGTATTTTTCAATCTGTTCATACTCTTGCTCAGGAATTATGCCAAGTTTCAGTATTTCATCCCTTGAAATGTCGACGTCGTGCTGTCCATGCTCAGCTTTTGTGGTTGGAGTAATTATAGGTTTGGGGAATCTCTGGTGCTCTTTCATGCCATCGGGAAGCCTGATCCCGCATATCTCTCTTGCTCCTGCCTTGTAGGTGCGCCATGAGCTTCCTGTAAGATAAGCTCTGACAATCATCTCAAGAGGATAAGGTTTGCAGATATGTCCGAACGTAACAGAAGGATCGGGAGTTGCTATTTTCCAGTTTGGGACAATGTCGCTTGTAGCGTCAAGGAATTTGGAAGCGATCTGGTTCAGCACCTGGCCCTTGTAAGGTATCCCTTCAGGCAAGACAACATCGAAAGCAGAGATCCTGTCTGAAACTACCATTAAAAGGTACTTGCCGCCGATGTTATAAACATCCCTGACTTTTCCTTTGTAGACACTTGTCTGTCCGGGAAATCTGAAATCTGAATTTACGATCGTCTTAGCCATAGAATTAAATAGTTTTTATTTAAACCGCCCCCTTGCTTGTCTCTTCTTGCTCATACGCCTTCACAATTTTTTTTACGAGCTTATGCCGCACAATATCGCTTTCATCAAACTTGATTATTGATACGCCTTCAATACCAGTTAATATTCTCATAGCCTGCAGAAGTCCTGATTCTCCTTTCTTCGGGAGATCAATCTGGGTGGTGTCGCCTGTCATGATGAATTTTGAACTGACGCCCATCCTGGTCAGGAACATCTTAAGCTGGCTTACTGTTGCATTCTGTGCTTCGTCGAGAATTACAAAAGCATTTTCAAGGGTTCTGCCGCGCATAAAAGCGAGTGGAGCTATCTGGATAGTACCGTCCTCCAGCCATGTCTCAAGCTTTTTGAAAGGCAGCATGTCATGAAGGGCATCATACAGAGGCTGAAGATAGGGATCAAGCTTCTCCTTCATATCCCCGGGAAGAAAACCAAGTCTTTCACCGGCTTCAACTGCAGGTCGTGTCAGTATTATCTTCTTTACTTCCCTTTCCTTAAGGGCTTTGACAGCCAGTGCAATAGAAGTGTATGTTTTTCCTGTTCCTGCCGGCCCTTCAGCAATTATCAGATCGCTGATCCTGTAATCATTCACCAGCGCAAGCTGATTTACCGTCCGGGCTCTGACTGGCTTGCCGCTTGTTCCAAACACGAGCACCTGCTCAAATTCGCCATTTGATACAGATTTCATATGATCGGCATCAAATAAGTATTTTTCCAGGTCCTGCTCTTCAATATGACTGTATTTACGGTAATATTCTACAAGGTTGTTGAATTTCTCAGCGAAAAAGGCAATCTCGGATTCCTCTCCCATGCATTTTAATTCATTGCCCCTGAAAAGGATCTTCAGCTTTGGAAAAAAGCTTCTGATTTTATCGAGCAGTGAATTATTTATGCCGAACAGATCGACAGGATCAATATCCTCCAGAAAAATAACTATCTCTGTCATTAAGTTTCAGCCCCTTATACCCTGATGTTCTTTTTGCATTATTAACCACCCATCCGCCTAAAGTTCATAAAAATAAGCCACCCGGAGTTACAAAGTAAGTTTATTTTTCTTTAGAAGATTATCTTTGTCTTAAGATTTTTCCCTATGCCTGTTATCACCCTTACAACCGAATGGAAGACCGACGACATTTACCATGGAATCCTGAAGGGCAAACTCTGCAGGTTGTGTCCTGAAGCAATAATCATTGACAATGCCACCGGGATTCAGGCTTTCAACATCTCCCATGCTTCATTCGTGATAAGGAATACTTATAATAATTATCCTAAAGGAACCATCCATCTCATTTGCGTTCACTCTGAAGCTTTGAAAGGTCAGGATTACCTGATCGTTAAGGCCAGGGACCATTTTTTTGTCGGAGCAGATAACGGAATCTTCAACCTCATACTGAATGCTGAACCCGATGAAGCGGTCAGGATAGATCATATTGAAAGTTCCGATGAGCTTGATTTGTTTGCCAGAGCCGCATCCGACCTTGCAAGAGGCAAGAAACCCTCAGAGTTAGGGAAGCCTGTGAAGAAGATCAGCGAGATGATCCCGCTGAGGGCCACTATTGAGAAGGATGTTATAATAGGAAGCATTATTTTCATTGACTCTTACGGTAATGTAATATCCAACGTAACAAGGGAAGTTTTCCTCAGGGTGTTTGAAGGAAAAGAGTACAGGATACTGATCCAGAGCAACAAAAACTATACAGATCATATTCTTGAAAAGTACAGCGATGTGCCTGTAGGAGAAATGCTGGCAAGATTCAATTCACTTGATCTGCTCGAAATTTCCATAAACGGAGCTAATGTTTCAGAACTTCTGGACCTGAATGTAGGATCAGCACTGAGGATTGAAGCCAGGGTTAAAAAAGCTTCTCCCAACCGGTTGTTTTAAATCAAATTAATGATGAATGATAAGGAAAGAAGTGCAGCGGAGTTTGTGAAACTCCTGGAATTAATGGATAAGCTCAGGGAAACATGTCCATGGGACAAGAAACAGACAAATGAGAGCCTGCGGAAGTTGACGATCGAGGAGACTTATGAACTTGCTGAAGCAATATTTTCAGGCAATGACGAAGGGATAAAAAATGAGCTCGGAGACCTTATGCTTCATATTGTTTTTTATTCAAAGATCGGTTCGGAAAAAAACATATTCAACATGACCGATGTCCTTAAAGGTATCAATGAAAAGCTTGTTTACAGGCACCCGCATGTTTTCAGCGACGTAAAAGTTTCAGGCGCCTCCGAGGTTGAAAGAAACTGGGAACATCTCAAGATCAAAGAGAATAATGGCTATAAGCCGGTTCTGTCAGGAGTTCCTTCAACACTGCCTGCCATTGTCAAGGCTAACAGATTACAGGAAAAAGTCAGAGGTGTAGGATTTGACTGGGAAAAGCGTGAACAGATATGGGATAAGGTTCTGGAGGAGATCGGAGAACTGAAAAAGGAAATTGATGATCATAACATTGAGGAAATGGAGTCGGAACTTGGGGATGTATTTTTTTCACTTATCAATGCTTCCCGGCTCTATGGGATCGACCCTGAAGCAGCCCTGGAAAAAACCAACAGAAAATTCATAAAGAGATTCAATTACCTCGAAAATGAGACCATGAAAAAGGGAAGGTCGCTCCACAGCATGAGTCTCGATGAGATGAATGTGATATGGGAAGAGGCGAAGAAACTAGACCCCCCGCCGCTGCGCGGCGACCCCCTGAAGGGGGTATAAATTCAGCCACAAACCAGGCCCCCTTCAGGGGGTTTGGGGGTCATTTGAATATATAACTCAGCAGCTGATATATAACCTTTGCAGCAACAAAATCAGGGAACTTGTTGCCCGGCGACGGGCAAAGCTCAACAACATCAAAACCTACAATATTCTTTTTTGCTGCAACATCTTTCAGGAAATGCATCAATTCGAAATAATCAGGTCCGCCAGGCTCGGGAGTCCCTGTTGAAGGCATCAGGGAGGGATCAAAAACATCGAGATCGATAGTCACATAAACATTTCCCGAAAGCTTTTCAGCTGCTTTCCGGTACAGCTCCTTTTTGTAATACAGGTCGTGTGCATAAAAGATTCTCTCCTTGTCAGCATAAGGGAGTTCTTCTGCCGACATGCTGCGGATCCCTACCTGCACTGAAGGAGCATATTCCCTGCACCTGGCCATAGCACATGCATGATTAAAACGCGATCCTTCATATTCCTGTCTAAGGTCGGAATGAGCGTCAAGCTGCAGAACCGAAAAATCATCGAATTTCTCAGAAAAAGCCTTGATCGCTCCTATGCTTACTGTATGGTTTCCTCCCACGGTGACCGGGAACTTTTTCTCTTTCAGAAGATGCGATATCTTTTGATAAACTGCATTGACCAATGCATCAGGGGATATGTTATCTGAGACCGGAGCTATGGTATGAATTCCTTTTTTGTGGACCTCGGTGCCGGTCTCCACATCATAGAACTCGAGGTTCACCGATGCTTCCATGATTGCTTCAGGTCCCTTGTCGGAACCTTTCATCCAGGTGCTTGTGCCGTCATATGGCACTGGTACGATGATAATACCTGACCCGGCATAATCATAAACGACTTCTGCACCTCCAAAATTCATATCAAGAACAGATCCTCTATTATTCTTTCGGTTTGGCCGGCTTCTTTTTTGCAGTTGTCTCTGCCTTGGGGCCGGTGCTCTTTGCTTTCTTTGCCGCAGGTTCCTTCTTAGGTTTTTCCTCCTTCGACACTTCCTCCTGCTCCGTTTTGGCAGCCTCAGCGGGTTTTTCAGGCTCTTCCTTTACAAGCAGACTGAGCGAATGCAGGATGTTATACCAATGGAACAGTTTCTTGATATCGCTGAGATATACTTTATCCTTGCTGTATTCGGGCAGAACCTCCAGCATGTAATCCTTAAGTTTCTGAGGATCTGACTTATAGTCTATTGCAGGACCACCCTTTTCTTTCTCGAAAATAAGATCGAAAACTTTTGACAGCGGCATATCTTCCTTTTCAGTGAAAATCGATATTTCCTCCAAAGAACTAACTTTGGCAGTGCCGAATACGCTGCTTCTTTTCTTCGTTTCCAGATGCTCTACAATGATTGCGTTTTTACCCTGAGCTATGAACCTGAAAAGTCCAGGTTCACCTGATACAGCCATTATATCCTTTAATACCATCTATCGTAATTTTGAGTGTAAAGTTAGTGTTTGTACGCGTATTTTTAAATTATGGTTTCTTTTTTTCTTATATCAGGGCATATGGCGTTCCTTCTTGATCTTTTCATATGCCTCATTTACCTTCTTGAATTTTTCATCAGCGGCTTTCTTATAATCTTCACCAAGATGGCTGACTTTATCGGGGTGATATTTCATAGCCATTTTCCTGTAAGCCTTCTTGACTTCTTCATCTGATGCCGTTCGTTCAATTTCCAGGATCTTGTATGAAGAATCCGTTTCAGGGACGAACATATTCTTGATTGACTTGAAATCGCCCAGAGAGATACCCAGAAATCCCGAGATCTTTTCCATCAGGCTGATCTCCGAGGGATTCGGAGCACTGTCGGCCATGGAGACTCCGAAGAGAAGGTGCAGCAACTGAAGCCTGGACGAATAATCCATATTCATGCTGATCTGCCGGCACACATCGCCGAGGTTTATCTCCTTTTTAAGCAGATCCCTGAGCATCACAGTGGCCTCGGCAGCTGATTCTCTTCCGAATTGTCTGACAAAGAACTCCTTAACATAATCGAGCTCTGACTTTACAACTTTCCCGTCAGCTTTCATGACAGCAGCGATCAGCACGAGAAGGCTGACACCGAATGCTCCCGGTGTTGTTGCCCTGGTTCCGGATGAATATGAAGTGGTTACCTGAGTGCTGTCGACCATAGAACCTACAAGGAATCCAAGCAGAGCTCCGATTGGTCCTCCCATCACAAAACCAAGTCCGCCGCCGAGCCATTTTCCCAATCCAGCCATTATGATTCAGGAGTATAAGTGGTTAAGCAAGTCCTCGTGTATCTTCAGGATTACAGGAATAATCATATCATTTTCCGAATTATTGATCACATAATCCGACATTTTTATTCTTGTTTCATCATCCATCTGGTTGCGGATCCTGTCGATGACCTGTTCCCTGGTCAGCTTGTTTCTCCGGGTCACCCTGGCAATCCTTTCTTCCACAGGTGCAAATACGGTTGCCACCCTGTCGACCAGATTAGCGGCTCCGCTTTCAAAAAGAATAGCTGCTTCCATAATCACATAAGGAGTATCCTGGTTCAGTGCCCATTGATTAAAATGCTCAAATACAACTGGATGTACAAGCGCATTTACCTTCTTCAGCACATCAGGATCCTTGAAGATAAGTTCAGCAAGCTGCATTCGGTCAAGCCTTCCTGCAGGGTAAAGATTTTTTTGAGCAATTTCATTGATGCCCCTGATAACGCTTTCGTCACTATTCATAATCTCCTGCGCTTCGGGATCAGCGGAAAAAACCGGTATGCCAAGAATGCCGAATACCCTGCAGACTGAAGTTTTTCCGCTTCCAATTCCTCCGGTGATCCCCAGCTTCATTAATGGTTTGTTGGCCTTTCTCATCCGATTTGAGACATTTTTAACCTGTCCGATACCGCTAAAGTCCTTGTGTTACTCTTTTACAGAAAAGAAGATCGTATCGGGTTTGACAGAAGTGATCCTGGCTCCCTGAAGGAGCTGGGTACTAAAACGTGTTATTAGAGGAGCTGTGACAATATAACAATTTCCTGAACCGCTTTTTTGTTCCCTGAAATAGCTGATTTCTGAAAAATCGACTGTCAAGGGATTTCCCTTCGCTGAAAGCTTGATCCTGAGAATAGAATAGCCATGTCCTTTAAGCATCAGGTTAAGCTTTGACGGGAGATTTGAAGCTGTTTCGTTTCCGCCAGGGGCATTGGCATAAGAAACAGGGTATTTCAAAGTTGTATCGATCTCCTTTGAAAGTGAGTTCAGATACCAGAAAATGAAAGAAAGAAGCAGGAAGAACAAGAATACAAAGATGTTCCTGTTAATCCTGTGCAATCCTTTTTTCGATGGATTACCGCTCCTTAATTTCATCATAATTTATCACCCTTACGGGTTAATTATGCTTTTGCCGTTTCCTCAGCTGTTGGGTCCTTCATAAGTGCGCTCTTGTCGACTTTGAGCTTTATGTCGCCTCCAACATCCATCATCACAAAATTATCCTTGACTTCCAGGATCCTGCCATAGATACCTCCATTGGTGACAACTTTATCACCTTTTTTAAGAGAACTCCTGTAATTGGTCATTTCTTTCTGCTTCTTCATCTGAGGCCTTATGAAGAAGAAATAGAATACAACGAATACAGCCAGAAGCATAAGAAAGCTCACGGTCATGTTTCCGCCCTGCGAAGCGCCGGTCCTTGCCGGCTGTGTCTGGAGTAATAAGAAAGCTAAATGGGTCATCGTAATTGAGTTTGGTTATTATTTATTTGTTACTGGTTGCTGGTTGCTGGTTGCTGGTTGCTGGTTGCTGGTTGCTGGTTGCTGGTTATTGGTTGCTGGCCACATTCGTTAAAGATATGGTGGCTAAAAGTTGCTGGTTATTTCTCTTTTGGTATTACTTCAGCCTTTATTTGAAGAAGCACTACAGGGGCAGCTGCATTTGAGAGAATCGTGATTGATTTGGTCTGGATTCCATTACGGCCTCCTGTATCGAAAACAACCTCGATAGATCCATGTGAGCCCGGGGCAATCGGGGTTTTGTCATACTTAGGCACAGTGCATCCGCAGCTTGTTGTGGCGTTGGTAACAATAAGGTCAGAGGTGCCTGTATTAGTGAAAGTGAAGATACACCCCACTTTCTCTCCCTCGGTTACCCTGCCAAAATCATGGTCGAGTGACGCGAAAGTAATAACAGCTTTGCCTGTATCTGAAGAATGACTATCCGATGAGGCATTTCCATGTTTGTTCCCTTTATTGCAGGCTGCTGCACTGATGATTGTCAATGTCAGGATAATTGCCAGACTTTTTCTAATTAGCATAGCTTAATCAGTTCTTTTTGTTTTTTATGCTTTCACCAAGCAATCCTCTTCCGGACTTTTTAAACATTCCCGCTTCACGTATCTCCTTTACAATATTGTCGAGGATGCCGTTGACAAAATTACTGCTTTTTGAGGTACAATAATATTTGGCGATCTCAATATATTCGTTAAGGGTCACTTTTACAGGAATTTCAGGGAATTCAATTATCTCATTAACTGCCAGTCGCATAACGAGGATATCCATCAGGGCTATACGTTCGACCTCCCAGTTGGTGGTGTTCCTGTCGATAAGTTCAGAAGTTTTGCTGGCGTTAATAATGGTTTTCCTGAAAAGCTGTTTTACGAAATCCTCATCATCATCGTTTTTGAACAACTTCATGAGCTGGGCCTTTTCACCTGAATCAGCCTTGAATTTACTGAGAGTTTTTTCAAGCATCACAAGAACATATTCCATATCATCATTCCAATAGATGCTCTGTTCCTCAAGGCAGTTAAGAAGATCCTCGGAAGCGGCAAAAAAGTCTTTAATAAGGCTGATAACAAACTTCCTGTCGTGGAGGTAGCCCTTTTCTTCCGAATTCATGTACAGGATATATGGTTCCCAGACGATCATGCTGTTGTACAGCAATCTCGGGATATGGGGGTAATTTGACCAGGTAAGCTTGGACTCTGAAATACCCCTTTTGAAGGCATTATTATTACGGAGCTGCGCAATAACTGCATTATCTGCAAATCTGCGGTTCGGATTCAGGTCTTCGGGTGAAGGGATCTTTTTCAGCAGAGCCTGCTCAATTTTGTCAGATGCTATATCTGCAATCTCGATGACCAGCAGTATCAGGTATAAATAAAGATCATAGGTTTTCCCGATGCTGAACATCAGTTCCTTTTCGGCTTTCGCCAGATCATTTTCATCCCTGCGGTTAAAGGCATAAAGGATCATCAGTGCCTTTATCCGTAATAATCTTCTGCTTATCATCTATAAAGAACCTCAAATTTTTACCCGTGCAAAAATACTCTTTTTCCTTAACAGTCAAAGCTCTTCTCAAAAAAACCAGGACGGATTTAAGCCTATTTTGATTTGAAAAAATAATTATTACATTTGACAATACAAATTAAAACCCTAACATTAACTGACTTAGCGATGGAAGAAGAAACCGGAATAATTGATGCTGTAAACACTGGTGAGGAAAAGAATCAGAAAGAGGAGATTTTCACCAGGGTTGTTCGGGCCGGGAAAAGAACCTATTTCTTCGATGTGAAGGCCACAAGAAAGGAAGACTATTATCTTACTATTACTGAAAGCAAAAAAAGGCTGGGAAAAGAAGGCAAAGTCTTTTATGAGAAGCACAAAATCTTTCTTTACAAGGAAGATTTTGAGAAATTCACAGAAGGGCTGAAAGAGACAGTTGCCTATATCGGAAATGGCAGAAGCGAACTAAAGCCTTCAGCGCTTTCACCTGACGATAAGACTGTTGAAACAAGCGAACCTCCGTCAGGAGCTGAATTCACTGATATCAGCTTCGACGATCTTGGGAAAAAGTAATCTGCAGGTCCTCACTGTATCTCAATAATTGATATCTGATGACTGACTATATTCTCCTGATATTAGGGATTATACTAATGATCGTTGGCATTATCGGGTGCCTTGCTCCCGTATTGCCGGGCCCTCCTCTGAGCTATATCGGCATTATCCTGCTCCATCTCAGCAGATTCGGACAATTCTCCAAAACAGTTCTTATAGTGCTCGGGATTGTTACCATAGTTGTAACCATCCTTGATTATATCGTACCCATCTGGGGTACCAGGAAATTCGGCGGCTCAAAATACGGGGCAAGGGGTGCAACCGTCGGTCTTATTGTAGGATTCTTCCTTGGCCCTGCCGGCATCATTATTGGACCTCTTTTGGGAGCCATAGTCGGGGAACTAATTTTCAAGGATGACCTTAAATATGCATTTAAGGCGGGTTTCGGAAGCCTGATCGGTTTCCTCACCGGAGTTGGATTAAAACTTGCCGCATCACTGATAATGACATTCTACTTCTTCAAGGAGTGGATTGCATAATCTTATTGAGTGCGCAGGGTGCAGGGCGCAGAGCTCCTAGCCGAGAGTCGCAACCATCACAGCTTTTATCGTATGCAATCTGTTTTCGGCTTCGTCGAAAACTATTGAATGTTTCGATTCAAAAACATCTTCGGTCACTTCGATCCCATTGAGTCCGAATTTTTTGTAGATATCCTCGCCCACTTTTGTTTCCCTGTTATGAAATGCGGGCAGGCAATGAAGAAATTTCACATCTGGATTGCCTGTTTTCTTAATTACGTCCATATTCACCTGGTAAGGAAGCAGCTGCTTTATCCTCTCCTCCCATACTGCATCTGGTTCACCCATAGATACCCAGACATCGGTATAAAGAAAGTCAGCATCCTTTACAGCTTCGTCAACATTTTCCGTAATGGTGATTCTTGCTCCCGTTACTGCAGCAACTGCCTTGCAGGAAGCAACAAGTTCTGCTGAAGGCTGGCATTCTTTCGGAGCGGCGATCCTGAAATCGATCCCCATTTTTGCCGATCCTACCATAAGAGAATTTCCCATATTGTAACGTGCATCACCGAGATAGCAGAAAACCATTTTGTTCAGAGGTTTCGCGGAATGTTCCTGCATTGTGAGGAAATCCGCAAGTATCTGTGTAGGATGAAATTCATTTGTCAGTCCGTTCCACACCGGAACACCGGCATACTCAGCAAGTTCTTCGACAATTTTCTGGCCAAAACCCCGGTATTCAATACCATCGTACATTCTTCCGAGCACCCGGGCAGTGTCCTTCATCGACTCCTTATAACCTATTTGTGATCCTGAGGGGCCCAGATAGGTAACATTAGCTCCCTGATCGTAAGCCGCTACTTCGAACGCACAGCGGGTACGAGTTGATGATTTTTCAAAAATAAGGGCAATATTCTTTCCTTTCAGATATTGCTTTTCTTTTCCTTCTTTTTTTGCTTTTTTAAGTTCAGCAGAAAGAGCAAGGAGATAATTGATTTCTTCAGGTGTAAAATCCAGTAACTTAAGAAAATGCTTGTTGTGCAGGTTAATTTTCATTTCTATTTATTTAGACAGGTGCAAAAATAATAAATTTAATTGCTTGGTTTGATTCTTTTTAACCACGGATGACACGGAGTCTCGCGGAGTTGCACAGTTGCATCTCCCTTTCGCCCCCTCCCGCTCTCTCCCCCTCCCTTCTTCAGCCTATCGTCTGTCATCCTCATATTCCATAGTGATCTTGGACCCATATTTCTTATCAGCCAGCTTAAAAGCTTCAGTTATAACACTTATACTGCCTCCCTGCCTGATAAAGTTCAGGCATGCCTGTATTTTGGGAGCCATGCTACCTTTTGCGAACTCTCCCTGATTAAGGAGCTTAAGAGCATCTGAATAGTTCAGGAATTCCCTGATCTCCTGGTTGGGTTTCTTATAGTTGACATATATATAAGGCACATCGGTAAGGATATAGAATTCATCCGCGCCAATAAGCGTGGCCAGGAGGGAAGATGCCATATCCTTGTCAATGACCGCTTCGGCAGGTCTCACATCTTTCTTTTCATCGAAATACACCGGTATACCACCTCCTCCCGCAGCGATTACGATATTACCCTTTCGCGAGAGGTCACTGATGATCGACCAGTTTATGATATCCTTTGGCAGGGGCGAAGGGACAACTCTTCTGAAGCCGCCGTCATTTTTAACTTCCTCCCTGAAGATCCATCCCTTTTTAAGGGCCAGTTCATCAGCCTGTTCCCTGGAATAAATTTTGCCTATCCTTTTCTGGGGATCGCTGAATGCAGGATCGTTGATATCAACAATTACAGATGTTACCAGGCAGACAACGTTTTTGTCGATGTTGTGTTTATGCAAGACATTACGGAACATTCTTTCGATCATATAGCCTATCCCGCCCTGCGAATCAGCGACACAAATATCCACAGGCATCTGTGCAATGTTGTATATCTGCTCACCTGCATCATTTCGCATGAGGATATTGCCAACCTGAGGACCGTTGCCGTGTGTTATCACAAGGTCATAACCCTCTTCAATAAGGAAGATAAGGTTCTCAAGTGTGTCAGTCGTGTTTTGCTCCTGCTCATCTATGGTTCCCACCTGATCGCCTCTGAGCAGTGCATTTCCCCCAAGGGCAACCACGGCTAATTTATTTTTCATTTTTTTACCTGAATATCAGACTCAAAAATAGCTCAAATACGGATTTAAACTACATAAAAAGCAAGCAGGAAAGCTGAAATTAAAAAAAAAAACTAATTTTACAGGATTCAAAAAAAATCCAAGTGAGATTAAAGACCGGATTGTTCGTAGCAGTGACCGTAGCTTTGGCCGGGTACTCCTGCGGCGAGAAGGGTGTCAAAAATTTAAGCGAGGGCGAGATCCATTATTCGATTGAATACTTTGGCAGTATGGGATCATTTAAGGATATCATGCCAAAGACGCTTATTGTTTCTTTCAAGGAAAACAAAATCCTTTTTGATATTTCAGCTCCCATAGGCAATTCGGGAATCATGAACCTGTCAAATCCTGAAAAAGGGATCTTCGACACATATATCAGCCTTCTCACCATGAGATATTATTACCCTGCAAAGCCAGGGGAAAAGCAGCCTGGCTTCGATGCAATGGAAGGCATTACCATAAGAAAAACATCTAAAACCACTAAGATGTGCGGTTTCGACTGCAAAAATGCTGAAGTCACTTTTCCCAACGACAAGGGTAATATTCATCAGATCTGGTACACCGAACAAATAAAATTAAAGAACCCTAACATCTCAAATCCTTTTTCCGAAATAGATGGAGTGCTGATGTCTTTCTTCTTTTTAATGGGCGATGCAGAAATGAGGTTCACCGCAGAAACTGTATATAAAAAGGATATTCCCGATAAAGTGTTTGAAAGAAAAGAAAAATACAAGAGGATATCGAGAGAGGAGATCACAAACTTTATTGATAAGCTGATAAGCATTTAATTTATTACCTTTGGGGTGCATTTTTTAGCTTATCATGTCGAAGGAGAAGGAAGAGAGTCCGAAGAAAGCAGGAAAGACATCAAAGAATTCTGCAAAATCAAAATCATTTATCACTGATGAAAGAATTAAGTTCCTGTTCGGGATACTTATCACTGGTTTTGCCGTTTATCTTCTGATCTCCTGCATATCGTATCTCTTCGCATGGAAAGTAGATCTCAGCCTGGCTAATTCTGATATCATTACTGGTTCAGAAACAGTGAGAAACAAGGGAGGAAGAAGTGGTCATTACCTTGCCTCCCTGATCATACAATTCGGCTATGGATTCGGAGCCTTCTTCATACCGATGATCTTCGGAGCAATAGGGCTTCGAATGCTGAACTTTCCTAAAATAAAACCCTTTATCCTGTCTGTCAAGTTCGCCTTTGCGGCGATAATCATCTCATTGTTGCTAAGCTATATTTTCGGTCCCTCCAATACATATCTGGGAGGAGGCCCCGGAGGAGCACATGGATCAATTATAATTAAATGGCTTGACGGCTTTATGGGTAAGATCGGCACAGGTATCCTTCTTGGAGTGATTACGATCGGCTATTTGATTTTCGCATTAAAGGTTCATCCCTCCAGGTTTGCCGTGAAACCTCCTGAATTCATCCGAAAGGTCCTGATTCCTTCTCCCGGAGATTCAGAAGCTAAACCGGCTGATGTCGGCGAAGAAGTTCCCACAACAATCCTTCATGGTGAATCAGATACAACCAGAGGGAAAGAGAATGAGAGCAATGTTGAATTCATTGTCAGAAATCACACTATGCCTTCTGAGCAGATTGAAGATGAAGAAGAGCCAACCGCAAAAGAAAGTGTTTTTACAGCCGGAGGATCTCTCATCCACGATCTCGACAGCGACAAACCTGCAATGAAAAAGTCAGGCACATCAGGGATGGACATAACAAAACCTGAACCAGCTGATATCCTTCCGGATGATGAGGTTGAACAGATAATGGAAAACTATGATCCCCGGCTCGACCTCTCACACTATAAGTTCCCGCCTGTCTCGATCCTTAAGGAACATAAAATTGACAGCGCTTTCGACAATAATGAAGTTCTGGAGAACAAGGAAAACATCATCAAGACTCTTGGAGACCATAAAATAAATATCAGACAGATCTCGGCAACTGTCGGCCCAACAGTTACACTTTACGAAATAGTCCCGGAAAGAGGTGTCAGGCTGGCACGCATTAAATCGCTGGAAGACGACATAGCCCTCAACCTTTCTGCCCTGGGGATAAGGATAATCGCACCTATCCCTGGAAGAGGCACAGTGGGCATTGAGGTGCCAAACAAGAAGCCGGAAATCGTATCAATGAAATCGCTGATAACATCAAAAGCTTTCCTCGAGACGAAATTCGATATTGCACTTGCTCTCGGAAGGACAATTACCAATGATCCTTATATTGTTGACCTGACAAAAATGCCTCACCTTCTCGTGGCCGGCGCTACCGGCCAGGGTAAATCAGTAGGAATAAACGCTATAATCACGTCAATCCTGTACAAGAAGCATCCTGCAGAGGTGAAATTTGTTCTCATCGACCCTAAAAGGGTGGAGCTTCCCCTCTATACAAAAATTGAACGTCATTTTCTTGCAAAACTGCCTGGCGAGGAAGATGCTATCATCACCGATACCCAGAAAGTGATCAACACACTCAATTCGCTGTGCATCGAAATGGATAACAGGCTTGAACTCCTGAAGGGAGCACAGTCAAGGAACATCAAGGAGTACAATGAAAAATTCATTGCAAGAAAGCTGAACCCGGAAAAAGGTCATAAATACCTTCCGTATATTGTACTGATCATTGATGAGTTTGCCGATCTGATCATGACTGCAGGCAGGGAAATTGAAGGACCTATTGGCCGCCTTGCCCAGCTTGCCAGGGCAATAGGCATTCACCTGATTATCTCAACGCAAAGACCTTCAACGAATATTATCACAGGTTTCATCAAGGCAAATTTTCCGACGCGCATTGCTTTCCGTGTCTTTTCATCAATTGATTCACGCACTATTCTTGATGCCACCGGGGCTGACAGGCTCGTGGGCCGCGGTGATATGCTTGTCTCATCAGGCAATGAGCCGGTGAGAGTTCAGTGCGCATTTATCGACACCCCTGAAATTGAAGAACTTACTGAATTCATAGGATCACAGCAGGGCTATTCCGACGCTATGCATCTGCCGGAATACATTGACGACAGTGATATCGCAACGGTCGAAGTCGATCTCAAAAAACGCGATCCCATGTTCGATGACGCTGCAAGGCTTGTGGTTCAACATCAGCAGGGTTCAACATCACTGATCCAGAGGAAACTCTCGATAGGTTACAACAGGGCTGGCAGGATAATTGACCAGCTGGAAGCTGCAGGCATAGTCGGATCTTTTGAAGGAAGCAAGGCAAGGGATGTTCTCTGCTCTGACCTGATAGCTTTGGAACAGATTTTGAAGGGTCTTGAATAAAACAGAACAATGAACAAGTTATTCTCGATAATTATACTTTCATTCTTACTGGCAGAAAGCATTTCGGGACAGAACGATCCGAAGGCAATCACCATACTTGACAAGTTCTCATCGAAGGCTACTTCATCCCCTTCCGTTTCAATGAAATTTCTTTTCATCAGAAACGATCAGGTCAGGAAATCAATCGATACTGTTGCAGGTTCTGTTGTCCTCAAGGGTGATTCGTACAAGCTTGACCTTCCTGATAACATTATCTGGTATAACGGAGTAACATCATGGAGTTTTCTTCCGGCAGAGGAAGAGGTGACAATAACGGAACCCGACAGGAAGGATAAATCCTTCGAGAGCCGTCCTTCGCTGATCTTCACTATGTACAAGGAAGGATATAAATGCAGGCTGCTCGAGGAAAAGAGTAATTCTTATCTCATCGACCTGTATCCTACCGATATTAAGAGCGAAATTATAAGGGTCAGGCTTTCAGTTGCAAAACCTTCACTTGACCTGAACGGGTTTGAATACAAGATGAGAGACGGAACCGTGATTTCTCTTGAAGTGACTGAATATTCTCTATCCAGGAATATTCCTGCCGGATTCTTCGAATTTGATCCCTCAAAACACAAGGGAGTTGATGTAATTGATATGCGTTAAACCCTGTCCGGGTAGACAACCCTTGCATGATAGATATTCAGAAGCCTTCTTTTCAATACCATCTTGATATCCGACATATCCTTGAACGTCAGCGGAACTTCTGAAAACTGTCCGTCCTGCTCCTGAATATAAATGATCCTTTCCACCAGTTCGCTGATACTCTCTTCATTGAATGAAACCAGGCTTCGTGAAGCTGCTTCAACGGCATCAGCCATCATCACCACGGCAGTCTCTTTGGAAAATGGTTTCGGCCCCGGGTAAGTAAAGGGCTTTTCACTTCCCTGCCGGGATTCTTCTGAAGGATGCTGGTCAATATATTTCTTGTAAAAAAAGTATGCAACAGAAGTTCCGTGATGCATCCTGATAAAATCGATAATCTGGATCGGGAGCTTGTAGTTCCTGGCCAGATTGACTCCGTTGCGCACATGGCTGATTATCATTCTTGCGCTTTCTTTGGGATCGAGCTTATCATGAGGACTTGTCTCTTCTTCCTGGTTCTCAACAAAATATTTTGGACTGCCTAATTTGCCTATGTCATGATAAAGTGCGCCAGTTCTGACAAGAAGATAATTTGCACCGATCACCCTTGCGGCCTCCTCCGACAAATGTGAAACCTGGAGTGAGTGCTGGAAAGAACCTGGTGCATCTTCAGCCAATTTCCGGAGCAGAGGCTGGTTTGTATCAGCAAGCTCCAGCAGAGTAGCATCTGAAAGAAGCAGAAAATCCTGTTCAAATAGAAATACGAGCGGGAAGCTTATAAGAACCAGCAATCCGTTCGCTGTAAAAAGAAGAAAGATATTGAAGAAGTCGTCAGGGAGTATACCCTTTTCCATTAAATTGATCCCGGTCCAGACGACAGCATTTGTAATTATGACAATAAAGGATGTAAAGAACAACCTTGATTTACGATAAATCTTTTTAAGGGTAAAAATAGCTGTAATGCCGGAGACGAAAGAAATGAAAACAAATTCCAACGGCTGCGGAACCAGGAAACTGCACAATAATAAAGTAAGCAGAAGGATCATCAGTGCAAGCCTGGCATCATAGAATGTCCTTATGATAATCGGGATGACAGCGAACGGAATCAGAAAAACAAGATTTTTCTCAGGAAGGCCTGCTATGACTTTTATTACAGCTATAAAAAATATGATTGTAATAAGCATAAAGAAAACCTTCCTGGTAACATGAAGAACCTCCCTGTGGAACTGGAAAAGAAAAACGTAAAGCACCATGAAGCATAGCGCTACAACGATAGCTGTTCCGGTCAAAACAAGCCGGGAGGGATTCTGATTCCACGTAATTATTGCAGTAACAATGCACATAGCTGCAACGAATAGCAGAAAATTGACAATCGTCTTGGTGAAGATGTCAGCCAGTTTAGTTTCAGTATTTAATTGTGACATTGCCCTGAATGAGTTTCAATGACAAAAATATTAGTAATTTTGAAATAAACTTGAAATTAATGGATAGGTTAATCTGCGAGAACGTTTTTGTACCTCTGAGATCAGGTCCGTCGCATAAGGCGGAAATGCTGAGCCAGGTATTGTTTGGTGAAAAATATGAAGCGATTGACTCTGTCGGCCACTGGATGAAAATTTTAACGGTATTCGACAACTATTCAGGCTGGATCGATGTAAATCACCTTCAGCACACATCAGACACAGGATCGCAGGGACATGTTCTTAACAGGTCGCTTCTGTGCTTCAAGGAAGATAAAACGAAACTAGTGCTGGAAGCAGGCTGTGAAATTTATGAGCCGGATTTTAAGAATAAGGTCTTCAAAGCCGGAAAACATACTTATGCAACCTGCAACGAATTCAGTGAAAATCATGTTGCAACAGCGGATTCAATAGCCGATTCATCTCTTAAATTCATGAACAGCCCCTACATATGGGGTGGAAGAATTCCTTCAGGGATAGATTGTTCAGGATTTACACAGCTTGTCTATAAAATACATGGAAAGCCAATTCCCCGCGACAGCTGGCAGCAGGCAGAAACAGGCACTGAGGTAAGCTTCATTGATGAAGCAGGGCCGGGAGACCTGGTTTTTTTCGACGATGAGAAGGGAAAAATATCACATGTCGGCATGATACTATCCCAGGGACTCATAATTCACGCTTCCGGACGGGTACGGATCGATTCAATTGATCATCAGGGGATCTTCAAGGCGGAAATAAATGATTATTCACATCATCTGAGGACCATCAGAAGAATAAATCCGTGAGGGGGAGAGGGGGCGAAAAGGCGAGGGGGCGATTATTCCGTTTATTAAGATTTGGTTTGTCTGAAAATTAACGATTCGACTAGCTTAAGAATTTCTTCCTCCTCAATTATCGCTCTGGTTTCAAGGTCAGATCCTTTCCGGATTATGTCTTTAGCGAATTCCTTGTCGTCAAGCCCGGCAGCATTTATTTTTATATTCAGGAAGGCTCCCCTGATGCATGCCCGAATTGCCAGAGCTCCAACCGCAGCATCGCTGACCGAACTCGGATTTCCCTTTTCCACCATTTCCCTTATAAGCGGGAAAGCGGCAGAAGCAGTTTCCATCACTTTATACGGGACCAGGATAGCCTGACGTGTTGCATTCTGAATAGCTTCTGTTCTGACTTTCTTCTCGGTATCATTATTTTTTGGAAGACGGAAAGCTTCCATTATCTTATTGAAAGCCTCAGTATCATCATCAACCAGATCAAGCAGTTTGTTCTGAATTGATTTGCCCTTTTCAGCCCATATGGAAAATTCCCTCCACCTTTCGTCCCATCCCTTCTTGTGGCTTGAAAGGTTGGCAACCATTGTTCCAAGTGCCGAACCCAGGGCGCCCATATATGCTGATACAGAGCCTCCTCCCGGAGCAGGCGACTCGGAAGCAGTCTCTTCCATGAAAGCTCTCAGGTCCATACCGGCAAGCTTTCTTTTTTCTTTATCTGCCATAACGAATTCGATTATTTTTTCTTCAGGAATAAAAGGATGAATATCATTCATGCCCATCGATCTGACGGCAATTTTTATCAATTCCTTATCTGGGACGCCTGTCGACCGCTCCTGCTTTTCAAGGAAGTATCTTCCGGCATCCAGAATAGCTTTGAGCGGGATCAGTCCAACAAGTTCCGATCCTGTCACCCTTAAACCCCGGGCATCGGCTTTGCGGCACACTTCGTCAAAGGCGATATGGACGGGTGTCACAGATATGTCAGTGAGATTCATCGAAATCTGGGCAACACCGTATTCCTCTATATACCAGCCGATTGCCTTAATTTTTTTCAGTGTCCCCGGAATGGTTACAGTTTCACCTTTTTCATTGGTAACAGTTCTTCCCTTTTCCCTTACATCGAATGCAACCGCATTTGCCCTTCGTGTTGATGTAGTGTTCAGGTTGATATTGAAGGCAACCAGGAAATCCCTTGCTCCCACTGCCGTGGCACCGGAGCGAACGTTCATTTTTGCGGGACCGAAATCCGGCTTCCACGATTTATCGGCAAGTTTCTTTTCGAGACCCTCATATTCTCCAGCCCTGCAGTTTGCCAGGTTCCTCCTTTTCTCTTCGAAAGCTGCATTCTCATAACAATAGACAGGGATACTCAGCTCCCTGCCGATCCTTTCTGCAACTTTGCGGGCATAAATCACAGTTTCCTCCATGGTAATTCCGGAGACCGGGATAAAAGGGCAGACATCTGTTGCTCCCATTCGCGGGTGAGCTCCATGATGTTTCGACATATCAATTACTTCAGAAGCTTTTTTAACAGCACGGAATGCCGCTTCGCAGACAGGTTCAGGTTCGCCAACAAATGTTACGACGGTCCTGTTCGTATCTTTTCCCGGATCAACATCAAGAAGCTTGACACCTTCAACCGATTCTACGACATCGGTTATCTGCTTAATTACCGACATTTCCCTTCCCTCGCTGAAATTCGGGACACACTCTATAATCCTTTTCTCCATAAATCTTCTTTTATAACTAACCCCCGTCCCGAGTACTCGGGACTGCCCCCTAAAGGGGGCTTAAATCTGTTCTGAATTTATCCCCCCTTCAGGGGGGCAGGGGGGTGTATTTTGCCTTTTAGAATTACAGTTTCAATCAGATCGCTGCCAAAAGCATACGGAAAAAACTCGTACGATGGCATTTCCTTAGTAATGAAAACATTAGCCACCTTCCCTCTTGCAATTGAACCATGTGTCTCTGATATTCCCATTGCATACGCAGAGTTGATAGTAACAGCATTTATCGCTTCTTCAGGAAGCATTTTCAACCTGATGCATGCCAGCGACATCACAAGCTTCATGTTCCCCGAAGGAGATGAACCCGGATTATAATCGGAAGCCATTGCAACCGGAAGGCCTGAATCTATCATTCTTCTTGCCGGTGGATCAGGCAGCCCCAGGAAGAAAGCTGAGCCCGGAAGGATTGTAGGCATGGTATCAGAGTCCAGAAGAGCTCTGAATTCAGAATCACCTGACCGTTCAAGATGGTCGACCGAAAGAGCATTGTATTTTACACCTGTTTGTACTCCGCCTGAAAAGTCCAGTTCGTTTGCATGGATCTTGGCCCGGAGCCCGTATTTCATTCCCGCCATTAAAATTCTTTCAGTATCCTCAACCGTAAAGAATCCTTTATCACAGAAGACGTCAATATAATCTGCAAGTTCCTCTGAAGCCACGACGGGTATCATTTCATTGATAACCAGGTCGACGTATTTTTTTCTATTTTCCTTAAACTCAGGGGGCACTGCATGTGCTCCCAGAAATGTTGATTTTATTTCGACGGGGAAGTTCTGCTTTATTCTTTTTATAACCCTCAGCATTTTCAGTTCATCATCAAGGTTAAGGCCGTAACCACTTTTAATCTCGACAGCTCCCGTACCCTGTCTGATTATTTCCCTGACTCGCACCGATGACTGCTCAAACAGATCATCTTCCCTTGTATCATGAAGCTTCCTGGCTGAGTTAAGTATGCCTCCTCCCCTCTCTGCAATCTCTTCATATGAAAGCCCGCGTATTTTGTCGGTAAATTCTGTTTCACGGCTGCCTGCATACACCAGGTGAGTATGCGAGTCGCAGAAAGAAGGGAAGACAAATTTCCCGGATGCATCAATTTCATTTATTGTGGCTGGTTGTCCAACCAGGGATTTAATTTTCGGATCTTTCATAACGCCGAAATCGGATATCAGACCATTCTCCAGGAAAAGATAAGCATCTGATATCATGCGTATTACTGCCATGTCTTTACCGCAGACTTTAATCCGCGTCTTCTCTTCAGTCTGAATCAGACCTTTTATATTTTTGACAAGTAAACGCATGTAAGTATTTAGTCGTAAAATATCTGTCTAAGGTAACAAATATTGAAAAAAGAGGTTATGATTTGCACTTTTGTTTATCTTTAATCCTGTCAACAAAAACTATTACCTATGAAAAAGGCTTTATCGGTTTTTCTTATTTTGTTTATTGCAATCTCCGTTTATGGTCAGGATGAAACCAAGAAAGCAAAGAAGGAGAAAAAACCGCCCAAAGAAAAGGTGGGATGGAGATTCGGCGGAGCTCTCCCGGCAACAACTTACGACTCTAACCTTGGATTCCAGTATGGCGCTCTTGTGGAATTCTTCAATTATGGCAATCCAAGCATCTATCCTGAGTTTCTCGATCATACCTACACTGAAGTTTCTCGTTTTACAAAGGGAAGCGGCATTTACAGGATGATGTATGAATCGAATCACCTGATCGGTAAAACCCATTTTTCGATTGATGTCAGCTATTTGCCCGATAAAGCATATGATTTTTACGGATTCAACGGGTATGATGCAATTTTCAACAAAGACTGGATGGATGATGAAGCTTCAACTTACAAATCAAGAATGTTTTACAGGTTTGAAAGGAACCAGTTCAGGGTAAAAGCAGATATACAGGGCAAACTTTACGGTGACCACCTGAAATGGAGTGCCGGTTTCGGAGTAAATAATTTTTCTGTCGGGTCTGTTGATATAGCAAAGCTTAACGAAGGTAAAGATGTTGACAAAAGATTGCCATCAATTATAGAGCAGCCCGGACTCTTCGAAATATACCGTGATTCCCTTGGCCTTATTTCCGATAATGAAGCCGACGGAGGATGGGTAAATACGTTAAAAGCCGGAATAATGTGGGACAGCCGTGATAACCGCCCGAATCCCATGAAAGGCATCTGGACCGAAATGGGGATAGAAACATCACCTGGATTCATAGGCAACGACTGGGCTTTTACAAAATTTTATATCCTTCACCGTCAGTACTTCACTCTTGTGAAAGATGATCTTTCATTTGTATACAGAATTGGTTATCAGACACTTCTTGGAGGAGAAGTTCCCTTTTTCTATCAGTCACAGCTGATAACATCTTATCTTACTGGTGCAACCAATGAAGGCCTCGGAGGTGCAAGTTCACTGAGGGGGGTGCTTAGGAACAGAGTCATCGGCGACGGCATCCTGTACGGAAATATCGAACTGCGCTGGAAACCAATATATTTCAGATTCCTAAAAGCCGACTGCTATTTAGGATGGAATCTGTTTTATGATTTCGGAATGGTGACGGATAAGATTGATCTGCCTTCTTCATCGGCATTAATAGGTTCATTCGACAGTAAGCTTAAAGGATATGAATATGAGGAATTCTTCAAATCCGGTGCTGAATCAATTCACCATACTGCAGGAACAAGCATCATGTTCGTGATGAACCGTAACTTCGTAGTCGCAGTTGATATCGGAAAAGCATTCAAGGCACAGGACAGCAACAAGCTGGGATTTTCGATAGGACTGAATTACCTGTTCTAGAATATCTTATCGAGCCACATTCCAAAGGCAATACCTATATAGTTGCCAATTATCCATCCAATAATACCTGTAGCCAGCCCTGTCAGAATGACATCCTTATTCTTCAGGGCTGCTGCAACCATGGGCACAAACGGAGGGGAATAAACAAAACCTGTTGTGGTTATAAGGTAATCGTCCGCATTTATCCTGAATATCCAGGAAAGGAAGAGGTGAAGTAACAATGATCCGAAGTAAGCATAGGTAATGTAAAGAAGGAGGCTAATGTATTTTGCCTGGAAGATCACGCTAAGATCGCACCTTGAGGCAATTACAACCGAAAAGGCTATAATGAAGTACATTCCAAGCTGGAAGGTCTTTTTAATATTCCGGATCTTCGGTATAAATGAGGCGGCAACCCCAAGGGTGGTTATCGACAGGATCACAATAATCGTTAACGGCACATTGGGAAACAGGAAACTGACACTAAAACCAAGTCCCAGGATAACAACAGAAAGTCCGAGAGCCATCAATAAAGGCCAAACGGTATCCTTTTTGAATATACCTGAAAAATCATCAAAATCTTCCGCCATCTGGTTGCTCATCCCTTTGAAGTCAATTTCCTCCCCTGTTTTTACCGGTGACCCTTTGAACGGAGGAAGAAATAACCTGAAGAAAGCCGGCCCGACTGAGATAAAAAACAGTATTACAACAGCACCAACGATCATATCATAGGTGTTGGTCATTATGAAAGCGTTCGGATCAACCTTAAGTGCCAGTGCAATTGAAGCCAGGTTTACAGAGCCTCCGGTATAGAGCCCGATCAGCATTCCTCCTATTTTGTCGGCTGAGGCAATTTTGTCTTTGAAGATAAGGTAACCTGTTGCCACAATGATCATAACTGAAACCAGGGCTAAAAGCATAGATAGAAATCCTTTGCCGGAAAACCTCAGCCACCTCTTTACGTTGAGTGAAAAAAGGATCAGGGGAATGGCCAGGGGCACTAATGCTGTCTGTACATTGTCCTGAACAGCGGCAATGGAATTAACCCTGAGGTCACGTTCGGAAAGAGTTCCTGCCTCCACCATCTGAACAGCCTCCGCTTTGGGAATAGATGGCCTGTCTGCTCCGATGGTTGCCTCACGAAATGCATCGCTTCCACGCGGCAGAATGCCAACGTTGGCAATAAGGATACCTGTAGCATAAGCAAGAACAATGGCTCCGATTTTTTTAAAAAACCGATACTTCATTGTAAGCCATATAAGGAACACGGGAAACAAGATGTAAAACACGATGAGAATAATCAGGTTCACCATGGCGGCAGGTTTTAGTCTGATCAAATTTAAAGAAAGTGATCCATCTGACTGTTGAATCGCCTGTAAAATAGGTATTTATACTTATCCTTCCTCATCACAATCACACTCCTCAAAGCTCTTCTTATATTGTTCGATAGCCCTGAGGCTCATTCCCATGCTAGAGAAGCCTCCATCGTGATAAAGATTCTGCATTGTTACTTTCCGGGTGAGGTCAGAGAACAGCGCAACACAATAATCAGCACATTCTTCGGCTGTTGCATTTCCGAGCGGCGACATCCTGTCGGAAAAATCGACAAGCGAATCGAAACCATGAATGCCTGAGCCTGCAGTGGTTGGTGTTGGCGACTGGGATATCGTGTTTATCCTGACTTTCCTGTCGCGGCCATATATATAACCAAAGCTCCGGGCAATTGATTCCAGGAGAGCCTTGGCATCGCCCATATCATTGTATCCTGTAAGCGTTCTCTGGGCGGCAACATAGGAAAGTGCCACGACAGACCCCCATTCTTTGATCGCATCAAGCTTGTATGCCGTTTGCAGGATCCGGTGAAAGCTGAGTGCGGAGATATCGAAGGTCTTGAGCATGTTCTCATAACTTGTCTGTTCATAGGGTATGTCCTTCCTGACATTGGGCGACATACCTATTGAGTGCAGAATGAAATCGAACTGGCCGCTGAAGATCTCCATGCTTTGTGAAAGCAGTTTATCAATATCTTCCATTTTTGTGGCATCGGCAGTGATCACAGCGCTTCCTGTTTTTTCTGCCAGTTCGTTTATAGTTCCCATCCGAACAGCGACTGGTGAATTGGTAAGAACAAGCTTAGCTCCCTGCTGCCATGCCTTCAGGGCTACCTGCCAGGCTATCGATTTCTCATTCAGAGCTCCGAAAATAATGCCTTTTTTTCCTTTAAGTAAACCTTCCATAAATCAAATCTGGTTTTGGCCTGTTTTTATCAGTTCCTGCGCATTCTTAATGGCAATGGGTGTGATCTCACTGCCGCTTAACAGTCTTGCAACCTCAACAACCCTTTCTTTTGCAGACAACAACTTTATCCGGGTAATTGTTGAGCTGCCTGTCTCATCTTTATAAACATGGTAGTGCTTTGTCCCCCTGGCTGCGACCTGCGGGAGGTGTGTGATATTAACCACCTGCATATATTTTCCCATTCCTGAAAGGATTTGTCCCACCTTATCGGCAACCTCCCCCGATACTCCCGAGTCTATCTCATCAAAAATAATTGTTGGCAGGCTCATATTCTTTGCCAGAAGCGATTTAAGGCTGAGCATAACCCTCGAAAGCTCGCCTCCTGAAGCAGTCTTCGCCAGGTTTTCAGGTTCGATTTGCTTGTTAGCGGAGAAAAGGAAATCGGCATGATCGGTCCCTGTGAGAGTGAAATCTGGTAATTCTGAAAGGCATATCCTGAACTTTGCATTCGGCATTCCCAGTTGTTGAAGAAGCATTGTTATCTTCTTCTCCACTTCCGGGATCACTCTCATTCTGTTTGCGGAAATATCTCCCGCAAGTCTTTTCATCAGTCCGATATCCTTCTTCAGAAGTGAATCAAGCTCTGCAAGCCGTTCATCGCTTCCAACAATGGACCTTACTATTTTCTTGATTTCTTCCCGCTTAACTATCAGATCTTTTACACTGGTAACCCGGTGTTTCTGCATGAGCGAATAGATGGCATCGAGCCTTTCGTTCACCGTTGCCAGACGTTTGGGATCCGCATCTATTGACGAGGCGAGTTTTTCTACTTCTCCGGCCAGATCATTTATTTCAATATACGACGATTCGGTACGCTTCAGAATTTCTCCGTCACCGGGCAGGAACTCCTTTATTTTTGTAAGGGTTTGTCTGACTTCTTTAAGGCGGATCAGGATTGAGCCTGTTTCAGATGATAAAAGCTCCGATGATGTTCCCAGGGCAACCTTAATCTCTTCTGCATGAGTCAGAAGCTCCTGTTCCTTTTCAAGTCTCTCCTGTTCATCTTCAGTAAGCTTTGCCTCTTCAAGCTGGCTCAGTTGGAAACTGTAATACTCAAGGTCCGACTGGTTCTTCTCAGCCTTTTCCCTGGCATCATCATATTCTTTTTTCAGGGAGCGGTATCTCCTGAAAACATTTTTGTACTCATCAGCTGTTTTTCCATTCCCTGCGAATGAATCTATTACTTTCAGCTGGAAAGAACTGCCCTGAAGCATCAGCGTCTGATGCTGTGAATGTATGTCGATAAGGCGTTCACCCAGTTCCTTCAGAAGATTAACCGTTACCGGTGTATCATTTATAAAAGCCCTCGATTTACCTGCAGGATTAATCTCCCTGCGCATAATTGTGACGGTCTCATAATCAAGCTCATTTACGACAAAAAACTCTTCGAGATCATAGCCTTCTATGTTGAATGTTCCTTCAACCACGCATTTTTCCTCTTTCTCAAGGAGAACTGAAGAGTCTGCTCTGCTGCCGAGGATAAGCGAGAGCGCCCCCAACAGTATTGTCTTGCCGGCGCCTGTTTCCCCGGTAATGATCGTCAGTCCGTTCTCCAGTTCAACGTCCAGATCCTTTATCAGCGCATAATTATGAACGCAGAGTTTTACGAGCATAAAGGGAAATTCTAATCAGTTGGAAGCAGTGATTTTCTGATACTTTGATTTATTGGCAGGATCGATCTCGGCAAGGATCTGAACAACCCGGCTTTTCTCCTCAGGGAATGATTCCGTGAAAACATTCACCAGTTCGTCTGCTTTTGCCTCGATTACAATCTGAAGGAAATACATGAACGGATCAGGTTTTTTTCGGTAAACATCCTGCAGGAGCCTCAGGCTTTCGACCATAGATGCTCTGGCTTCTGAAATCCTGGATTCCATTCTGTCGAGGCCGTTGATATAGTAATCATAGACGAACCTTCTGACACCTTCATACTCTTTGTTGAGAATATTTTTCACCAGCCAGTACCTGTTGCGATTCCTTGACCCGTCGTAAGGCTTCCAGCCCGTTTCCGGGGCATTTTGAGCATTAGTTACAATTTTCTCTGCAATCTGAAAGTATTCAGTTCCTCCCAAAGGAGAAAATGAGTCGTAATCAAATCCAAGAATCAGGTAACTATAATATGCCAATACCGAAACCAGGCTCGATCTGTGCGTTGTAGGATCGAATTCCAGCGGCTGGAACTCCACATACCTGAACCTGAAATTGTTATCCATGAAATTCAGGATGGAAGAATTGTATGTGGTATTGTAGACAGGTCTCCTGAGCTGAACCTGCAGCGTCCCTGAAAATTCATCAGCGGATATCTGATCGGTGATGTTTATTATTATGCTGCATTCTATCCTTTCAGTATAGCTGAAAACATTGTTGGTCCAGACGGTATTATTCATGAATTCGTAAATATCGCGCTGCATATTTTCGAATACCTGGCGGTTTGAACCCTGCACTTTCTGCGCAGAGACCTGGACATTGCAGTTCAGCTCCTGGGCCGGAAGAACTTCAGGAATGAGGAACAGAAGGGTTATAGTTAAATATCTCCGTAAATGGATAAAGTCCATTTTTTGATTATTTGATCATTGAAACAATTTTCTCAAGAATATCCCTGGCTGCTGCTTCTTTTGTTTTCAACTCAAATTTATCAATATTATTGTACTTATCAATTATAGTGATCCTGTTGGTATCATAGCCGAAACCGGCTCCCTTGTCTTCAAGAGAATTCAGAACTATCAAATCCAGTTTTTTCCGTTTTAGCTTTTCTTTTGCTTTCACCAGTCCGTCGCCTGTTTCCAGTGCAAAGCCTACAAGTATCTGCGAACTTTTCTTCATCCTGCCAAGTTTCACTGCAATATCCGTTGTAGGTTTCAGAGTGAGTATCAGATCATTTCCTGTTTTTTTGATTTTTTCCTTTTCAGTGTTTACGGGAGCGTAATCAGCTACTGCGGCTGAAAGAATAGCTATGTCGCATAAGGGAAATCTGGAAATGCACTCCTTTGCCATAGAGTCAGCAGTAATGACATTTACCACCTTGATGTTTTCCGCGGTTGGTAACAAGCTTACAGGTCCAAGCACAAGGTCGACATCAGCTCCAAGGCCTGCTGCTGCCTCAGCAATGGCTATTCCCATTTTGCCTGAAGAGTAATTGCTTATAAATCGGACCGGATCGAGCGGCTCCCGTGTGGGGCCTGCATTAATCAAAATCCTTTTTCCTTTCAGCGGGCTGTTTTTTTTTTAAGGAAGTTTATTATTTCCTTCACTATTAAATCGGGTTCAGCCATTCGTCCCTTGCCCTCAAGCCCGCTGGCCAGCTCTCCGACTGCTGGTTCAAGTATGATATTCCCGAATGCTTTCAGTGTTTCGATGTTGATTATCGTTGCCGGATGCTTCAGCATGTCTGAATCCATGGCTGGAGCAATAATTACGGGGCAGCGTGCAGAAAGGTAGGTTGTAAGAAGAAGATTATCGGCGATCCCTCCTGCCATTTTTGCTATGGTATTGGCAGTGGCCGGGGCAACCAGGAACAGATCGGACCATAAACCCAGATCTACATGGCTGTTCCAGTCGCCATTTTCCTTGTTATAGAATTCGGTAAGAACCGGATTTTTTGAAAGAGTGGAAAGTGTAAGCGGTGTAATGAACTCCTTTGCACGATCTGTCATAATGACCTTAACTTCCGCACCTTCCCTGACAAGCAAACGGATTATAGAAGCTGTTTTGTAAGCAGCGATCCCGCCGGTAACTCCAATGAGTATTTTTTTGCCTTTAAGCATTCCAAGGCAGTTTTATTTTTGCTTTAAAGGTTCAGCAGTATTCCTGTGGAAGATCTTTTTCTCCTCAAGCTCCTGTAATGCTATAAGAGTAGCTTTAGGCAGACGTTCATAGAACTTGGAGATCTCAATTTGTTCACGGTTTTCAAATACCTCTTCCAGGTTATCGCTGTATGAAGCAAATTCTTCAAGCTTTTTATTTAATTCCTGCTTCATTTCAACAGCTATCTGGTTTGCTCGTCTCGATACGATTATCACCGTTTCATATATGTTTCCTGTCCCCTGGCTCATCAGGTCGAGATTGCGCGTAACCGTTGTTACGGGTGCATTTGATTTTCTGTAATCCATATTTGTTTATTGAATATTGGCTTGTTTATCAGAAGTATCTAATTTAAGATATCTTGCTGTATCATCGTAGATTTTCTTTACACCTTTGGAATAAGCGCTCTTTGGGAACTCTTCCATGAAAGAGAAATAGTCGTCAAGTGTAGCCTGGTACCTCTCTTTCTTTCTTATGTCGTAGCTGTTCTCGGCATAAAGGAATAGTGATTGCAATTTAAGGTACATCATTTCTTCCCTGAATTTTGTATCGGCAAATTCCTTCAGGCTGTTTGAGAGTGCTGTAACAGCGGCCTTATATTGTTCCATATCGTAATAGAGCCTGGCGCTGAGGTATGATTTCTCTACAAGTCTCTCCTGCAGCTCGGTCATAAGCTTCTTGCATTCATCAATTCTGCTGCTTGCAGGATAACGAGCCATAAAAAGCTTAAAATCATCGATTGCTTTCCTGGTGTTTTCCTGATCAAGCTCCGGACGGGGAGAAATATTGTAATTGCAGATGGCAGTCATGTATGTTGCCTCCTCCATGTGCTGTCCGTAAGAAAACTGTTCCATGTAGGAGCTGAAATAGCTTTCTGCAAGCTCATACTGCTTCATGCCAAAATAGCTCTGGGCTGCCATCCAGGTCAGCTCCTCGCCTGAGTCGGACGCCCTGAACCTGGGAAGGATCTGTTCAATTATCTCTGTAGCCTTAACGAACTTGCCTGCTTCGTAGTACTCCTTTGCCTTGTCCCTTTTAAGGTCATAATCCGTACTCTTAAGCAGCTTCTCATACTCGCCGCATGAAGTTGCGAGCATAAAAGTCAAAAGGGGTATGATAATCCGGGATCTCATAAAAAATAATTGCGCAAAATTACTAAAAATATTGACATTATGAGAAAGAAACGCATTTTTTGTGCCTTTATTCTCTTCTACAGCATCAAAGAGTAAATTAGGTATTTATAGGTATTACCCTGACCGCATAAATCCTTATTTTTGGGCAAAATTTTTAAAACAGGATTTATCATGGATATTTTTGACAAAATCAGTTCGACTACAGGATCACTGGGACAATATTCAAGCGTTGCCGACGGTTACTTCATGTTTCCGAAGCTCGAAGGGGAAATAGCTCCCCGGATGATGTTCAGGGGCAAGGAAGTCCTCTGCTGGAGCCTCAACAATTACCTGGGACTGGCTAATGATCCTGAAGTAAGGAAAGTCGATGCCGAAGCTTCAGCAAAATACGGGCTCGCATATCCCATGGGAGCAAGGATGATGTCGGGACAAACGACGAATCATGAGAAATTCGAGAAGATGGCTGCTGAGTTTGTCAAAAAGGAATCGGCATACCTTCTGAACTACGGATACCAGGGCATGGTTTCGATAATCAATGCTCTTGTCGACAGGCACGATGTTATTGTCTACGATTCGGAATCTCATGCCTGCATAATGGACGGATTGAGACTTCATTTCGGCAAAAGATTCGTTTATGCCCATAACGATATGGCAAGCTGTGAAAAACAGCTCCAGAGAGCAACAAAGCTTGTCCAGGAATCCGGAGGAGGTATTCTCGTTATTACAGAAGGTGTTTTCGGAATGGCAGGCGACCTTGGGAAAATCGACAAGATAGCCGAACTAAAGAAAAAATATAAATTCCGCCTTCTCGTTGATGACGCTCATGGCTTTGGGACAATGGGTCCGACCGGCGCAGGGACAGGAGAACATTTCGGAGTGCAGGACCAGATCGACATTTACTTCGCAACCTTCGCAAAATCGATGGCAGGCATAGGAGGATTTGTTGCCAGCAAAAAAGAAGTTATTACCTACCTGAGGTTCAACCTGAGATCCCAGATCTATGCAAAATCACTGCCAATGGCAATGACTCTCGGAGCTATAAAGAGACTGGAAATCATTAAGGCACATCCTGAATACAGGGAAAGATTATGGATAATTGTAAGAGCTCTCCAGAAGGGCCTGAAAGAAGCCGGACTGGATCTCGGAAGAACTGAGTCTCCTGTCACTCCGGTATTCTTCAAATGTCAACTGTTCCAGGTCACACAGTTAATTTACGACCTGAGAGAGAATTTTCATATATTCTGCTCGGTGGTAATATATCCTGTCGTTCCAAAAGATGTAGTCATGTTAAGGCTTATCCCGACAGCCTCTCATACCCTTGAGGATGTTCAATATACTGTTAGTGCTTTCAGAGAACTTAAAAGGAAAATCGATAATAATCTGTATCCCAACGAGATTGCAGACTTCTCGAAATAATCATACGTACTCACCCCCTTGTGTTCCCCCTCTCTCCGCCAGTTGGCGGAAAGAGGGGGAATTTGCTTATATACAATTAATTAGCCTTCTTCCTTGATCTGACACCCCTAAATTCCGCAAAGCGGAACTTAGAGATCTACAGATATTTGATAAGCCCCCCTTGCCTTGCTCCGCCGAAGCGGCTACGCGAAGGCGAGGGGGGTTTGGGGGTAAAGAACAGGTTTTGCGACGGCCTCTGCTATTTATTATCCGAACAATTCCGTCTCTGATATGTTCTATCCTTTTAAATAATGATTCCCCGTATCCAAATGACATGTGAAGAGATAGATAATGACTCTAATCAGAATAATCTGCTGAAGGGTTATAATATGCTGCTGTATTTTTCCGGAAGCCTGATACTGTATGAACCTACTGAAGAATGCGTTACTGATTTTTTTTCAAACGATATGCTGAAAAGGCTGCCTGTTTCAAGCAATAATCCCAGGTTCATTAAAGCTGCTTCCCTGCTCAGGGAGTCATGCACTGACAGGAAAACATGCAAAACCGATCTGATAAAAGATCACAGGCGGATGTTTGCATTAGATGGAATGAGACTTGCCTTACCTTTGGAAACTGAATATCGCGGGTTTCAAAAAAGCGATCAAACAACAAAATCCGTAAGCGATTTCTATGATTCTTACGGCTGGAAACCAAAGTCCCTGGCTAATCCCCCGGATGATCATCTTGGCATTGAGCTTCTATTCCTTACCAAACTGATAGATAAGTACCTGCAACTTGACGACAAGCCCTGCTGCCGTGAAATGAGAAAAGAAATTCACCGGTTTATCAGTCAGCATATAATTACCTGGCTTGGGGAATGGAATGAAAAAGTGCAGGAAAATTCCATCTCAGCCTACTATAAGGGCATTGGCAATCTCGTACTGGCATGCGCTGAGGATCTGAATGGGATATTTAGTGATCAGAACAGGTTGCGGTAGAATTTTGACAGACCTGAAAGGATTCCTGCAGCAAATAATTCAAACAGAGCTCTAAAAATTAGGATTGAAGAAATTCACGATGGCTCCCATATAATATTCCCTCCATCCTTCCGCAATGTCATCAAAATCTTCGTCCGGGATGTTTGTCTGCTCAACTGTGACCTGTGAGTTTTCCCTGTCGGGCTGAATGACAATAGTTACTACTGACCTCTCCTTCTGTTCTCCGAAATACCATTCCTGGACTACTTTTCTGTCTTTTATGAATTCAAGGTTCCTTCCGGCAATATCTCCTTCCCATAATGAAAATTCGCTTCCCGGCTCTTCAGACATTACTGCCGGGTATCCCGACCAAAGCTCAATCGTATAAGGATTCGTAAGCGCAGAATAAACGTCAGATGGCTCTGCATTTATTTTGAAGGTTTTCTTGAAAGTTTTCATATGAGATCATTTATATTTATTCTTTTTAACCGCAAAGGTCGCAAAGGTATTACGCAAAGGTCGCAAAGGTTTGCATTTCTTTCTTCGCGTTCTTTGCGGATCTTCCTGCAGAATCACATTTATTTGTGATTCTGCAGGCTTTGTGTTCTTTGCGGTTATTTCGAGATTTCAGATAAATATCGTTCTGCGTCGATAGCAGCCATACAGCCTGATCCTGCAGCTGTAACAGCCTGCCTGTAGTGCGGATCCTGAACGTCGCCAGCCGCAAAGACTCCCGGAACATTTGTTTTGGAGGTGCCCGGTAATGTCTTTATATAACCCACCTCATCAGTATCGATGAATCTTTTAAATGCATCCGAATTTGGTGTATGACCTATTGCCAGGAAGAATCCATCGATCCTGATCCTTACTATCTCCTCTTCCGGAGTGCCTTTCTTTTTCACGAGCACGACGCCTTCCACACCGTTATCGCCAAACAGATCGATTGCCTGGTGTTCCCAGAGTATTTCAATATTCGGGGTATTCATCACCTTATCCTGCATTGCTTTTGAAGCCCTGAGAACATTTCTCCTGACGATAAGATAGACTTTATTGCAGAGGCCTGCGAGGTAGGTAGCTTCTTCAGCTGCAGTGTCACCGCCGCCGACTACAGCGACATCTTTCTTTCTATAGAAGAATCCGTCGCATGTGGCACAGGCGGAGACTCCCATTCCAGAGTATTTCTTCTCGGCTTCCAGCCCGAGGTAGCTGGCAGTAGCGCCTGTTGCTATTATAATTGCATCAGCCTCAATCACTTTATCTCCATCGATTATCACCCGGCGAGTTTTTCCTGAGAAATCAACATCAGTTGCTATCCCGAACCGGATGTCGGTTCCGAATTTCAAAGCCTGATTCTTGAATTCCACCATCATTTCGGGACCTGTAATTCCGTTAGGATATCCGGGGAAATTTTCGACTTCGGTTGTTGTGGTCAGCTGTCCTCCTTCCTGGAGTCCCGTAAAAAGGACCGGTTTGAGGTTTGCCCTGGCTGCGTATATTGCGGCAGTATATCCCGCTGGTCCTGAACCAATTATAAGACATCTCACCTTTTCAACCGAAGAGTGATCGCCTGTTTGGTTCCCGGCTTGGAGGTCCATTTCCTTGAATACTTTCATATAGGATGGTTAAGAATAACTGCAAAAGTATATAAAAAGGCGTAATGGTGCAATGGTACAATGGTGCAACGGTGCAACGGTGCAATAGCACAACTGTACAATGGTACACGGTACAAGGTAAATTAACGATAACCTAAAATAAACCTGACTTGTAGTTTGACAAGGTGTAACCTTATATTTCAGAATCAGCAATTGAGGCTGGCAAGACAGTTTTTCAAAAGGAAAATTTAATGTGAAACAGATAGGTATTCATAGCTTAGCCCCCTCAGTTCAGCTTAATCCTTAATACAACGAACAGACAGACCACTTTTTTTATTGTCAGAACTTACAGACACCTTGCTGTCAGTGGAAGCCAGGGTGATATTATAGAGACTAAGTTTGTCTCCCTCAGAAATGCTCCACCAATGCCCGCGCAAACCTTCATCAAAATAAGTGCCATATCCGCCGCGACTGCCTCCTGGGAGGGCCGTGAATCCGCTTTCATTAGTGGCACCTTTATTGGGGCTCATCCAAAATTTGGTCCCGATCTCCTTTAAGCTTCCCCCGGCCAGATTTTCACCCGCAAAACTGATTAAGATCATCCAGTCTTCAATGCTTGGCACGTGCCATCCAACCGGACACAATTTGCCTGTACTTACAGAATAACCATTATACAAAGCTCCGTAATCAGCCTTATAGCTTCCATTATTATTTCTATACCAGCAATAACCGGGTGAAGCAAGTTCACTCCAGGCTTTATAATCACTTATAAGAGGAATGTCAGTACCATCATTGTACTGGGCAGTCTTTAAGTTTTCGGCCATCCAGATCTGATTACCGATTCTTACAGCATCATATGAGTTACCTTCACTATCAGTTAATTCATATCTGTCCTCAATTAACAGGTTATTATCAGATTTATCAGTCTGCAGTTTTAATGTATCTGAAATAGTATTTTGATTAGCGTCAAATGCTGCAACAAGCTTTTCATTTTGCGCTATCGCAAGAAAAGATACCATTAAAAGAATAACTGCTACGGAAACTCTTTTCATATATTCTATATTTTTCCAGTCATGGGTTTCTTAAAACAATCTTTTATATGCAAGGTCCAGAGATGATGATGAAATTATGGTGAACATTTATTAATCTAGATCTTTTCTGCCCGGAGGAATGAATTGGCACGGGGAAAATAAAATTCATGCTGGCATGAAAATCCATTTTCACGCAGCCACCTGCGTAATCCTTTAGCAATCTTTCTTTGTCTTAAAAGGACCATCCCGGTTTCTTCTGATTTAATCTGATAAAGTACTTTCATGTCTTTTCGTAATAAATGACATGGTAAAGATATAGTACAGGAAGACTCCGCACAAGCAGGTGGTCCTCATTAAATGGTTATTTGCGATGATATAGAGACCACCTCGTCAATGAATTCCTGAGAATTACATACACTTAACTTCGACTGACCGGCCTGAGGGTGTAATTCGTCATAAATTGATCAATATTGACCAACAAACTAAGAAAAACTGCAAAAATGATCTGTC
>CAZXAM010000011.1:0-81538 GCA_964638545.1 uncultured Rikenellaceae bacterium | reverse complement strand
TCGGTTATTTTTCGTTAAGCCAGGCTTCCGGAAATGGAACAATCAACTGGAGCAAACTATCCAGCCAGACAGTTGTTGAACAGGGCAGGTTTTTCAGGCATATCCGCTTTGAAAAGCCTTTAACAATAAGGATGGATGGGAAAAAAGGAATGGCGGTTATAACTGTCAATCAGTAAAACTTATGCAAAATGACTATTATTGATGGCATACTGGATCTTCAGAAGTATGATTTCATGGATACTTCTTTTGATCTACTGATGCAGAAGAGGATCCATCGTGTCCTTGTAATATGCAGTAATTATGATAATTATATGCTGGAAGAGGATGGAAGGATCGATGAGCAGATTTTTAATGAATACGTGTCGCTGAACCTGAGATACCCTCCGGTATTTGTTCAAACCGATAATGCAGACGATGCATTTAAGATCCTTAATGAGGGAAACGTCGACCTTGTCATTTCAATGCTCAGCCTGAAAGGAACTGACGTCTTTGCACTGGCTAAAAGAATAAAAGCCCGATATAGCCTTATCCCTATTGTTGTACTGACCTATTTTTCACGCGAGGTGTCACTCAGACTTGAGGGTGAGGATCTTAGCGCGATTGATTATGTATTTTGCTGGCTTGGAGATGCGTCACTGATACTTGCCATTATCAAACTGATTGAGGATAAGATGAATGCAGAGCATGATATCGAGCATATCGGGGTTCAGGCAATCATACTTGTTGAAAACTCTATCAGGTATATCTCTTCTTACCTGCCGAATATTTACAGGATTGTTCTTCTGCAGTCTCTCGATTTTCAGCGCGAAGCACTTAATGAGCACCAGCGAATGCTTAAAATGAGAGGACGTCCGAAAATCCTTCTTGCCAATAACTTCAACGATGCTGCGGATCTTTATAAGAGGTATAAGTACAATGTTCTTGGTGTCATTTCAGATATCAGTTACAAACGCGACGGGATCCCCGACGAAAATGCAGGTTTTGAACTTTGCAAGGTTGTAATGTCCGACGATGACAACGTTCCGTTTCTTCTTCAATCTTCAAATCTGGACCACAAACAGAAGGCCGAGAAGATGGGAGCAGGCTTTATTCATAAATACTCCAAATCTTTGGCTCTTGAGCTCCGGAATTTCATTATTCAAAATCTCGCTTTCGGGCCTTTTGTTTTTAAAAATCCTGATACTCTTGAACCTATAGCAATAGCTACCGACCTGCAGAGCCTTCAGCAGAAGCTTCTTACAATACCTGATAACTGTCTTGAATACCATGCAACCCGAAATCATTTTTCAAAATGGCTGAATGCAAGAGCTCTCTTTCCTGTTGCCCAGATGTTTAAATATATAAGGAAAGAGGATTTTGATACCATGGACGAGATGAGAAGGTTCCTTTACGTTGCTATTTCATCTTTCCGCCTTGGAAAAGGAAGAGGGGTAATCGCCAAATTTGACAAAACCAGCTTTGATGAGTACCAGATATTTTCGAGGATCGGTGAGGGATCAATAGGAGGAAAGGCCAGAGGCCTTGCGTTTATCAACAGGATCATAAAAAACAATAAACTCTTTAACAAATTCCCCGATGTACTTATAACGATCCCCAGAACGGTTGTCCTGAGTACTGATATCTTTGATGAGTTCATGGATCATAATAATCTTTATTCAGTGGCCCTTTCTGACCTTCCTGATGAGGAGATCCTTAACAGGTTCATCAATGCGGAGCTTCCGGGACGTGTATACCAGGATTTCTATGCCTACCTGGCTGTGTCGCGGAATCATCCAATAGCAGTCAGATCGTCCAGTAAATTGGAGGATTCACATTATCAGCCATTTGCGGGGGTGTATTCAACATATATGATTCCCAGGCTCCCCGACAATAAACTAATGGTCAAAGCTCTCTCGGATGCCATTAAGGAGGTATATGCATCAGTGTATTATAAGGACAGCAAGGCTTACATGACTGCAACAGCCAATGTGATTGATGAAGAAAAAATGGGTATTATCCTTCAGGAGGTGTGCGGTAACAGGCATGGCAATATATTCTATCCAACGTTCTCTGGTGTTGCCAGGTCAATAAATTATTATCCCATTGGTTCAGAAAAAGCTGAAGATGGGATCGCAAATGTTGCTTTCGGGCTTGGCAAGCTGATCGTTGAAGGAGGAATGTCATTACGATTCTGCCCAAAGATCCCTAAAAAGATTCTGCAGCTCTCATCTCCGGAAGCAGCTCTGCGGGATACCCAGAAGGAGTTTCGCGCACTTGACCTGAATATCGACAGCTTCGTACCTTCAACTGATGACGGGGTCAACATCCCGAGGATCGATATCAGGGATGCAAACAATGACAGCGCAATGAAGTACCTGGCTTCGACTTACGACCATGTGAACAACATTCTTCGCGATGGCATCCTGCAGACAGGGAAGCGCGTCATTACTTTCTCAGGCATCCTTCAGCATAAATCCTTTCCGCTTGCTGAAATACTTACAACACTGCTCGATCTTGGCCAGCGGGAGATGAATAATCCTATAGAGATTGAATTTGCCTGTAACCTTGAAACTCCTGCAGGTACCCCGAAAATATTTAACTTTTTACAGATAAGGCCAATAGTTCATACGGATGAGGCTTATAATATCAATCTGGATAACGTGAAAAAGGAACAGACAATAATCTTCTCAGAGTCTGCACTTGGCCATGGCATTTTCAAGGGGATCCGTGATATTGTTTACATCAAGCCTGAGTCGTTCAATGCGTCACAGAACAAAGGTACGGTCGCCATAATTGAGAATCTGAATTCAAAATTTCTGAAACAGTCAGCCGGATATGTTCTGATCGGACCGGGGCGTTGGGGATCTACAGATCCATGGCTGGGGATCCCTGTAAAATGGCCCCAGATCTCTGCAGCCCGGATCATTATAGAATCGGGTCTCAAAAATTACAGGATAGATCCAAGTCAGGGTACTCATTTCTTCCAGAACCTTACCTCTTTCAGGGTAGGTTACTTCACGATAAACACCTATATTAATGAGGGATTTTATGATGTTGATTATCTTAACAGAATGGATGTTGTTTACGAGGACAATGTTATCAGGCACGTACGTTTTGAGAGACCTTTAGAAATAATGGTCGACGGCAAGAGACACAAAGGTGCAATTTTAAAACCAGTTTGATATGGAAACAGCCAGAACAGTTTATAAGGGTGACCTTAGAACAGAAATGACACATTTAAGATCAGGGAGTATAATAACTACTGATGCTCCGCCTGATAACAAGGGTAAGGGTGAATTTTTTTCTCCCACTGATCTTGTAGCCTCGGCACTCGGGAGCTGCATCTTTACTATTATGGGGATAGCAGCCAGGGAGCACGGCTTTTCAATTGACGGTGCAACCTGCGCGGTCACAAAGATCATGACCGACAAGCCAAGGAAGATAGGGGAGATAAAGATAGAATTTGATTTTACAATGCACGAATTTACCGACAAGCAGAAAAAGATCCTGGATTATTGCGTAAGAACCTGTCCTGTATCTTTATCGCTTCATGAATCAGTTTTCCAGAATGTTACCCTAAGATTCTGAAGAATTTGTCTTGAACATCGTACCAGTCCTATTCTATCTTTCTGACATTCAGTATATGCAGTACATGCACGACTTAGATTACTACACCGGTTGTCACAACCTCTGTATTTACTTTCCTGATGAGTCCCTGCAGTACGCTGCCAGGTCCAACTTCGGTGAATGAAGAGGCGCCGTCCGCGATCATATTCAATACGGTCTGCGTCCATCTCACAGGAGATGTAAGCTGCGATACCAGATTCGTCTTGATCGTGTCCGGATCAGTCGAAGGCAGAGCGTTAACATTCTGATAAACAGGACATACCGGTTTGCAGAAGACTGTTGACCTGATAGCTTCCTCCAGTTCTGTCCTTGCCGGCTCCATAAGCGGCGAGTGAAATGCTCCTCCTACAACAAGCTTAATGGCCCTCTTTACACCTTTGATCTTAAGAGCATCTATTGCTTCATCAATTGCTTCAATAGATCCTGAGATAACTATTTGTCCGGGACTGTTATAATTGGCAGGTACCACGACCCCTTTGACCGAAGCACATACTTCTTCCACAACGCTGTCGTCAGCGCCTATTATAGCGGCCATTGTCGATGGTATTTTCTCGCAGGCTTTCTGCATAGCCAAAGCGCGTTTGGAAACCAGGTTCAAGGCATCATCAAAGCTGAGGGTCTTATTGGCAACAAGAGCTGAGAATTCTCCTAGGGAGTGTCCTGCAACCATATCTGCCTTCATGTCCTCAGCAATCACCGAGGCAAGAATTACCGAATGCAGAAATACAGCAGGCTGGGTAACTTTAGTCTGTTTCAGATCTTCAGCTGTTCCTTCAAACATTAGGTCAGTGATACTGAATCCAAGAATAGCGTTTGCCTTCTCAAACATTTCCTTTGCAACCGGGTATTTTTCATAAAGATCTTTCCCCATCCCTGTAAACTGGGCTCCCTGGCCCGGGAATACAAATGCTTTCATTGATTTGAATTGATTGTTTTGCCTGCTTTTAAGGTACAAATTTTGAGGAATAATCAATGTAGTCTTGAACCGATAAGATGGACAAACTCCTCGCGGGTATTCAGGTTGCTGAGGAAAATCCCTGTGAATGCTGAGGTTGTAGTAACAGAATTCTGTTTCTGAACACCCCTGATCTGCATGCACATATGCTGGGCTTCTATTACAACTGCAACGCCCAATGGATTAAGGCAATCCTGGATACAATCCCTTATCTGAGTGGTAAGTCTTTCCTGCACCTGCAATCTCCGGCTGAATGCCTCCACAACCCTGGCAAGTTTGCTAAGGCCGGTTATATACCCATTGGGAATATAGGCTACATGGGCTTTCCCAAAGAAAGGAAGCATATGGTGCTCGCACATTGAATAAAGATCTATGTCTTTAACAATAACCATCTGCTTGTAATCTTCCTTGAATTTCGCAGAGTTGATTATTTCGCATGGATTTATAAAATAGCCTGAAGTGAGGAAATGCATTGACTTTGCAACCCTTTCAGGTGTTTTCAGAAGCCCTTCCCTGGCAGGATCCTCTCCCAGAATGGCCAGGACTCTCGTATAAATAGAAGATAATTCCTTAATACTCCCTTCATCCCATGTTTCAGTTTTCTTGTATCCGTTGCCTGTTTTCTCAGGTCCGCAGCCTCGTGATTGTTTTTTTTCAGCCATAATATTCAATGCAATTATTTTCCGTTTCTTCAATTTTTATGCAGTGCAGTAAAGCGCCTTCCTTTTCGATGTCAGCTTTGAGTTCATTCCAGACAGCAACAGCCAGGTTCTCTGTAGTTGCGATCTTGCCCTTCATGAAATCAACCTCGGTGTTAATATTTTTATGATCCAGCTTATTTACAACATTTTTGAGGATGATCTCCTTTAAGGTGTTGGCATTCAGTACAAAACCATGATCAGCATCAGGCTCTCCCTTTACAGTGACCCACATAATGTAATTGTGGCCATGCCAGTTGGGATTTGAGCATTTACCGAAAACCTCAAGATTCCTTTCGTCGGACCAGTCCTGCCTGAACATCCTGTGTGCAGCACTGAATCTTTCTCTGCGGGTAAGGTAGATCATATGACAGTGCAATTTAAATGCAATATTAGCCAATTAATTTTAGGTTTTAAGTGGATGTATAATATATTTATGGGTTGAAAAGGGTTGAAGAATGTTGAAGAAGATTTTGATTGTAGTGGCAACTGAAGAAGAAGCTGATGCTTTCAGAAGAATACCAGGAATAACAGCTTCTAAGGATGGCTATTCTTCAGGAAATTGCAGTATAAGTCTGCTTGTAACTGGTATGGGTTCTGCTTCAACTTCCCGGGCAATGAAAAAGTGGCTCTCTTCAAACATGAAACCCGATCTTGCCATAAACATAGGTATTGCCGGCAGCTTTAGTGAAGATATAAAGATCGGCGAAGTTGTGGTCGCGGTATCAGACACCTTTGCAGATAAGGATTTTGATAACGGTATAATGGAGATTGAGGCTGACAGTGATCTGGCCGGAAAACTGGCCGGAAAACTAAAGAAAGCACGTGCAATTACTGTTGCCCTTGCAACAGGCAATGAACCGGAGATCACCAGACTGTTAAAGAAATATAATCCTGATATCGAGACGATGGAAGGGGCAGCTTTTTTCTATATTTGCAGCAGGGAGCAAATATCTTTTCTGGCTTTAAGATCAATTTCAAACAGGGTGGAACCCCGTAACAAGAAAAACTGGGACATCCCGCTTGCTCTTGATAATCTGTCGGAAAGACTTAAAGAGATTTTTATATTCCTGACTGAATAAAATGAGACTGACACTCGGTTTTTCTCCTTGTCCCAATGACACTTTTATTTTCGATGCCATGGTACATGGGAGGATCGATAATGAAGGATTGGATTTCAGTTATCATCTTGCTGATGTTGAGGAGCTTAACCGGGAAGCTTTTACCGGTGAACCTGACATCACAAAAATGAGCTGTTTTGCTTATGGTTTTGCAGCAGGCAATTATCTCATACTCGATGCCGGAAGCGCACTTGGCTATAAAAACGGGCCGCTTCTGATAAGCAGGAGAAATATTGATCTGAATAAGATGGCTGACGCAAGGATCGCAATTCCTGGCAAGCATACTACGGCGAATATGCTTTTCAGTATCGCATGGCCGGATGCCCGGAATAAAAAGGAATATGTTTTTTCAGAAATTGAAGATGTTCTTCTGAACGATGAAGCTGACGCAGGACTGATAATTCATGAAACACGTTTCAGCTATTTCAGGAGAGGGCTGATAAAGCTGGCAGATATGGGCGACTTTTGGGAGCGTCAGACCGGCTTGCCAATACCTCTTGGAATAATTGCTGTAAACCGTAAGGTGCCGCAGGGAATAGCATTAAAGGTTAACCGCATCATCCGAAGAAGCCTGGAATATGCATTTAATAATTCGATGCCGGCATTTGACTTTGTAAGGGATAACGCCCAGGATATGGACATCAGCGCAATGAACAATCACATTAAGCTGTATGTCAATAAGTTCACACTTGATCTGGGAGTTGAGGGTAAACGTGCAATTTCAGAACTTTACAGGATTGCAGGTGAGAAGAAACTCATTCCCGGGATCCCTGACAGGATCTTTCTTACATGAAAAAAATTAATGTTTTTTTATTAGATTGCCTTGAATTTTATTAACCCCCTTCCCGCCCTTCCCCCACGGGGGAAGGAGATGCTTGAAACATTTCTCCCTTGGGGGAAATCAGAAAGGGGGTCAATTTTAAATCAACATATAATTATAAATGACAAAAAGAATTCTACTACTTCCAGGACTTTTATTATCAATGCTTTGCGTTTCAGCTCAGCAGAACAGGGTTATCGAAAGGATCATCGAACTTGGAAAAACGGATAACCGGACCATGCAGCATCTCGACGTGCTGAGCAACCGTTTCGGAGGTCGTCCTGTAGGATCGGATGCATATGAGAATGCAGCGCTTTGGTGCGCATCGGAGTTTAAAAAGTGGGGCATGGAAGTCATCATGGATGAGGCCGGGAGTGTTCCTGTCGGATTTAACCGCGGTCCCTGGTCCGGGAGGATGCTATCCGACGAAGGAATGATTCTCCATTTTACAACTCCTTCCTATACCTCAGGGACTAAAGGTATCCAGCGCGGGCATGTTCTTATGGAACCCAAGACCAGGGATGAGTTCGAAAGGATGAAGGGCGCCCTCAATGGAGCCTGGGTGCTGATAACAGGAAAGAGCGACGGATTTCCTATTGACTGGTCGGCCAAGGGAGATTCGGTAAGGGCAAGGGTTATTGCTTATAATGATTCTCTTTCAAAGGCATCCCGTGGAAGCAGGACGGGAGGACCGGGCGGTCCTCCTCCCGGAATATTGCCTCAGGTTAATGATCCCAAGATGAAGGATGAACCTGCTTTGTTCTTTAAGGAGATGCGTGAAGCCGGTATTCTTGGGATAATTCAGTCTGCATCTGTGCCGATAAGGACTCTGTATGACCGTAAGAACCTTGATAAGCTTACATTCGAAACCCTCCCCACAGTTTGCGATATTAAGCTTGATGAAAACCAGTACGCTATAATTGAGAAAATGGTGAAGGAACGAAAGTATTTCCTTCTTGAATTCGATATCAGAAATCATTTCAAGCCCGGTCCGGTAAAATACCATAATGTAATTGGAGTTATTCGAGGGACACAGTACCCCGATGAATATGTAATGATGGGAGGCCATCTCGACTCGTACGATGTAGCGACTGGCGGTGTTGATGATGGCTCCGGTGCGACACCAAATATGGAAGCGGCAAGGCTGATTATGGCGGCGGGAGGAAAACCAAAACGTACAATACTTGTGCCCTTATGGGCTGCTGAGGAATTTGGCCTGCTTGGATCAAAACACTGGGTGGAGGCAAATAAGGACAAGCTTCCGAAGATATCCAATTACTTTAACCGTGACGGAGGACCGACAGTTGCGACAGGACTTAGCGTACCTGAATCAATGTATAATGATTTTGAGAAAGTATGCAAACCCCTTAATGACATAAATCCTGATTTTCCCTTTACTCTTACAAAACGGACACAACCGGCCAGACCGAAGCCGACAGTCGCAAGCGGAACCGACAGCGGCCCCTTTGCAGTCAAAGGGGTCCCGACGCTCAGTTTTGATGCTCCCGACTCTAAGGGATATAACTTCAATTACAGTGAGATCTGGCACACTGAAAGTGATCTTTACAATAAGAGCATACCTGAATACCAGGAGCATACTTCAGTTGTAACAGCCGTGGTTGTCTACGGACTTGCTAACCTTGATCATTTACTGTCAAGGGAGGGACTATATTCCGACAATAACTAAAGCAGTCAAAAATGAAACTTAAGGATATTGTTCTTAAAAACCGTTCTTACAGACGCTTTGATGAATCACACCGGATCGACTACAGGATTCTTGAAGAATTGATCGATCTGGCAAGGCTGTCAGCGTCGGGCGCGAACAGGCAGCCTCTTAAGTACCTCATTTACAACTCTGAGGAGGATTGTAACAGGATTTTTCCATCGATTGTCTGGGCAGCATACCTTAAGGACTGGGATGGACCAGAAAAAGGAGAAAGACCTTCAGCTTATATAGTTATCCTGGGTGATAAATCTATTGCAGAAGGATTCGGGGTTGATCATGGTATTGCGGCTCAAAGCATAATGCTTGGTGCCACTGAATCAGGTCTTGGAGGGTGCATGATTGCATCGATCCGTCGTGATCAGTTGCGCAGCGAATTGAAGATCCCTGAGAAATACGATATATTGTTGATTCTTGCGCTTGGCAAACCTGTCGAAAATATAATAATCGACAGGATCAAGGATGGTGATATCAGGTACTGGAGAGATAGTGAAAAGAATCATCATGTCCCGAAAAGACCGCTGGATGAATTGATAATTAAATTGTAATAATATGGAATCCAGGAGATTGTTACTCTTTCTTTCGGTTTCTTTTTATCTATCCCTTCAGGCATTCCCACAGGTTACCAAATCCGGTGAGAACAAGATACTATTCCATGGCATGATCCTGGATGCCGGCACAGAAAAACCCTTGCCAAATTCACAGATCTTTATAAACAGGCTTTTTACATCCATAAGTGACGCCGATGGAAAATTTGCATTTTATGTAAACAGAAGAGATACTGTTGTTTTCAGCAATATCGGCTATAAAAAGACTGTTTTGCATATTAGTGATACATTGAAAGGCAGAGAGTTTATTGCAGGTGTTTTTATGCATGGGGATACCGTTAATATCGGAGAGGTGGTTATATTTCCGAGGATGGCTTCGCTCAGGTCTGATCTCCTCAGGCCGCCTTCGGAAGCAAGCAGGGAAATGGAAAATGCAAAGTATAACATGGCTGTTTCGTCCTACCAGGGAAGAGTAAATAGTGCAAGGATGGGCGATCCGGCTATGAATTATGAAATGCTGAGGCAGCAGCAAAAAAACGATGCTTACTCAAAAGGGCAGATACCATCTGACAAGATTGCAGGAATCAGTCCGCTTCTCTTAATCCCGGCCGCCTATCTCCTGATACATGGTATGTCTGAGAAACCTTCAGCTGTCAAGCCAACGATCACAGACCAGGAGATGAATATGATCATCTCAAGGTACATGGACTCATTGAAGGAAAGGAAATAGAATTTCGGATTGCGGATTTTGGATTTCGGATTTAGATCCGAAATCGACAATCCGAGATCCGCAATTTTAAACATCAGCCTTTATAGAATATTGCTTTAATGATATCCTGCACCATTCTTGGGTTTTCCTTCATCCTGCGGGTGCAGTAGCCGAACCATCTTTCACCGTACGGGACGTAAACTCTCATGGAATGTCCATTGTTTACGATGCTTTCGCGCAGTTTGGGAGTTACGCCATGAAGCATCTGGAATTCATAAAGATGCTTCGGAACATTGTATTTTTTAAGAAGAGCATATGCGCCTTCAACCAGTTGTTTATCATGTGTGGCGATCCCCACATGGATTTTATTGGCAAACATGTACTCCAGATCTTCAAGGTAGTGCTGATTTATTTCCTCGTACTTCTTGTATGAGATCGCTTCCGGCTCGACATAGATTCCTTTGCAAAGCCTGAAGCTGAGAGGAGTCGACTCGCTGTTAAGATCGGTCAGTCCCTTTATATCGTCCAGAGTCCTCTTCAGGTAAGCCTGTATTACAAGTCCGACATTTGCCGGGAACTCTGTTTTCAATCTGCGGAAGAGTTCAATTTCAAGGCTTGTGCATGGAGAATCCTCCATGTCGATCCTTATAAAGTTGTTGAATGAAGCTGCCTTAACAACTATTTCCCGGATGTGCCTGTAGCAAACCTCTTTATCTATAAGGAGTCCGAAGCTTGTCGGCTTAACCGATAAATTCCCGTCAATACCGTTCAAATGAATCTGTTCTGCGGTTTCAATGCACTCCTTTTTGTTAGCTTCTGCCTCATCGAGATCCTTAATGAATTCCCCAAGCACATCAAGGGTAACTTTTATTTTCTTGCTATTAAGTTCTTTAGATACCCTTATGGCGTCTTCAATCTTCTCACCGGAAATGTAAGAGTTGGAAAAGAGCCATATAAACTTCTTAGGAAAGTATGGTAGTATTGCGGCAATGAATCTGTTAAACATGGAAATTGAATTTTAGGCAAAGTAATAAGATTTAAACTCACAAATTAAGTCCAGTCAGTCATTTTTTTTAATGACCTTTGTCATTTAATTGGAAGATCTGAAGAAGAAATCATTTAATTAGAATAATTTTTTCAGAGAATGCAACCATTTCCTGCCTGGAATTGTCATTAAAATGTCCTCAATCGATGATGAGTGATCAGCAAATAATTGAAGGATGCGCGAAACATGAAAAAAAAGCGCAGCAGTTGCTGTACGACAAGTATTCGCGCTTTCTTCTGGGTGTTTGTCTGAGGTATGCGACAGATAAAGCTGAGGCAGAGGACATATTGCAGGATAGTTTTCTGAAAATATTTTTCAACATCCGGGATTATTCTGGAACGGGTTCTTTTATAGGCTGGTTACGCAAGGTTGCTGTAAATACTGCTATTACTCATTATCACAAAAACCTCAAATTCAGGTATCATGTTGAGATTGAGGAATTTGTGTCTATTGAGACCGGCACTGCAAGTTTTGAGGATGATCTATTTTCCTCCGATGAACTTTTTAAAGTGCTGAATGAGCTGCCTTCAGGATACAGGATGGTCTTTAACCTGTACGCAGTTGAAGGGTACAAACATAAGGAAATTGCTGAAATGCTGGAGATTGATACAAATACGTCCAAATCGCAGTACAGCAGGGCTAAGGCGGTTCTGAGAGGAAAGCTGGAGAAGCTGAGAACATTGAAAAGCAGTTATTCCGGAGGGAAGGAATAGAAAAGACCGAACACCGAGTACCGAGTACCGAGTACCCAGGACCGAGCACCAAAGATAAAGTAGAAAAGTGGAGGATTTTATTGACGATAAGGAATTGAATGATCTCTTCAGGCAAAAGCTTGAAAATGCAGAGATTACACCTTCTCCAGCCCTGAACCAGATTTTGATGCGGAAGGTTGGGATGAAGGAATTCCTGCGTTTTGATCCGGCCAGGTTTAACATATGGTATGCCGGCGCTGCAGTGGCTGCTGCCGGAACTACTCTTGCTTTAATTCTTACCATGTCGCCTTCCAGGCAAAACAGTGAGCTTAAAGTCGGGCAACCAGTGGAGAACCAGGTTTCTGTCGATCATAGCGTTACAAATGATCTTCATGTTACTTCAAATGTTCCTGTAGAAAATAATAAGCCTGGAAGGAGCTTTATGGAGAAGAGTGCTTCACCGGAAACTGACCTCAAATCTGACGAAAAAGCATATATTGAACCGTCAGTCTCCGTAACCGGTAATTCCCTGGAAGCTCAAAAAGTAACCGACTTGCCTTCCACAGCTGTTATTGATGACATAAAAAGTGACAATAAGCTCATTGGCAACACTATATCACAGTCACTGATAGAAGCCTCCGTCACGGAGGGTTGTTCTCCTCTTAAGGTCAGCTTTACAAGTCTGGCCGGGGCAGAAGATATTTGCTATTGGCAATTTGGCGATGGTGGAAATTCCTCATTGAGAAATCCTGTTTGGATATTCGACAATCCCGGAGAATTCTATGTAACACTGAAAGTAACAAACAGGAATGAAAAGCTTGCTTCCTCTATTCGGATCACCGTGCATCCCAAACCTGTCGCAAAATTTGAGATATTACCTGAATCCGCTGTACTTCCCCGCGATGAGATCTCCTTTCGCAATTATTCCGAAAATGCAGTCATTTACAGATGGGATTTTGGCGATGGAACGACATCGGACCTTTTTGAACCAATGCATTCTTACCAGAGGTATGGCACGTATAATGTTCAGCTTATTGCAGCTTCAGAGTATGGATGCTCAGATTCTCTTGTAATATATAATGCATTTTCGTCCTCAGGGAATTTCATTGAATTTCCCAATGCATTCATTCCAAATCCAACAGGTCCTTCGGGTGGATACTATTCACCAAAAAGCGATGAATCTTCTCAGATTTTTCACCCTGTACATTCAGGTGTGACTGAATATCAGTTGAGGATTTTCAGCAAAAGAGGGATTATGGTCTTTGAAAGTAATGATGTTAACTTTGGATGGGATGGTTATTACAAAGGGCAGATATGTGATCCCGGCGTATATGTTTGGAAAGTGCGGGGTAAATTTATCAACAACGGGCAGTTTACAAAAGTAGGGGACCTGACACTCCTGAAAAATTAAGCATATTCTTTCTTAAGAGTCCAAGTAATCGTGGTTTAAGATTTTATATAATCTGGAGAAGCGATCCTGTTATTTTATTTCTTCACGAAAAATTCATCCAGGCACATCACATTTGGTTCATAATTTCGTTTTTTATTAAAAAATTGTGAATGGTTTTATTTAATTTCGCTTAAATAAACTAACCAGACCAGTTTTGCTGAAAAGGACTACATACATATTTTTGCTTGCGGTTCTTGTCAATATAGAATGTTTTAGCCAGGATCCTACATTCTCACAATTTTACGCTAACGCACTCTACCTGTCTCCGTCATTTGCCGGAGCCACTGAGCAGTACAGGCTTAGCTTGAATTACAGAAACCAGTGGCCTGCAATTCCCAAAAGTATTTTTCACACCTACAGCGTCTCCTTTGACATGGCAATGCCAAACTTCAATTCAGGCGTTGGAGTTCTGGCTACATACGATGTGGCCGGGGCCGGAAACCTTAGTACAACAAATATCGGACTTCTGTACTCATACGATTTTAATATTACTAACAACTGGCACATAAGGCCGGGAGTTAATTTTAAGTTCTACTATCTGGGACTGGATATCTACAAGCTTGTGTTTAACAGCCAGCTCACAGGAAGCGGAACAACCCCATCCATATATCCGCCACCATTTGAAAGTGTTGCGGATGTCGACTTCGCAGCCTCGGCGCTGGCTTATAATGACGAGATGTGGGCAGGTTTCACACTTGATCATCTCCTGGTTCCGAAAACCTCCTTCTACGGCGATGATGCAACTGTTCCGATAAAATTCAATTTCTATGGAGGTATCCAGCTCTATAAAAAAACAAGACTTCGCGTTAAGCTCAGGGAGGTTATGTCGGTAGCGATTAATTACCAGACCCAGGCGAAGTTCCATCAGACTGATATAGGATTGTACTATTACCGCGATCCTTTGATATTTGGTATCTGGTACAGGGGTATCCCATTCCTTACGACACAAGCGGGAGATGCAATTATAGGTCTGGTCGGCTTTAAGACAAGCCAGTTTCACATAGGCTACAGCTATGACTTTACAATTTCAAATCTTATCGGAAACACGGGTGGTGCTCATGAAGTGTCTCTGATCTATGAATTCACTTCATTCAACTTAAGTCCCCAGAGAAAAAGGATAAGAGCCATTCCCTGTCCGGAATTCTGACAACTTAGTCCTCTCTGCCGCTGACACCCATTGCCAGTACACCTTCTTAATAAATATTACATATTAATTATTTCTTCCATGGTTCCCTGAAGGATTTATTTTTTATATTTGCGGCTTACAAATGTTTAACAAATATTCTATCAGAGATGAAGAAGCTATCCATAGTACTTTTTGCTGTTCTCTTTGCCGCTGTAGCATTCCTGTTTTTTCTGCATTTCTTTGGTAAGAAAGAAGCCAGATCATCCGCGGAAGGTAATCGGTCTGAAGTCACTTCAGAGGGAGTGGCATTCGTAAATATTGATACTGTGATCTATAAGTTTGATATGTTCTTTGACAGAAGGGCAGACCTTATGGAAAAACAGAAAAAAGCGGAAGCTGAATATAATTCCAAGGAAAACCAGTTGAAAAAGAGTGCATCCGATGCTCAGGAGAAAGTAAATAAAGGACTAGTAACAAGAGCCCAGGCGGCTGAAATGGAACAGGCTCTTTATCAGCAGCAACAGGAACTCTACTCTCTTCAGCAGAAGCTTCAGTCTGACCTTCTCGAAGAAGAGCAGGTGATGAACAGGCAGATCGTTGATTATATAACAACATATCTTGAAGAGAATAAATCCCAGTACAACTACCAGTTTATTCTCGGAAAATCCTTCGGAAGCCCTGTTCTCTACGGAGATCCGGGACTTGATATTACCCAGAAGGTGCTCGACGCACTGAACCTGAAATACAAGGGAGAGAAAAAATAAAAGGATGGCTTTCGCCACAGCGTGGCTTAAAAAAAGAGCCTTATTCCCTCAGCTGTTCTCAGAAGATCCGGATTCCCGGACAGGTATAATTGTTGTCGTTCCGGCATTTGACGAGCCCGGAATTGCACTGCTTCTCGATTCACTTGCCTCATGCTACGAACCCCCATGCAGGGTTGAGCTGATAATTATTGTAAATGCAAATTCAACTGCCACGGGTAAAAGCCTGGAAAATAATGCTGTTTGCATTGACAATATTCTGAAGTGGAAGAAAAAAAACAGTGATTGTTTTTTCCGGCTTTTTTATTTTAATGCAGGAAAACCGGTTTTTGACGACTGGGGTGTCGGCCTCGCAAGAAAAACAGGAATGGATGAAGCCTTGCGGCGTTATGATGCAGTCGATGATCAGGATGGGCTTATCGTGAGCCTTGATGCAGACTGCACTGTCGAAAGAAACTATTTCACAGCCCTTTACAACGATTTTTACAAGCGAAAAGACAGGAAAGCATGCTCTATACAGTTCGAACACCCGCTAACCGGTGATGAATTCAATGAAAAGGTATACAAATATGTGACTTTGTATGAACTGCATATGAGATATTTTTACCAGGCAGTAAAGTACACAGGCTATCCTTATGCTTTCCATACTATCGGCTCTGCTATGGCATTCAGAGCTTCAGCATATCTTAAGGCAGGAGGCATGAGCCGTAAAGAGGCAGGTGAGGATTTTTATTATATACAGAAGCTGATACCTCAGGGGGGGTACTTTGCGTTAAACTCAACCATGGTCCATCCCTCTCCCAGAATATCCTCCAGGGTCCCTTTCGGAACCGGGGTTATTGTTTCAAAGATGATGGATGACAATAGCGGCCAGTTACTTACATATAATCCGGAAGCCTTCATGGGGCTCCGTGATCTTTTTTCCGCTGTTGAACGATTGTCAGATGCCGGAGCAGCGGAAATAACTTCGTTTTATAACACTCTTTCCGAAGACATAAGATCATTTATCGGATTATTTGAATGGCAACACAAACTCACAGAGATTCAAAACAATACATCCGGGAAGGATTCATTCCTTAAAAGATTTTATGCATGGTTCAATATGTTCAGGATAATAAAATTCCTGAATCATACCCATAAAGAAATGTATCGGAAAAAACCTGTTGCAGAAGCCGCTTATGATTTTCTGCCGGCCGCCCGCATTTTTGCAACATCAAAGGATCCTCAAGAACTATTGCTTATTTTCCGGAAAATGGAAATGAAGGATTAATTATTTCTTCTTGTAATTCGTCGGTCCTCAGAGGGTGTAAGTACGATGTAAAGATCCTCATCGGCTTTTTTCATGTGATACTGCTCCCTGGCAAATTTCTCAAGATTCCTGTTGTCTGTTTTCAGTTCCCTGAGTCTCTTATTGTCAGTTTCAATTTTGTTGGTGTAGTACTCCCTGTCGCTTTTTAATTTGTGCAGTTTGTGCATGTCCCTGAACCTGGCGATAAGGTTATTTGAATCGAGCAGACAAATCCAGAGAATGAAGACCAGTATAGTAAGGATATATTTATTCCTTAGTGAAGGTGGTATCTTTTCTATGAACTTGAACTTTGATATCATGATTCAAAGGTACAATTTATTTATCATCCGCCGCTCATCAGGTAGAGCATGAGAACATTATCCCCGTCCTGCAAAAAAGTAGAGTCGTACTTATCCTTCGGTATAAGGATCCCGTTCACTTTTATGATCCTCATCCTGAATGAAAATTTCTTCAGTTCGAGCATCCCGCTGATGCTCAGTACTTCTGTTTTGAATTCCTCTTCCCGGTTGTTCAGAAGTATCTTCATACTGTAAAATAATCTTTGTTTCTTCTCATCAGGATCTCAACAACTGTATTTGCCTGCATATTGGCAACCATCCCGACCCTTGGAGCCATTGGGGGCATTTCATCATCAACGGAAGTAGATTCATCACCGCAGATGTAGATAGTTTCATCTGCTTTCCGGAATCTTATGGCTTCACTGTTTCCCCATCCGGCAAGACCTGATCCTACAACCACCGGGATCCCTTCCATTTCTGTAAGTACAGTTTCAATAAGCATCTGCTTCATTTCATCACTGTCAAATGCCTCTACAATCACGTCACATCCCGAGAATATCTCCGGGATATTATGCCTGTTCAGCTTCTCTGTATGCGCTATGACAGTCGTATCAGGATTGATCCTTGCGATGGTCTCCTTCAGGGCAGTCGATTTCATCATCCCTATCTGGCTGGTAAAATAGTACTGACGATTAAGGTTAGCTGGTTCAATGATGTCAAAATCGGAAATGACAATTGTCCCGACTCCGCTACGGGCAAGCGAGACAGCACAATTTGATCCGAGTCCTCCCGCACCGGCAATTCCTACCCTGAATTTTGAAAGATGTTCTTTTATTTCCGGGAACTTCATTTTTAGACAGACATTTAACTGCAATTCAAATTTAATATACGGCGGAAGGGTAATACTTCCTGGTTTTAATGAAGTTTATATTATACGCAAAAGTATTACATTTTGACCGGAAAGGGAATATTTTACTTATTTGTTGTCACATCAGCTTTTCCTGTTCCTATGCAGTTTATTATTAAGGCTGAAAATAGATGGCTATGAGCGGGATAAAATGATTTATATCATATGCTAAATGCCATAAAATCTTAATTTTGATATTTTAATCCCGATGCTAAATATTACAGATATGGATGCAGAAGAAATCAGATCACAACACCAGCTCCTTAACAGATGGGAATATTCCTGGAAACCGCTAAGCAAAGGCTATACCGATAAAGTTCTCACTGTCGATGCAGGATCGGCAGAAATATTTGAAAAGGATGTGCCTTCTGCAATGAAGGAAAAGTTTATCGGTGGCAAAGGATATGGATTAAGGCTCCTTTGGGATGCTACGAAGCCTGAAACCAAGTGGAATGACCCTGAAAATGAGATTATTATATCGTCAGGACCAATCGGCGGGATTACTCAGTACTCCGGTACCGGAAAGTCTCTGGTGGTGAGCATATCGCCCCAGACTAATTCGGTCATGGACAGCAATGTTGGGGGATTCTTCGGCCCCTTCCTTAAGTTTTCAGGCTTCGATGCACTTGAGATACGTGGCAAAGCAAGAAAAGATGTCATAATCTTCATCGACGGAATCAACCACATAGTGGAGATCTTTGAAGCTCCGGCTGAGGCAGTTGACAGCCACGTTCTTACTGAACAGCTGACTGAGATATTTGCTTCAACTGAGGAAGAAAAAAAGAATATAGGAATTGTTTCGACAGGATCAGCTGCAGAACATTCCTTGATAGGAATGCTGAACTTCAGCTTTTATGATTCAAAAAGAAAAAAGATCCGTCTTAAACAGGCTGGCCGGGGTGGAATTGGTACGGTATTCAGAAATAAAAAGATAAAAGCCATTGTTTGTAAAATCCCGGGTGTAAAGGGAAATCTGAACAACGTGGTCGACCTGGAAGCTATTATGGAAAGGGGTAAACGATTCAACAGGGAGATTCGCGAACTTGACGACAAACAGTGCCAGATGAGGCAGGTTGGTACGGCCCATCTTATGGAGATCATGAATGACCATGACCTTCTGCCGGTCCATAATTATAAATTCGGAAGCCACCCCGATGCATATAAAATAGATTCTTCGGTGTGGAAAAGAAATTTTGTGCAGAATACACCTGACGGATGCTGGATCGGATGCAATATGTCGTGCAGTAAACGCATTGAGGATTTTGAACTTAAAACAGGACCTTATAAAGGGCAGAAAGTTACAGTTGACGGTCCCGAATATGAAAATGCTGCTGGTCTCGGATCTAATTGCGGGATCTTCGACCCGGACTATATTATTGAAACGAATTTTTACTGCGACACGTATGGTATCTGCACGATAACCTGGAGCACACTGACGGCATTTATTATGGAATGCTTTGAGAACGGAATACTCACCAGGGAGAGAACCGGAGGTCTTGATCTCAGATTCGGAAATGCCACTGATGCGCTTGAAATGCTCCACCAGGTCGCCAGGGGAGAAGGATTCGGACTTATTGCAGGGCAGGGTGTCCGCAGGATGAAGGAGATCTTCATTGAAAAGAGTTGGGGAGATCCGTCATTTCTGAACGACATTGGCATGGAGAACAAGGGGCTCGAGTACTCCCAGTATATGCCTAAGGAATCGCTTGCTCAGCAGGGAGGGTTTGCACTTACCAATAAAGGTCCCCAGCATGATGAAGCATGGCTGATATTCATGGATATGGTCAACAACCAGATCCCGACTTTTGAAAATAAGGCAGAGGCTCTGCACTATTTCCCGATGTTCCGGACCTGGTTCGGGCTCGTAGGCTTATGCAAGCTCCCATGGAATGACGTGGAACCTGAAACCAACGCCCAAACAGACGAACCTGCTAAAGTGCCAGAGCATGTCGATAATTATGTAACTATATATAAGGCTGTTACCGGCCGGGAGTTTGACAAGAAGAAACTTATTGAGGATTCCGAGAGGGTTTATACCTTCCAGAGAGTGTTTAACCTGAGAAGAGGATTCGGAACGCGTATTTACGACAGGCAGCCTTATCGTGCTGCCGGTCCTGTAACAAAAGAGGAATATGAATCGCGGGCTGAAAGATATGATAAACAGCTCAGGGAGAAGCTCGGAATTAATACTGAGGGGATGGCTACAGAGGAAAAGATGAAATTATTGCGTAACTATAGGGAAGAACAATATGAAGGTCTTGTTGATGCTGTATATAAACGCAGAGGATGGAACAAAAATGGTGTTCCGACTATCGATTTTCTGAAAAAGATAGGGATGGACCTGCCAGAGGTTATTGATGTCGTTAAAAACTACCAGATGTAGAGGATGTCTAACAAGCCCTTGGTGATCCTTAGTGATAACCTTTGAGTACCTTTGTGGTAAAACAAAATCATTGAACCACAAAGTATCACAAAGTATAGAACGAAGTCGCACGAAGGGAAATGCTATTAAGAAATTTTCTTTTAAGACAGCCTCTGCAATAAAAAATTTCGTACAAGCTTGAATCGGTTAATCAAATTATTATTTGCTGGTATTATTGTTTTGTCGGGATGCAAAAACAAACCTGACGAGATAATTATCTTCCATGCAGGGAGCCTTTCAGTTCCTTTAAAGCAGATCTCGGATGAATATGAAAAAAGAAATCCCGGGATCAGAATTCTTATGGAACCGGCCGGAAGTCTTGTTTGTGCCCGTAAGATCACAGAGCTTAAGAAGCCCTGCGATATAATAGCTTCTGCAGATTATTTCGTTATCGATCAGCTTATCGTACCGGAATACGCCGACTGGAGCATACGCTTTGCCACAAATGAAATTGTTATTGCTTACCAGGAAAAAGCCAGGTATTCAGAAGTGATAAACTCCCGGAACTGGATGGATATTCTTCTGAGAGATGATGTTACATTTGCCAGATCCGATCCTGATGCTGATCCGTGCGGCTACAGGAGCGTTCTGATGTTCAGCCTGGCAGAGTCTTATTATTCAAAGCCGGGGTTGGCTGAACAGCTTCAAGCCAAAAACCGTTCCTTCATCAGACCTAAAGAAGTGGATCTTATTGCTCTTATTGAATCAAATGCCGTCGATTATATGTTTCAGTATAAGTCGGTTGCAATACAGCATAATATGAAGTATGTGAAATTGCCTGATGAGATAAACCTGGGCAATCCTGAAATGAACACTCTTTATAACAAGGCATCGCTTGATGTAACAGGAAGCAAGCCGGGAAGTACAATGAAAGTCACCGGTGAATACATAAATTATAGTCTTTCCGTACTTAAAGATGCTCCTGCTATCCATCATGCGATCGATTTTGTTGCCTTTATGATCAGCCCTGAGGGTATGGAGATCTTCAGACGAAACGGACAGGAACCGATCATCCCTTTTAGTACCGAGCAGCCTGAACTGATTCCTGTTAAGCTTAAAGAATATCTGAAGGAATGATAAAGAACAGTCCCTTCAACTGGATAATGCTTATCCTGGCCTCCCTGGTTCTTCTGTTCATTCTGGCTCCGCTGACCGGGATGTTTCTTCATACAGGAGGCGCAGAGTTACTGGAAACGGTCAACGATAAAGAAGTTCAGGCCAGTATATGGCTTACCCTGTGGGTGGCATTCACCGCCACTTTCGTTTTTGCATTAGGATCGATACCCCTTGCCTGGCTTCTTGCAAGAAAAGATTTTCCGCTTAAAAAAATAGTGCAGGGGATCATCGACCTGCCTGTCGTACTTCCACATACAGCTGCCGGACTTGCAGTTCTGGGCTTTATCTCGAGGGATGGGTTTCTTGGCAAAGCTGCAGGTGCGGTAGGGCTGACGCTCATAAATAATCCTGCAGGTATTGCGCTTGCGATGGCTTTTGTCAGTGTCCCTTTCCTTATCAACTCGGCCCGTGATGGCTTTGCTGCTGTTCCGGAACGGCTCGAGAAGGCAGCGCTAACCCTGGGTGCAACCCGTTCACGGGTCTTTTTTACTGTCTCACTGCCAATAGCCTGGAGAAGCGTAATGACAGGTTTCGTAATGATGTTTGCGAGAGGCATGAGCGAATTCGGTGCCGTGGTTATTGTGGCCTATCACCCGATGATAGCGCCTGTCCTGATATATGAAAGATTCAGCTCCTTCGGTCTAAACTATGCGCGGCCGGCTTCAGTCCTGTTTATACTGGTTGCCCTGGCCGTTTTTATAACGCTTCGGATGATTCCTGTCAGAAAAAAGGAAACCAAAACATTAACGGATGCTGAGGCTTGAAAATATAAACAAAAAGCTGGGCGATTTCAGGCTTTCAGGTATTGACCTTTACATACCTGAGGGAGAGTATTTTGTTCTGCTTGGACGGTCAGGATCAGGAAAAACACAGCTTCTTGAGCTTATCGCCGGTCTGAATGAACCTGACTCAGGGAGAATCTGGGTTGACAATAAAGATGTTACAGGAGAAAAGATCCAGTACAGAAAAGTCGGACTGGTTTTCCAGGACTATGCTATATTTCCGAACATGACGGTATTCGGGAATATTGCTTATTCTCTTCATTGCAGCAGGCTTGAGAAAAAGGAAGTACATTCCAGGGTTCAGAAAATTTCAGAAGAACTTAACATTGAAGGTCTTTTGAACCGTTTCACAAATAACCTTTCAGGAGGCGAACTGCAGAGGGTAGCCCTTGCCCGTACCCTGATAACATCTCCAAAGGTCCTGCTGCTCGATGAACCGCTCGCATCGATCGATGCCAGCCTCAAGGATGATATCAAACGTATATTCCGCCGGCTGAACAGGAACGGACTTACAATTGTCCACGTTACACACGACTATCGCGAAGCGGTAAGCCTTGCCACAAGCGTCGGTGTAATACACAGCGGGCATATTATTCAGGTTGGCCCGACAGCAGAAGTATTCCGGAAACCGGTAAATAAGTTTGTCGCAAGATACTCGGGGATAAGGAATTTTTTCAGGGTGAAATTCTCACGTACTCCGGGAACCTGGAAAGCGCACTGCGATGGTTCCATCTCATTTGTAATGAAAGACGACACCTATCCTCCGGAAGGACTAATGATTATCAGAGGCGATGCCATAAAATTATTCTCTGCGGAGCCGTCAAATACTTCCGTAAATTGTTATAAAGGTAAAGTTGTGGAGATTTTTCCTTCTGAATACGGAATGGAAGTAACTGTTGATGTGGGGGAAAGATTTTATGTGGATATATCTGCAGAGAATTTTAAATTACTGCAGATTAATGAATTATCGGAAGTTTGGATAACATTCACACCTGAAGCGTGCATTGTTTTGCAGGGGACGGGATGAGAGCATCCCCCCTTGAGGGGGGCGAGGGGGGTGTGGTTTTTTAGACACTACAAGAAACAAGAAACAAGAAACAAGAAGACAGTTTATGGAAATGATCCCATTTGAAAAGGCTTTAGAAATTGTACTGAATTCAGCTTTCAGCACGGGTACTGAAACTGTCCCGTTCACTGATTCTCTGAACCGGGTGCTTGCAGCTCCGGTATCAAGCGATATGGATATTCCTCCCTTTGATAAATCTTCAGTGGATGGATTTGCCATCCGTAAATCCGACATTGACAACGAGCTTGAAGTTATTGAAACCATACCGGCAGGGAAGTATCCGGAGAAAAGAATCGCCCGGAACGAGTGCTCACGGATTATGACCGGAGCACCGGTCCCGGAGGGAGCAGATTGCGTGATAATGGTCGAGGATACTGAAACGCTGCCTTCCGGAAAAGTCAGGTTCAAAGGCACTTTTAAAAAAGAAAATATCTCTTTCAGGGCTGAGGATATTAAAAAAGGAGAGGTAGTTCTGAAACCGGGACGGCTGATCCGGCCCCAGGACATTGCCGTTATGGCAATGGTGGGACATATCCTGGTAACGGTAAGCAGAAAGCCGCACATAGGTGTAATAAGCTCGGGAAGTGAACTGGTGGAACCTAATCTTAAACCTTCCGGATCGCAGATAAGAAACAGCAACTCATTTCAGCTTATGGCACAGGTCGAAAGATCAGGAGGTTTCGGTACATACTACGGAATTGCTAAGGATGATGAAGGAATTACCCTCTCTATCGTCGAAAAAGCAATTGCTGAAAACGACATTGTGCTTATATCCGGAGGTGTCTCCATGGGTGATTTTGATTTTGTTCCCTCCGTGCTGGAAAGAGCCGGGGTGAAATTATTATTCTCCAGAGTGGCAATACAACCCGGGAAACCAACAACATTCGGACTCCATAGAAAGTCAGTAATCTTCGGACTTCCGGGAAATCCGGTCTCTTCTTTCATCATCTTTGAATTATTGACAAAACCACTGATCTTCAAAATGATGGGGCACAAGTTTAAACCAGTCGAAATTAGGCTGCCAATGAAGGAGAAGTTCTCGCGGAAATATGCTGAAAGAATGATCCTGATCCCCGTTATAATCACCGATGACGGTATGGTTACCGCAACCGAATTTCATGGATCGGCTCATATATCTGCCCTTCCTGAATCGGATGGCATTGTGGCTCTGAATGCCGGAATAAAAACTATTGAGAAAGGGGAAATTGTAAGTGTTAGACAGATTTAACAGAACAATTAATTACCTCCGTGTTTCGGTTACGGACAGATGCAATCTCAGGTGCCGTTACTGCATGCCTGAAGAAGGAATACCCCTTCTCCGGCATGAGGATATCCTGTCGTTCGATGAAATAGCAGGATTTGTGGAAGCATCTGTAAAATATGGGATTAATAAAGTAAGGATAACCGGCGGTGAGCCCCTTGTCAGAAAGGGCATTGTAACCCTGGTTAAAATGATTGCCGGAATTAAAGGTATCGATGACCTTTCAATGACCACAAACGGGATTCTTCTCAAGGATTTTGCCTCCAGCCTCAAAGCAGCAGGTCTGCACAGGGTTAATATCAGTCTTGACACAACTGATCCTGAGAAATTTGCTTATATCACAAGGGGAGGTAACGTCGACGATGTATTCGAAGGAATAAATGCTGCAAAAAATGCAGGTCTTCACCCGATTAAGATAAATTGTGTGATTATGAAATCGAAAGATGAAGAAGATGCGAGGAAGATCGCTGAATTTAGCATGTTCAATAATCTGGAGATCAGGTATATACATCAGATGGACCTTGTAAATGGCCATTTTACTGTTGTCGATGGAGGCACCGGAGGCAACTGCTCTTTGTGCAATCGCCTGAGGCTTACTGCAACAGGCAAGCTCAGGCCATGTCTCTTCAACGATCTGGAGTTTGATATAAGAAAGATAGGCTATGAGAATGCTATTATACAGGCTGTCGGATTAAAGCCTGAATGCGGCTCAAGTAATAATACCGGGAAATTTTATAATATTGGAGGTTGAGATAATGAAAAAACTATCACACACCGACAGCCACGGAAAGGCAATAATGGTGGACATCGGTGAGAAGGAGGTCCAGACCAGGACAGCCAGGGCAAGGGGACATATTACCTTAGCTGCCGAAACAGTAAAGCTTATAAATGAAAACCAGCTGAAAAAGGGAGATGTGCTTACTGTTGCCCAGCTTGCCGGAATAAATGCAGCAAAGCAAACCCAGAACCTTATTCCTCTTTGCCATAACATCGCCATTGAGAATGTCAGGATTTCGCTTAATACCGACGAAACCGGAATAACGGCAGAAAGTGAAGTTAAAAGCTCCGGCAAAACAGGCGTGGAGATGGAAGCTCTTACTGCTGTTTCAGTGGCTCTGCTTACGGTTTATGATATGTGCAAAGCTGTTGACAGGAACATGGTGATCGATAGGACCGAGCTTATTGAAAAGATAAAGAAATGAACCTCCCGGGAAAATATAAGGTGCTTGTGATAACCCTGAGCGACAGGGCTTTCAGAGGTGAGTATGAGGATCTCAGTGGTCCCCTGGTAATGCAAAGGATGGAAGAATTCATGAAATCCGAAGGATGGGATCACAGCATCGATCTGAAACTTATACCCGATGATCCTGAAATGCTGGATCAGCTGATCAGAAAATCATCGCAGGTCTATGATATTATTTTTACTACCGGAGGAACCGGCATAGGACCCCGCGACATTACGGTGGAAACTGTGAAACCTCTCCTGTCAAAAGAGATTCCGGGCATTATGGAATACATCAGGGTGAAGTATGGCGCCCAGAAGCCCAATGCTCTGCTCAGCAGGGGGATCTCCGGGATCACAGGCAAATCTTTGATCTATACACTGCCAGGTTCAATAAAGGCCGTAGATGAATATATGACCGAAATACTCCGGACGGTGGAGCATACATTGCTTATGCTTAATGGCATAGATTCTCACCATGCGAATCAATAGGAAATACGATTGAGGGTGTTTACAGAACCTGTTCCAAGTACCCTGTCGTAGCGGCCCCGGGGATTCCTGTAATATATAATAGCCATGTAGTCATTCTCAGTCTCATAATGGCTTCCCTCAAATTTTGAATCGGTGCTTGTTTTCTCTCCCTGCTTCAGGAAGGCGTATTCATAATTGTACCATCCCTGCTTAAGCAGCATGGTGCATTCGTACTGACGCTTTTCGCTGTTAAATGTCATTCGGTTATCTTTATCGAAAGACCAGTTGCTTAATCCTCCTGAGATATAAAGATCGCCACCCTCTGCTTTATAAGTTGACGGAAGTGTGAAGTAAACATATACATAATCTGCATCCGTCTCCGGATCACGGCCTTCCTGGTTGGCTATATAATACTTCCCGTTGAAATCCTGCCAGTAAAAATAAGGTTTGAATTCCCTGTTCTCAGATGGCGCCAGGTAGAAATTATAATAAGGAGCCAGAAAGTCTATCCTTCTTACATTTTCCGACTGGTATTTAATGCTTTTTATATCGAAATACCGGAATTCATTGCCTGCCCTGAAGATGTTTTCTTCGGATAATGAGCTGTATTTAAGCTCATTGCCGCCATATATCCCCGGTTTAAGATTATTCTTTGAGTTATCCCATCTTCCGTTCTGAAGAAGTGATGCATAGATATTCCTGAATGGATCTATAATGCCTGCCCTTGTTATATCGATAGTAAAATCAACCTGCTGGCCGGCATCGCCTGCTGATGACATCCCCGGACGGTGAACATTCATATCGAAGGAGACCGCATCTTCCTTAACAATAAACCGCTGGGTGACGGCAGGCTTTTCAGGCTCATCGGCCTGGTAAACACAGAGGATATAATTACCTGATAGCTTGATATTTATTCTGTCATTTGGGAATGTAAGCTTATAGTGGGTATAATTTGTAGTCGTGTTGAAGGATGGTCTGTGATCCTCTATCGGATTTTCCGGAAAACCATCAAGATAGTCAGATGTGAAAATATCGCTTTTATTCCAATCCTTGTCGCAATGGATAAAAGTGTAAGAAAAGGCTTCATCGTGATCACCAAGCAGGTCAAAATGGAAAATCAGCTTCTCTGTGCTGTTCAGTCTTATAACCGGGTACGACAGGTTCCAGCCTTCCTTGTAAATCTGGACAGTCTTTATCCTGTCATCGAATACCTGGTTTTTGTAAACGCCGTTCCCTGATTCTCCACTGGCATGGGATATACATATGGAAGACAGAAGAAGTGTATATATTGAGGCAAATTGCATTTCAAATGATCATGAAAATCTATTAACAAAAATAGTGCAAAAAAAATTAAGCATCATATTAAGCATATTTGATGAAATAATGAGAGCTATTTGTACTTTTGTGCCTATTGTTAATTTATTAACAGAACTTGATTATTCAGGTATTATTATAAAAACCTCTTAATTAATGTCGAAATCCATAAGGCTAAATAAAGGGTTTGACATCCGGATTAAGGGTGCAGCTGAAGAGATTATTGCCAATGCACCGCAGCCGGAGAAGTTTGGTGTAAAACCGGTCGATTTTCCCGGTCTCACTCCCAAGCTTAATGTTAAACCTGGCGACAAGGTTCAGGCCGGTACACCTCTGTTCCACGATAAGCTTCATCCTGAGATTGTATTTACATCACCCGTCAGCGGTACAGTTCTTTCAGTGGAAAGAGGAGAACGGCGGAAGATGCTTGAGGTAGTCGTTGAAAGAAACGGCAAAGAAAGCATTGATTTCGGAAAATCAGATCCTGCCGGATTGACAAGAGATTCCATAAAGGAGAAGCTGCTTGCTTCCGGGCTCTGGCCGGTAATAAGGCAGAGACCATACCATGTAATTGCAAAACCGGGTGATGTTCCAAAATCAATTTTTATTTCAGGTTTCGACACTGCTCCCCTTGCCCCTGATTACAATTTCATCATGGATAACTCGTCTCCACAAGCTTTTCAGACTGGGATCAATGTTCTTCGAAAGCTTACGGACGGGAAGGTTCATCTGGTGCTGGATGGCGCGAAAGCATCGTCGCGTGTTCTGGAAGGGGCTTCGGGGATCGAAATATCAAAATTCACAGGCCCGCATCCGGCAGGCAATGTTGGAATCCATATTCATCATATTGATCCCGTGAATAAAGGAGATAAGGTCTGGTTTGTTAATCTTCAGGATGTGACGGCTATCGGGGTCCTGTTTCTGGATGGCATTTACAGGCCTGAAAGGATTATAGCGCTTACCGGTTCGGAAGTCCTGCATCCTCAGTATTATAAAGTTCTTTCAGGAACTTCAGTAACTCCTCTGATCCAGGGTAATGTCAGGGAAGGAACCCTCAGGTATATAAGCGGTAATGTTCTTACCGGCTCAAAAATCTCTGCAGACGGATACATTGGTTATTATGATTCACAGGTAACAGTCATTCCTGAAGGCGATCATTATGAGTTCTTTGGGTGGGTGATGCCCGGTGCAAAGAAATTCAGCTTCTATCGTGTATTCCTTTCAAAGCTTCTTCCTGCAAGGGATTACCAGCTGGATACCAATATGCATGGCGGGGAAAGAGCTTTTGTCCTTACAGGGCAGTATGAAAAGGTTGTGCCGATGGATATATATCCTATGCAATTGTTCAAGGCGATCCTTGCCGGGGATATCGATGAGATGGAAAACCTTGGCATTTACGAAGTGGCAGAGGAGGATTTTGCTCTTTGCGAATACATCTGTCCCTCAAAGATTGAGATCCAGTCTATAATCAGGAAGGGAATAGACCTGATGATGAAAGAAATGAGCTAGTGAAATGTGTTAATATCATATAATGAATTCCTTACGAAGAAAGTTAGATAAGCTTAAGCCTCATTTTGAGGAAGGGGGCAGGTTCTCAAAACTGCGATCCGTATTTGAAGGATTCGAGTCTTTCATGTTCGTTTCCGACAAGGTGACGTTCAGGGGATCGCACATTCGCGACAGCATAGATATGAAACGCACCATGACTGTGGTGATCCTGGCCCTGGTGCCTGTTCTTCTTTTTGGAGCCTTCAATACCGGATTGCAGTATTTCAGGTCTGTTGGAGCGGAAGCCGGAATATTAAAATCTTTCTGGTTCGGTTTCGTCAAGATACTGCCGCTGATAATCGTCAGCTATGTTGTTGGATTAGGCATTGAGTTTATTGCTGCACAGATCCGCGGTCATGAGATTAATGAAGGCTACCTGGTAACAGGATTGCTTATTCCGCTAATCGTGCCTGTAGATATTCCGCTATGGATGCTCGCTATTGCCGTTGCTTTTGCAGTTATCCTGGGGAAAGAGGTTTTCGGAGGTACTGGCATGAATATTTTCAATCCTGCACTACTGGCAAGAGCTTTTCTATTCTTCAACTACCCGGCATGGATGACCGGCGATAACGTATGGACTGAAGGCCTTACCGCCGGAAAGAATGTTATTGACGGCTATTCAGGCGCAACGCCCCTCTCATTATGCGCAGCTGGCGATACCGCAAACCTCCCTTCATTTCTCGATATGTTCATCGGTACTATTCCCGGGTCAGTCGGTGAGACCTCAACCATTGCAATCCTGATTGGAGCTCTTATTCTGCTAGTGACTGGAATAGGCAGCTGGAAGATAATGGTTTCAGTTTTTGGAGGCGGACTGGCAATGGGATTGCTGCTGAATGCAATCTCGGCAAATACATATATGGAACTTCCTTTCTATTATCATTTCGTAATGGGAGGTTTTGCCTTCGGAGCCGTGTTTATGGCTACTGATCCGGTAACCGGCTCTCAGACCGAAAAGGGTAAATGGATCTATGGATTTTTGATAGGAGTTTTATCGATTTTATTCAGAGTCCTTAATCCAGCCTATCCTGAAGGTGTAATGCTGGCGATACTCCTGATGAATCTTTTTGCTCCGCTGATCGACTACTTTATTGTTCAGTCAAGCATAAAAAGAAGGCTTAAAAGGTCTCAGATTGCAACTAATAATTTAGCAAAATGAAGCAATTCAGTAACAGGTACATCTTCATATTTTCCACTGTAATGGTTGTTATCGTTGCCACTCTGCTGTCGCTTGCTGCAACCTTGCTTCAGCCGGCCCAGGAGAGGAACATGGAAATTGAGAAGAAAAAGAATATGCTCGAATCCATCGGGGTGAGTGCAACACGTGAGAATACAGTTGAGCTTTATTCTAAATACATTACCGAGGGCTTTGTTCTCAACTCTGCAGGACAACCTGTGGAAGGTATAGATGCTTTTTCAATAAACCTGCGAAATGAGCAGAAGAAACAAATTGAGAAGCAGTATCTGCCGGTATTCAGGGCTTCAACTGATGACAATGAGAAAGTTATTATCATTCCTGTTGAGGGAAAAGGTTTATGGGGACCGATTTATGGCTATGTCTCTCTCAGGTCGGATATGAATACAATTTATGGTGTCAACTTTGATCATAAAGGAGAAACGCCGGGACTTGGCGCTGAAATAAATACTTCAGCCTTTGAAGGTATGTTCCCCGGCAAGAGATTATTTGACAATGATAAGTTTATTTCCATACAGGTTCATAAAGGCGGAGCTGATAAGGCAGATCCTCACGGTGTTGATGCGATTTCCGGAGGAACCATTACAAGCAAAGGTCTTGAGAATATGCTTTATGATTGTCTGGAAAAATATAATGATTACCTCATAAAAAACAGGATATAATATATGAGCAACCAGGAAAAAGAACCGATGTTCTCGGCAAAGAACTTGAAATTTTTTACTGCTCCGCTGGCTGACAATAATCCTATCACTGTACAGGTCCTGGGTATCTGCTCGGCGCTTGCTGTGACAGTCAAGCTTAAACCGGCGATTGTAATGGCATTGTCTGTTACAATAGTGGTTGCAGTATCGAATGTCGTTATTGCAGCAATGCGGAAATATATACCCGACAGGATCAGAATAATTGTTCAGCTGGTTGTTGCCGCCACGATGGTAATTCTGGTTGACCAGTTTCTCAAGGCTTTTGTTTTTGACGTGAGCAAGCAGCTTTCTGTTTTTGTAGGGCTCATAATAACCAACTGCATACTGATGGGTCGTCTTGAGGCTTTTGCAATGGCCAACAAACCATGGCCGTCATTTATCGACGGTCTTGGTAACGGAGCCGGATATGGCATTATCCTGATAATTGTTGCATTCACCAGGGAGCTTTTAGGTTCTGGAACTATCTATGGGTATCCGGTTCTGGAAAAGCTCGGCGTATATAAAACAGGCTATGAGAACAATGGAATGGTTATCCTTCCACCAATGGCCCTGATAATTGTGGGACTGATAATATGGGTTCACAGGAGCAGGAATAGAAGTCTTATAGAGAAATAATTAAGGAGAGAGTTATGGAACACTATCTGAATATATTCATAAAGTCGATTTTTATCGACAATATGGTTTTCGCCTTCTTCCTGGGAATGTGCTCTTTCCTTGCGGTTTCGAAAAACGTTAAAACAGCATTGGGCCTCGGTGTGGCAGTTATCTTTGTTCTACTGATCACGGTTCCTGTCAATTTTCTTCTTGAGAAATATCTCCTGAGAAAAGGTGCATTGATCTGGCTGGGTGAAGGATTTGCAGGTGTCGACCTCAGTTTCCTGACATTTATGATATTCATTGCCGTAATCGCTGCAATGACCCAGCTGGTTGAAATGATAGTAGAGAAATTCAGCCCTCCTCTCTATAATTCTTTGGGGATTTTCCTGCCCCTGATTGCGGTTAACTGTGCTATCCTTGGAGCAGCTCTCTTTATGCAGGAAAGGGAATATGAGAATGTGCTCGAAGCTACTGTATTCGGAGTGGGCTCAGGTGTCGGATGGATGCTTGCGATTGTGGGGCTGGCGGCGATCAGGGAGAAAATGCGGTATAGTAATGTACCTGCTCCACTGAAGGGACTGGGAATAACTTTTATTCTTACCGGCCTGATGGCTATAGCATTCATGGGATTCATGGGAATTAAACTCTAATCGAAAACATTGTATCATGATCTTGGGATTTTCAACGATTTTTACCACGCTGCTAAGCATAATTGTATTTCTTATTATTATTCTGCTGCTTGTCGTGATGCTTCTCATTGCAAGGGATAAGCTCTCCCCTAAGGGTGATGTAACTCTTCATATCAACGACCGCGAATTGGTAGTCTCTCCTGGTTCAAATCTCCTTATGACTCTTTCCGGAAACGGCATTTTTTTACCATCAGCCTGTGGTGGAGGAGGTACCTGCGGCATGTGCAAATGCCAGGTGCTCGAGGGTGGAGGATCGATACTGCCGACAGAGACCGGCTTCTTCACAAGAAAAGAACAACTCGATCAATGGCGGCTTGGATGCCAGGTAAAGGTCAGGGAGACACTGAAGATAAAACTGCCTGAATCGGTCCTCGGAATTAAAAAATGGCAATGCGAAGTTGTGTCGAACAGGAACGTGGCAACATTTATTAAGGAGTTTGTTGTGAAGCTGCCCGAAGGAGAACATCTTGACTTTGAACCGGGAGGATATATCCAGATAGACGTCCCGAAATACCAGGCATCATTCAGGGATTTCAATATCGATGAAGAGTACAGATCCGACTGGGAGAAATACAAAATGTGGGACCTGTCTGTTAAGAGCTCTGAAGAGACTTTCCGTGCTTACTCAATGGCTAATTACCCTGCGGAAAAGAACCTGATCAAGCTTAACATCAGGATCGCAACGCCCCCCTGGGATAATGCAAAGAAGGAGTTCATGCGTGTTCCGCCTGGAATTTGTTCCTCATTTGTTTTTTCAAGGAAACCAGGAGATAAAGTGACTATTTCAGGGCCTTATGGTGAATTCCATATCAAGAACACAGATGCTGAGATGATCTATATAGGCGGCGGGGCAGGCATGGCGCCTCTGAGATCTCATATTTTCCACCTGTTCAGGACCCTGAAAACACAACGAAAGGTATCCTACTGGTATGGGGCGAGATCCCTCAGGGAGGTTTTCTATGAAGACGAATTCAGGGATATCGAGAAGCAATTTCCGAACTTCACATTCAACCTCGCGCTTTCTGAACCGCTTCCCGAAGATAACTGGAAAGGATATACAGGATTTATTCACAAGGTCCTGCTCGACAATTACCTTGGTAAGAGAGATGATCCCGAGGATATCGAATATTACTTCTGCGGTCCTCCGGTGATGAATAATGCAGTTGTAAAAATGCTCGACAGCCTGGGCGTTCCACAGGAAAATATTTCTTTTGACGATTTCGGCATTTAAGATGAAAACCAGGTTTCTAATCTTCCAGCTCCTCTTCCTGCTTATATTTTTTTCGTGCAGGCAGAATCCCGATTATTCAAGCTTTGCAGGTGCAGCACAGGGTACGACGTACAGTATTGTATACGAGAATCAGGGGAAAATCGATCCTCAGTCTCTGAGGCAGGAGATCGAAAAGATCCTCCTCGATTTTGACATGTCTCTCTCTCTTTACAAAGACTCATCAATTCTTTCAAAGATCAACCGAAATGAGACCGTGATCCCTGATAAGTTTTTTATACATGTCTTTAAGAGATCTTCAGAGATATCACAGCTTACCGATGGAGCATTCGACGTGACTGTTGGTCCGCTCGTAAGGGCGTGGGGTTTCGGACCTGAAGAGCACAGGAATGTTACAGCTTCACGGGTCGACAGTCTCCTGGACCTGGTTGGCATGCAGAAAGTCGAACTTAAGGATGGAAAGATCATTAAATCAGATGCACGCATAATCCTTGATTTTAACGCAATTGCTCAGGGATATTCCGTCGATGTGGTCTACGAATTCCTTGAGGAAAAGGGAATCAGGAGCTTTTTGATTGAAATAGGAGGAGAGGTAAGGGCTAAAGGCACCAAGGGAGGAGAAATGTGGAGGATAGGAATTGACAGGCCTGTCGATAATAACATGTCACCGGGCAGTGACCTTAAAGCGATCATTAGGATAAAGGACAGATCGCTTGCCACTTCGGGGAACTATAGAAGATTCTACGTTGAGAATGGAATTAAATATTCTCATACTATCGATCCCAGAACCGGATATCCCGCTAAAAATCAGTTGTTAAGCGCTACTATACTCGCATCCGATTGTGCAACGGCTGATGGTATTGCAACAGCCTGCATGGTAATGGGAAAGGAAAAATCAATTGAATTTATTGACCTTAATCCTGAGTTTGATGCATATCTCATTTATTCCGATGATAAAGGAGATTTGAAAACATGGATGACAGAGAAACTGAAGAACTCCATTGAAGAAGAGAAATAATTATATTTTCTTTCCGCAGGTCATACATTCATCAAAGCCTTCACCCGGATTGCAACCAATGCTGGTCTTCTGGGCACAGGTAATCCCCCGTTTCTGCATTTCCTTATTGTGGCTGATATGAGTATCCGGAAAATTCCCGTTCCTTTTGAGCAGGAGCCGGATGCCGAGCAATGCTAAGATCAACGTAAGCATTAACAGACTTATTATCAATAATTTGATAAACATGGTGTCATTTTAAATAAACTCCCCATTTGATTCTCCTCGGATGGATCATTATCACCTTAGCGATCGGATGAGATACCGATGATTATCGAAAGTAATGGGGTCTCAAATTCAAATATACACTCTTATTATCTTTATAGATTAAACAACTATCCTCTATTATTGTTTAATGTATGCAAAAACAAAAATATATATCAATAACAGATATGAAGATTATCGATAAAAATGAGATTCTTGCTGATTTCAGGCTAGCGAACCTGAGCCGCAACCTCAGTATCGCAGGACGCCGTGAAGTGCTTTCCGGCAAAGCCAAGTTCGGAATTTTTGGCGACGGTAAAGAAATCATACAGATTGCTATGTCAAAGCAATTCAGGAATGGTGACTGGAGATCGGGTTATTACAGGGACCAGACATGGATGATGGCAATGGGACTTCTCAGCTCAACTCAGTTCTTCCACCAGCTTTACGGCAACACCGACAGAGATCTCAATCCGGGTAACGGAGGAAGGGTGTTTAATAACCATTTTTCAACTCCGAACATTAATGAGGATGGCTCATGGCGTGACCTTACAAAGCAAAAAAACTCATCCTCAGATATTTCTCCTACGGCAGGTCAGATGCCCAGGTTGCTTGGGCTTGCCTATGCTTCAAAACTGTTCAGGCAGAATGCTGAGCTCCATAAATTCACAACGCTATCGCTGAAGGGAAATGAGGTTGCTTTCGGATCTATTGGCGATGCGAGCACATCAGAAGGTCATTTCTGGGAAACAATCAATGCTGCCGGCGTCCTTCAGGTGCCGATGGCAATTTCAGTATATGATGATGGATATGGAATTTCAGTTCCGAAGAAATACCAGACAACAAAAGGAAGCATATCTGAAATTCTTAAGGGATTCGAGGCCGAACCCGGTAAACCGGGATTCAAGATCCTGAAAGGCAAGGGATGGGACTATACAGGGCTTGTTAAACTATATGAAGAAGGGATAAAGATATGCAGGAACGACCATATACCTGTTCTTTTCCATATTGAGGAGGTAACACAGCCGCTTGGTCATTCTACGTCAGGTTCACATGAGCGGTATAAGCCAGAGGAAAGGCTTAAATGGGAAGAAGAATTCGATCCGATACGAAAAATGAAAGAATGGATCATCGGTCAGCAGATAGCCACTGAGACAGAGCTTAATGCTATTGCTGCAGAAGCTGAAGAAGAGGCTAAGCAAGCAAGAAAAAAAGGATGGGAACTATTCCAGAATCCAATCAGGACCGAACGTGATGCATTGGTTAAGATAATAGGCGATCGTACATGCCGCTGTGCCGAAGAAGCCAAGGAGGAATCGGTCGATAAGATTACAGAAGATCTTGTCAAGGTAGCAGCTCCTATACGGAAAGATAATTTCATGGCAGCCCGCAAGATCCTCAGAAACGTATGTGAAACCTGCATAAAATCTGATAATCTTAGAGAGGAGCTTCATGGATGGCTGAAGCGCAATTATGCTGATGCTTCAATAAGTTATAATTCATTCCTGTATAATGAAACTGAAACCTCTGTTCTTAATGTTAAACCCGTAGCCCCCGTTTATTCCGAGAGTTCTCCGGAGGTTCCGGGAAGGCAGATTTTACGCGATAATTATGACAGGCTCTTCACTAAGAATCCTCTCCTTGTCACTTTCGGGGAAGATACCGGAAACATTGGTGGAGTAAACCAGTCACTCGAAGGACTTCAGAAAAAGTTCGGTGAGCTGAGGATCACGGATACCGGCATTAGGGAAGCAACAATTCTTGGTCAGGGTATAGGTCTGGCCTTAAGGGGTATGAGACCGATAGCCGAGATCCAGTACCTCGATTATCTTATGTATGCCCTCCAGCTGCTTAGCGATGACCTTGCAACAACACATTACAGGACTGCAGGAAGAATGGTTGCTCCACTGATAATCTCTACACGCGGGCACAGGCTTGAGGGAATATGGCATTCGGGTTCTCCGATGAGCATGCTGATCAATTCGGTCAGGGGAGTCTACGTCTGCACTCCCCGCGACATGACAAGAGCTGCAGGATTCTACAATACCTTGCTCGAAGGCAATGATCCTGCAATAGTTATTGAGCCTCTTAACGGTTACAGGCTGAAAGAAAAACTGCCCGATAATCTGGGTGAATTCAGGATAGAGCTGGGTGTCCCTGAAGTTTTAAGTACCGGCTCCGACGTGACTATTGTTACTTATGGATCGACGGTTAGGATAGCGGAAGAAGCTGTCAGACAGCTGGAATTACATGATATTTCTGTAGAACTTATTGATATACAGACATTAGTTCCGTTCGACACTAAGGGCATTATTCTTGATTCACTGAAAAAAACCAACAGGATACTTTTCCTCGATGAGGATGTTCCGGGAGGCACAACAGCATTCATGATGCAGCAAGTGCTTGAAAAACAGGGAGGCTGGCAATTCCTCGACTCTCCTCCTGTAACTCTTACAGGCAAGGAGCACAGGCCTGCATATACGACTGACGGAGACTATTTTTCAAAACCCAGCGCTGAGGATATTTTCGATGAAGTCTTTAAGATGATGAGAGAATCAGTGCCCGGGAAATATTAATTTTCGGTCTGCGCTATGATTAATGGATAATTTTTCAATAATTTTATCGTCTGGAATGAACCAGGACAATCTTAACACTATTGCTGTTACGACCTGTAAAAAAAGCCAAAGTGAAGAAAATGGATCAGGAGCTGGATTTTTTTACGATTCTGCCGGAAGACAAGATCCCGGAAAAGGGTAAGATACTGATATCCGAGCCTTTTCTTCCTGATACTTTCTTTAACCGGACGATTGTATATCTTGCAGATCATACCTCTGAAGGATCGGTTGGTTTTATCCTTAATAAAAAACTCGACATAAAGGTTTGTGATGCTATCTCGGGCTTCGATAAGTGGGAAGAATATCTGAGCATGGGAGGCCCGGTTGTTCCCGACACCCTGCATTACCTTCATAATCTCGGAGATCAGATACCCAGGAGCGTCTGGGTTAATGAAAATATTTTCTGGGGCGGAGATATCGATCTTATAAGGGAATTGATTGAGACCGGCAAGCTGAAAAGATCCCAGATCAGGTTCTTCCTCGGATATTCCGGCTGGTCAGCCGGGCAGCTCGAAAGAGAGCTGAAGGAGAACTCGTGGGTGATAGCAAAGATCAATACGGATATTGTACTGAACAATAATGTCGACGACACATGGAAGAGAGTCCTTCGCAGCATGAAGAGCAAATACCGTATGTGGGCTGATTTTCCGGAATCACCGGATATGAATTAGAGATGCAATATCCTGAATATCAACTCTTTAAGCAAATCTCCCGGTTCGCTGCTTAAATCCCCGAAACCCTTCGATTTCATGTCATAGGTACGAAGAAGGCTGATTACCTGGATTGTCTTTGTTACGTTGTACTTCGAAGCTGAAACCTCATAATCCTTCACAAAATAGGGATTCACTTTAAGGACAGAGGCAACATTGTTCTTCGATTTATCAGTCAGGTAATGATATGTCAGCAACTTCGTAAAATAGCTGAAGAGTGATGCAATAGAAAGAGTTAAAGGGTTATCCTTTTGATTATTTCCAAAGTGTTTTACGATCATGCCGGCCTTAAGGATGTTCTTTTCTCCTACCGCCTTCTGAAGCTCGAAATTATTATACTCCTTGCTTATTCCAATGTTCTTTTCTATGAGCAGAGTGGTAATTACAGGCTTTCCCGCAGGAAGTGTAATGATAAGCTTCTCAATTTCGTTGACAATCTTGTGAAGGTCAGTCCCCAGGTATTCAGTCAGCATGGCGCTGGCGCTGGGATCAATTTTAATGCCCCTGGTTATCAGATATTTCTCAATCCATGCCGGGACCTGGTAATCCCGGAGCTTGCCTGATTCGAAGTAGAGCCCCTGGTTTTCCAGGACTTTATAAAGCTTTGTTCTCTTATCAGGGATTTTGTACTTATAGTTGATTACCAGAATCGTCGACAGAAGCGGTTTCTCTACATATAAGAGCAGGTCCTCGATTTTTTTCAGCGACTGGGCCTCCTTGACAATGATCACCTGATGTGTTGCCATCATCGGAAACCTCCGTGCTGTTTCTATTATTGAAGTAACCGTTGTGTCTTCACCATAATAGACCGCCTGGTTGAATGATTTTTCAGCCTCTTCAAGTACATGTTCCTCTATATAATCTGTTATGAGGTCGATATAGTAAGGTTCTTCACCGGCAAGAAAATAGACCGGTTTGAATATCCTTTTCCTGAGGTCTGATAATATCTCTTCGCAGGTGACAGCCATTTTAAAATTTAAGGTGTTTGACAGAAACACCGTTTTTCTTTATTTCTCTCAATGCATCGATGCCTATTTTCAGATGTGTCTCTGTAAACTTGGAGGTCACTCTCTTGTCGCTGGCAGCGGTTTTGATTCCTGTTGATATCATAGGTTGATCTGAAACCAGCAGAAGGGCTCCTGTCGGTATTTCATTTGCAAAGCCAACTGTAAATATCGTTGCGGTCTCCATGTCTATAGCCATAGCACGGGTTTTTACAAGATATTTTTTAAATCTGTCGTCATATTCCCAGACTCTTCTGTTGGTCGTATATACAGTGCCTGTCCAGTATTCTTTCTTGTATTTGACTATCGCCGCAGAAATTGCACTCTGTAGCATAAAAGCCGGCAGCGCAGGAACCTCATTGGGCAGATAATCATTTGAGGTGCCATCACTTCTGATGGCAGCAATCGGGAGTATGAGATCCCCGACCATATTCTTTTTCTTCAATCCTCCGCATTTACCAAGGAACAGAACCGCATTGGGACTCACCGCGCTCAACAGATCCATGACGGTGGCTGCATTCGGGCTTCCCATGCCGAAGTTCATAATGGTTATTCCATCAGAGGTAGCGCTCTGCATATTCCTGTCCCTTCCCTCTATTTCAACATTGTTCCATTTTGCGAACAGTTCCAGGTAATGGATGAAGTTTGTCAGCAGAATATATTTGCCGAACGACTTAATTTCTTTTCCCGTGTATCTGGGGAGCCAGTTATGTACTATTTCCTCTTTGGTCTTCATATGCATCAGGCAGTAAAATTTATCTCCTATATTTGCTTTCAAAAGTACAAAACAAAGTTGAAACAGTTAAATCTGCCTGAATATTCATTCCGGATCACAGGGAAGGAAGGGGAGAAGATGATCCTTGATACAATCAGGAAAAAATTCGTAAGACTTACTCCTGAAGAGTGGGTAAGGCAGAACTTTGTCCGGTACCTTGTGCATGAGGGCAGGTATCCTCCCGGACTCATTGCTATTGAAGTTATGTCGAAGTATAATAACCTGAAAAAAAGAGTCGATATACTGGTGCACGACAGGTCGGGAAAACCGGTAATGATTGTTGAATGCAAGTCTTCCGGAGTTGAAATCAACGATAAGGTATTCGACCAGATCGTCTGCTATAATATGGGATTCCGTGTTCCTTACCTGATCGTGACAAACGGGCTCGACCACTTTGCCTGCAGGATTGATATTGAGAACTCAAAATATGAGTTCCTGAATGTTATCCCCCTCTATGAAGATCTTTTACCGTGATGCTGATGCTAAAAGTTACTTGTGCCATAATAAGGAATGATGATAATGAGATCCTTGCCGTTCAAAGGGGAGGGAATACCGACCATCCTTTCAAGTGGGAATTTCCTGGCGGAAAGGTAAAAGAGAATGAGTCGGAAGAGGAGTGTATTTTGCGTGAAATAAGGGAAGAGCTTACAATCGATATAGCTATCTGCCAACGGATGGAAGCTGTTGATTATGATTATGGGAAAAAGCATATCCTGCTGATTCCGTTTATCTGTGATACGCTTGACGATATACCGGTCCTGACTGAGCATATAGAGTACAAATGGCTGCCTCCCGAAAGACTTCGGGACCTTGATTTTTCCGAGGCCGATATTATTGTTGCTGATAACTATCTGATATACAACAGATTTGAATCCTCCAAATTGCAACCCGAACCCATCGCAATAAAACCCGATGAGAATGAAGATGAGGATTTCAGTAATATGGTGAGAAGCACCATGAGTGCAAAGGAAGTTGAATGGATCGCGGCATCAGCGACAGAGAATCCTCAGATATTCAAGAAGCTGTTCGCATGTTCTTTTTCAGATGACAAAAAACTTGCATTTCATTCATCATGGGCCCTTACAAAAGTTGCTGACGATCATCCTGCCCTTTTCATTGATTTTGTTCCTAAGATTATTGAATCTCTCGGGAAAATTGATAATGAGAGCACCCTTCGGTCATTTCTTCGTATACTTACTCTCTCCGATATTTCAAAGCTCGACAGCAGACACCACGGACAACTTGCAGATTACTGCTTTTCGGCATTAAGATCAGGCTCAAGCGCCATAGCGGTCAAGGCTTATTCAATGGATATAATGTATCAGATTGCTGTTATTTATCCTGAGCTTATTCACGAACTTGCTTCAACAATCAACCTTCTTCACGAGGAGAACTCGGCAGGTATTGTGGCTAGGGGAAACATAATTCTTAAACGCCTGGCTGAGATTTCAAAAAATGATCATCAGTCGAGATGAATAACTTTTAAGTTACGGCTCAGGGTTTTCCCTGACATCCTGATGATGTAAACACCCCCATTTACCGATGACCCTCCGGAATCTTTTCCATCCCAGTCGATAGTGTACGATCCCGACTCGAAAACTTTATCCGTAACTACCTTCAATAACCTTCCCTGCAGGTCATAAACCCGGATCTGGTATTTTCCCGCGGCATTGACTTCAAAATATATTGTGGTGAAATCCCGGAACGGATTAGGGAAGCAGCTGAGAATATTAAGGCCTGCTGAAAAATCATCTTCCTGATCTATACCCGTTATTATGTTCTTTTCACCCGGAGATCCTCCGTTATGATTCGAGCGCCAGTTCTGTCCGAGGTTATTGTCACGGAATGGATCGGTAAGCTCTATTGTAGCTCCTGTCCCGCTGGCGTCAGTCGGCCAGGGTAAATTGACAGAATAGTTTACAAAATCTACAAGATTCCCATCGGGATCGAAAAGATTGATATCATCACCTGTGGAGCTTAGTCCGAAATCCATGTCGCCGGCAGTGGCCCTTACTTTGGGATAGTATTTCAAAAAGTCCTTTGTATCACGGCATATTACAGCTAACGCACGGGGAACCAGTACAACGCTGGAAGGGATTTTAAATCCTGATTCCGGCCCCGAATCACTAATGGTCCAGTCTTTCAGATCGACAGTTGTGTTTCCGGAATTGTAAAGCTCGATCCAGTCTTCAGTGTCCTTCTGAGGAGAAGAATTATAGTTGATCTCGTTAATTACTATTCTGTTGTCGGTGTTTTCTGCAACCTCAAACACAGCAGCGAAAATTGCACTGGCCGACATATTGTAATCTATCGTCTGCTCAGGAGAGATGAAGCTCCCATTTTCCCACCTGACGAACCTGTAGCCGGGAGCGGGAATTGCCGTAAGCCTGACTGGAATACCTCTGAAGTAAATGCCTGTGAAGGGGAAACTGTCTGGGATAACACTGTTGACTTTTATCCTTCCTGCCCCTGGATTCCTGACCTCCAGCCTCAAAGTCAACATCTCTCCCAATCCAAGCGCCGATTTTAAGTGTCCCCTGGCATATGCCGGCCTGTTGATAGCAAAATTCGTAATATTGTTAATACTGCTGATGAAGTAGCTGTAATTCAGTTCCCAACGATCAATATGCCGGTTGATCTCAGGCATAAATATTTGTTTGATCGAGTCGGTTAATGCCACTATCCTGTCAGACTTGAATGTGGTGTTAATCCTGTCGCTGTATTGATTGATAAAGTTGTTTTTGAATCCTGGATTAGCCAGCATTTTCCTTAACATGAGAGTTGCCCACGGAGGATTTGGCCAGTCAGGTCCGTCTGTGGCAAGCGCAAATTCAAGCGTGTTGTATTCATATGCGTTTTTATGGTAGATGGAAAATCCGAAATCAGCATCAAACAGGATCCATCTCCACAAACTGCCGGGATCATTTGTGTTCCAGAATTTTATATTATTTCCGGGCCAGTCTTCGTTATCTATATAAATTTCTGTCAGCTGGTACTGGATAAAATTATCGACATCAATCTGGTTGCTCACCTGAGTATAACTCTGCTCATTAGCGAGGTTATTTGAACTGATGAAATCTGCAAGCTGCAGGTATGATTCATTTGTACCGGCAACAATGTCAGCATTATCTTCAAGAAGGTTTACATTTTCGGGGTCAATAAAATGATTCTCCGCAAGAAAGTTTGGATTAATTTTTTCCCGGATATTCAGTATTCCCCAGTATTCTCCGTTAAGATAAAGAATTGCAGGCTGAAACGCCATCCTGTCGATATTCATGTCCCTGACAAGAGTTGAGGCCAGTCCGTCTCTGAATATTGCGTAATCCCAGTCGTTGCCGCCATTCCTCAGAATTATCGATTCAAATTTCGATATTGGTTTGTCCTTAAAGAATTTGTAATCAAAGGAGCCTTTCCCGTATTCACGGCGGGCAAAGAGAGCAAGTGATTTCTGAGGATGAGCCCTCGACCATGCGCCATATATCTTTATTCCTATATCCTGATTTAACTGCCTTACATTATTCTCATCATAGAACTCCATATGCGCCTCTTTCTCCCAGTCCTGCCAGAAATTCGCTCCATGATAGGGATTTGTAGTTGAAGCGTTGGGACCCATTACATAAATGCCTGTGTAGTAATCCCATAGATTTTCAGGATCTGTGCTGATGCAAAAGACGGGCAGCGTGTGTTTGCTGGTTACATATGTGTTTGTTGCGGTCACACCCGGAAGCTTATGCCAGTTCAGGGATACTGCCCTTACAACGCTGTTGGTTGAGATGGCAATAGGCCCCGAATAGACAGGATCGTCCCTGGATGGCTCTGATCCGTCGAGTGTGTAAAATATGGTGTCAGCAGGATCAACAGAGGAAAGCACGAGATTGAATCCTCCCGGGAAGTAGCCGCCTTTGACTGAAAATTGTACAGTGTCTCCACGTGGCAGTACGCTGAATCCCTCACTGACATTGTTCGCTCCCGGAGTCGGGACCGCAAAATAGAAAAGGTTCCCTGAACCGTCAGGTTTGTGTCCGTAGGAGATGTCAACCACCATCTGAACTGGGGATACGGAATCAACTGCTGAAGAATCGGGATTTGACAATATAAGAGTCTCTCCCTCACTGCTGATCTTGAAATTAGTATGCAGTTTATTTCCTTTTAACTGGATGTAACCTGGAATTTCATCCATATGTCCGGCTCCGTCCAGTCCAAGAGTCAGCATAGGTATCAGGCTGAAATCAGTTGATCCGGTTCCGGTATTATGGCCTTCTATCGCAAGGACATTCAGCCCTTCAACAAGCAAAGATCGCGGATCGTTTACCTGGTAATTTTCCGGAAAACCGCCGCTGAACATAACCGCTTCCCTGTCGGTGGCAGCCTTATTATAGGGAATAGTCGTTCCGGGATTTCCCAGATTCTTTCTGGCGATCTCATGTCCATTGATATATGCAGCGAAACCGTCATCGTAATCTATACTCAGAACAAGATTGGAAATGTCATCAAGGCTGCTGATAAAAAACTCCTTCCTTACATAAACGCTCATGATGTTCGTTAGGATGGTTGCATCATCATTGTCGCCGTAACCGAATCCGCTCGCTCCCGTTCTCCATTCTGAGTCGTTGAATCCGGTATTTTTCCATGCATCTCCCTGGTTTGACGCAGGAACAAAATATTTCCATTCTTCACCCTTCTCAATGATTGTCTTGTAGCTGAGCGGGGGGATAGTACGATTTTTATCAGAGGCAAAGACAAGCAGGAAAGAGCCAGGCTTTAAATCTATGGAAGGGAATGTCCACTTTCTGAGAATAGATGCATCGTCTGAAAGATGGTATCCTCCCAGGTCAACCGCAACACCGGACTTATTGTATAATTCGATCCAGTCGGAGAAGTCGCCGTCCTCGTCACTGATCCGGCTGATATTGGATGGAGAGAATTCGTTTATTATAACCTGAGAGGCAAGGGGACCAGAAAAGACTAAAACAAGAATAGCTGATATCAGATACAGCCGCTTCATTTTTTGCTTCTGATGAAAGTGACCAGCTCTTTTGTCAATCCTTGTTTCAGCGGCAGCCCCGGGTTGTTATATGTTTCCATATTCTTTTGCCTGTCAGCTTCAGATTCTTTTAAAATATGGTTCATATTTTCCACTATCAGCAGTTTTGCATCAGGTTTTGCAGCCGACAGCAATTTTGCTTCTTCAACCGAAACCTGGATATCGGTGGTCCCCTGAACAATAAGCACCGGAATCTTAAGCTTTTTTATCTCAGATGAGGGATCATATTTAATCCATGAAATCATGTAAGGCTGAACACTGGGACGATACAAGCTGACAAGGACCGGGTTCACTTTGGTAACCTCCTTGCCACTCCTGAGGCTGTCGAGTATCGCATTCGATTCTGCCATAAGCTGCGGAGGGAGCTGACCTTTGAGCTGTCTGCGCAGGACAGTGTCGGCCGGGTTTCCTATACCTGCCAGTGAAATAAACTTGGAAATACCAGCTCTCTCAGCTGCAACTATCCCGATCAGCGAACCCTCACTATGCCCAAGCACAATGATTTTAGAAAACCTTTTGTCTTTCTTCAGCTGGTTAATCCATTCGACAGCATCATTAATATATGTTTCAAACCTTAGGTCGCTTTCGCTTGTTGCTGCAGCTCTGCTTTTACCTATTGCGCGCTTATCATAGCGAAGCGTGGATATGCCGTTTTCTGCAAAATTCTCTGCAAGCATTTTGTAAGCATCCGATTTAACTCCCGCCGTGGAGTTGCCATCCCGGTCGGTAGGCCCTGATCCGGCAATAATAAGAACAACCGGAGATTTTTTTGGTTTTAAAGGAATGGTAAGTGTGCCGCTGATCTCTCCTGTGGCTGTTTTTAATAACACTTCAGATTCATTGAAGAGTTTACCCTCTTTAATCTGCGCTGAAGCCTTCCCCGATAAGAATATTACAATTGCGAATATCAGGTAAATAAGTATCTGTTTCATGATACACTAAATGAACTCCAAAAGTAGCGGATTTTTGCCAACTATCCAGTATAAGAAGCCATAATTTGACAAACATGTCAGGAACTTACACGGAGTTCCACAGAGAATGCACAGAGATCCACAGAGAAACACTCTGTGCCCCTCTGTGTCCCGATAGCTATCGGGGCTCCTGATTTCCTCAGTGGAAGTTCTTCTAGTCCTTGTTAACTCTTCAACCTCCTTCGACCTTTTCTACCCTGTTCAATCCCCTTCAACTTTCTTCAACTTCTTTACTACCTTTGCGGATCATAAAATGAATCAGAATGAGAATCGTAGATACCAGGGGCCAGAAATGCCCTGCCCCGCTTATAGCAACGAAGAGAGCCCTGAACGAATCAAAGGCCGGGGAATCTTTTAAGGTGGTTACTGATAACAAAACTTCTTTTGAAAATGTTTCCAGGTACCTCAGGGATAACAAAACGGAATTCAAAACAGAGGAAAAAGACAGCCTGTGGACACTGATTATTACAAAATCAACCTCGCCGGTACAGTTAACGAATGCTGAAGATTATTGTGACACTGCTATTCCTCATTTCAGAAAAGGTGATTTTGTGATTTCCTTTACCTCTGATAAAATGGGCGAGGGCGAAGAGGAGCTGGGACGCCTGCTTATCACAAATTTTATAAAGGCAATAAAAGATCTTGACGTCCTGCCTTCAAAAATAGTATTTTACAATAATGGTGTAAAGCTGGGAGTAATGGGATCGCCTGTATACGAACATCTTAAAGAGATAGAAAGCATGGGTGTAAGCTTGTTTTTCTGTGCAACCTGTGTTAATTTCTATTCGCTTCAGGATAAGATAAATATTGGGACCCTTAGCAATATGTTCGAAATAGCCCAGGTGATGGCATCGGCAGGAAATGTTATAAAACCCTGATGATATTTATGAAAGTTGATCTTCTGCAGATGGTTGAGAGCGGCGGATGTTCTGCTAAGATTTCGCCGAAACAGCTGGAGGAAGTATTAAAATACCTCCCTCTTCCGAAAGATCCGAATATCCTTGTTGATATTGATACCCATGATGATGCAGGGGTATACAGGGTTAATGACGAACTCGCTCTCGTTCTTACTACCGATTTTTTTCCTCCTGTCTGCAGCGATCCTTTCGAGTTTGGCCAGATTGCCGCAGCAAATTCCATAAGCGACGTTTATGCAATGGGCGGTACACCCATAGTGGCCCTAAACATAATGATGTTTCCTGCAGCAAAGCTTGCGATGGAAGCCTATGCAGAGATTTTGAAAGGTGGTTTTGAGATTGCTTCCGAAGCCGGGGTCAGGATCATCGGAGGACATACAATAGATGATGACCCTCCCAAATACGGACTTGCAGTGGTAGGGTATGTTCATCCGCAGAAGATAATTGCAAATTCAGGCGCCCGGCCGGGTGATGTGCTGATATTGACAAAACCAGTCGGGACAGGTGTTATTCTTGCTGCGCAGAGACTTGGTCTTGCAGTAAACGGTGATGTTACCGAAGCCCTTAAGCAGATGAAGATACTTAACAAGTCGGGAGCAGAGGTCATGAAGAAATTCGGGATCAGGGGAGCTACGGATATAACAGGGTTCGGGCTTGCCGGCCATGCGCTCAAGATGGCAAAAGCCAGCAAGGTTTCCATTAATCTGAATATGAGCAAAGTGCCGCTTATCGGTGCGACTTACAAACTTCTGGAAGAAGGATGCATCCCCGGCGCTTCATTCAGGAACCTTGATTACGCAGAGAAGGATTCTGTCTTTGATGAAGGTCTCGACTATAATCTGAAGATGGCCGCATTCGACGCTCAGACTTCAGGAGGACTTCTGATGAGCGTTCCTTCAACCCTTGCTGAGAAGATCCTCTCTGAACTTTATTCCGCCGGGTTAAAATCATCCGCAGTGGTTGGTTCTGTGATGGAGAAAACCGGAAAAAGTCTGCATCTCAGGACATGATTATTGCTGTGGATTACTTTTTTGCCGGTAGATCTGTTCCGGATACTCAGATAAAGCTGCAGGTCAGTATTTAGGCAGTGAAAACAGGAATTCGGTTCCTCCTCCTGTCTTGTTCCTGACCAGTATCTCTCCCTTGTGAACTAAAATTGCATTTTTTACAATCGCAAGTCCAAGTCCTGTTCCACCGCTTTTTCGGGATCTTCCTGAATCGACCCTGTAAAACCTTTCAAAAACTCTGCCTATATGTTCCTGCGGGATCCCTATGCCATTATCGGAAAATGAAAAGTGATAAAATTTCTTGTCCTCATTATACATAAGGATTTTTATCATAGTATCATCTCCTGCATAGTTGATGGAGTTCTCCATCAGGTTCTGGAAGATTGACAGGATCAGCGACTTGTTACCCTTCACCACAACATTTTCATCGATGTCGATCTCAACCTTCATCTTCCTCGATTCAATAGCTGATATGAAATTCTCCCTGACTTCTCTTATGATCTTCCTGATTTTTACTTTTTCGGGAATGAAGGAAGCTCCTGCCTCTTCAATCTTGTTAAGAATCGTTATATCGTTAATGAGGTCAGTGAGCCGGTCGGTCTGCCCCATAGCTTTCTCAAGGAAATACTTTTTCTTCTTCGTTTCGATATCATCATCATTCAAAAGAGTTTCCAGGTATCCTCTGATCGATGTAACCGGCGTTTTAAGCTCATGAGCGATATTTGATGTCATCTGCTGTTTTATGAGCTTATTCTTGCCTGTTTTGGTAATATCGCTGAGTATAACTTCAAAGCTTCTGTCATTGAAGATCACACATTGGACTTTAAAAAACCTGCCATCCTTGCTAACCTGGTATTCCAGCATAGGCAGTTCTTTTCCTGATGGCGGGATCCCGGTGTTCCTTTCAATAAAATCAGTGATCTCACTGAACTCTGGTATCTCGAAAAAATTCGATGAAAAGATCTTAAGGTCTCCTGAGATCATGTTCATAAGCTGAATGAAATGATCGTTGTTGAAGCTGATCTTTTTGTCGGATGAAAAGAAAGCCACACCTTCATTCAGCGCGTTCAGGTGATTGAAAAGCTTTTCTTTTTCAATGGCAAGTTCATTCTTTGTTGCAAGGAGGTTGTTGTAAATATCGAGTATCCCGGAGCCGATAACCCCGAGCTCATTCCTGGGGAACTCCGCTTCGAAAGGCTTATCGTGTGTGACATTAACTGCAAAATCCCTCAGCCTTGTCACAGATTCGCCGAACTTATTAGTGACTACCAGAAGAACAATGCCGACAATGATAAAAAACAAGAGCATTACGAAAAGGAACTTCAGGTTAGCTTTGAGGAAGTTGGAAACATTTATATCGTAGACAACAGCAGCCCTGATATAATACCTGTCATATAGCTTTGAATAATAGTAAAACTGCTGACCGGTTGTTCCGGACCTCCTGACTGCCGTTCCAAAACCTGAAGATCCGGCTTTAATGATTTCCGGCCTCAATAAATGATTCCCCATTGCTGAGTATTCATGCACAAAGCTGTCATACAATACATTACCTGTGTTATCAATTACTGAGATCCGAAGGTTGGGATGTGGAAGCAGTTTTATAAGTGAATCAATCAGGTGAAAATTACCGCTCTCATGAATTGATTTGAGCCTTATATAATTATCTGTTATCCTGGTAATATTGTATAACTCGTCATTCAGGGTTGAAATCCGGTACTCTTTTTCCCTGTTGTACTGGTATGTTATTATTATCAGTCCAACGACAAAAAAGATTGCCGGGTAAAAGAACAGGAGATTATTGCGGAATTGATTCCTTGAAAACATCAGTTGAAATTGTCGGTTCAGAATTCAAAAAAATAGCCATACCCTGATTTATTCCTGATACACTGGCCCAGGCTTCCAAGCTTCGTCCTCAGCCTTGCAATATTGACATCCACGGTTCTGTCTGTGACAATTACTTCGTTTCCCCAGACATTTGTGAGGATGTCCTCTCTTGAGAATACTTTTGTCTGATTTTCAAGGAGGAGCTTTAATATCTCATATTCCTTTTTCGTTAGTTCTATCTTTTCGTCATTGATTAAAACCCTCTTCCTGGATGTATCAAGCTCGATATTTCCGTATCTAACCGTTTGCAGACTTTTAGCCTTATCCTTCAGAGACCTTTTTATAACAGCCTTGACTCTTGCTGTCAGCTCATTAATAGAAAATGGCTTGGGAATATAATCGTCAGCTCCCAGGCTGAAGCCCGTAAGTATGTCATTCTCAGTATCCCTGGCAGTCATGAAGATAATAGGTACGGTCAACCCCATTTCGTTCCTCAGCTTGTCTGCAAGACGGAAGCCCGACATCGGTCCCATCATTACATCAAGAAGGATGAGATCGAAATTCTCCAGAATTCTTTTCTCAGCCTCTTCAGCAGAATGGGCGACCTCAGTTTTGTAGCCTGCATTTCCCAGGTTATACTGAAGGATCTCGCACAGATCCTCTTCATCATCAACTATCAGGATCTTTCTGGCTTTTGAATCCATAACTGTCAAAATAACTGAATACTTATCTCTGTTTGTGTGCTTTTGTCTACTGCAAAGGTAAACGCAATAAATGAATATTTTAATCTGATCCGGTAATGTGCAACCAAGTGTAACAATATTGTAACCAAACCTTAAACAGTTCGTAACCGCCGCTTTCTCAGCATTGGTTGATCTTTGTCACGGAAAATAAACCGGGAAATCATTATTTAAAACTATGAACAAACTCAAACTTTTAACAGCACTCCTGATCCTCTTCACCGCGTCATCAATTTTGCTTCAGGGTCAGACAGGAATTATTGAAGGTTATGTTACCGACAAAGCCGGTTCAGAACCGCTGATCGGCACAACAGTTATGATAGACGGGACCACAATAGGGACCACGTCCGATATCAACGGAAAATTCTCTCTTAATAATGTCAAACCGGGTATTTACACTATTAAAATTTCCTATGTATCATACAATACCAGGATCATAGAAAAAGTCAGGGTTGAGCCGGGTAAGACAACCAGCATAAAAGCTGATCTTGAAACCAGTATGCTGGCCCTTTCCGATGTCAATGTTACTGCAGTCAGAAGAACCAACTCCGAAGTCTCAATGATAACCGACATCAAGGCTAATCCGTTTGTTTCAGCCGGAATATCAGGCCAGCAGATCTCAAAAACACTCGATAAGGATGCTTCTGAGGTAATAAAAAGGGTACCTGGCATAACGATCCAGGATAACAGGTTTCTGATCGTCAGGGGACTCTCACAGCGATATAACAGTGTATGGCTGAACAATGCTGCAACCCCCAGTACCGAAGCTGATGTAAGGGCTTTCTCATTTGACGTCATTCCAAGTTCCATGATTGAGAACCTTATGATCATCAAATCACCCGCTGCCGAACTGCCTGCTGATTTTTCCGGCGGGTTTGTAAAGATTTCGACTAAGAACCTTCCTGATAAAAATAGTATGTTCTTTTCCTATACGACAGGTTTTAGTATGGGAACTACTTTTAACGATTATTATAAGGCACCATCAGGTAAAACAGACTTTCTGGGATTCGACAATGGATTCAGGTCACTTCCTGAAGAAATGCCTTCCGACCTCAACGTTTATGAAAGAGCTACCAACCCTGAGGTAAGAAAAAAAATTACCGAACTGGGCAGGGAATTGAATGATGCATGGTCTGCATCACCTGCAGTCGCAATTCCTGACCAGAAGCTCGCATTTGGTATTAACAGGAAAATGTCTCTGGGGAAAAGTGATCTTTTTACCACCAGCGCATTAACATACAACTACACCAATTCTTCTGACATTATCAGGGTAACTGATTATGGTCCTTACAATTATAAGAATGACAGCCCGGCTTATACAGATCAATATTTAAACAATTATTACGCAAATGCTGCCAGGGCTACTCTTATGAGTAACTGGACCCTCTTACTTGGGAAATCGACTAAAATTGAATTCAGAAACCTTTTTGATCAGGCTGGAACATCTCGTACAACCATGAGAGAAGGAGCTGAGTTTTATTCAGGAACATACCTCAAGGCAGGGGAGATAAGATATCTTTCAAGATCAATATATTCAGGTCAGCTTGCAGGAGTTCATTCTTTTAAGGAAGGTGATTCAAAGATCGAATGGATAGTTGGATATGCCACTTCCTCTAAAACGGAGCCTGACACGAAACGATACAGATATATCAGGGATAATGTTGACACGACGGTTTATAACATAACTTTCCCCAGCGGCAGCTACAGCACAGATGCCCAGTCGAGGATGTGGCTTGAGCTTGATGAGAACACCATTTCAGGTTCTGTGAATTATACACAAAAACTTAACCTGCCGGCAGGAAAAGGTGAAATTAAATCAGGACTGTACATTGAGGATAAGTCCAGAACATTCAGAGCACGGAACTTCACGTACAACCAGGGCAGTCCGGAATCAACATTCGGACTTACATCCATGCCGATAGATGATATCTTTGCTGATGAGAACATTAATCTTACTACAGGTATTAAACTAAGGGAATATACTTCTCTCAACGATTCATATCAAGCCTCAAATCACCAGGTCGCCGGTTTTGTGTCTGCAGTATTGCCCCTCACCTCAGGAATTAATCTCTACACAGGAGTAAGGGTTGAAAAAAACCGTCAGTACTTAATAGGGTATTACCAGGCTTCACCAACCCAGGCTGAAGTAGACAGGGATACGATAAATATTTTCCCATCCGTTAATATTACATATAACCTCAATCCGAAGAACCTCATAAGGGTTTCTTACGGAAAATCGGTGAACAGGCCTGAATTCAGAGAGATAGCTCCATTTTACTTTTTTGATTTTGAGCTGAACGCCGGAACAGAAGGAGATCCGAAAATAAGGCAGGCTTATATTCATAATTTCGATATCAGATATGAATTGTATCCTGACAACGGAGAATTGTTCACATTAGGTGCTTTCTATAAAAAATTCATTGATCCCATCGAACAGGTTATCAAAGCTACAACTCCTACACGTTATTCGTATCAGAATGTTGAGGGAGCATATTGTTTTGGCATTGAAACAGAAGTCAGAAAATCTCTTGATTTTATCCCTGCTCTGAAAGAATTCACCTTTGTTCTTAATGCTTCGCTTATAAAGAGCCAGGTTAAGTTCAATGAAAACTATCTCTTAAGAGACCGTCCGCTTGAGGGACAGTCCCCATACATTGTCAATGCATCTTTATTTTATCAGAATAAGAATGGCTTGATGGTCAGTCTGTTATACAATGTGATTGGTAAAAGAATATCTGCGGTCGGAATACCTTCACCAAATGAATGGGATGATACTCCTAATATCTACGAAATGCCTCGGAATGTTCTCGATCTTACCTTCAGTAAAATGATTGGAAATAAGATTGAGGTTAAAGGTGGTATCAAGGATATTCTGAATGAAGAAATCAGGTATGTGCAACCAGTTGATGCAAAAGTAGATATGAATCTTTACACAAATGGAGAAGTAACCGGGGACAAGCACTTTAAGAAAGATCAGGTTACAAGGTCCTTCAGGCCCGGCAGTTATCTGACTTTTGGAGTTACATTAAGGTTTTAATATTCAGGTACAAAAGACAGTAAATCAAATAATTATTAATTAATAAAAGGAGTATGAAAAATTTCGTTAAATTCTTATCATTATTAACATTCGTGGTTGCAATGGCTTTATTTACCACATCATGTGAGGACGATGTGATGGTCAATAGCATAGCCCTTGATAAAGTTACGGCAAATGTTCAGGTAGGTGGCACTCTCGACCTGAATGTAATCGTTACTCCTGCCGATGCAACAAACCAGGAAATCAAATGGAGTACAAGCAATGCGGCTGTTGCTACTGTAACAGACGGCACTGTAACCGGCATTGCCCTTGGTACGGCAACAATAACAGCCAAAGCTAAAAGCGATACAACCAAGATATCTTCATGCAGTGTTGTAGTAGTTCCCTCGAATGGACAGACAATAACCGTTACAGGAGAGATTACCACAAACACCACATGGTATTCAAATGCAAGATATTTCCTTAATGGATTTGTGTTTGTTGCAAATAATGCAACTCTTACAATACAACCGGGAACAATAATCAAAGGTGTTTACGGATCAAAAGGAGCATTAATAGTTGAGAGAGGAGCAACGATAAATGCAGCGGGAACAGCTGCACAGCCTATCGTATTTACATCAGACAGGCCTGCAGGTCAGAGAGCTGCCGGCGACTGGGGTGGTCTGGTTATATGCGGAAAAGCTACAACAAATAAACATGACTCCGGAACAGGTGTTGGTCAGGCAGAAGGTGGTATCAGATCTCTTTATGGCGGGACAGACGATGCTGATAATTCAGGTGTTCTGCAATATGTAAGAATCGAATTTCCGGGAATTGCCCTGACCTCAAGTGCTAACAGTGAGATCAACGGACTTACTCTTTATTCAGTTGGTTCAGGAACGACAATTGATCATATACAGGTATCATATTCAGGTGATGATTCATTTGAATGGTTCGGAGGCACGGTAAAATGTAATTATCTCGTTGCACACAGAGGCCTTGATGATGAGTTTGACACTGATAACGGTTTCAAGGGGAAAGTACAGTTTGCACTTGGTATCCGCGATCCTCTTTTTGCTGATGTATCAGGCTCAAATGGTTTTGAATCAGACAATGACGCTGACGGTTCACAGCTTACCCCGGTCACTGCGCCTGTATTCTCAAATGTAACCCTGTTTGGTCCTTATTCCGTAAGCGCTTCAGCTCCAAACAGCAATTACAAGAGATCTATGCATCTGAGAAGATCAACACAGCTTTCGGTTTATAATTCCATATTTGTCGGATGGCCGAAAGGACTGATCATTGACGGCAGCCAGGGAATAGCTCCGACCAATGCAACAGGCAATATACTTCAGATCGAAAAAACAATACTGGCAGGAATGGTTGCCAACTTTGAATCAACGCCGGCAACATTCGGAAATCCCCCTGTTGCTTCCAATATCGTGTTTCTGGCAACTGACGCACAGGCATATTTCGAAGCCACTTCACCTGCACGCGGTAATGATGATACAAGAACTGTTACAGACATACTTGGTGCAAACCTGCTTTCACTGACTGCTCCTGTACTTCTTCCACCGGCTGGTTCATCATATCTTACAGGCGCTTCATTCACAAATCCAAAACTGGCAGGCTTTACATCAGTTACCCATCTGGGAGCATTTGGAACAACTGACTGGACATCAGGTTGGTGCAACTTTGATCCGCAAAATACTGTATATTAACATAAGTGCAACCTCGGACTAATAATTTCCCGTTCCGGTCCGGGGTTGTTTTCTCTGTGTACCTCTGTGTCTTCTCTGTGTGACTCTGTGTAACTTAAAAAAAAGAACTTACACGGAGTTTCACAGAGTTTCACAGAGTTACACAGAGTTTTACTAAATTGCAGGCTCTAATTCTTTTAAAAATGAGGGGGAAAATATTAACCGGAATTTTTGCATTATTATTCTCAGCAGCCTTATCTGCACAATCCTACATTCAACCCAGCTATGGCCTTAAAAGCCATGAAACACTGATTATAAATAAGGTAGAATGTTCCGAAAAAGCTACGACCATATACCTGACGGTCGAGAACCGCAGGATTGGAGGTACTTTCTGTGCAGATAAGAATACTTATATCTTTTACCCTGACGGAACAAACATAAAGCTTCTTTCCTCCAACGGGATACCTGTCTGTCCCGACTCGCATAAGTTCCAGATAACTGGTGAGAAGCTCGATTTCACTCTGACATTTCCTCCTCTTAAAAAGGGTGTCGACTGGATCGACCTTATAGAGGATTGTAACGATAACTGTTTCCATTTCTACGGTATCACTCTCGACAATGAACTTAACCGCAAGATCAATGAAGCTTTTACGATGGCTGAAAATGACGATCCTTTAAAAGCCATGATAAGTCTTGTTGATATTCTTAACGCCACAGATTCGAAGAACCTGGGATCAGAAGGATTCCTTTACGTGAATATAATAACCCTTGCACGTGAGGCTGGTAACTTTGGCCAGGCTTCAGAATGGTACAAAAAGCTTAAAAATTCCGGAGCCCCCAGGCTGCAGGAGTATATCAAATTCCTCAACGATCAGGGAGTCAAATATTAAAAATTTCGGATTTCGGATTTTCGATTTCGGATTTTGAGGATCCGCCGATGGCGGAGACGAAATCCCGTTTAACGGGAGTCGATTTCGGATTTTGAGGATCCGCCGGTGGCGGAGACGAAATCCCGCTTAACGGGAGTCGATTTCGGATTATCAAAAATATAAGTATAAAAAAAGCTGATCCTTTCCGGATCAGCTTTTTTTATTTCATTTTGGAATTGCCTAGAAGCTCAGGTCAAGACCTATGCCTACCATCATGGTATTCTTGGTGTAAGTCTCCTTCGGAAGAAGGTTAACTGTTCCAAGCATGTGGTTGACGCTTTTTTCATCTTCCACATACATAGTGTAACCGCCTCCAAGATTAACCCTGATCTTGTCACTGATATTATATGCAGCGCCCAGCCCGATTGTGGATGTTGCATTTGCAAAAGTAAGGTCACTCTGGTATGCTTTATTTACTCCCAGGTTTGCCCATGCATAGCCGGCGCTTACAAGTATTTTATCGCCGAGGCCGAGTTCAGCTGCACAATGCAACGCCAGGCCATTATTTTCAATTATTTCGCTGTTATCAATATGAACGGTCGGAGTCAATCCGCTGAGGTCATGATCCCATTTATGACCGTAGTCGGCTGATTTGTCAAAATAATAATTTCCTCCGGCTGCAATCTTGATTTTAGCCAGTTTCAGTTCTGCTCCTATAGATAGTGTAGCAGGCATATCATTTCTGAACTTTTCACCATCCGGGAACTGTGTGATAGGTGTGCCTGTTGCAGTATATCCTATCAGAAGATCTTCCTTGGTGTCATTAACGAGCTCAAGCTTTGTAGCCATTTCATATTTGATGGCAATATTCAGATTTTCTACAGGTGAGATATTGACACTGAAGAAAGGAGCTATGCCCGAACCGGTCTGGGTAACATCAGCTGTCTTGTCAGCTACAAGTGTTCCGGTAGCTGTTGCTGTGTTTCTCGTTGCAGTAAGAGTCGGGGTTGCTGTTGTCACATTGGCACTTATTGTATTAAGATTCATTGTTGGTATTGCAGCTGCAGGGACACCGATATATGCAAGACCGGCTTCGATACCAGCTTTCTGTACAGCTGTCATCTGACCGGCATCGACAAGGTTCTGAAGAGTTGCAGTCCCATAACCTGCTGAAATCGCTCCGGCAAGGCTGGTTGGAATTCCAATTATACCGTTGAGATTGCTCACAATATTGCTGAAAACGGTAGTTGCAGGAACAAATGTTTCGCCCATCATTACCTGGACATCCTTCAGATATCCGTTATAGGTGTTTTTGGCTGTTACATAACGGGCACCTGCTGCTATGGAAATCATGTCATTTATTTTATAGGAGATTGCGCCCTGGTAGCCGAGAAATAATGATGTTCCTTCAAAGAAAATGTCAAGGTCATATTTTGAAGCTCCCTGTGATGCAAGTGAGGGAACAAGGTCGGAAATACCCATTTCAAATGAAGGTATCCCGGTTTTGTAGGTTGCTCCTCCACCTCCGCCTATCGGCATGAATCCGAGCGAAACTGCAAACTTGTTCATCTTGAATGCTGCATAGATGGAGGGAAAGAAAGGTGCAAACACGGTTCCTTTGTATTCACTGTTGTTCAGATAAGGATAAGTACTCGTAATAGTCCTGGTCTGTGAAATCGTCTGGTTGTTCAGACCGAAATGGAAGCCGTTTTCCATCTTCATTAACCCTGCAGGATTGTAGTAAACAGCATCGATCTGTGTTGATGCGTTCCTTGATGGCATTCGAACCCATGCCGCACTCTGGTTCGTATTTGTAACCAGACCGCCGGCAAGAAGATTTCCGGTAATTACTATACCGGCAATAAATGTCAGAATTTTTCTCATAGAATATTTTTTAAGTTTATAATCAGGAGCTTAGGTTGTTATACCGGGCACTCCTGCTTGTTCTTAATTTCAAAAACGCTCAAAAGTATATAAATATTTGAATTTTCCAATAAGTCTAAAATATTATATTGATATTTAACTAATTGTGAAGAAAAGTCCAGTCTGTTCGAAAAATTACTAAATATTGGTATTTAATGGTTTAGAACGAGGCTACAGGCGTCAGGCCTCGGGCCACCTTCGTCACCAACTTCGCTAAAAGCTTCGTTGGTCAAAGAAGACTATGGTGGCTAAAAGCGTCAGGCGTAAGGTAAGAGGAAAGCCATGAAATATCATCCTGGCAACCGCTCTCTCGCCCTCGCCCCCTTGCCCCCTCGCCCCTTCATTAAAATTTGGCTGACACTCTCAAACTATAGTTTCGCTGAGGTTGGATATCTCCCGGCCTTCCCATGAATTCGGCATTTGTTAAATTCTTAACAGCAAAGGACAGAGAGATGCTTTCAGTCATTTTATAGCTTACCGCACAGTCCATCATGAAGTATCCTGTATTATGGTCTTTCCAATATTCCGGAAATCCGGGCAGTATAACCTCACCTGTCGTTTCGTTGAGAAAGAAGCTGTCTATCTTTAATATCTTCGATCTAGCGTACAGGCTTACTTCAGATTCAAGCTTCTTCCATGATGTTTTAAGGCTTAGCTTACCCGAATGTTTTCTCCTGTATTTAAGGTAATCCCCTTGCACGGGTTCGAGTTGTATTGGATTTATAACGGTATAACCTCCATTCAATGAAGTATTTATCCTTCCAAATGTGCCATTGAGTAAAAGCTCCAGTTCGCCTCCGTAAACCCTTGATTGCTCTATATTGGTAGCTTTGAATCCGGTACCCTGTCCGGGGTAGGTGGCAAGGTAGTACTCTATCATATCTTTATTCTGCGACAGGAAGACTGAGAAATCGGCCTGGCCCGTAATTGCTCCGAATGCCACTCCCTGCTTTACACCTGCTTCGGTGCTCCATCCCGATTCAGGAAGGATATCAGGATTCGGGATAATCACTACAGACCCAAGAGTAGTTGATGCATGTTTTTCTGCAATTGATGGAAAGCGATAACCCTGGCCGAATGAAGCCCTGACAAAGGTGTAATCTGCGACCTGCCAGTTCAGCCCTGCCCTGACGACCGGAACAATCTTGTCATTCCTGCCGTCGAGGGAATTGTACTCGATCCTGACACCAGCCACTGTCTTGAGTTTCTTCACAGGACGGATCTCAAGCTGGGAGTAACCGGCCAGGTTCAAACCACTGTGATCATTGTACATATTTGAGTTTATCAGGCTGTAACTCTCTGTAAGTCCTGCAGTTAAGTCCATGAATCGGGCAACGTTATGCCATAGCTGGTATTCTGTATATAAAGAGTAGGCATCGCTGTTGGTCTTCTCGTTCTCCGGGAAACGGTTAATGGATGCCTGAAATCGCATCCTCAGGTCATGCTTCCACCTGTCACTCTTTTTCATGGTAATGAAGGGATCAAGTGCAAGAAACTTTCCGTGAAGCTGTATGGCAGGCTCCTGCTGCTTCAGGGCGCCTGTTTCCGCATTCTCCCAAAGAACGAAATCCCTCTTTTTAGTTATGCCTGAATTTATGCTGAGCCCGTAGTTCAGTCCTTCTATCTTTCTGTTGAAATGCTTCAGCTTCAGACTTACCCTGCCGAGATTTTCTTCATTCAGCCTCCTGTAACCCTGGTCAGTAATCAGTGTGGCGCTTATTCCAATATCTGTTCTGCCTGCTTTTTGAAGATGAGAGATTGATGTTGTGGTGAAGATCCTTGGCGAGTTCCACCAGATCCACTCTTTATTGCGGGGTTCTCCGTAGAATCCGGCTTCAGTATAGAATTGAGTGACAGGCGTATTTGAAGCATCAGCTGTACGGAAGTTTATTACACCGTTGAGGGCAGAAGATCCGTACAAGACCGACGAAGCTCCTTTAATTATCTCTATCTGTGAAAGATTTTCAAGCGGAAGGAACTGCCATTTAATGTTTCCGGCATCGGCTGCCACCATGGGCAGCCCGTCGATAAGAGCCATGACCCTGCTGCCTGCTCCGTAACTGAACCCGCTTCCGCCTCTTATGGAGGCTTGTCCATCCATAACCTCAATACCGGGAGTCTTGTCGATTATCTCTTTTGCATCATTTATGTGATTGTCTTCCAGGAAACTTGCTTTGATAATGTCCATTGATACGCTGAGCTCCGCGATCCTTTGTTCTGAGCGGCTTGCACTGACAACCACCTGGTCGATTTCGCGGATTGTTGTTTCGAGGGCTACGCTGAACTCTATTGTATCGCCGGCAGTTACAGTGATGTCCTTTGTAACAGACAGATAACCGATGAATTGAAAAGTAACGCTTATTTTACCTGTGACATTCTGTATCAGATAGTCGCCATTCTCATCAGTAGTAACGCCCTGATTCTTTCCAAAAATGACATAAACACCAGCGAGCGGCTCGTTGGAATGCTTGTCAGTAACTTTACCCTTAATGATACCATCCAGGGCTGCAGCATCTGAACAATAAAGAAGCAAAAATGACAGGGCCGCCAGCAAGGCTCTCATCTCCTTGCCTTAAAAGTCATACGGATATCAAACTGATCTTGAAAGTTTTGCGGATTTGGTACATTGGTGGTGATTTTTAAATCCGTGGTTGTCAGCATATCTATATCGGCAACTATCGGGATGGGAAGTGAATCCGGTTTAATGGTAAGATAACTTTCATCAACGCTCAGCATCCATTCTCCCTTGTATCTGCCAAAATATCCGGTTCCGTCCTCATTGAATTTTACATCTCCCACGAATTTTGCCAGAAGCTGACCTGCGCCGCTTGCATCCACCCCGTCTGAATACAGAGAATCAGAAACCCAGATCGGCGTTGTAAGAAGGATGAACCGTTCGGATTTCTTCTCGCAGGCTGCGATAAGCAATCCTGCAGCAATTATCAGCAATAAGGAAAGCCTTTTCATATCATTTCTTTTTAAAGTTTTAACTTAATGCCTCTTCAGCCTTTATAGCTTCTACAGCCTCTACTTCGTCTCCCTGATCTTTAAATTCTTGAAATACACAAGATCCCCATGATCCTGAAGGAGAATTCTTCCTTCCTGAACTTCGGCGAAACCTGGTGAAGTCTTGAACTTGCTTGCAGCCACCAGGTCTTTCCATGCCTGGGTGCCTTTTTCATATTCAACAGTTATCTGTCCGTTGAGCCAATGTTGAACTTTATTGCCGTTTACGACAATACTGGCGGTGTTCCAGGTATTTTCACCGTTGTCAGTCTTTTCTTTCGGGGGAATAAGGTCATATAAGCCTGCAAGAGTGCGGTTTCCGTTTATCCCGGCTTTGGCATCGGGATGGTTCCTGTCGTCGAGAACCTGGTACTCGCAGCCTATCGAGGCCAGTGCACCGTTATTTACCTCGGTATCAATGAAGTATTTGATCCCGCTGTTAGCTCCCTTAGTATACATGAAATCAATTTTCAGCTCAAAGTTACGGAACTTATCCACAGTTACTATGTCGCCTCCGCCACCCTTCTGTTTCCTCGATTCCGGGTCGACAATAAGCATTCCTTCTCTTATCTCCCAGCCTCCTGAAGGGAAAGACTTTGTCCTGGCATTCATCCACCCCGCTGATGTCTGACCATCAAACAAAAGTACCCATCCGGCCTTCTTTTCCTTTTTTGTAAGGGTGTTATCCTTGATATTACCCTTGGGCGCAGCATTTCCATTAGTCAATGCACATGTGAGAGCCAATGTAATAATCAAGTATGTCTTTCTCATATTCAAATGTTTGAAATTATAAGGAAATTCAGTGATGCAATATCGCAAAGCTTTATCAGATAACACTTAAACAACCATGAATAAATTAAGTTGAAAGATATATTTTTTTTAATTGTCCAGGCAAGATCATGATATATGTTTTCTATTTTTGATACGCCCAAATCTTATAATCATGAAGAAATTCAATAATTCATTAAGCCGGGTAGTTGTTATGTCTGTCATTCTTGCCTTCCTTCTTTTTGAGAATCTGACCGGTCAGGCAACAATAGGGCTCGACAATTGGTTCAACCGGGAAACTAATTCCAAGACAGGCAAACCATACCATTATCTCTGGACTGATACTGAATGGAGCGGATACTCAAGATTCGGGCAGATTTTCGAATCGAGAGGCGCTCTGCTCAGAACGATCGAAAAGCCCGTCGTTTCGGTATTGAACGGGCTGGATGTCTATATTATCGTCGATCCTGATACAACAACTGAATCCAAAACTCCAAACTTTCTGATGCCCGACGATATCAAGGCAATAAAGAAATGGGTGAAGAAAGGAGGGGTGCTGGCTATTCTTGCCAACGATGCGCCTAACTGCGGTTTCACTTATCTTAACCAGCTGACAAAGAATTTTGGGATGACCTTTAACCACGTAACTCTCCATCCTGTAACAGGTACAAATTATGAAATGGGAGCCAGCAAGGATTTTATTGACCACCCTCTTTTTAAAGGGGTATCTAAAATCTATATCAAGGAAGTTTCTGATATTAATCTAAGCGGGAAGGCAAAACCCGTGCTTGTGGAAAACGGAAAGGTGCTGATCGCCGAAACGAAATATGGCAAGGGATATGTTTTCGCTATCGGTGATCCCTGGATATATAACGAGTATATCGATCACGATCGCCTGCCTGACAGCTTTGACAACCGAAAGGCAGCAGAGAATTTAGTCGATTTGCTGATAGGTTACACTGGCAAACCGGTCATTCTACAGAGTGTTTCAAAGGAAAAATCGATGGATGCAATGGTCCTTGCAAACAAGTACTTTATGGAGAAATATTCTGATGTTGGGAAACCTTCTGTTACCGACCGTGAACGTCCCAGCAATATATGGACAAGAGGTGTATATTATGAAGGTTTGATGGGTTTGTACAGCATTAAACCCGATCCGGCATACCTGAATTATGCCGTCTCATGGGGCGAGTTCCATAAATGGGGATTGCGTGATGGTGTTGGAACAAGAAACGCCGATAACCAGTGCTGCGGACAAACATATATAGATCTGTTTCTTCTCGACAAGACCAAAGATGAACGGATATCAAGGATCAAGGAATGCATCGACAATATGGTTGTGAGCGACAAGATAGACGACTGGAACTGGATAGATGCCATGCAGATGGCGATGCCGGTCTTTGCGCGTCTTGGATCAATTTACAACGATAACCGTTACTTCGAAAGGATGCATGAGATGTACCTCTATACAAAAAACATACACGGGACAAAAGGTCTTTACAATCCACAAGATCATCTTTGGTGGCGCGACAAGGATTTTGATCCGCCATACACCGAACCGAACGGGGAAGATTGTTACTGGTCGAGAGGCAATGGCTGGGTGCTGGCTGCACTTGTCAGGACGATGGACTTCCTCCCTGAAAACTCCGCATATTCTGAAGAGTATCTGACAACATATAAGCAGATGGTTGATGCATTGGTTGCATGCCAGCGGCCTGACGGATTCTGGAACGTAAGCCTTCACGATCCGTCAAATTTTGGCGGCAGGGAGGTTACGGGAACTGCTCTTTTTGTTTATGGGATCGCATGGGGCATTAATCATGGCGTTCTCGACGCCGGAAGATATCTTCCGGTAATTCAGAAAGCATGGAAAGGGCTTGTGGAGGATTGTGTCCATCCCAACGGCTTCCTGGGATATGTTCAGGGTACCGGCAAGGAACCGAAAGACAGCCAGCCTGTAGGGTATGATAAAGTTCCCAATTTTGAGGATTTCGGTCTGGGATGCTTCCTTCTGGCCGGATCTGAGATGTATAAACTTAAAAACTAAATTCATTTGACGCAAAGTGCGCAAAGTCCCGATAGCCATCGGGACTACCCAAAGATCACAAATAAGAATTTCATTACCTTTCATCCTTTTCTGTGTAAAAAAGGTCAATATGAAAAAACTGATTATCTCAATTATTGTTTTCTCAGTGTTCCTGGGATTTAATTCCTGCAGTGAAGCAACTGTTCTAAAAAACGCTTCTCCTGAGTCGGTTGGCATGTCATCTGAAAGACTTATTCGAATAGACAAAATGATAGAACAGGCAATAGACAGCGGATGGATTGCCGGTGCAACAGCTTTTATAGCCCGCGATGGCAAAATAGTATATGACAAGGCATTCGGAGTCAGCGACATTGAGACCGGCACTCCGATGCAGACAAATTCAATCTTTCGTATAGCATCCCAGACCAAAGCCATTGTGAGCATTGCCGCCATGACGCTTTTCGAGGAGGGAAAATTCCTGCTCGACGACCCTGTCTCCAGGTATATACCGGAATTCGCAAATCCCCAGGTTCTGGCTACTTATAGCGAAAAAGACACGACATACACCACAATACCAGCCTCGCGGGAGGTGACAATCAGGCATCTGCTTACACACACATCAGGTATCGACTATGCAGGAATAGGATCCCCCGTAATGAAGGCGATATATGCTAAAGCCGGTATTGCACCGGAATTCGGAAGCAATAGTGATGTTATAGGAGAGGAAATGAGGGATCTCGGAAAGCTGCCTCTCTCTCATCAGCCCGGAGAAAGGTTCACCTACGGACTGAACGTGGATGTTCTTGGGTATCTTATTGAAATATGGTCCGGAAAATCGCTCGATCAGTATCTCAGGGAGCGTATCTTCGAGCCTCTCGGTATGAATGATACATATTTTTATCTGCCTTCCGGGAAACATAGCAGGCTTGTAAAAGTATCCGGACAGGATGAAAAACTGCATGCTGTTCCCGGCAGGAACGATTATTTTGACTACCCGCTGCTGTTGAATGGGACCTACTATTCGGGAGGAGCGGGATTGAGCTCCACTACCAGGGATTATGCCATATTCCTGCAAATGCTGCTGAACAACGGAGTCTATAACGGAAAAAGAATTCTGTCGAGATGTACCATTGAAATTATAACCTGCAACCAGATTGGCGACCTGAGCAAGGGCAAGAACAAGTTTGGCCTGGGCTTCGAGATAGTGACTGAAGAGGGACAAGCTGTTCTGGGTATGTCGGCCGGATCATTCCTGTGGGGAGGCTATTTTGCAACCGACTACTGGGCCGATCCCAAAGAAAGGATAGTGGGACTTATATTCCTTCAGCAGAGCCCGATGAGCCATGGAGAAATACACAGTAAGTTCGCGGCTATGGTTTACCAGGCACTGGATGACTGAGGCTCAGAGCTCAGGGCAACGAGCGCATAGTACAGAAAGAGAATCTCATGAAGCTGGGCAGGAGTGATGATTAACTGGTACTGTCTGGTTTGAAAAATGGAAAGAATATACCAGAGTGGATTAATAAATATACTGATTTATGGACCCGGGTGAAATCCTCATATATCAGAACAAGGAAGGCGACATAAAACTCGATGTTCGCCTTGAAGACGAAACTGTGTGGCTTACCCAGTCGCAACTATGCAGCCTGTTTCAAAAATCAAAAGCCACTATAAGCGAACATATTAGTAATGTTTTCGAAGAAACCGAACTGCATGAAGAAGCAGTTGTTCGGAAATTCCGAACAACTGCTTCGGATGGTAAATCCTATGAGGTAAACTATTATAACCTGGATGTCATAATATCAGTAGGTTACAGGGTAAAATCGCTTCAGGGTACTCAATTCCGCATTTGGGCAACTCAAAGGTTAAAAGAGTACATTGTAAAGGGCTTTACTTTAAACGATGAACGTTTTAAGTCGGGCAGTTCAATGAACTACTTTACCGAACTTCAGGAACGGATAAGACAAATTCGCATCTCAGAGAGGTTTTTCTACCAGAAAGTTAAAGACATCTATGCGACAAGCATAGATTACGATGCCACCGATGAAAAAACAATAATGTTCTTCAAAGTGGTGCAAAATAAATTACTCTGGGCCATAAGTCAGCAAACAGCAGCCGAACTGATTTACCGTCGCGTTGATGCAACATTACCTTTAATTGGAATGAAATCGTACGATAAAAAAAGTCTTGAAAGCGTAAAAAAAACCGATTTAACCATTGCAAAAAACTATCTGAATGAAGATGAAATAGTCCTGCTCGGTCTGTTGGTGGAACAATACCTTGCTTTTGCCGAAACCATGGCACAACAACAGAAGCCAATGTATATGGATGATTGGATAAAGAAACTGGACGAAATTTTGAAATTAAACGGCCGTGAACTGTTAACGCATGCCGGTAAAATAAGTCATAAGATGGCACTGGAAAGATCGGGTACCGAATATAAAAAATTCAGGGAAGGGCAAATGAAATTATCACAGGAAGAGAGTTTAAAGGAGATCGAGGGGGATATAAAAAGATTAGAGAAATCAATAAACAAGAATAAAGATAATTGAAACGAAGGAGTAAGAGACTTTAGATACTGATGAATAATCCATTATCTCAATTTCTTCAGATTGCAGCACCTGCAATCCTTGACCGTGGCCGTGACTATTACAGGAACGGTCATGTTATCTCATTTGAGGAAATCGTACCGGGAGAATATGAGGCTGTCGTTGAAGGATCCGAAGACTATATTGTCAATCTGACAGTAATAGACGGCAGTCTGGAGAAATATTCCTGTACATGTCCTTACGACTATGGCTCAATATGTAAGCATATCGTTGCAGCAGTACTCTATCTTCAGAAAGAAAGCGGAGTGAGCCCCGATTCTGAAAAAAAAAGCAGAAAGGTGAAGAAACCAGCTGCTAAAAAGAAGACCGTTGCTGAGCAATTAGATGAACTGCTCGAATCTGTTAACCATAATGACCTCAAGGAATTCATAAAGAATAAATCCATTTCCGATCCCTCATTCGGCAGGCAGATCATGTCAGGACTCATATTTAAGTCAGCCGCCGAATCGCCTGAAAAATACCGCGAACTGGTAAAAGGCATTCTCAGGAATTCAAAGGGGAGAGATAACTTCATCAATCGGAACACAGTCGGAAGTGTCGGGAAAGCTGTAAATACATTGCTCGATACAGCACTCAAACATGTAAATTCAGGCAATTGGCTGAGCGCCTGCTATATCTGTTTCCCGGTTGCTGAAGAGATGGTTAAGGCTCTCGACTATACTGACGACAGCGATGGCGATATTGGCGAAAATATAAATTTTGCTTTTGATATCCTGAGTCAGATTTCAGAATCTGAGATAAGCGAAGAATTACGGCTTTATCTTTTCGAACAGATTATTAGAGAATACAAAAAAGAAATTTTCTCCGGCTGGGACTGGCAGATAAACCTGCTTGAGATGGCCGTTCAGCTTGCAAAAACTGAAAGTGAGTCTAAAAAAGTTATGTCGCTCCTAAGCACTCATTCACACTTTGAATATGAGAGCGAACAGATGACAAAGCTTGAATATGAGCTGATAAGAAAAATGTCGGGAGAAGCTGAAGCAGAAAAATTTATCGAACAGAATCTTGATAATCCTGACCTCAGGCGTAAAGCGCTGGCAAAAGTCATTAACGAAGATAATTTTGATAAAGCTGAAACTCTTGCAAAAGAAGGGATCGAGAAGGATTCAAAGGATAAACCCGGTCTGGCTCTGGAATGGTACGACTGGCTTCTGAAAGCAGCGATAAAAAAAGGAGATAAAAATAAAATCATCGAATATGCCAGGTATCTGTTTGTTGATGGATTCAGACATGACCATGACTATTATGCTATACTTAAGAAACATATAGATCAGGTTGAATGGCACAATTTTGTTGAAGGAATTATCTCCGAAATAAGAAAGAAGAATCATTGGTCAGAAATCGGCGTAATAGCAAAAATTTATATTGAGGAGCAATGGTGGCCAAGGCTCTTGGATCTCATCGGTGGTAACAGACATCTGCCGACAATTCAGCATTATGAAAAACATCTTTCAGAATTTTACCCGGCTGAGTTTGCTGAGATATATGAAAAAGGAATAAAAGACTTTCTTAAAAGAGTCGAAGGTCGGAATCATTACAGGGAAGCCTGCGAATATATCCGCCGCATGATAAGGCTCGGAGGCAGGAAGAAGGTCAACGAGCTTATCTTTTCCTTGCGCAGGGAATACCCCAGAAGGAAAGCTCTTCTGGAAGAACTGAATAAGATATGACAGGTAAGTAATAATTGGTAATTTGATATAAAATAAATAAGAACTAAGAACTAAGAACTAAGAACTAAGAACTAAGAACAAACGAATGCTGGATTAAGAACTGAAAAACTTCTGATTTCTGATTTCGATTGTTCAAATGTTCTTACTTATAAATCAGATATTAGCTATGGGTAAAACAGCCTTAATAACAGGAGCCTCCGGAGGTATCGGCCTTGAACTGGCAAGGATCCACGCATCGAAGGGAGGTAATCTCGTGCTTGTTGCAAGAAGCGGGGATAAGCTTGCTGAAATCAAGACCGAACTTGAATCAACGTATCATGTGAGCGTCCGTTTTCTGGTAAGCGACCTTTCGGTCAGGTATGCGCCAAAGAAGATATTTGATGAGATCGCCCATCATAACATAGCCGTCGATTACCTGATAAACAATGCAGGTTTCGGCGATTTCGGACTCTTTCTCGACAGCGACTGGGATAAGCAGGAGAGCATGATAAATCTTAATATTACAGCCTTAGCCCATCTTACAAAACTTTTCCTTCCGGGAATGGTCGAAAGGGGAGGAGGGAAGGTCCTGAATGTGGCTTCGCTTGCTGCTTTTACTCCCGGTCCCACAATGTCGGTTTATTTTGCAACAAAAGCTTTCGTTCTCAGTTTTTCCCAGGCATTGAACAATGAGCTGAAGGATAAGGGAGTAACCGTCACTGCGCTTTGCCCGGGATCGGTTGACACAAAGTTCCATGAAGTTGCTCTTGGAGATCCAAAGCTTGTGAGGGAAAGAAAAATGATGTCAGCAGTCGAAGCTGCAGAGATCGGATACCAGGCTATGATGAATGGAAAACCTGTTGTCATTCCGGGATATAAGAACTCAATCCTTGCTTTTGCATCAAGGTTTGTTTCCCGGGAAATGGTTGTGAAGTCTGCAAGGAAAATACAGGAGAAGAAAAACTACAGGGAAACATAGACCGAAGACCGAAGTCAAAATAAAACCAGCATGCTGACTTATCCGCCAATTAGATTACCTTTGACGCTTTAATTCCGGAATAATCCCAGCCTGTTTCAGGCAGTTTTTATTTCACATTACTTACTCTAATATCGCATTATGCATTTTGAATCATTGAACATTGTTGAACCAATACTCAGATCATTAAAAGAAGAAGGTTACACAACACCAACACCAATACAGGAAAAAGCAATCCCGATAATACTTAATGGTACCGACCTGATCGGATGTGCCCAGACAGGCACTGGCAAAACAGCAGCTTTTGCCGTACCGATACTTCAGCTGCTGGGCCGGAACAGGTCAAATGACAGAAAAAAAAGGATCCGCAGCCTTATAGTTACCCCAACAAGAGAACTGGCTATCCAGATAGATGAGAGCTTCAAAGCCTATGGTCGTCATACGGGACTGAAGAGCACCGTTGTTTTTGGAGGCGTGCCCCAGAACCCACAGGTTGCAGCACTTAAGAACGGGATTGACATACTTGTCGCAACACCAGGCAGGTTGCTGGACCTCATGAACCAAGGGTTTATTTCACTGAGGGATATCGAAATATTTGTTCTCGACGAAGCCGACAGGATGCTTGATATGGGCTTCATACACGATGTAAGGAAAATAATAGCCTCTCTGCCGCAAAAAAGGCAATCACTGTTTTTCTCTGCAACAATGCCTCCGGCTATTGTAAAACTTGCCGGATCAATTGTATATAAGCCTGTTAAAGTTGAAGTAACGCCCTCTGCATCTACTGTTGACACGGTAGATCAATATGTTTATTTCACTGATAAGGTGAACAAAAATGCCCTCCTCCTGGAGCTGCTTAAGGATTCGAAGATAAAGACGGTTCTAGTGTTCACGCGTACAAAATTCGGGGCAGACAAGGTTGTAAGGGTTTTGAAGAAGAAGAACATCTCCGCCGAATCGATCCATGGCAACAAGACTCAGAACACTCGCCAACGCGCTCTTACGAACTTCAAGGCTCAGACAACACGTGTGCTTGTCGCGACAGATATTGCAGCACGCGGCATCGATATTGATGATCTTGAGTATGTCATCAATTATGAGATACCAAACATTTCCGAAACGTACGTGCATCGGATCGGCAGGACAGCAAGAGCCGGAGCAAACGGAACAGCCATTTCCTTTTGTGATGCTGTTGAAAAGGAATACCTGAGGGATATTGAAAAGCTGATCTCCAGGAAGATTCAAATTGTTGAAGATCATCCATACCCCCTTTTGGATAGCCATCCGGTAAAAGTTCCGCAGCAGCAGAATCATAATCACGACCGTCCGCGATCAGCTGCCCACAAGTACCATCAGGATAACCAGAGGAGAAGATAGAGATTTAACAATCCTTGTTATTTGCGGATCCTTTTTACGGAATTGATGAGGGTATATGATATGGTCAGACCGACTTCGAACTGGTTGATTTTCATTTCATGGTCAATATAGAACCAAAAATCTTTAAGTTCAGGAAGGAGGTAGCTCTTTTCAGGGTCAGTTATGCTGCCGACCCCTCCAAGATATCTTACATCAACAAAAACCCTGAAATTTTTATAGGAATAACCAATTCCCCCACCAGCATTCCACTGCCATGTAAGTTGGTTTTTAAGAGGAAGAGTATTGATGCGATACATTGCGCTGTCAAGATCTGCATTCATCCCAGTTATAACATCGGCGGTCCTATATCTTAATTCTACAGATCCTGTGGCTCTGTCATTATAAACAGGTCCAAATCCGGCTGAAGCGTATAATAGAAAGTTCTTCCCGGGATAAAAATATTTCTTTAGGTAAAAGGGGAATTCTATGTATCTATCAGTTTCCATATATGTCAAGTGGAAACTAGGCTCTTTTGAGAATGCCCTTATATATCCTGAACTGAAAAATGAACCATCCACATTTATGGATAGTCCCTTTATGAATTCATATTCAGCACATCCGTAATACATAAACCAATATGTTGATGGCAAAGGTGCGGGTCGGCTGTAATCCAGACCATCAAGTACAGAATAGACCTTTAGCGTTTTATGTGTCAGGTAATTTCCAGTATTTTTTACTCCGATGACCAGTTTAGGATGTATTACATATTCTTTTACAATGCGATTGAACATCTCAGGATTCTCGGCTTCCTTCAGCTCATAGTGAGGGAAATTCTTCAGCAGCAAATTCACCGTCGTTTCAGCCTTTCCTGTTTCCCCTGTCTCAACATAAGCTTTTGCCAGCATCTGCATTGTCCTTTCCTTCTGTTTCCTGGATAAATCACATGAGACAAGCAACTCTTCCAGAATTTCAATACAGTCGGAAAAAAAACCTGCCTTATATGCATTCTCGGCTCTGCTGTATTCCATAGAGCAATCCTGAGACTTAGGGGAGGCCTTTTGTGCAACCATCACAGGAGAGCCGGCCAGAATTAACAATATGAACAAAATTCTTTTCTTCACTTATCAGGATGATTATGGATTATTTCCGCATGTCTTCTCATAAGGTTCACTCCCTAAATACCCTGACCATTCAGCCTCAGTCAGGTCTCTGTTAATTAATTCACAGATGGTGGCAACAAGCTTCTTAGATGATGTTTCCCATAGCCTGATGGTTTTATCAGCCATTCCGGCTGCCAGTTTATCGTCACTTGTGAATATCATTGATCGCGTCCGCGATCCGGGATTATCAAAACTGATAACTCCCTTAATGGAATTACGTAAATCAAAGAATTCATTGTAATTATAAATTCGTATCTCCTTGTCCCAGGCTGCTGTGGCAACCAGCGAGAAGTCCTTATTGAATACAATCTGGTCAATACCGGTCAGATGAGACCCATATCTGACAGGATCATCGTTTTTTTGATCCGGACCAAACAACAGTATGGATCCCTTGGAGGTGCCAGCGAGAAGATTTCCCCTCAACCTGTCCCAGGCAAGGCATAGCGCTTTTTCATCTGAAGGCGGATATATTAATTCACCTGCTGAACTGTTTATATGCCAGAGATAAATTGAACCATTTTCGTGTGCTGAAATTAAAGTATCATTATTGCAGTATTCAAGATCCCGGATCGCAGAATTTGCCTTTAATATTTTTACTGGATCACCCGATCCTGCGACTGTATTCCATATAATAATGAGACTATCCTTGCCACCTGTAGCAAGGAATTTACCGTCATTACTCCACGATGCGCCTGAAATAGAGTTATTATGCCCGTGCAGTTGGATTTCCGAATTATCATCCCTTATCTGATTCCGCAGTACTGTTTTCTTGTTTTCGAAACACACAAGCATCTTATCATTTACAGCACAAAGGCTTACATATTCAATGTATGATTGCAATTCCGCAAACTCTATAAGTTTTGAGTCTCCATCAAATGTCCATTCAATAAGATTCCCGTCGAGGTCGGCGCCAATAATGCCATCCTTCTTTTCCGCAAGACTCCTGATCTCATTCTCAGAACCCCTGAAAACAGAGTGCTTGGAGTTATCCAGCACTGAATATGCTTTGTCCAGGGCTTTAAAAATAACAGGATCATCTGCTGCGCCTCCGCTTCTGGAATTAAAGTTAAATGCCTGAACGGCAAGAAGCCCCATTATTTCCGGTTTCTTCTCAAGAGTCATAGAAATCAGGGCAAGATTTTGTGCAGTGGAAAGAAGGCTCAGCCTTTTTGCCTCTTTTTCTGCCATTTCAGCTTTTACCCTCTGGGTATCTGCAACTTGTTTTGCTTCAATAGCCTGTTTCTCACTTACTTCCGCTCTGCTTTTCTCAGTGCGTGCCTGCTTCTCCGATTCTGCTGCAGAATCCCTGGCCCGTTTCGCAGCTAATGTTTGATCTTCGGCAATTCTTTGTTGTTTTATCGCCTCAGCTTCTTTTTCCCTGGCCTTTTTTGCCTCTTCCTGTGCCTTGACTCTTTCCTGTTCAGCAAGATTATTTGCCATTAATGCTTCATTCTTCTTCTCATCTGCAATTTTCTGCTGTTCCTGGGCTTTCCCTTTTTCTGAAAATGCCCATATTGTAAAAAATGAAAGAACAATAATAATCAGAGAAACAGCCGCAATGGCAAAATTGAGTCTCCTTCTCCTGACTCTGTGAATTGCTTTCTTGCTCTCTTCTATGAATTTCCTGTTTTTCTCATTCAGGAACAGCTTGTCTTCATAAGGAGCTATGTATTTCAGATCTTCCTCCGAAAGCATGTGCTTCCTTCGCTCGTAGCCGGTATATGCATTCTCAATGAATGATTTAACCTCGAGCAGCTCCTTCTCCACAAGGGTAATATCTTCAAAGATCTTGGATGCCAGCGAATCATGACGCAGCTCATAATTGCCATTCTCGTCCTTGTCCCTCAGAATCCTGAGCTTTATAAACTTCTGTATCAGTTCTCTTATCGTCGTCCCGTCAATTCTTTTTCCAAAAGCGTTCGAACATTCGATCACATCATCCTCTGATAATTGCTGCTTAGTGCCTTTTACCGACACAAACGTTTTTAATATGGCCATTCCGGTCTCAGGATCGCCAAGCTGGGATATCTGTTCTTCCAGGAATGTACCGAGAATATCCTTAACCTCACCGGCTTTTTCAAGCAGGTCGCCGGAAAGTCTTTTCACAGTCCGGTCGTCACCCCCCGAAAGCCTCATGATCCTGTCGAGGTAGATCTGGAGCCAGGTCAGTTCCACTTCAGGCTTATCGGGATTAAGCTTCTGAAGAAGGGCTTCGGCAAATCCTTTTTCTACTTCAATGTTATTTATCCTGCACGGGCCTTCGATTGTCTGGATCGCATTCTGCCTGGTCATCTTCTCTATCCTGATCCTGTTTGCAAGGAATGATGGTATCTCTCTTTCAAATTCAGTAACTCCGGCAAGATATTCCTCCCTGATCGAGAAGATGAAACGGCATTGAGTGTCTGATCCGATGACCTTTGCTACGTTTTTTATAAGCTCATTTTTCTCATCCCTGCTGCCGAAGATAAACAGCTCCTCGAACTGGTCGAAGATCAGGAAGACAGGCTTGAAATGATCAAGCCACACAGTACGCAAAAGTTTTTCGAGGTTATATCCGGAGGTTACTGAAGCACTCTGCTTCTCGAAGGGTGCTTTTGTTACGGCTGTTTTTGCAAGTGCATCAAAAAGGCTGCGGTTGATATCTGTTCCCCTCCTGACATTCACCGGAAGCCAGTCGGAATCATTGAATCTGTTGGCAAGGCCGCAATTTATGAGGGACGATTTTCCGGTGCCGGATGTACCATAAACAAGCAATATCTTACTTTCAAATACCCTGGTGTACAGCTCTTCAATCTCCCTGTCTCTGCCAAAAAAGATTTCCCGGTCATCCTTGGTGAAACTGTCCAGAAACTTGAAAGGGCTCTTTTGCATCATCGGAGTCTGAGATAATTAACCGGAATAGTTGACCGATCCTGTAATTGCGAACATCAGCTGCCTGAATTCCATCAGCAGGGTATCATAGTTCTTAAGCGATCGGAGGTCGCATTTCTCGGTGACCTCGGTCCCAAGATACATTAGCTGGTCGTTCCTGAATTTCGAATACATGAATATATCTTTCTTGATATCGAACTTCTCCTTTGTATCAAGTATCTCAGTGCTGGTGTCAATTATCAGGGGTGACAGATTCAGGTATTCCTCCAGAGACTTCATTGTTTTCATCAGAAGCACCGAATGGCTTTCGGTATATGATGGTTCATCCAGCTCCCTGGCCTTGAAATCGGAGTCGGAGCTGTTCAGAAGATCGACAATATGATGAAAGGATGCTTTCATCACTTTTGACTTGATAACCTTTATATCCTTTACGGATACAAGTTTGTAGCGGGCAAGAAAAGCAATCTTCTGAAGGATAAAAGTCAGTTTTTCTTCATATTCCACACATCTTTTTTCGATATCCTCCTGTGTAAGGTTTATCTGGTAATGCCCTATTTCATTTCGCTCGGGTATCCAGAAATCGAGCGCATTATAAAATTTTCCGTTAAAGTTTTCAGCCATCTCTGGCATGAACCACTGAATCTTATGGTCTTCAAAGATAGTTCCGATGCCTCTGATCATCCAGGCGAAATTTCCCATGCTCAGCACAAGGAACCTGTTGCTGAATTCTCTGCTGAACGACTCAGGTATTGTTATCCGCCCTTCAGTTTTTTCTTTTACCATCTGCGACAGCATGACGAAACTGAGGAACTGCATTGAACGCTCAATTGTCTTGAAGATCTGATCGAGACGCATCCTGTCGAGCTGGCGCATCGACCCTGAGAACAGGCGGCGCAGTTCAACTCCTATTGGCCATGGGAAGTTCTTGATAATAAGATCGGCAAGTATCCGGTAATCGGTTATCTCTTCATCCTCATCTTCATCCAGGACCATCTTTGACAGAGTTGCCTTATGCTTCAGCATCTCTTCAAAGACAGTTCTGATAAGGTCTTCATTAATCTGAGACATGTTCTTCCCCGTGAATATTCACATAAATTTATGCTGAATTATTCAGATGTCCAAATGTTTAACCCACCCCTGAGCCCTGCTTTGCCCACCGAAGGCTTCTTTGACCGCCGTAACGAAGTGAAGGTGGTGCCGAAGGTGGGAGCCGCGAGCTCTTTGATTATTTCGGGTGCGTTTTGTAGTCTCTCGGTGAGACGCCAAAGCGCTTCGTGAAAGCTTTTGTAAAATGTGAAGGATTTGAGATGCCCACCCTGTTGGCGACTTCGGTAATATTACCGTAATTTTGCGCGATAAGGTCCGCGGCAGTTTCCATGCGTACGTTTCTGATTATCATTCCCGGTGAAGTTCCGGTGAGTACTTTAAGCTTCCTGGTCAGATGCACACGGCTCATCCCCATCTTGTCCTGCAGGAACCCTACATCAAGATCAAAATTACTGATATTGTCATTTATTAATTTCAGCACTCTTAATATGAAAGTGTCATCGACTGAGAGAATACTCTTTCCATTACCGGTCGCCGGGTGTAAGCCGCTGTATTTTTCCTTTAGCTTTTCCCGCATAACCAGCATGTTGGAGATCCTTGTCTTCAGCTCAAGGATGCTGAACGGTTTTATTAAATAATCGTCGGCCCCGGAGTTAAGACCCTCAAGCTTATCGTCCATCGAAGCTCTTGCCGTAAGCATTATAACCGGAATATGGCTTGTGAGGATATTGTTCTTGATCTGTTTGCATAACATCATCCCGTCAATCCCCGGCATCATGATATCAGTGATTATTATATCCGGTATCATTGTCAGAGCCAAATTGAATCCAGTGTTCCCGTTGTCAGAAACCATTACACGATATTCACCGGCAAGACTTTCCCTGATAAAGTTCCTCAGATCCTCATTGTCTTCAATTATCAGGATGCTTAGCTTTGCATTTGAATTAAGGCCGTTTGCCGCAAACTCGATCTTCTTCTCCGGTTCGTGTTTTTGTTTTGCCAGGGTTTGGGAAGAAGGGATTTCCGATATTATGTATTCTTCAGCTGACAGATGGTCTTTCCCGACAGGAACAGTCACTACGAATTCTGAACCCTTGCCGGGTTCACTGTTTACATATATCTCTCCATGAAGGAGTTTCACAAATTCATTTACAAGTGAAAGCCCTATGCCTGTTCCGCGGGTATCAGTTTCGTGCCGCTCTTCAATCCTGTAGAACCTGTCGAAGATCTTTTCAATCTGGTTCTTATCAATACCCGGTCCGGAATCCTTAATTTTTATTATCACCTTCACAGGCAGTGATTGTTCAATGCTGATAATGCATTGAATAATTCCATCACCGGGAGTGAACTTGAATGCATTCGAAAGCAGGTTTGAAACTATTTTCTCAATCTTGTCTCTGTCGAAAAGAGTCACTAATTCTCCTTCAGGGATATCTGCAATATACCTGATATGTTTGCTCTCTGCATATGAAAGGTAATCATATACAAGTATCCTCAGTGATTTCAGAAGGTCGCCTTCGGAAAGATTGACTTTCATTTTACCGGCGTCGAGACGCGATATGTCGAGCAGCTGGTTTACTAGCTGCGACAGCCTCAGGCTGTTCCTTCGGATCATCTCAACCATCTTTGATCCTCTTTCAGTAAGTGTTTCTTCCCTGGTTAAAGTTTCAAGAGGGCCGGTGATCAGCGAAAGGGGCGTCCTTATCTCATGGGAGATATCGGTGAAAAACCGGGTTTTAACAAGATCGTTCTCTGCCAGCTGCCTGTTTTTCATCTCAAGATCCCTTGTGTGCTTTTCTATCTCGGCTTCAAGCTTTTTCTTCTCGTTTCTCAGAAGTCGGGTTCTCAGACGTATGTACAATGCAATCAACACTGCTGTAAGGATCACATATGCAAAATAAGAGACTGCAGACCTGTACCATGGAGGTCTTATCCTGATCCCTAAAGTTAATCCGGCCGGATTCCAGATGCCGTCGTTGTTCGAGCCTGTGAACCAGAACTGATACCTGCCGGGAGGGATACGTTTATAGTCTGCCGGACCGCCTGAGGCATACTCTATTGTATCCCTGTCCATACCCTTCATGAACCAGCGATAACGATTCTGTCCCGGCTCCATGAAATTCAGGGAGGCAAACTCTATCGCAACCGAATTCTGCCTGTAGGGGAGGTCGATCTCCTGCAAATTGCACAAAATCACAGGCTTATTGGTTGTCTTATTGTAATCCTCACCGTTGATCTTCAGACCGGTAATATGAATATCCGGTATGTTATTGTTGACAGGAACATCTTCCCTGAAAATGATCAGCTGATTGTCATTAATATATAGCATATGTCCCGACCTTGCAAAATATGAGTGAAGATCGTACTGAAGCTTCGGTATGGGTATCGTCCTGCAGTCTCCTGATTCAGGTTCCATTATTGTTATTCCCTTGTTATGCCCTGTCCAGATCCTGTTCCGGCTGTCTGCGTTCATGTCGTAATACTGTGAGGCAGGACTTTTATCGTTTATTTTATGCTTTCTGAACTTACCTGATTCCCGGTCAAACAGATAAATGCCACCAACCTCCTGGAGAAGCCAGATGTTTTTCCTGCCGTCCTCGATGATCCTTATATTCCTGTTGATCTCGTTTAAACCGTCGGTGTAGAGCTCTCCGTGCTCGGTTATCTGCATTCCCGGCATTCTAATTGTGAATACTCCTCCGATAGTCAGCAGCCAGTGATCTCCATGACTGTCGATGAGGTAGTCGATCATTGCATTATCCGGAGTCTTACTGTTAAGGTTCCGGTAGGGAATTACAAATTCAAACCTTTCCTCTGATCGTATATACCTGTACACGCCTCTCTGATATGGTGCAAACCACATATTACCCTCAGCATCTTCATTTATCCTGGGTATGCCGTCATAGATCGTTTTGCCTTCAGAGACGTAGAGGCAGTGGACTTCTTCAGATCTGTTTTCCGGATCATACCTTGTCACATTCCCGAAGAGGCCTCCGAACCACAAGCTCCCCTTACTGTCGCAAGCGACGCTCCTGAAGATCGAGTCGCCGCCTGGCATTTTGAACTGGAAGAGATTCACAGTCTTATTGATATTGAAGCCGGGTATGTAATAAGTCAGGTTCTTGGAAACCAGCCAGATATTATTTCCGTGATCCATAAATATCCTCATTTTATGCAATGGATCGACCTCTGACTGGTTTGTAATGTTAATGTAGGTATAAGGCGTGTTGCCGCAGACCAGCCTGAACATGTTGTTCCTGATTGAAGCAAACCAGAAAGACTCGGTACGGTCCATTACACATTTGAAGATCACAAAGTTGGGGACCCTGTAGACAGAAAGCAGCTCTTTATCTGGCTCAAAGCTGTACATTGATCCCCATGTCTTGGAGAGGAACCAAATAGTGCCGTCGCTGTGCTCAAAGACCTGCGATATCCATGCTTCAGAATCTTTTGATTCAAACGGTATCCTTTTTGAGTGGGTGAATGTATAATTTCCGGTGCTTCCGTCAGACGGATCATAAACCGAGAACGTATAGCTTCCGAAGCCCCATATCCTTCCTTTTCTGTCTTCAAAAACCGCAGTGATATCATTGAAGTCACCATATCCCTTTTTTGTTGCTTTCAGATCGATTGGTTCGGGTTTTTCTGCGTTCTCTTTCCACCGGTAAAGCCCTCCTCCTTCAGTCCCTATCCAAATCGTGCCATCATTCCCGGATATAACAGAATTTACCGATTGTATCACTTCACCCGAAGGATTTTCCCTGAGCAGGAAAACATTTTTAAGCGTATCCCGGTCCTTCATGAGTATGTAAAGTGAGCCTCCGGCGGCAAAGAATCTGTCTCCCTTCCTGTTTTCGGCAAGGAAATATTCCAGGTCTTGAATTGATGAGTTAATACCGGTCCGGATCGGTTCTATTGCATATTGTCTGAATGTTTCGGTTGTTCTGTCAAATGAAAAAATATCCTTTTCGGTTCTTATCCACAGAAGCCCCTGTCTATCCTCCTGGATCATCCTGATGATGTTATTGTTTTGGCCGGTTCCCGAGGGATCGGGAACGTAATGCCTGAAAGTACCGCTCATCTGGTCAAGCCTGTTGAGGGCGCCGAAAGTGCCTAGCCAGATTGTACCTTCATGGTCCTCGAAAAGATAATTTGTGCCATAGCCGTAGAATCCGGTGCTGTCGGTCATCGACATGCCATACTCCAGGTACCTGGCTCCGTCAAACCTGTAGAGGCCGGTCTCAGTGCCTGTCCAAATGAAACCGTAATGATCTATCAGTAAGCTTGTGGATGCCTGGTTGGCTTCACCTCCCTTCACCAGGAAATTATAAAAGCGGGCATTGGGAGGACTCATCTCAGGTATCAGCGTTTTCTGGCCCGACAAACCCAGGAATGATATCAGGTATATAACAACGGTTGCCGCAAATTCAGCTCCCTTTTTCATAATGCCGGTCATTTATGAAAAAATCTGTTCAGGAAACCTATTTGAAAAGTTAAAACTTTTTGCTGAGATGGAAGATTGTTTTGTCAAATATTTATGATGCATCATGTAACAAAATGACAAGTTTATGTAACAAATGAGGTGGAAATACCCCTGTCACCATTAGTAACTTTGAGAACGACGTAATTACCAGAGAAACTTTCTGACCGTTAAAAAGAACTCCATTATGTTTAATTAAATCATATTTGTATGAAAAAGGTATTCTTCCTGATCGCTGCAGGTTTTCTCCTGCTTGTTTCCTGCTCGAAGGATTCATGGAACGACAATGGCCCCGGCTCGCCAATGAACATGGACAAACACCATTCTGTTCATGTCCCTGTCATTACTCTTGATCCCAGCGGTGGTGATGACACCCCAGCACTCCTGGCTGCCTTTGAGGAGGCCAAAGCCGTCCCCGGTTCGGTTATACAGTTGAAGGAGGGACAATATGTTATTTCCTATGTTGAGGTCCGTGATTTTGTCGGTGTTTTCAGAGGCGCAGGCAAAGACAAAACGACTATTCTCGCTGCTCCTGACCTTCCATGCTATGAGGCTCTGGAAGTGAACAATACACTAACCAGCCTGCTTAAATTCATCGGCGGCGATTTTGAGATCTCCGCGATGACAATCAGGTTCCCCGATGGATTTGCCTGCGCAACTGAAACTTACTACGGAGGCCGCGATGCGATGACCATCCTTTCACTGAACGACTGGTCGGAAGTTTATATTCCCGCAAACAGGTTCATAAAGGCTGTGGTAAAGGATATCCGGTTTATAGGTGGCAGCGATGATGGTTCAGGAGGTTCCGGACCACGGAACGTATCAACGTGTATATGGACAGGCGGTGACTATTACATATGGCTCGAAGGGCATGATTATCCTCTGAGCAGGAATGATATCTCTGTTACAGGGTGTGAGTTCCAAAACATTTTAGCCGCTTGCGAAGCATCAAACATGGGTCCTGAAGGAATTTTTAAATTCACCGGGAATTATGTCAACAATTTAGACGCACTGGGATTCTATTCCGGATTCAACTATGGGGCGCACCTGACGATCTGTAATAACAGGTTTGTAAATACAGGATGGACAGACCTGTGGCTTACGGATGATGACTGGGGCGTTTATTACTATCTTGAGCGTGAAAAGAGAACGACCTTCGATATCTCTGGTAACATATTCACTTCAGCCCCGGGAGCCGTACCCATAACCATGGTAGATTACCGGATAACCGTTATGCCTGATTTTAATCTACCCCCTCAGCTGTTCAGGATTAAAAGCAACCTCTTTAATCTTAAGGAAGGATGCGTTGGTATCAGCGCCATGAACAGCCAGGGTGCTCAGATAACGAACAATAGGTTTACCGGCTCATGTAGCATGGGAATCTATGTAGATGGTATTCCCGTTACAGATTGGGGCGGAGTGGAACATCCTGCCGTACCGGCAAGAAATATCCTGCTTCTTGGGAATAATCTGGTTAACCTTGAAAGCGAGACTGCCGATATCCTTCTGGGTGAAAATACAACCGGATGCAAGGTCGTTGGCACCAGCGCCAGGGAAAGCATAGTCGACAATGGCACCGGTAACATGATAGCCGGCATGACCAAGTACGATCCGAAAAAAGCTTCACTACCTTTAATGAGGGGAGCACATCAAAACCTGATGAAAACAGGAAGAAGATAAACCGGTCGTTTCTTCCATGCGGATTAGTAATCCAGGTTTGGCGGGCTTCTCAGGGGCCCGCTTTTTTTAGTGGTGTTATAGTCACCGGACCTATCAGACCAGATTCTTGCGGCGGCCATGTTGATGCATCGAAAATGCCATTCTTGGTATTCTGTCGCAAACGGGCTGCCATATTGA
>CAZXAM010000010.1:20414-83342 GCA_964638545.1 uncultured Rikenellaceae bacterium | reverse complement strand
TAGGGGGGTATAGGGGTTCTATTTAGTTCCTGCCTGGTTGAAATTCATCTGGCGCAGAGGGAATCCGGCGGGCGACATGGAATGCTTGAATCCGATATTGATTTCTTTTGTCTCCGATTTCATTGTCAACTTGCCTTTATCGTCAAAAGACTCCATTGCAAGGGTTGCGGCACCCTTAAGTTCCGGGCTGTCGAAATATGGTGATACACCTGCTTTTGACAAAGTTCTCTTGTCGGCCGTAAGCTTCAGGTCTTTTGTAATCCAGGCTTTGTTGTATTCCTTTTTTCCATTCTCCTTTATTATGTATTCATCGCATTTATATCCGGCGATAACTTTGCTGTTTCCGGTTTTGGTGATTGTTGGTTTTGTAGTATTCTCTGCCTGAGCTGTTGTCTCATCGGGAACATCGCTTATCATGCCGATTTTTGTTCCTCCCATATCGGAAAGCATCATAAAGGACTTGTTCTGACCATCATAAATAAAAGAAGAATTCAATCCTATCTGATCACCTTCATCGGTAGTGCCGGAAATTTTTGATTCTATCCCGGCATCAGGTGATGTATCGCTGTAGTAGATATAATAATCCATTTTCACAACATCTTTTCCGTCGTAGACCTCTGCCTGCATATAAATCCTGTTGCTGAAAGCATAAGATTCCCTGTATTTTGAGGTAACCGGACCGCCACCCATTAGAGCTCCGAGGTTGAATCCTCCGCCTTGCTGATCCTGGGTTTCCTTATTGTTTTCCTTCTTTGAGGCTTCTGCTTCATTCTGATCCTCAGCCTTGTTCTTCTCAATGTCCTGTTCGATCTTGTCAGCTGCTTTGTTTACTTCCTCCTCAGCTTTCTTATCGATCTCCTGGTTAACTCTTTTATCGGCTGCATTTTCAGCAGCATTCACTGCCCTGTTTACCTTGCTTCTCAGGTAGCCTCCTACCTGGCTGTTTGAATTTGAGGTAAGGGCAAAAACGAGGATAAATGACAGAATTATCGACCTGGTTTTCATTTTGACGTTTTTATAAATTATACAGTAAAGTTACGAATTTTAGGATTTCAAAAAAAACCTGCCGTGAACTAAATCCCCGGCAGGCTGAAAACTAATTAAGGAAGTATGCGGATGCTTTAAAGATTATGCAGCAACTGCTTCAGGTTCTGCAGGTTTTTCCTTCTCGATCAGAACCGACTGGTAAAGAGATGCGAATGAGCTTTTTACCCAGATATCAGCAGCTAAAACTCCTACGAGCATGAGGATCAATCCAAAGATATAGATGAAGAATGAAACAAATCCCATGAGAAATATGGTCCAGCCATGTCCTCTTGTAAGCTTCCAGCTCATTTCTACCGATTCAATCGGATCCAGCTTCTTATCCATAACAATGTAAGGTACGAAGAAGAGCCTGCAGGCAATGATTATGCCTGGTACGATAAGAGCAAAAAGACCTATGGCAACAAGGGCAAAAACCAGGAGATTGGCAAGGATTATATTCAAATAGTTAGTCCAGAATCCCCTTATGATCCATTCAAAATCCGGTTTGATCTTCCTTACAGATTGAACGAAGATCATCTTGGCACCGTACCTTACCACCGGTAATGCAAGGAATGCATATGCAATGGCAATCAATCCTATTATGATTGCAAGCGCTCCCAGCGAGGCAATTCCGAATATCTGACTCCAGTCGCCATGCCAGTTATCCCAGTTGAAAAGGCCGAGATCATGTTTGTCAAAATTAAAATTAATCCCATTTATTGGTCCTGTAAGGACCGCAAGTATCAATACGACAAGCAGTAATCTCAGGAAGTTGTTCAGCATTACGTTCCAGCCTGTTCCAAAACTGTCGCCAAAGGTTGGCAGCAGCTTATATTCTCTTATTTTTTCCATTGTTGCATTCATGACATTTTGAGTTTCGTAAATACTATAAGGCAAATGTAAACCCTGTTCACCAGACAGGCTTCATACTATAGTATTGAATTTTCAGATTCCTACTTAAGTTGGAAGGCAATACTTAAGTTGTATTTCGGATTTTGAGGATCCGCCGGAAGGCGGAGACGAAATCCCGCTCAGCGGGAGCGGATTGCGGATTGCGGATTTATAAACAAATGCCGACAGAAGAAAAAATCCGAAATCGTCAATCCGCAATCCGGAATAATCTGAATATCTTTATAACATTATGATAAGAATTCTCTTCTACCTGGTTTTCCTGTTGACCGTTGCACTCACCTCTGGAGGCATTATACTGGCTTCGAGGCTGAGAAACAACTTTAAACCTTCAATATTCTCACCTCTTCTTTATTACCAGATCTTCATATTTACTTTTGGTTTCTATGGAATATGGGGACAAGTACTGATAGGGACCTTTTTGTCTGATTATATTTCCCCCGAGCTTTTTACCAGGTTCTCAAATATGGCTCTGCTTATGGGGCTTCCCTTCCTCGTGTTTGCCTGGATGATGCTCATTCAGTTTGCATCAGAAATTTCGGGACGAAAGACCGGTGGCTGGAGGGTTTTTAGTTTTCTTGCTGGAAATTTCGCGTTATTGTTCATCCTTGGCTATTTTATAGCAAGCAGAAATATAACCGAACCGGCCAGGCTCATCAAGAATTACTTTATCATAATGAGTGTGCTTTGGTCAATGGTCGCATCATATCTTATCCATTTGCCTGTAAAGGGAAAGGAGACGGTTAATGAGTACGACAGGAAAATAACTGCTCCTATGATCTCCATAATCACCACATCACAATGCATACCATTGGTGTTTTATGATTCACAGCCATGGCTGGGCATTATATTTATCTTTTTATTTTTCCTGGGTAACACCTTCCTCCCTGTGTACTTTAGTTATGGTTCACTGACCCCAGCCCCGTTTGCGGAACCTGTGAAAAACTTGTCATTTGACCAGTTCTGCAAAAAGTTTGAAGTGTCGCCTCGTGAATCCGACATTGTCAGGGAGATATGTAATGGACTCAGTAACAAAGAAATATCCGAAAGGCTTTTCATTTCCCTTCAGACAGTAAAAGACCACACTCACCGGATTTATATAAAGACCAATGTGAGAAGCAGGGTGCAGTTGATCAATCTGGTCAAGGAAGAGGCAACGGGTGACCGGTAACCGGCTAGTGGCATTTGAAAAAGACTATTCTCTTCCGTCCCATGATCATAACCCTCCCTCTATCTCCCTCCCTTAAGGCTAAGGGAGGGAGTAAAATGTTATATAACAATAGATTAACCCCTTCCCTTAGTCTTAAGGGAAGGGGTCGGGGGTAGGGTTAAGTTACTAAAGAAGGACAGGCACTACAAGGGGGTAAGTACATGAGTCAGAATCCACAAAATACCAACACAGCTCCGCCTTCAAACTTAAGCTCGACACTATCTCCGGTCGCTTCGTTAAGTGTTGCTTCCCACCAGTTTTTTAACTTCCTATTTACCAAAGGATAACGCAATCCGGCAGATGTGATCTCAATCTCAGGATTTATGGAGAAGACAGAAACCTTTTGCCCCGGTGAAGAGTCAATTTTGCAGCTCTTGTTAAAAGGAATGAAGATGCCGGTATCAGTTACCATCCTGACATTCATATATTCAAGATATTCTGCCAGCAATGAGATGTTTCCGATTGTATGGTCTTCCCTTTTCCCGGTTGCTCCGAGAATTGTGATATCATTATAACCTGAGGCATGGCACCATCCGACTGCCTTTGTCAGATCGTTTGTTTCCTGGTTATCGTCGATAAAGATCCGGTCTGCAAACCTGTTCTTCAGATCAATGCTTAGCGAATCCATATCGCCAACGATCGCATCAGGGGTCCTGCCTGAATTCAGCAGGCTTTCGGCACTGCCGTCACAGCAGACTATAATGTCAGCATTGTCCAGGTATCCAAGAGGCACTTCGTGAACGGGGAAAGCTCCGTCTGCAACAATAACTGCTTTTGACATACTGTTTTAACTATTTTGTTTCTTAATGCTTTTCTTCCATTCTACCAGTCCAACGAATGACATTGCACAATAAACAATATACAAAATAACTGTGGGATACAGCCCCCTTGTAAAAAAGAGTGCCGCAGCTGCAATGTTTACAACAATCCACAGGAACCAGTGTTCATAGATCTTGCGCGCCAGCATCCAGGTTGCAATTATTGATAATGAGGTAATGAACGAATCCCCAGCCGGTACAGGCGAATCGGTTAGCCTGTCAAGTGCAAACCACATCAGGAAAAACAACAGCAGGAAGACAACACCAAGAATTATTCCTGTATTCAGTTTTAGCCTGGTCACTTTTAGCTTTTCTATTAAAGAAGTGACATCCCCCTGCCCCCCTTCAAAGGGGGAATCAATTATCTTCTGCCCTGTGCCCTTAGCCCTGAGCTCTGAGCCTTTGACCCACCAGTACCATCCAAGCACACTTATTACCAGGTAATACCCCTGCAAACCCATATCAGCATAGAGCTTCCCTGTAAAAAAAACCCATATATAAACTGCCGATGTGATAATGCCTACAGGCCATAACCAGATGTTCTGCCTTATTTCGAGCATCACGTAGAGTATTCCGGTGACAGCTCCGAAAAGTTCAATGTAATTATTTGATATCCAATCTGATACAATCATACGCCTATATTAAAACGTGATACCTGCCCTGAATATCAGATTGGTTCCTGCCTGAGGGAAATAATACGACCAGGACTTTTCGATCCCTCCTTCGTACCAGTTACCACCATATGCATTGCTTTCATATTCAGTGTTAAAAATATTATTAATATAAACCTGGAATTCAACACTTTTCAGTTTTCTTATCACTGGTTCATAGCTTATGCGGAGATTATTTACAAAATACGGGTCGATCATTCTTTCCGGGTTCATTGTGTTGTCGAAATACTGTTTTCCGACATATTTGCTTATGAAATGAATCCCCAGGTTTTTCAGGATCTTAAAGTTCAGATCGCTGGTCCCGGTTACTGACGGGGAATAAGCGATATCCACAGTTCCGAGAGATTTGCTTTTGTAAAAACCCTCCCAGGTCACTGTATCATAATCTGTAAATGATTCTATGAAGCCGGGGATCTTGTTCCTGCTCAGTGTAAGGTTTATATCCCACTCCAGGAAACTAACCGGATTTAGTCCGGCAGAGAATTCGATTCCAAGCCTGTGGCTGTTTCGGACATTAGTCATTATTGAATATCCTGTACTGCTCAGTTCACCGGTCGGAACCAGCTGGTTGAAGTAATACATCAGGTATGCATTGCCATATAATGACAGATCTCCGGTCTTCAGGCTATACCCTGCTTCAGCGTCATAAAGTCTCTCCTGTTTTGGTGTTGCATCCGGATCGCCAGCTGCTTCCTTGAAATCGGCTCTAGTAGGCTCACGACCGGCTACTGAGAATGAAAACCATCCATCCTGCTTATCCGATATCTCCCAGAAAAGTCCCGCTTTTGGATTGAAGAAACTGAAATTGTGCTTTTGCCCAAGATCTTTCCTGTCGTCATCCGTGCCCGACATTTTGTAAGTGATGTATCTGTATTGCAGGTCGCCGTACGCTGATAATTTATCATTCAGGGCATAAGTCGCCTTCGCATAGATGCTTATTTCGCTTTTGATCCCGGTATTCAGGTACCATTGGTAATCTTTCTCAAGATTTGAATATTTCATCCAGATTATCTTGCCGAAATGATCACCTGAATAGTAATTTCCTCCTCCGCCAAATGAGGCTTCAAGTCTGTTCTTATTGTATTTAAGCGACCAGATCAGTCCATAAAAATCATTCGACATCCATTTTCTTGTTATAAGGTCGGTTGATGAAATAACGGTATCACCTATACTTATCCCGAGAACAGGAAGATAATCTGCCAGTTCCCTGTCTCCCTTATATTCTTCATAATACCCCTTGCCTTTTGTATAATGAAAAGCTGTGCTGAAGTTTAAATAATCATTGATCCTGGAGCTGTAGATCAGCTGATAGTGATCTTGTCTATAGTTATCGCTTTCGTTGTCATAGAAATGTGTTATGCCTGATTCATCAGAATATTCTCCCGCAGGATTATATCTTCTGTCAACCGGGAGGATCTCCTTTGGAACACCCCACCACGCAATTCCTGTATGTTCTTCACCAAGAATAATATTGGCCTTCAACCGCGACCTCCCCTTTATCATAATCCCCGAGATATATGCTGACCGGTGGTCGGAGCCTGTCCTTTTTATGTACCCATTGCTTTTAAGCTGTGAAAGTCTAAGCTGAAGTGCAAATCTTTCCGCCAGAAGACCTGTTCCTGCCGCCACTGTATTTTTGAAAGTTCCGAATGATCCCGCCGATGAAAAGACCTGAGCGAATGGTTCATTATCAGGACTTTTAGTTTGAATGCTCACGGTGCCTCCGAAAGCTCCGGCGCCATTTGATGATGTCCCCACGCCTCTCTGGATCTGAATATTATCAACTGATGAAGCCAGGTCGGGCAGGTCGACCCAGAAGACCTGCTGAGATTCAGGATCATTAAGGGGTATTCCATCGACAGTCACATTTATCCTGCTTGCATCTGTGCCCCGAATGCGAAGGCTAGTATATCCGACCCCGTTGCCAGCCTCCGAAGTCTCGACCAGCGATGGTGTCATGCTCAGAAGAAAAGGGATATCCTGGCTCGTGTTAGATTGCCTGATGAGTTCCCTGTCGATTGTTGTATAGGCCAGTGGAGTCTGGCTGCCTGCCCTTATTGCACTCACAATCACTTCTCCTGCCATGAACGATGCAGGGACAAGACGGATGTCAAGAACTGCTTCTCCCCTGAGATGTACCTCTTTCCTGATCTTCTCGTATCCCAGGAACGAGACCAGTATCACATAATTTCCATCCCTGAGCCCGGGGAGAGTAAAGAATCCGTTTTCATCAGTCAGTACACCTGATTGAGATCCTTCGATGGAGATCCCGGCACCCGGAAGTGGACTTCCTTCGTTGTCGGTTACACGACCTTTGATCAGAGAACCCTCAATCTGGAAAGCAAGCGCTCCCGGATTAAAGATAAATGCCATCACAAATGCAAAAACCAATTGTCTCATCTCAATTATCAATTAATAACATCAAATGAGGCTGATAAAAAAGCTGATTTGCACGATACACTTTATCCCTCCGCCGGCATTACCCGGATCAGGTTTTAAGGGTATGATCTCAGCCTGTAATTTTAAGGCACCCCATCTAAAGAAAGTACAAAGTTAAAAACCTTTTCCCTGTATTGCAATTTTTTCTAAATTAGCATGGAAAATTCCTGGACATGAAAGAACTACTCAGCAAGCTGAATTACAAAGGACAATTAAGAATCGCGGTAATCAATGCCGATAAGTCATTCTATGTGGCTGTAGCCAATGAACTTAAAGGCGTAATTACCGATGATGACATAGACCAGAGGTGCCCTTACGAATTCATGATTCTCTTCGTGAAATCAATCTCAGATGTCGAAATTCTTGCCCCGGTTGCTTTACATAACCTCACTGCCGACGGCGTTCTTTGGTTCTGTTATCCTAAGAAAAGCTCCAAAAAGAGTTCTGCCGGACTGGATCGCGACAGGGGATGGAAAGCATTGAATGATGCAGGTTTCTACGGAATAAGAATGGTTTCTGTTGATGAGAACTGGTCGGCGTTGAGATTCCGGAATATCAGGTTTATTAAATCAAAATCGGATAGATATCCGAAGCAGTAGATAAGGTTGGAGATAGTTGAAAAGGATCTAAAAAAGTACAAATGAGGCTGTCTCAAAAGCTGTTCTTTACCCCCCAACCCCCCAAGGGGGGCTTACTAAATATCTGTATATCAATATGTTCTGCTCTGCGGAATTTAGGGGTGTCAGAACAAGGAAGGGTTTTTGAGACAGCCTCTTAGGGGTAGGTTTATGATAAAGATCACTAAAATAGAAACTCCGCTCGGAGATATGATTGCAGGTGCCACAAAAGATGGTATCTGTCTTCTTGAGTTTGCAGACAGGGAAAGTCTCTCAGCTGAATATGAGGAGCTTTCCAGGCTGTTCAATACCACGATAAAAACGGGATTTAATATTCATTTCTGGGCACTTAAAAGGCAGCTTAAGGAGTATTTCAGGGGAAAAAGGAAAGAATTCACTCTCAAGTTGGTTACTCCCGGCACTGATTTTCAGAGATTGGTATGGAAAGAACTCCGGAATATTCCATATGGGGAGACCATTTCATATCAGGAGCAGGCTGCTGCCCTCAACAATACGAGCGCTGCCAGGGCAGTCGCGCAGGCAAATGCCTCAAACAGGATAGCAATAGTAATTCCATGCCATCGGGTAATAGGAGCCGATCGTACACTTGTTGGCTATAGCGGAGGACTGGCGCGTAAGAAATGGCTCCTCAACCACGAAAAAAAGTATTCAGGCAAGGCTGTCGAACTTGACCTGTTCTGATAGCGCTGATAATGGATAAACACTTGAAAATGAAAAATCTATACTCAAACAGAAGTTTCTTACTCCCTATTTTTCTTTTTACCCTCCTTGTGATGTCGGGTTGCGCTAATAACGAACCTGTTGATCAATGCCTTACAGGCCATACTTATGGCTTCTTCGGCGGTCTGTGGCATGGTTTCATTGCTCCCTTTGATTTTATCGGCATGTTGTTCAATGATGATATCACAATGTATGCTCAGAACAATAACGGCGGATTATATGCACTTGGATTTCTGTTGGGCAGCGGCGGATGGGGATTCTTCGGGGGAAGAGGAGTAAGGAAAGTTTATCATTCAAGGGTAAACTTCCAGTCACAGAAGTTTGATAAGGCAGAAGTAATAGATTAACTTATAAAACAACCGAACCATGACAGACCATTCACACGACGCCGAATGTTGTCCGGCCTTCGATCCGGCACCATGGGATTATGTAACACATGAATGGGTCGACAAGCCATTCATAAAAGATTATCTTCCGCAGTTATTTCACATGCCGCTTCCATGGATGATGGGTAAGAGAATTGGCAGGATGTGGAAAAAAGCACAGGATGCAGGTGCAGCAACCGAAATGAAAGATTTCCTCCTCCTGGCCTATGATCCTTCACCATGGAAAAGCGAGCTTTACATGACTGTCACCAGGGAAGTGCCGGGAGCTGAAAATGTGAAGCTGACCGGAACATTCATGAGCAAAGTTTTTGATGGACCGTACAGCCATGCCCCGAAGTACTTGAATGAATTCAGAAGGTATCTTGTTCTGAAGGAGAAGACCGCAAAAAAATACTATTTCTACTATACAACATGCCCCAAATGCGCTAAAAAATACGGACATAACTATATTGTCGCGTTTGCAGAAGTCTGATCTGATATAATTAAGGATGACTATTCTAAAAGAGACGGGAAAGCTCTGCAAACTAAAGCTCCTGTTCATATTATTTCTTATATCATTTTCGGGTAATCAGTTTTTATTTTCTCAGGATTCTTCTGCGGTAAGATCAGAATTCACTCCTGACCTGGACATCATTCTTAAGGTAAAGACTGAGTACGACCTGGATAATTCCCTGATGCGCTTTGAGGTAAGGAATGCCCGGTTCGGGCTTAAGGGGAGAATCAATGATTTCATGTCTTACAAAGTTGAGCTTGACCTTTCCGACGAAGGCAAGATGAAGATGCTTGATGCCTACGTAAAGTTAACACCTCTTAAGAATCTCGACATATATCTGGGTCAGAGGAAGATACCATTCAGCTCTGATTATATGAGGAATCCTGCAGAGAACATTTTTGCAAACAGATCATTTCTGGCAAAATACATTAATGATGGCATGAGGGATATTGGTTTTTATATCGATTACAGGTTTGATACTGATATCCCTATGGAAATCCTGCTCGGCGCAGTAAACGGTACCGGGAACAATAATCCGCAGTGGATTAAAAGACCGAATCTGGTCTCCAGATTAGTTTTAGGCCGCGAGACCGGATTCAGGGCAACCGGAAACTTCTACTATGGAGAAGCAGAAAATAAAGATCATCTGGCATTGTTCGGAGGAGAGCTAAGATATAGCACGGGAAATTTTCTGATTGAATCTGAATATATTAGCAGGAACTGGACCGATTCACTTCGGATGCATGATGATGGACTCTATCTGCATTCCTTTTATAATGTGAACCTGAACGACAAGATCATAAAGATGATCACTCCCACCATCAGATGGGATTATATGGGAGATCTTATTTATTCAGGCAGAATTGATGCCAGCAGGATGACTTTGGGGGTGAATTTCGGATTTGATCAGAAACAATTCCATTCAGAGATAAGGCTCAATTATGAAAACTATCTGAAGAGCAGTCTGCCTGTTCACACTGACAAGCTGACGCTGGAGTTCATAGCCAGATTTTAACAATATCATGCAGGTTAATCAGATAAGTGCGAATATTTACTGCGCCTCTTCAAAAACGTGAACATCATTGCGCTCTGTTTTTTCTTTTCCTTATCCCTTTTATTATCAGATAGATTACAAAAATTGCACCCAGGCCTAACAGTATGTGCCCTATATAAGGGAATATCTTATCCCTCAGTTCATAGACATAATAACCGATTATTGCAAGAATAATATTCCAGATCCCGGCACCAACAAATGTGTAGAAGATGAAATCGCGTAAATTCATTTTTGCCAGGCCGGCGGGAATGGATATCAGATGGCGGACTCCCGGGACCAGTCTGCCGATGAATGTTGAGGATTTTCCGTTTCTCCTGAAATACTCTTCAGCATGAATGACTTTTTCCTTCGACAGTAAAAATAATTTTCCGATTTTGGATTCTGCAAACGCGTATATGATCGGACGCCCCAGAAAGTAAGCAAGGTAATAGTTTATCAGCGACCCGCACATTGCTCCTATAGTTCCAAATATCACAACAAGGAAAACATTCAGGTCCCCCTGGCCTGCCTTAAAGGCTGCAAAAGGTATTACCACCTCCGAAGGCATAGGAAGGAAAGTACTTTCAATCAGCATAAGGAGCCATACCGTGAAGTAATTCAGGTTGGCCATGTACCAGTCGAAGATTGATTGAAAAAATTCCATCATGCCCATGTTGTGTTTAAGGCGCCAAATATAACCAACATTTTCTTAAATCACTTATATCAGCAATCCGAGCGAGGAACCGGGATCATTAATCCTGGCAATTTTAATGTTCTGATGTGTTGGTTTAATAACATGTGCCGTTCCTCATCATTCTCCAGGGATCGGCTCATGACGGCAATACTGTCTCATGTATTTTCATTCAATTCATCTTTTGAAAATTACTGCTGCCGCAGCTTCGTACATCTTGCGTGCTGCTTCCTTAAGCTTGTTTTCAGGAACTTTAATAACCTTTCTGTCATATGTCATAAGTCCGTTGCATTCTATCTCTACGTCAGTGGTTTGGGTATAGATAGCCGCTGACATGCCTCGTTTGATAAAAGGCACTATCTGGTTGAGATAACTTTCGTATGTAATGAATAAGGTATCGGCATCTTTGAATGACCGGTAACCCCAGTTATTCTTATCGAGCCAGGTATGTCCCTCGAGAGGAAGTCCAAGCCCGCCGAACTCTCCAAGGACTATTGCCTGCTTTAATCCGAATATCTCAGCTTTGGGCATTACAGGACCCGGATAATTATGCATGTCGAGTATATGTCCAACCTGGTGGAAGTTACCTCCGCTTGCACTGTTAACAAGGCGAGTCGGATCCTTTTGCATGGTCCAGGCGGTTATATCTGCAGTCTTAAACTGACCCCAGGCTTCATTGAACGGAACCCACACGACAATGCAGGGATGATTGTACAGAGCCCCGATTATCGCATTCCATTCAGTCCTGTAAATAGTTTCTGATTCTCCGGTCCTTACTTTATCGTTTCCTCCCTCCATGCCCGGATTATCATTCCACCTGTGACCGCCCAGATCCCCGCTTGGCATATCCTGCCACACCAGCATGCCGGTTTTGTCGCAGTGATAATACCATCTGTCAGGCTCTGTTTTTACATGTTTTCGTATCGCATTGAAGCCCATTGCCTTTGTCTTCACGATATCGAAAAGAAGTGCTTCGTCGGTGGGAGCTGTGTAAAGTCCGTCGGGCCACCATCCCTGATCGAGCGGACCATACTGAAAGGTGAATTTGTTGTTGAGCATCATCCTTAGAATTCCGTTCTCATCAGGCGCCAGGGATATTTTTCTCATTGCGAAATAGCTCTTTACTTCGTCAACCGGTTTTCCTTTGCGGATTACCGAAATTTTCAGATCATAGAGGAAAGGATCATCGGGAGACCACAACCGGGGGTTCTTGACCGGCAGTACAATAATAGATCCAGACGCTGTTTCTTTTTCTGAAATGATCTTTTCACCATCCCGGGCAGAAACACGGATCATATCACCCTGCAATTGTCCGGAAATCCTGCAGTCCACTGTAAGGTTTTGATTATCAATATCGGGGGTGATTTTTATCGATTCAATATAAGTTTTGGGAACTGCTTCGATCCAAACTGTCTGCCAGATTCCGGTCACTGAAGTGTACCAAATCCCGCTTGGACTGAGGACCTGCTTGCCTCTTGGCTGAGGTCCCCTGTCGACGGGATCGACAACTTTAAGCTCCAGCACCTGAGGTCCGCTCCCTTTTAAGAAAGAGGATATATCGAACCAGAAAGGGTCATATCCACCCTTGTGCGAACCAACCTTAACCCCATTGATAAATACTTCGGATGACCAGTCTACCGCTCCGAAGTGAAGAATGATGTTTTTCTTTTTAAATGTTGCAGGCACCATGAATTTCGTTTGATACCATAATACTTTATCTGGTCCGACAGTTTTTCCAACACCGGACAGGGCTGATTCAACTGCAAACGGCACCAGTATTTTTCCCTGAAAGGTTGTTGGCCTGGTTTCATTTAATCCTGTTATTGCATAATCCCAGAGACCATTCAGGTTCTTCCATTCATTTCTCACCATCTGCGGACGAGGATATTCAGGAAGAGGATTAAGAGGATTAACTTTCTCCGCCCAGGGAGTCATAATTTTCTCACCGGCTATTTTCCATAATCCTGTCTGGGCATCAGTTACAAAATTTAGGAGCACGGCAGCAAGTAAGGACAACAACACTTTTTTCATGGTATGCAGTTAATTAATTGGTTTATTTTGATTGCTAATCCTGCGACTCCTGATCCATCCGGGGATCGCATTGGCCAGGATCACGATAACCGAAACAATAATGGCAAGAGTCAGAATCAGGTTAATGAGGCCGGGAACCATGGTCGCCCTTTCAGCTGCCTGTGGAATATAAATGTTCTTTATGTTCAGCACGGCGGCAGTCATAGTTGTGACACCAACAAATGTCATTGGAATGATGGTTACCCAGGCATATTTTGCTCTTCCCCGGTTAATAATATATGATGTTCCTATTGCGAGTGCCACAGTTGCCAGGAGTTGATTTGCCGTACCGAACATAGGCCATATTGTTGAGATGGTTCCGGTATATATGAAATAAGCCCATGCAAACACGATAATGCCGCTTGTGATCAGATTCCCGGGAAGCCAGTTTGTCTTCCTGAAAGGTTTATAGACTTTGCCGAAAGCTTCCTGAAGAAGGAATCTGCCGATACGGGTTCCTGCATCGATAGTTGTCAGAATGAACAATGCTTCGAACATAATTGCAAAATGGTACCAGTACGACATTAAGTGTTTCATTCCGGGTATTGAAGAAAATATGTAAGCCATACCCACACCGAGCGACACTGCGCCTCCTGTCCTTCCGGCAATTTTCTCACCCACGCTGGCTGAAAGCTGATCGAGGTTTGATTCGGTGAAACCCATTTCGTAAAGCTGAGGCAGGAGAGCCTGAAGCTTATCGGCTGGCACATTGATCTGAAAATAATCCAGGGGAAGGAGGCTTGTTGCCGCTATCAGCGCCATTATGCTGACCGCACCCTCGACAAGCATTGCTCCAACTGCAATTGGTTTGATATCGGCCCTCTTCATCAGCATTTTAGGAGTTGTGCCTGAACTTACCAGTGAATGAAAACCTGATATCGCACCGCAGGCTATTGTAATGAACAGGTAAGGAAACAATTTACCGGGGATTATCGGCCCTCCTCCCCTGCAGAATTCCGTGAAGCCGGGCATTTTTATTTCAGGAGCCACGATTATCAGTCCTATGGCAAGGAGACCGATAACGGATATCTTCATTATCGAGCTCAGGTAATCGCGTGGTGACAGAAGAAGCCATACAGGCAGGACAGAAGCCAGGAAACCATAAGCTGCAACCAATATCGTAAGAGTTTTACGGTCAAAAGTAAACCAGGAGGCAAACTGTGATTCGGGAATAAAACGGCCAAAAACTACAGCCAGGATCAGGAGGATCACTCCTGCAACAGTTGCCTCTGCGGTTTTTCCCTTGCGTACACGGAACATCCATATTCCCATCATGACAGCAATAGGTATCGTTGATGCTATTGTGAATGTGCCCCATGAGCTTTCGGCCAGGGCATTTATTACCACGAGTCCGAGACCGGCAAGTGCTACAATAATTATCAGGATAATTGCAAAAGTTGTGGTAACCCCGCTCCTTTTGTTTATCTCAGCCTCCGCAATTGCTGCAAGCGATTTGCCGTCATGCTCCACTGAAGCTGTCAGAATCACAAAATCATGGACAGAACCTGCCAGAACAGCTCCGATAAGCATCCACAAAAATCCCGGCATGAATCCAAACTGGGCAGCCAGCACTGGTCCAACAAGCGGTCCGGCTCCGGCAATAGCCGCAAAATGATGCCCGAAGAGCACCCACTTATTCATAGGGTAATAATTCTGCCCGTCGTACAATCTGTGAGCGGGGGTCAGGCTGAGATCATTGCTAACCGCAACTTTTGCTGCAACAAAGCTGAAATAAAACCGGTAAGCGAGTGCAAAAAGCACTACAGTACCGATAACAACAGGCATAGCATTCACAAAAGTCTATTTTTTACTGTGGCAAATGAACTGAACAAAATTAATATTTCCCTAAACCTGAGCAAGATTGCATATAGGTAAAAATACTTAATTCAATCACTTTACGTGAAGTCACTGAACGGTAGATTTAAAATTATGCTTAATATTGAAAAATATCAGAATTAGGATATTACAGGGTAAAATTTTGATCTTTTAATTCCATTTTCTTCAAACACTTAATCACATGAATACAGAGCGAACTTTTGACCTCATCGAGAGGTACAGGGAAAAATACATTGACAAGGATGATGCTCTCTGCGGAAAGCAGAATGGAAAATGGGTAAAATATAGTTCACAGGATTATATTGATTACTCATATAATTTCAGCTTCGGGCTTCTTGAACTTGGTTTGAAGAAAGGTGATAAAATCATTACTGTTTCCAACAACCGCCCCGAGTGGAATTTTGCAGATATGGGCATGTCGATGATCGGGGTTATTCATGTTCCGGTTTTTACTTCTCTGAGCATTACTGATTATCATTATGTTATAGAGCACAGCGAAGCCAGCCTTTTGCTGGTTTCTGACAAGAAGCTGCTGAAAAATATCAGCCCTGCCGTGGCACTTGCCGGAAGAAATATTCCTGTTTATTCCTTCGACGAAATTGAAGGAATAATGAACTGGAAGGAAATTATTGAAGCAGGCAGGATTAATTCAGCAAAACATAAGGATACCGTTGAAAATATCAAAGCGTCAATCCGACCGGACGATTTTGCTTCTCTTATCTATACTTCAGGAACAACAGGCAAGGCAAAGGGAGTAATGCTGACACACAGGAACATGGTCAGCAATTTCCTTTCAGCGGCGGCTGTATTCAACCTGAGTCCGGCTGACAAATATCTCAGTATCCTGCCTCTGTGTCACGTGGGAGGCCGGCTCGGCAATTACCAGACACAGTACAGCGGGAGCAGCATCTATTATGCAGAAAATATGGGAACCATTGCTTCTAACATGGCTGAGATAAAGCCTGATGGATTTGATGCCGTACCCAGGGTTCTCGAAAAATTCTATGAAGTTATTATATCAAAGGGAAACAAGCTTACAGGTATAAAGAAAAAACTCTTCTTCTGGGCGGTAGGCCTGGGGCTGAAATACCAGCCTTTCGGTCAAAACGGGTGGTTCTATGAAACAAAACTGAAGATCGCTGATAAGCTCATCTTCAGCAAATGGCGCCAGGCTCTCGGGAACAGAGTCAGAATTGTAGGATGCGGCGGAGCCAGCCTTCAACCCCGGCTCGAAAAGGTTTTCTGGGCGGCAGGCATTAAGATCATTAATATGTATGGCCTCACAGAAACTTCCCCGATAATAACTATCAACAGAACAGAAAAGGGAAAGGTAAAGCTTGGTTCTGTTGGTATGACAATAGAGGGCGTTGAAGTAAAAATAGCCGATGATGGCGAGATACTGTGCAAAGGCCCGTGCGTCACACCCGGCTATTACAAGGATCCTGAACTGACAAAACAGGCTTTTGATGCAGAAGGATGGTTTCATACAGGAGATATCGGCCACCTCGAGGATGGAAAATTCCTGATGGTCACCGACAGGAAAAAAGAGATATTCAAACTCTCCAACGGGAAATTCATCGCTCCCCAGATCATTGAGAATATTTTCAAGGAGTCTCCGGTGATAGACCAGATAATGGTCGTAGGCGAACATGAGAAATTTGCATGCGCCCTGATCACTCCAAACTTCAAGTACTTCGACGAATGGAAAAAGTCAAATATAATCTCCTTCCAGAATTATGAGGAGCTGATCAGCCACAAGAAAGTACAATCACTTTTCACTTCTGAAATAGACAGGATCAACAAGAAGCTCAGCACACCTGAAAGAATTGCAAGATACAAGCTCGTCAATGAAGAATGGACACCCGGGACCGGTGAACTTTCGCCTACTTTAAAACTGAAACGAAGTTTCATACGCGATAAGTACAAAGATCTCATTACACAGTTGTATTCGAAATAACAGGGATTTATGAATCTGCTTAAAGTCGGTGACAGGAAAACTGAGAAAATGTTTCTCGACTCTGCCAGGGTGATCTATAAGAATGATAAAACCTGGGTATGTCCGCTTGACAACGATATTAAAGCGGTTTTTGATCCGGCAAAGAACACCTATTTTAAGCATGGGATTGTGGAAAGATGGGTTCTTACAGGAGACAAAAATGTGCTCCTGGGCAGGATAGCGGCCTTCATAGATCATAACCTGGCAAACTCGTACGATCAACCCACAGGAGGAATAGGATTCTTTGAATGCGTCAACGACAAAGAAGCAGCTTTCCTTCTCTTCGATACTGCAAGGAATTGGCTCAGGGAAAATGGAATGGAAGCTATGGACGGTCCGATCAATTTCGGAGAAACCGACAAATTCTGGGGATTGCTTGTCAATGGATTCACCCACCCCTCCTTTGATGTCCCGTATAATCATTCATATTATCAGGAGCTTTTTGAATCCTACGGGTTCCAGGTGTACTACAAAATGGAGGGATTTCATCTCGACATTACAAAACCAATGCCTGAAAGAGTGATGAAGATTGCGGAGTGGATAGTTAATAAACCCGGATATACTTTCAGGCACTTCAAATGGAAAGAGGAAGATGAGCTTATAAATGACTTTGCCTCGGTTTTCAATGAGGCATGGGCTTCATTCAAGAAGAATTTTGAGCCACTGGAACCTGCATATATTCACGAAGTGCTCAGAAAAGCCAAGCCGATCATTGACGAGGAATTTATCTGGATCGCCTATTTTGAAGGCAAGCCAATCGGAATATACCTGATGTTCCCCGATCTTAATATGATATTAAAACACCTTAACGGGAAGCTTGGAATATTTGAAATCTTAAAATTTCTATGGCTCAAGAAGCGCAAAGCGATGACCAGGGCAAAAGGATTGCTTATGGGGGTGATCCCTAAATATCAGAATCACGGTATCGAATCGGCATTTATCTATAATCTCCGTAAAGTATTCGATCGTAAGAACCATTATACAGAAATAGAATTCTCATGGGTGGCTGACTTTAATCCTAAGATGAGGAAGATCTTCATTGCAGTGGGATGCTTTGCTGTGAAGGATTATATCACATACAGATATCTTTTTGACCGCACAAAGGAATTCAAACGATACCCGATTCCAAATGACGTATGACATTATAATAATCGGAGGAGGCCTGGGAGGGCTGACAGCCGGAGCCAAGCTGGCCAAAGAAGGTAAAAAAGTGCTGCTTATTGAACAGCACGACCGCCCGGGCGGATGTGCAACCACATTTAAAAGAGGTGATTATATTATGGAGGTAGGACTCCATGAAATGGACGGGCCCTCTCCTACCGACATAAAGACAAAGCTCTTCAACGAACTGGATGTTTTTAAAAATGTTACCTTTCTGGAGATACCTGAATTTTATCATTTTATAAGCGACCGAAGACAAATTACAATACCTCACCACCCTGAAAAGGCTGCAGAGATTCTTAAGGAAGCTTTTCCTGAAGAAAAAAAAGGAATCGACGCCTTTTATGCATATTTGCTGTTCCCCAAAAAAAGGATCATTGATCCGGATAGTCCGAAAGACAAGAGCCTCGGAGAATTCCTCGATTCCATAATTAACAATGAGGACTTAAAGCTGATACTGCTTGGGAACCTCGGATATTTCCACGATGATCCCTATTCCCTTTCTTTAGGTTACTATTCTGCCGCACAGGTAAGATACCTCATTAATGGAGCATCCTACATCAAGGGTGGTTCACAACAACTCTCAGATCATCTGGCGGGCTATATAAATGAGCATGGCGGTGAAGTTTTACTTAACCACCTGGTTACAGGATTGATCATTGAGAACGGTAAGCTGATGGGAATAACCTACCAGAAGAAAAGAGGTTCTGAGCCGGAAATAATAAAAGCTTTTGGAGATGAAATAATAGTCAATTCTTCTATACCCGGTCTGGTGGAATTATTGCCGGAAAAAGAGGCCTCCCTGCTAAAAAATGAAATCGGGGGATTGAAACCCGGAGCCTCCCTCCTGACATTATATTTCGGCTTTAAAACAAAGCTCAGGAACATCGGTCATAAACATTATTGCATCTTCGTTTATGACGGATCAGTAAGGACTCAGAAAGATATTCTGGTGAACAACAGGGCGGATTTTAATAAACGCAATTTTACTTTTGTCGAATACGGCCAGCTCGATTCGAACCTTGCTCCGGAAGGAAAGAGTACCGGAGCACTCTGCTGTACAGATTATTTGAATGACTGGGAGAATCTTTCGCAGGAGGAATACAAATTAAAGAAAGAGGAGGTTTCCAGAATTTTTCTTGGAAGGCTCGAGAAACTGATCCCCGGAATATCTGAACAAACAGATTATATTGAAGTAGGCACGCCCAAAACAGTAAAACGGTACACACTTAATCCGGCCGGAGCTGTCTATGGTTTTGAGCAGAGGCCTTTTAAAGAAGCTGTTGATACCTACAAAATTTTTGATAACCTTCACATCGCTTCAGCCTGGGGAAGAACCGGAGGAGGATTTTCGGGAGCCATTTACGGAGGCTATCTTTGCGCGATCAATATAATGAGAAAGAATCCGGGAAAAAAATAATCAGATTCATTACCTCATTTGATGCGTTCAATCCTGTTGCTTATAGGCTGATCGATTATTATCGGGACCTGCTCCTCTATTGTATTCGCCGGATCAAGATTCAGTGTCCTGACGTCGCTGATGCTCAGCCTCCTGACCAGTGAATGAAGTGACAGAACAAAATTCTCCCAGTTTGGCATATTGAAATCACGCGACATGATCCTGTCGATAAGGATGAATTTAAAATCACCCCTTACCTTGTATTTCTGAAGGGATTCATAGCTGCTTTGGAGTTTTATCTCGCCGGTGCTCTCAAGGTCCTCGAGAACTTCCTTGAAATAGAGGTTGATCTTGGATTCAACCTTGAATCCAAGATGAAAATCGACTCTTATGAGAATCCCGGGTATTAAATTTATAACCTGGTAGTTGAAGGTGTTCGGTTCGGTAACCCTGTCGACGTGAATAAGCCAGTACGTATCAGCTCTCTTGGGCTGCTTATTGAAAATGGAATAGATCACCTTTGATTCCACCTGATCGTGACGGTTAGCCCTGATAATATACACCAGGTTTGTGGCATATTTTGGAACCGAGACATCCTTGCTGAGGTCCCGGAACATGTCGAGGTATTTATCCAGGTCAGCAAATGTGATATACCTGTTTTTTATCTTTCTGCCGTAATACCAACCGAACATGACAAGAAAATAGATTGAAGCCAGAAGCAAAGTAAACCATCCGCCATGAGTGAATTTATTGAGGTTAGCTATCAGGAAGCTGCCTTCGATTGTAATGTACGCCATAAAGAAGAACAACACTATCCTGTGGTTGACACCCTTCTGCAAGAGATAATATGAAAGGAGAAGTGTTGTCATGATCTCTGTTATATTTATCGCAAGACCATAAGCGGCAGTCATGTTCGCTGATTCCCTGAAGTATATAACCGTAAAGGCACAGGCAGCGAGAAGAAACCAGTTAACAAAAGGGAGATAGACCTGACCCCTGACCCATGTGGGATGAAGGATCCTGACCTTCGGCCAGAAATTAAGAGACACAGCTTCGCTGATGAGGGTGAAAGAACCGCTTATTATTGCCTGGCTGGCAATGATTGCAGCTGAAGTGGCCAGAATTATCCCTGGTACCAGGAACCAAACAGGCATAATCTCGAAGAAAGGATTTACAAGAGCTCCCTTGTCCATGTTCATCAACAGCCATGAACCCTGTCCGAAATAGTTAAGAAGAAGTGCAACTTTTGCAAAGCCCCATGAGAACCTGATGTTTGATTTTCCGCATTGCCCAAGGTTTGCGTACAGAACCTCAGCTCCCGTAGTTGCCAAAAAGACAGCTCCCAGAATTACAAAGCCGCCGGGATATTGGGACAGGAACCGGTATGCATATGCAGGATTGACCGCTTTCAGGATCTCCGGTTTCAGGATCAGCTGTGACGATCCCAGCACCGCCAGCACCAGGAACCAGATCATCATCACCGGGCCGAAAGCGCTTCCGACAAACCTTGTCCCGAATTGCTGTACAAAGAAAAGAATACCGAGGATCAGAAGAACAATTGGTACGATATGTATCTCAGGACTGAAATATTTCAATCCTTCCACTGCTGAAGTAACAGTGATGGCAGGAGTTATCACACCGTCGGCCAGAAGCGCAGAACCTCCTATCATTGTCAGTATCGCTGCCCATGAGGACTTTTTCTTCAACAGAGCTATCAGGGCGAATATTCCACCCTCTCCATTATTGTCCGCATTAAGGGTGATCATTATATACTTTATGGTTGTTGAAAGGGTAAGCGTCCAGAGAACACAAGACAATCCTCCGTATACGAGCAGTTCATTGAAATTACCGGCGCCACTGCTGATTATGGCTTTCATTGTGTAAAGAGGACTGGTACCCAGGTCACCGAATACAATGCCAAGAGTGACTAAGGCACCAGCAAGCGAAACTTTTTTTGTATCCCACTGAAATTCAAGTCTTTTCATACGTATCTCTGGTTTCTTTTTCTGTGCCGGTATCTCAGAAAGCTGACAAAGTTATAAATAATTTATCTTTGTGGGCAATGAAGCCGGTAACCCTGAAAAATATATTCAAGTCAGCGATTGTAAGTTTATGCTTTATGTTTCTGAATATAAGCATAATAGCACAGTCATCGACACCCCCTCCCCAAAGGTTTTCACTGCTGTTCATGGGTGATATAATGGGCCACGATTCGCAGATCTGGGCTGCTGAAGATATTTCAACACACACCTGGGACTACAACGATGTATTTACATACATCAAACCTGTCATCTCGGACGCCGATCTTGCAGTTGCCAACCTCGAAGTGACTCTTGCAGGTCCCCCATATAAAGGTTATCCTCAGTTCAGTTCGCCGGCAGCCATTGCTGTCGCCTGCAAAAACGCAGGGATCGATTTCCTTGTGACTGCAAACAATCATTCTGCCGACAGGGGGAAAGCCGGGATAACCGGAACAATTTTCAGGCTCGACAGCATAGGAATGCCCCATACCGGGACTTTCACCGATCAGGCATCAAGGGAAAATGGTACTCCACAAATAATTTCAAAGAATGGATTCAAGATTGCCATCCTGAATTACACCTACGGTACCAATGGGATTAATGTTCCGTCTCCGGTAATTGTGAATATGCTTGACAGGAATGTTGTCGGAGGTGACCTGGAAAAAACAAAAAAGCTTAATCCCGATCTGACCGTCCTGGTCCTGCACTGGGGAACAGAATATGATACCGTGCCTTCAGCGGCACAGACTGAAATGGCAGGTTATTTTTTGTCGAAAGGCGCTGATCTTGTAATAGGTTCTCATCCTCATGTATTGCAAAAGATGGTCTGGTTCAATGATGGGTCGGAATTCAGTAACAAGGCAGTGGTTTATTCATTGGGCAATTTTATTTCAAACCAGAGGAAGCCAAAGACTGACGGCGGGTCAATGGTCAGAATTGAAATCGAAAAAGAAGAGGGATCCGTAAGAATAATATCTGCCGGATATTACCTCACATGGGTTTACACTCCAATAGTGAATTACAGGCAGAAATTTTATATCCTTCCATGTTCAGAATTTGAGAAGAAGCCTGATTTCTTTATAAAGGAAGCAGATTATATACAGATGAAGAAATTCATAAATGACTCCAGGTCACTGCTTTACAGGCAAAATAATAATTTCAGGGAATATCTTTTCAGCGAAGGTGAGTGGCTGTTTGAAAAATAACACTATAATTGCATTGAAGCTTTAACAAAAGATCGACACTTCATGAACGAATCAATAGCACTCCTCTCTGCAACAGCCATCTCAATTGGATTTATTCATACAATCCTGGGTCCTGATCATTACCTTCCCTTCATTGTGCTGAGTGAAGCAAAAAAATGGACCACCAGGAAAACTATGCTGATAACCTTTCTCTGCGGAGTCGGACATGTTTTAAGTTCTGTAGTTCTGGGTCTTATAGGTATCGGCGTTGGAATATCTGTTAACAAGCTTGTTAAAGTGGAATCTTTCCGTGGCAATATTGCAGCATGGCTTTTCATTGCATTCGGGCTGGTTTACCTGGTGATAAGCATCAGGAATCTTATAAGGAAGAAGAAGCACAGCCACGAGCATTTTCACAGAGGATCAGGACCTCATGTGCATGAGCATAATCATCTCCAGGAACATTTACATGTCCATCAGACTGATGTGGTAAAAACCACACCCTGGATCTTATTCCTGATCTTTATTTTCGGCCCTTGCGAACCTTTGATACCTATCCTGATGTACCCTGCTGCACAGAATAACATTTCTGGCGCTGTGATAGTCTCTTTGCTGTTCTCCCTGGTTACTATCGCAACAATGATGGGGGTCGTTTTCGCTTTTAAAATGGGCCTGAGCAAAATAAACCTTAAGCCTGTTGAAAAATACAGCAATGTTATCGCAGGAGCAATGATACTGCTGTCAGGTTTAGCTATCCGGTTTCTCGGTTTATAAGTACAGGAGTTTCATCACTCAACTTTCCTGAATAAGAGCTTTACATCAGGATCTATGATCATTTCTGCTCCAGTTGAAGCTTTGACGTTCACCGTTGTTTTTCTTTCTCTTATTGGAATCTCCAGGGCTGTGCTCCGGCCGTTTTCCTTCAGAATGATTTTCAGGTTAAAAGAAAACAAATAGTCCTGAACCTGTTCAACAATTATATCTGAAGTTCCATTATTTTTTGAGGCAGCCAGCGATATTCTCAGGTTGGGTTCTCCTGCCACAAATAACCACTGATGGAAGAATTTTTTCAGGTCTCTTCCAGTGACTTCCTCCATAACATTCCTGAAATCGTCAGTGATTGCATTTTTGTCCTTGAAACGTCCATAGAATAGCTTTATCCCTTTCCAAAAGTTTTCCTCCCCTGCTTCAGAGCGGAGCATGTGCAGAACCCAGGCACCTTTCTGATAGGAGTTAGTGTTCAGGAGCCCCATGAGGTCGGTTATAGAGGTATCAATCACCGGCCGGGGATTTTTCTCCGATGATCTCAGCACCCTTGTCCGGGCAGTCATCATGCTTTCCTCAAGCTTTTCCTTCCCTTCTGCCTCCTCCCCGTATACAGCTGCAAGGTAAGTGGCAAAACCTTCGCTGAGCCATATATGGTACCAGTCGCCTTCTGTCACTGAATTTCCGAACCATTGGTGAGCTATCTCATGCGCGATCAGGTTCCCGGCGTTACCCTGACCTGTGACTGAGTTCTCAGCATAAAAGATACAGCTGGCATTCTCCAGTCCGCCGAAAATTGTCTTTGACTGAACATTCGCCAGCTTACTATATGAATACGGGCCTATAAGTTCTGAAAAGAGTTTAAGCGGCTTTATTGCAACAGCATAATCTTTAAATCCTTCCTTGCGGTTCTCCGGGTATACCCATGTCCATACAGGAATCCCGGCCGCATAGCCTGCCAGTCTTACAGCAAAATCCGCCGCAGCAAAAGCCATCACTTTTACAGGTAGCTGTACGTCTTCCTTCCAGTGAGTAAGCTTCATATCTCCTGGCAGATCACTTTCTTCAATAAGATATCCGCTTGCAACAACCTCGTAATGCGATGGCGCAGTTATCACGAACTCGACTGCAGCCTTGTCTGCCGGATGATCAACAACAGGCAGATATGCCGACGCCCTGTCAGGCCAGTGGTCTGCAAAGAAAGTCCTGTTTCCGAATTTGTTCTTTGAGATTATAAGTCCGTCGGCGGGGATTCCTGAATAGCTTACGGATATTTCTGCTGAATCCACCGGAATGCCAGACGGAGATAATTCAACCTTTATTCTGTTTCCGGAATGCTCCCACTCTGCCTTTCTCCCGTTCAGAAGCACCGATCCTACGATCATCCCTTTGCCCTTAGGGTTGACATTGTCAAGATCAAGAAAAACTGATTTCACAGCACCCTTGAGACTCACGTCAATTTCAGCTGTGCAATTTATGACATCACTTGAATCACTGATTATAAGATCGAAACAATAATGAGTTACATCAACCTGAGGATCAGGTAAGATTCCGTGTTGTGCTGCAATCAGGCAACAAGTTACCTGCAGGGTGCAGAAAAGGATCGCTCTTCGTATCATACACATTTCTTGTTCTCAAAGGTAAGAAGAGCTTTCGTGAATTGTCATATAATTATTAGCTTTGCGATAAATAAAACAGATCTATGCCTTACGATTACAATACCCAGCGAAAACGAATGTCGCTGCCTGAATACGGCAGGAATGTGCAGAAAATGGTTGACCATATTAAAACCATTCAGGACAGGGATGAAAGGAACCGGGCTGCAAAGACGATAATCCAGATCATGGGCAACCTCAACCCCCATCTCAGGGATGAAGGCGACTTCAGGCACAAGCTGTGGGACCATCTGGCACTGATTGCAGATTTTGAACTCGACATCGATTCTCCATATCCTGTTCCGGAACCAACAAAGTTCATTGAAAAACCAAAGCAGGTTCAATACAAGCAGGGCGACATCAGGTTCCTTCACTATGGACGCATTATAGAGATGCTTATCGACGCTGCCGTCGAAATGAAGGACGGGGATGAAAAGGAATACCTGACGACGCTGATACTGAACCAGATGAAAAAATCATATATTACCTGGAACAGGGGACAGGTTGCAGATGAGGTCATCATCGGTGACATGAAACTATTGTCACGCGGCAGACTTAAAGTAACTGAAGGTGTGAAGATCCTTGAGATCAAGGAGCTGATTCCGCCAGTAAAAAAGAAACCGATGGGTAAACCTCACGGAAAACAGCAGAACAAGCAATTCAACAAAAAGAAAGGACATATTCGTCACTAATGGGAACTTTTGTTGTCAATGGGGGAATCTCACTCAAGGGCGATATTACTCCCCAGGGCGCCAAGAATGAAGCTCTCCAGGTTATTTGCGGCTGCCTCCTCACCTCCGAGAAGGTTACTATTCACAATATCCCCGACATTGCCGATGTAAATAAGCTGATTGAAATAATCAGCGCAATGGGTGTCAAAGTCTCGCGGGAATCAGGATCATCCGCAGTGTTTGAGGCAAGGTCGATAAACCTTGATTACCTCCAGACACAGCAATACAGGGATCAGAGCAACAGTCTCAGGGGTTCGGTTATGATCGTAGGCCCTCTTCTGGCAAGATTCGGTAAAGCATATATTCCAAAGCCCGGAGGAGACAAGATCGGCCGGCGAAGGCTCGATACACATTTCATAGGGTTCCAGAAGCTTGGAGCTAATTTTGAGTTCGATTCATCAGATCCGTTCTTCAGGGTCGAGGCCTCCTCCCTCAACGGAACCTATATGCACCTTGATGAAGCCTCAGTAACCGGAACCGCAAATATCATAATGGCTTCGGTACTCGCAAAAGGAAGAACGACGATTTACAACGCTGCCTGCGAACCCTACGTTCAGCAGCTCTGCAGGATGCTGGTATCAATGGGTGCCTCAATACAGGGCATCGGTTCAAACCTTCTTTACATTGAAGGTGTCAGGGAGCTCCGGGGATGCTCTCATACCATACTGCCTGATATGATCGAGATCGGTTCTTTCATCGGTATGGCCGCTATGACTGAATCGGAAATAACAATAAAAAACGTTTCGTACGAGAACCTGGGAATAATTCCTGATTCATTTCGCAGGCTTGGCATCAAACTGGAAAGAAGAGGCGATGACATTTATATCCCGAGACAGGAACATTATGAAATTGAGACATTTATCGATGGCTCAATAATGGTTATAGCTGATGCCATCTGGCCGGGGCTTACTCCGGACCTGCTAAGTGTTCTCCTGGTTACAGCCACTCAGGCCAAGGGTTCTGTTCTCATACACCAGAAAATGTTTGAAAGCAGGTTGTTCTTCGTTGACAAGCTCATCGACATGGGAGCCCGGATAATACTGTGCGACCCGCACAGGGCAACAGTCATCGGAATGGACAAGATGATAAAACTCCGTGGTACGGTAATGGTCTCTCCGGATATCAGGGCTGGCGTTGCATTGCTCATCGCGGCAATGTCGGCTGAAGGAAGAAGCGTTATCCATAATATTGAACAAATCGACAGGGGCTATCAAAATATAGATGCCAGGCTGAATGCACTCGGGGCGGATATCAAAAGAATTTAATCATAATGGCGCAGAGGCTCAGGGGCACCCACCTTCGTCACCACCTTCACTTCGTTACGGCGGTCAAAGAAGACTTCGGTGGGCAAAGCAGGGCTCAGGGGCGTTCCTCTACCCCATTGCGCAGTTTCGCCGTTGAGTCTTTGCGCCATAATTTTTACTGTCAATTTGTCAATCTTCCCCACTTGGCAGGTATTTTGTTAAACAGTGAGGTATTAAATCGAAAATTTATTTGTGATGGTGAAAAAGAAAGCTCCTGACCAGGAACCGGACAGACATGAAGAAACTGCTGATAATAAAGTGGATAGCAACAATGTGAATGAAGCCGGCCAGTCCGGATCTGAAATTCCTCCCGCAGGGGAACCCGTTACCACCGAAGGAGGTGAAGCAATGAGTGAGGGACCTGCATCTGACAAAGTTGTAAAAGACGAGAAATCATTTGAAGAAAAACTGGCAGAGATGCAGGATAAATATCTTCGTTTGTCAGCTGAATTTGACAATTACAGGAAAAGAACTCTCCGCGAAAAGATGGAACTGGCAAAATACGCATCTGAAGACATTCTGATCAAAATCATTCCTGTGATGGATGATTTTGAAAGAGCACTGGCAAATATGGTAGATTCTGCTGACTGCACGGCCGTAAAGAGCGGAATTGACCTGATCTATGGGAAATTCACTGATTTCCTCAGGCAGAACGGGATAATGGAAATTGAATCACTGAAACTGCCATTCAATGTTGATCTTCATGATGCCGTCGCAAAAACACCGGTTGAAGATGAAAACATGAAAGGAAAAATAATTGATGTTGTTAAAAAGGGATATTACCTGAAGGACAAGATTATCAGGCATGCAAAAGTAGTGGTGGGAGAATAAAACTTCAGAATGGAAAAAAGAGACTATTACGAAATACTGGGCGTATCAAAGAATGCCACCAAGGATGAGATCAAGAAAGCCTACAGGAAACAGGCTCTGAAATTTCATCCGGATAAAAATCCCGGCGACAAGAAAGCAGAAGAGAATTTCAAGGAGGCTGCGGAAGCCTACGAAGTTCTCAGTAACGATGAAAAGAGGTCGAGGTACGATAGGTTCGGGCATGCAGGCATGAGCGGCGCAGGAGGAGGTTTCAGCGGAGAAGGAATGACCATGGATGATATCTTCTCCTCTTTTGGTGACATATTCGGAGATGCTTTCGGAGGTTTTGGAGGTTTCGGAGGAAGCAGGCGAAGCTCCCGGAGGGTGAATAAGGGGAGCAACCTGAGAGTGAAAGTCAAGCTGTCGCTCCATGAAATAGCAAATGGCGCAGAAAAGAAAATAAAGGTCACCAAATACGATATCTGTAACACCTGCGGAGGAACAGGCGCTGCCGATGCTCAGAGTGTTACCAATTGCTCAACATGTCACGGATCGGGACATGTTACACGGCTTACGAACACCATGCTGGGACAGATGCAGACAACAGCTGTTTGCCCCGCGTGCGGCGGTGAAGGAAAGACAATAACAAAGAAATGCGCTTCCTGCTATGGTGAAGGAGTTGTGCAAAAGGAAGATATCATTAAGATCAACATCCCTGCAGGCGTAGGCAAGGGAATGCAAATGACCGTAAGCGGAAAAGGCAATGCCCCCCGTCGGGGAGGTGTCAACGGAGACCTTCTCGTGGTTATTGACGAAGATGAGCATCCCGATCTGATAAGAGAAGGTAACGACCTGATCTACAATCTTTTTATAAGCATCCCTGACGCTGTGCTTGGAACGCATGTCGAGGTCCCGACAGTTGATAATAATGTCAAGATCAAAATAGAACCGGGTACCCAGCCGGGGAAAATTCTGCGTCTGAGAGGAAAGGGACTGCCTGAAGTGAATGGATACGGACGGGGCGACCTTCTGGTAAATGTAAACGTGTGGATGCCGAAAAGCCTTACCAGGGAAGAAGCCAGAATAATAGAGAAATTCAGGGAATCAGGATCTTTCACTCCCCGCCCGGATAAGAATGATAAGGGATTCTTCGAAAGGATGAAGGGGTACTTTGAATAATTTTAACATGCACTCATCCCCCCTGCCCCCTACTTCTTTTTCTTAACCCTCCCTCCGACTCCCTCCCTTAAGGCTAAGGGAGGGAGAGAGATCATTGTGTATGAACTATTTACACCCCTTCCCTTACATTTAAGGGAAGGGGCTTGGGGTAGGGTTAAGTTACAATAAGGCAGGGATTAAGGGGGTGAGTACATGAGAAAACAGAGATATTATTTATATTTACACCTCACAAATAAAACTTAACCAACTTAATTATGTCACTATTCGAAGCAAGGAATGTGACCAAGATGTTCGGCGAATTTAAAGCGCTCGATGATGTAAGCATCTCAGTGCCGGAGAAATGCATATACGGACTACTTGGACCAAACGGAGCGGGAAAGACAACTCTTATCAGGATCATAAACCAGATAACTGGTCCCGATTCAGGAGATTTGTTTCTTAACGGCAAGAAACTACTGCCTGAAGATGTTGTAATGATAGGCTACCTTCCTGAGGAACGAGGCTTATATAAGAAAATGAAAGTAGGCGAAGAGGCATTATACTTTGCCCAGCTGAAAGGACTTTCAAAAGCCGAAGCAATGCGGAGGCTTAGATACTGGTTCAAAAAACTCGATATGGTTGATTGGTGGAACAAGAAAGTTGAAGAGCTCTCAAAGGGAATGCAGCAAAAGGTTCAGTTTATAACAACCATTCTTCATGAACCAAAACTGATAATCTTCGATGAGCCATTCACCGGGTTCGACCCCGTGAACGCCAATACCATTAAGAACGAAATACTTTTCCTAAGAGAAAGAGGCGCTACGATTATCTTTTCGACTCACAATATGTCATCGGTTGAAGAGTTGTGCGACAACATAACCCTTATCAACAAAGGCAAAACAATACTTGAGGGAAGAGTCGACGAAATAAGAAATAAATGGGCCGGAAGCGAGTATGAATTTGTTTTCCGGGGAGATGTAAAACTGCACGAGAACGGCTATTTCAAGGTACTCGGCCAGGAATTTGAAAATGGCAGATCCACGATTAGGATAAGCACAACCAGCGATATGCAAACGAATGAGATCCTGAACAGCGTCATGAAATCAGGCAATATCATTTCCTTCAATCCAGCCCTTCCTTCTATGAATGAGATTTTCATCCGAGTTGTGGAATCACGTAACTAAAATCTCCTATAAAACCATAAAATACATATTATGAGCAAGATATCTGTTATTATAAAAAGAGAATATCTTACAAGGGTAAGGAAGAAATCATTCATTATTATGACTATCCTTGCCCCTTTGCTTATGGCAGGATTCATTATCCTGATCCCGCTGATGATGGTATCAGGAGATAAGGACCACAAGAAGATCGCGGTCATCGAAGAAGGTTCCAACTTATTTGAAAATGTAATTCCTGACACCAAGGATGAGGATTTTGTTTACCTGACCAACATAAATAAGAATGAACTTCTGAAGACCTTTGAAGCTGATGGATACTACGGCGTGCTCTATATCATACCCGAAGCAATCAATTCACCGATCCTTTATTCAAAAAAACAGCCTGCCATCGGACTTCTTGATCATATTTCAGGGTCACTTGAGAAAGAAATTGAAAGGAAAAAACTTCAGGATTACAACATTGAAAATCTCGATTCAATTCTGAAAGAGATAAGGACAAACGTTAATCCTGTTACGAACATAGTGGATGAATCAGGGGGAACAACTGAAACAAGTACCGGTATCGCTATGGTTCTGGCCTATATAGGAGGCTTCCTGATGTATATGCTGGTCTTCATGTTCGGATCTCAGGTCATGAGAGGCGTAATTGAAGAGAAAACAAGCAGGGTTGTAGAGGTCATAGTATCGTCTGTTAAACCCACACAGCTGATGCTGGGAAAGATAATCGGAGTTGCCCTGGTTGGACTGACACAATTCATGATATGGGTTGTCCTGACAATTGCTACGGTGGGTATACTCAAGACAACGGTCCTGAAGAAAACCGACATGACAGAGATGTCACAGAACATAACGCAGAGCGTGATGGAGCAGAATCAGGCCCAGATCCCAGTTGCTGCTCCGGCAACTGAGATTTCACCTGAGCTTGCGGAATTCTCGAAAATCTTTGACAACGCCATGAACCAGAACTGGCTGCTGATAATATTCTCTTTCATCTATTTCTTTATAACGGGATATCTGCTATATGCCTCGATCTTTGCAGCTATAGGGTCGGCTGTCGACAACGAAACCGACACCCAGCAATTCATGCTGCCAGTGACCATACCCATCATACTTGCACTTGTTGTTGCAATGGGGACAATGCAAAATCCTGAAAGCTCGCTTGCTTTCTGGTTCTCACTGATCCCTCTCACTTCACCGATAGTAATGATGGCACGCATTCCTTTCGGTGTGCCTGCCTGGCAGCTTATTGTATCAATGGCTTTGATGGCAATAACATTCGTTGCATTCGTATGGGCTGCTGCCAAGGTATACCGTACCGGCATACTTATGTACGGCAAGAAACCATCGTGGAAGGAAATGTGGAAATGGCTCAGGTACTCCGGCTAGCGGCTGGCAGCTTCCGGCTACCGGCTACCAGCAACAGGTTTCAGTAGAAATTACCTGTCGCCTGATGCCCGATGCCTGACGCCTCGTAAAAGAGAAAAAATCTTTGATTAATGTCGAAAATATTAGTAATAGACGACGAGAAAGCGATCCGCAACACTCTTAAGGATGTGCTTGAATATGAGAAACATGAAGTGGATCTCGCAGAAGACGGACATTCCGGACTGGAGCTTTTCTCTAACAACACCTACGACATAGTCCTCTGCGATATTAAGATGCAGAAAATGGACGGCATTGAGGTCCTGCAGAAGATAACAGAGATCTCCACTGTTACTCCCGTTATCATGATCTCCGGACATGGCAATATAGACACGGCAGTAGATGCCATAAAGAAGGGTGCTTTCGACTTTCTTGAAAAGCCGCTCGACCTTAACAGGCTTCTGATAACAATCCGGAACGCGAAGGAAAAATCATCTCTCATTACGCAAACACAGGTTCTGAAGAACAAGGTCAGCAGAATGTATGAGATAATAGGCGAATCGGAGTCGATAAAGAAGGTGAAGGAGATGATCGACAAAGTGGCTCCCACAGAGGCCAGGGTCCTGATAACAGGAGCCAATGGAACAGGGAAAGAGCTCGTTGCTCATCAGATCCATGAGAAGAGCAGCAGGGCAAAGGCTCCCTTCGTTGAGGTCAACTGCGCAGCAATTCCTTCGGAGCTTATAGAAAGCGAGCTGTTCGGTCACGAAAAAGGCTCTTTCACTTCAGCTATAAAACAAAGGATAGGAAAATTTGAACAGGCTAACGGAGGGACTCTTTTTCTTGACGAGATAGGCGACATGAGCTTGTCGGCCCAGGCAAAAGTGCTGAGGGCGCTTCAGGAAAACCGGATAACCCGTGTAGGTTCCGACAAGGATATTCAGGTCAACGTAAGAGTGGTAACTGCAACCAACAAGAATATCAAGAAAGAAATTGAGAATAACACGTTCAGGGAAGATCTTTATCACAGGCTGAGTGTTATACTGATCCATGTGCCGACTCTCAACGAACGCTCTGAAGATATTCCTCTTCTTGCTGAACATTTTAATTCCCTCATCTGCAAGGAGTATGGAATGAGCAAAAAGATGATCAGAAAAGATGCAATAAAGGAACTCCAGAAAATCGAGTGGACGGGAAACATCCGTGAATTCAGGAATGTTCTTGAAAGGCTCATCATACTTTGCAAGGATGAGATCACCGGAGCTGATGTGCTTGCCTATGCGAGACCGGTCTCTGGCGGAAATGTTTAGTAAAATCCCTCAGTTTCTCTCTGTGCCTCCTCTGTGTCACTCTGTGTAAGTTCCTTATTTTCTTTAGTTACACAGAGGAAATCCGGAGAAGTCACAGAGGACCACAGAGAAAAGTAAATATATGTTTCGGATTGAACAAGATACATTAGGAGAAAAGCAGATACCCGAAAATGCGCTTTATGGCATCAACGCAGTAAGGGCAAGGGAAAACTTTCCTTTATACCAGCCTTTTCCTGAAGAATGGTACAGGGCGGTGGGAATAACGAAACTGGCTTGTTACAGGGCGTACAGGAAATTCCGTGATGCAGCTGTTCAGAAGATTGGAGACAAGCTTCCCTTCAGGAAGATAGATGATATAATTCTTGATGCATTAATAAACTCGGCTGAAGAAGTTGCCGACGGGAAGTACTTCGATCAGTTCATTGTTCCGCCTGTCCAGGGTGGAGCCGGAACGAGCATCAATATGAATATAAATGAAATAATTGCTAATTCATCTCTGCTTAAAACCGGGAATAAGTGTGGAGAATACACTTTAATTGATCCTACCGAACACGCAAATATCTACCAGTCGACGAACGATGTAATTCCAACAGCTCTTACTGTTGCAGTGATGAAATTACTCAAAGATCTGGAGGATTCCATAAACAGCCTGAGACAAAGAATTGAGGAATATGAAAGTCAGGGCAGGCATAAGCTTCGTCAGGGTTATACCCAGATGCAGGAAGCAGTTCCTTCCTCATTCGGATTGCTCTTCAGTGCATATAATGAAGCTTTGTCAAGAGACTGGTGGAGGATCTCGAAATGCATTGAAAGGATAAAACAAGTAAATCTGGGCGGCGGAGCGATAGGGACAGGCATGGCAATACCGCGTTTTTTCATAATGGAGGCAGTGCCTGAATTACGGAAAATAACAGGTCTCCAGCTGGCGCAAAGCGAGAATCTTTCAGATGCGACTTCCAACCTCGACAGATGGGTGGAAATACATGCCACACTGAAGGCTCATGCTGTTAACATTGAGAAGATGGCTGCAGACATCAGGCTTCTTGCATCTGACGTTTCGGTAAGTAAGGTCATTTCCATACCCGAAAAACAGGTGGGAAGCTCCATCATGCCGGGGAAGGTAAATCCTGTCATACCTGAATATGCCATTTCTATTGCGCACAGGATCTATGCAAACGATACACTTGTTGCATCGCTTAGCGGACAGGGCACGCTTGAGCTTAACCCTTATCTGCCGTCAATAGGATGCTCCCTTATCGAAAGTCTCAGGCTGCTGATCTCTTGCAATGAAACCCTGCTAAATAATCTTTTCACCGGGCTTATAGTCAACGAGAGCGTCGGATTTAAATCCCTGATACACAGTCCGTCAGTAACAACGGCGCTTACACCGCATATCGGCTATCACAGTGCTTCTGTTCTGGCAAAGCTCATGAAGGACGAAAGGCTCGATATTTTTGAGGCAAACGAAAGGCTGAAGGCAATTGATCCCGGTAAACTGAAAAGAATCCTGGAGCCCGGGAATCTGATGAAGCTGGGATTTTCTCTTGATGAAATTAGCTAATTTTGATGCAAATCTCACAAATGAATTCAAAGGGAAGGGAAGCAAAACCGCACATTGGGATCTATGGCCGCCGGAACAATGGCAAGAGCAGCCTCATAAACTGCCTCGCAGGCCAGGATATTGCAATTGTCTCTGAACATGCCGGGACAACAACCGATCCCGTAAAGAAAACTTTTGAAATAACAGGTTACGGACCTGTGATACTCGTCGACACTGCAGGCATAGACGACTCAGGGGAACTGGGAGACAAAAGAGTGGAACGCACCCTGAGAACTCTTGATATCATAGACCTGGCTTTGCTGGTGGTAACTAACAACGTTTGGGACGATTATGAGGATGACCTGGCACAAAGATTCAAAGCTCAGGATATTCCGTTTATCGTAATACATAACAAATCGGACCTTGTGCTGCCTTCAGAGGAGTTTATAAACCTGGTTAAGGAAAAGACGACCACGGATCTTTTTGAATTCTCTGCTGCAGACAAGCGCAATTATGAGGAGCTTATCAACCTTATTAAAATAACTATACCGGAACACTCACTCCGCACTCCTACACTTCTGGGAGACCTGATCACTTACGGCGACATTGTCATCCTGATCACTCCCATCGATGTTGAGGCGCCGGCAGGCAGGCTCATACTCCCCCAGGTACAGGCAATACGTGACATTCTTGACAACGATGCAGTGGCCATTGTCCTGAATGAGCGTGAGGTTGATGCATTCCTGAAGAAAACAAAGATAAAGCCGGCCCTCGCAGTAACCGACTCACAGGTTTTCAAAAAAGCCGATGCATCGATACCGGAAGATATTCCGCTTACAAGTTTCAGCATACTGCTTGCAAGGTTCAAAGGCGATTTTGACAACTATCTCAGGGGAACCCCAAAGATATCTGAACTGAAAGACGGAGACAGGATACTCCTGCTCGAATCATGTACACATCATGTTGCATGCGACGATATCGGCAGGACCAAAATACCACGATGGATAAGCGGTTTTACAGGGAAGAAACTTGAATATGATGTTGTTGCAGGACTGGACACCCTTCCACGTCCGATAACCAGCTATTCATTAGTAATACAATGCGGCGGTTGCATGATAACAAGGCGGCAGCTTTTCAACCGTCTTCAGCCAGCAATAAAGGCTGGTGTGCCTGTTACAAACTACGGCATGGCCATTGCTTATGTTCAGGGCATTTTCGAAAGGGCGATAGCACCGTTCGTGAGGAATCAGAAAACAGGAAACCATTATCTGTAATCACATGTACTCATCCCCCCGACCCCCTTCTCTGGTAAACCAAAGAAGGGGGAGTAAAGCACTGTATATAAATAACTTCCCCCTCTTTGCTTCAGCAGAGAGGGGGAAAAGAAGGGGGTGAGTGCATGTAATTTAAAATCTGAAGTATATGAATGGCGTCACATCCGTCGTCCTCATCTGTAGAAGCAGTACTGCAACAAGCCCTATAACCATGAACTGCAGGATCAGCGGCATTCTGATAAAGAGACCGCGATAGGCCTCTTTTAAGTTCTCAGGAAGGAAGTGAATTATATAACCTGCAGCCATCAGGGAGAAAACGCTTGCATAAGCCGGCAGTACTGTAAGGTAAGAGCCCGGTGAGAAATTCGACCCGATCTGGTTTATCATCAGGAATGCGCTTTTAATATCGGCAGCCCTGAAGAATATCCAGCAGAAGCTTATAAAATTGAATGTAACAAATACCGCCAGTATTTTCCATAACCTTCGGGGCTTTAACCTGTTTCCTGTCAAATAGCTCAATAATTTGTCCATTATCAACCCTATACCATGCAGCCCGCCCCAGATAATGTATTTTAGCGCTGCCCCATGCCATAATCCTCCCAGAAGCATTGTTATCAATATATTAAACCCTGTCCTGAATTTACCTTTCCTGTTGCCTCCCATTGAAATATACAGATAGTCCTTCAGCCACCTCGACAACGAGATATGCCATCGCTTCCAGAAATCTGATATACTGGCAGCCTTGTAAGGAGAATTGAAGTTAACCGGAAGCCTGAATCCGAAAATCAATGCAATTCCGATAGCAATGTCTGTATACCCCGAGAAATCACAGTATATCTGTAAACCATATCCATAGACGGCCATCAGGTTCTCGAATCCGGAATACATGTTTGGAAGGTCAAAGACACGGTCGACGAAATGCAAAGCAATGAAATCGGAAATCACGATCTTCTTTATCAGTCCTTTTGATATCAGGTACAGGGCATGGCTGAATTCTCTCTTTGTGAGGCTGAATTGAGCGTAAAGCTGTGGAATGAATTCTGATGCCCTGACAATAGGTCCTGCGACCAGCTGAGGAAAGAATGACACATAGAATCCAAAGTCAATTATGCTCTTTACAGGTTCAAGTCTGCCCCTGTAAATGTCGATAGTGTAACTAAGCGACTGGAAAGTGAAAAACGATATTCCTGCCGGAAGCAGAATGCTGCTTATGTTGAAATTTGTCCCCAACAGGCTGTTCGAAAAGGAAGCGAGAAAATCGTAAGTTTCGAAATGTGTTCCAGCGAGGTTGTTAATTGTTTCCACCAGGAAACCCGTATACTTGAAGTATGCCAGTATCCCCAGATTCGAGATCAGGCTGGTCAATATAAAGAGTTTTTTAATATACTTCCTGCCGGATCGGAAAATGAGGTAGCCGCATGTAAAATCGATGACCGTTATAAATACAAGCAGGAACAGAAAGAGGCCCCCGGTTTTAAAATAAAAAAATAAGCTTACGAGAAGCAGGTAGAAATTCCTGAGGAAAAGTTTTTTGTAGATCAGGCTGTAACCAGCCAGCACAATTACAAGAAAAAGCCAGAAGGCCGGGGCAGAGAAGATAAATGGATCTTCCGGATGATAAGCAAAGATCCGTGCAATCTTCTTTTTAACCGTTAGTGCATTGGAAGCTTCATCTTTGCCGACTATCTGTTCCGGCTCTTCCATAATGGTTTCGCCGGGCAGGGTGTCCGTTTTGAACATTGCCCTGTCAAGCATCGAAGCAAGGGTGTCAGCTCCGGGATATGTGAGGTGGACAAAATCGTTCTCAGCGAGCGGAGGATTTCTTTCGGCCCAGGCAACAATTGACCTGTTCCCTCCCATTGCGTCATAAGCATCCCAGAAGGCTGCTCCTGTTTCAGTCGCTGCTTCCTTCTGAGCCTTGATTATGGCTGGTATATTAGAGAATGATTCAATTGTATCGCCCCTGGTACCGGCCATATCTGTCACTCCTATCACCAGCACCGGTGTGGAGGGAACAACCTCCTTTAAAGCATCAACCTGCCTGATGACTCCCTTCTTATAATAATCATAGTCTACCCTTACATTCCTGACAATGTTAAGTCCATAGTGAAGTATTACCAGGTCAGGTGAGAGAAGCGCGTAATTTTCTTTCAGGTTGCCGGCATCAACCATGGTGAATTCCAGTCCGGCACTCCCCCTTTGAGGTATATTATCGACAATAATGCCTTTGTTGCCCTCAATGCTGATTCCATAGATATCAGGACTGGTCTTTCCTTCAAATTCCAGTTCGAGGTCTTTTGAACCGGAGACTTCGTATTTCATTTCACGGACTCCCGGACCCACCGGAAGAATCCCGGAGTATAAAGGATCATTATTTTTCTTTACGGTCAATCTGACGTTTCCCTCAGGCAGAGAGTAGAAGATCCTCAGCATTTCCCATTCCGATGAGGCAGTGTCGGTATAGATCGATGGCCTGATCCTGATGGTTGCTTTCTGTGGTGTTTCAGGATAGGTTCCTTCGGGAATGAACCGGCATATCGCCATGAAGGGTCCTAATTTGTTATGGCTGATTTTCCCTGATCTGTAGGATAGATAATTATACCTTTTCCAGTTGGGAGAAGATTTGATCCAGAGAGTTTTGGTATACATCACCGGGATCAATGGCTGAAACAATCCTGGTCCTGTTCCGCCTCTTCCATCCCTGAGAAGCTGCCGCAAATAAAATGTGATTCGATCGCCTTCGACCTGGGAATCTCCGTAGTACAGGATCCTGACCTGCCCTTTTGATTTTTCAAGGCTGTCGAGGAAGGAAGAAAACAGGCTGACAGAAAGAGGTTCTGTTTCAGGTTTCGGCTGATCAAAGGAAGCAGGGGCAACAGCGATTGAAGGTTCCTGAGAATGGAAGAACAACTCCTTCACCCCGAAAAGATTGAATATCCAGGTGAGGAGGACGAGGAAAAACAGCAAAACCAAAAACGACCTGAAAGGGCGCATATATCTGAGCAAGTGATCAGCTCTTCTTCCTGATCTTAAGTACCTGACCCACTTTTATCTTCTCCGGATCCGTAATATTATTCAGTGAAAGGATGTCTGTTGTGGAGACATTTCCATAAAGCTTGACGATATCCCATATTGTGTCTCCATTTCTTACAGTGTGAGTGATATACTCACCATCGTCCAACGATGAGCTTACAGGCTGAACAGTTACCGACGAGGTTGTTGGTGTTACGGTTTTGCCTGTCAATGCCTGTTTTTCGTCAAAGGTCATCCCATCTATTTTGGAATAGAAATCGGCTTTTGAAGGATCGACATAAACGTTTATCTTTTGACCTATCCTTATAGTGTTGCGGTAAATGTCGTTCCAATATCTTAAATCAGAAAGACCGACCCTGTACCATTCGGAGATGTACCCCAGGTTATCTCCCTCCCTGACTGTATAAGTAAGTTTTGTTTTTCCCTTTACGTCTGCAGGAACGTATGTGGTTCTTGTCGGATTGGCAATGAGCGCTGCCTTGTTGAGATAGATGTCGGGTTTATAATTCCTGATTGTATCGTGCAGGTCAATGAAATCCCCAAGGTGAGTGATTGGCAACGTAAGGGCCTGTGGCTTAGTTGATCCGGGGATAAGTCCGGTCTTGTACTGGGGGTTAAGGGCTCTGAGTTCATTGTGAGGGATCTTCATCACCTCAGTTATCTGGGTCAGGTGAATATCTTTGTTAACCATAATCGTATCGGTCGCTACCGGTATATTAAGCGGCAAAGGCCTTATGTTATGCTCAGCATAGTAGTTCACGGCGTAAGCTGCAGCAATGTACTGAGGTATATATCCCCTTGTCTCTCTTGGAAGCCTGTAATAGATTTCCCAATAATCTTTTTTATTGCCTGATCGTCTTATTGCTTTATTAACATTACCGGGACCGCAGTTATATGCAGCGATTACGAGTGTCCAGTCTTTATAGATATTGTACAGGTCCTTTATATATTTTGCTGCAGCCACGGTTGATCTCTGAGGGCTTCTTCTTTCGTCTACGATTGAGTTTATGGTCAGGCCGCACATTCTTCCTGTGCTGTACATAAACTGCCACATCCCTGTAGCGCCTGATCGTCTGTTCATTGCATTGGGATTCAGGGCTGACTCAATTACCGCCATGTATTTAAGTTCTGTGGGAAGTCCGTTCTGGTCGAAAATATCCTCTATCATCGGGAAATAATAATCCATTACTCCAAGCACAGCTGCGAATTGCTCTCTCTGCTTTACCGTATAGACATGTATATGATTGCGGATAATCGGGCCATAAGGAAGCTTGACCACCGAGTTGATTTTCCTGAGCCTGCTTTCATACACGGAGTCGGGATACTGAATTCCTGCGGTGTCGTCCGAGAACAATTCAGGATCATTCTTCAGCGCTGCCTGAACGTAATATGAGTTTACCAGGCTGTCAAGATCGGCAGTTATCCTTTCAATGTCGGGATTTGATCTTATCACAATTGTATCAGGTTCCTGAAATGCCATCACATTTATGAAACCTGTAAAAAAAACTGCAAGCATAAGGATGTTTCTCTTCATTGATCTGGTATTTAAAAAGTTACTCTCATTGTCACGCTTACTCCGGGAGCTGTGAGACCCGCCAGAGGCACCTGAGCCGGTCCGATGTCAACATCCAGTTCATTGCTTACGTCATAATGAAATAAGCTTGCATCGACATTTGCATCTAATATTGTAACCAGATACCAGGCTGCGATGCCAATATATGAAAGATCCCGATATTTCCGGTAATAATCGACCTTTCTTAAAATTACGTCTTTATAGTATGCAAATCCTGAAGGATTTGAACCCTTGTCAAATTCTTCAGGTTTAATTCCCCCCTTCCATGGAAGATCGAGATAGCTGTCTGTCTCGGTGAAAGCATCGGTCAGATCCTGGTATGCTTTGAGATAAGTATTATAATGCGAGCCATTATAATCAGCTGCATAGATTATTGCTCCGAAACCAGCATAAACCAAAGGCACTTTCCAGTATTTCCTGTTGTAGATTTGGCCAAGTCCCGGTAGCGCTATTGCAAGCATTGTGGCACGCAGCGGTTCAGCTCTGAATTCTTTTTTTCCCTGATTTGCCAGCGTTAAAGTGTCCTGGGCGTCTGATTTCTGCTGAAAACACAGCAGAGACGCGAGGAGAAGGATTGCTATTTTAGGACAGTTCTTCAAAATAAAAACACACCGGTATCGGAAAACGGTACTGGTAAAACGGCGCGACAAAGATAATTATTTTCAGGAGTTGAGGCGGTCAAATACGCCCAAAATGCGTTCCATCTCCTCCGGGTTCTCAAAAGGTATGACTATTTTACCTTTTCCCAGCTCATTTATGCGGAAGCTGACTTTGGCAGAAAATATCTTATTAAGATGGTCAGAGAGCTGTGCAAAATCTTCATTGAGCTTTTTCTTGCGCTCGAGTTTCTCAGGATCCTTCACTTTGCCTGACTGCAGCTGCCTGACCAGTTCCTCAGCCTGTCTGACTGACAGGTCGCCGTCGATAATTTTATAATAGACGTTGATTTGTTTTTTCGGATCTTCGATATTGACCAATGACCTTGCATGTCCCATTGAAAGGTTTTTGTTCCTGATGCCGAGCTGTATTTCAGCAGGAAGCTTGAGAAGGCGCATATAATTTGCTACGGTAGAACGCTGCTTACCAACCCTTTCGCTCAGCTCCTCCTGTGTCAGCCTGCACTCCTCTATCAGCCTCTGGAAGCTAATAGCCACTTCAATTGCATTGAGGTCGTCGCGCTGGATATTTTCAACAAGCGCAAGTTCCAGCATAGCCTGGTCATCGGCAGTTCTGATGAATGCCGGCACATGAGTCAGGCCTGCAAGCCTTGCTGCCCTCAGTCGTCTTTCACCTGCTATCAGCTGAAATCTTCCATTTCCTGCATCCCTTACAGTAAGCGGTTGTACAATCCCCAGCTTCCTTATAGATACTGCAAGCTCTTCGAGCGATTGCTCATCAAACGTCGTTCTTGGCTGGAACGGATTTCCGTCTATTGAATCAATGGCAATATCCTGGTTTGCTTCGACCTTCTTTTCAAGGATCTCTTTTTCAACACCGTCGATCAAAGCGCCCAGACCCCTTCCCAAAGCATTTTTCTTAGTCATGTTCATCGATTTATGGTTTTATGCTATGACTGCCTGACTCTGGTATCTTCTTTTTCGATCACTTCCCGTGCAAGGTTAAGATAGTTGACCGTTCCACGTGAATCTGCATCATATAATATAGCCGGCTGCCCAAAGCTCGGAGCCTCCGAAAGCTTTACATTCCTCTGGATTATAGTCTTGAAAACCATCTGCTGGAAATGCTTGTTGACTTCATCAGCAACCTGGTTCGAGAGCCTGAGCCGGGAATCATACATGGTCAGCAGAAAACCTTCTATTTCAAGGTCCTGGTTCAGGTTATTTTGTATTATTTTAATAGTATTCAGAAGTTTGCCCAGCCCTTCGAGCGCAAAATACTCACACTGCACCGGGATAATTACGGAATTTGCTGCCGTCAGGGCATTTACGGTGAGAAGGCCCAGTGACGGAGAACAGTCTATCAGAATATAATCGTACTCTTTGGAAATTTTGCTGAGAACTCCTTTTAATATCTTCTCCCTTTCCGGTCGGTCGAGCATTTCAATTTCCGCGCCGACAAGGTCAATGTTTGAAGGCATCAGGGAAAGGTTTTCGACCTCGCAGCTGATTACGGACTCTTTCGGATCACGTCCATCAATGAGACAGTCATATATTGTGCAGGATATTTTTTTTGTATCCATTCCTATCCCCGAGGTTGCGTTGGCCTGCGGATCAGCATCAACTATCAGCACCTTCTTCTCCAGTGCAGCCAGGCTGGCTGCAAGGTTAATTGCCGTTGTAGTCTTGCCGACACCTCCCTTCTGATTCGCAATCGCTATAATCCTTCCCATCTGATTCCTATTAATATTACTGTCTTATTTGGAGCTTCAAATTTACTATATTAAGCTCCACCCCTTCAGAAAGCGAAAGATGTAGTTGTAAACATTTTTTTTGCCGTTTTCAACACCTTATTAACATGCAGTTTTTACATCTGGTTCATTATAATACTGAAATACTGAATGTTACAAATAGCAGACATATGTGGAAAAATAATTGACAATTATGTAAAAAGTTACCTTTACCGCTTATATTTACATATTTCTTCAATTTAAAATTTTCATCAGATGAATGATCCCGGGCGCCCTGAGTGGTTTACTATAGTCAATCCCAATGCCGGCAACGGCAAAGGAAAAAAAGACTGGGAAAGGATATCAGGCCTGTTTGAAAAATCAGGCATCCCGCTGAATACCAGGTTCACTGAAAAGAAAGGCCACGCAATCGAAATTACAAGAGAGGCCATTGCCGGAGGATTCAGAAAATTCCTTTCAGTGGGAGGCGACGGCACAATGAATGAGATAGTAAATGGCATCTTTACACAGGATATCTGCCGCCACCAGGATACACTGCTGGGAATGATACCTGTGGGAACAGGGAACGACTGGGGACGCATGTTCGGAATCCCTCTTGTATATGAAGGGGCCGTAAAAGTCATCAAGGATAATAAGATAATGCCTCACGATGTGGGGACAATAACCTATTTCAGCGCCGAAGGCCAGCAGAAAAGATATTTCATGAACATAGCGGGACTTGGATTCGAAGCTGTAGTCGTTCAAAAAACGAACAGGCAGAAAGACAAGGGAAGAAGCAGCCAGGCCCTCTACCTTTATAATCTTTTGTCGAGCCTGATCTCGTACCGCCGGCCATATATAAATATTACGATAGATGGGAAAACTTATACCACCAAAGCATTTTCAGTAAATGTTGGCAATGGCCGTTATTGCGGTGGCGGAATGCGTCAAACTCCTGAAGCAATGCCTGATGACGGTCTGCTCGATATAACCGTCATTAAGGATATGGGAAGGATTGAAGTCATTAAATCGCTGAAAATATTATATGATGGAACCATTCTCAGCCATCCCAAGATTGACGGATACCGCAGCACTAACCTGAAAGTTACTTCGGAGACAGCGCTTTATGCTGAAGCTGACGGCGAATCGCTGGGACATACTCCGGTAGAATTTGGGATTATACCCGGAGGAGTGAACGTTGTGTACTCCACAAAGCTCACTCAATAATTTTGATCTCGAAAAGCCTGGGCCAGTTCTTGCCCGTAACAAATATTCTGTTGTTCTCAGCGTCAAAAGCTATTCCGTTCAGCACGCTTACACTTGTGTCTGTATTGGGATCGTCGAGTATTCCCTTAAGATCGATATAGGCTATCACTTTACCCGATGCAGGATCGATCCGGGCAATAAGGTCCTTCATCCAGATGTTCGCCCAGATCTCTCCATTAATGTATTCAAGCTCGTTAAGGCTGTCAACAAGCAGTTCATTATCGTATACCTCTAACCTTGATGTTACGGTGAAAGCTTCAGGTTCCATGAAATAAATGGCGTTTGTTCCGTCGCTCATTACGATCTGATCTTTTATTGTTGTCAATCCCCAGCCTTCTGATTGGTAATAAATCCTTTTTATCTGCCTGAAAGTTTCTCTGTCATATACAAAACCGATCTTCGATTGCCAGGTAACCTGGTAGATCCTGTCATGGAAAAGTGTGATACCCTCTCCGAAGAGATCCGGTTTCAGGTTCAGAATCCTGATGACTTTTCCTGTTTCAAGCTCAACTTCCCTGAGTGATGATTCTGCCTGCTGGCCTGTACCTTCATACAGAGACCCGTTATGATAAAAGAGACCCTGAGTGAATGCATCCCTGTCGTGAGGATAGCTGTTTATTACTTTATAACTGCATCTTTTGGGAGGAGTGTCTGAATATACAACAACGAAACGGGTAACAACGCTTGATTTCCCGTCTTTGAAAGCTGTCGCTTTTACTGATTTTCTGCCGGTGGTTAATGTAGAAGAAGAGGGTATTTTGCACTCCCATGGCGATGATCTCATCGTCATGATCTTCCTGCCTTCGTATGTAAGTAAAATTGAATCGGGCTGCCTGTTTATGTTCTGCGGCTCAAGGATCACCCTGATCTCATTTCCGAGCCTGCACTCTGCATTCTCATCCGGAGCCACCATTTTTATTAAGCGTGCAGGAGCATTCCTGTCGGTACTGGTATTTTCCCCCTGGGATGATGCAGGAACCCTGCCCGACCTTCCTGAACATCCGCTTGCGAAAAATGAAAGAAAGACAAGAGCCAATACTGAAGCGTTTTTCATAATGCTATTTTTGACCCGGTTTAAACAATACGGATATTAAACGTTTAAAGAGGCTTTTTCGTCCGGATGCGATCCTTTTTTCAGCTTCCTTCTGTTCCAGTTCGAAAGGAAACAGTTTCTGCCAGACATCGCTCCATCCGGCAAAACCGCAGATGTTCTTGTCATCTATAAAAATATCGGCATCAATCTTCCGGCTGACTGTCTCATTATATATTTCTTCGGGATAATTTTTATTGACCGCATAAAACTCCAAACCGTTCTTCCTGCAAAATTCAACTGCTTCATCAAGTTCCTTTCCGGCTCTGAATGTCCAGAGGATAAGCCTTGCTCCCCTTTTCTCCAGTTCCTTTAAAGTCTGGAAAGCGAAAAGTTTCTCCTTGCCTATCGCAGGATAATCGTGCTCGACGATGGTGCCGTCGAAGTCAACTGCTATTTTTATGCCGCTAATATCTATCACTGCTTTTACTTAACAGTCGCAAATCTAATAATAAAAAGAAAATTTATCTTAATTTTGTTTCCCTCAGATCGGTCAATAAATGATCAGACATATTCCAAACTTCATAACATCCCTCAACCTGACTGCGGGATTCATATCGGTTATTTTCGCTTTCAAAGGCAACGTCGCCGCTGCTTCCTGGTTTATTCTGGCGGCTATGATCTTTGATTTTCTTGACGGTTTTTCAGCCCGGCTGCTGAAAGCCTACTCCGATATCGGAAAGGAACTCGATTCTCTTGCCGATGTGGTAAGTTTCGGTGTTGCTCCCGCAGCAATACTATACCAGCTAATTATTGTTTCGCTTCCGGGATCTGTGCCGTCATTTGTTCAGTTTATACCTGTTATTATGCCGGTTTGTGCAGCTCTTCGCCTGGCTAAGTTCAATATCGATCCGGCCCAAACCGTTTCTTTCAGAGGAGTGCCTACCCCGGCCGCCGCGCTTGCAGTGATTTCGGTTGTGATTGCAGGTCAATATTCCGACAGCCGGTTAGTTGAGTCATTTACAGGATCAGCAACAGCTCTGATAATATTCCTGGTTATCATCTCCCTCCTGATGGTTACGAGGATTCCCCTGCTTTCCCTGAAAATGAAACATTTGAGATTCAGGGGAAACGAGGGAATATATGTCCTCATCGCTTCAGCAATTGCTGCAATTGCCTTTTTCGGAATTGCAGGCATTACACTGATAATACCTCTGTATATAATAGTATCCCTTCTGTCACCGCTTTTCGGGAAACCTCTTATCGTAAATCGTTAAAGCCAGTCTGACGGCAAACCATGTTGCCGCTATCAGAACAGGCCAGAGGAGGTATTGCATTATTTCGGTAAGGTACATGGTTTAGTGGAATAATTAGTTACTAATTTATAAGGCAACGGGCATCAGGCAACGGGCATCAGGCGAGTTTAATTTTTATTCACCGGTAGCCGGTTGCCTGTAGCCGGTAGCCGGTTGCCTGTAGCCTTCTAATATACATGTCCTTCTTCCTTCATTTCATCATCCGTTATCTTCTTATTATTTATTGCTTTCCATGCGTACCAAATATAGGCAGCAACAAATGGAATGATAAAAGATACATACATCATGACATTCAGGGTGAATTTGCTCGATGACGCATTTGAAATAGTCAGAGAGCTTTTCAGGTCGTATGCAGATGGATAGAAAGAGGTATTGTTAAATCCGGCAACCAGGAACAAAGACAGGACTACCAGCACGGTACCCGTTCCGGTAAGCCATATCCCTTTCCTGCTTTCCCTGAATATGCTTGCAGCAATGCCCCACAGCACGGCTCCAACTCCTGCGAGGAAGATTATCAGGACAAAAGGCATCTGAATGAAATTGTGGAGATATTTGAATTTCTCCATCACTATATTACCATTCTGATCTGCAGCAAAACCTTCCGACAGCAGAAGAGAAAACAGGAATATTAGGAAGAAAGCCAGGAAGGCTATTGCATTAAAAACAAGTTTCTTTCTTGATTTTGTCAGCAGGTCTTCATCTTCGATTGAATTCATGAGATACATCAATCCGTTTGTTTTTGCCAGGAACAGAACAGCCAGGCCGAGAGCCAGGTTTTTCCCGTTCAACAGTGCTTCAAGTCCTCCGAAAGGCGTTGCCCATTTTACCTGGTTCATGTTATCAAGGCTGAAAAATGATCCTGTGAAGAAGGTTCCGACAGCAGTGCCTATCAGGAAAGGTCCGAGAGCACCATTAATGTAAAGGAAGATGTCAAAGGTCCTTTTTCCGAGCAAATTGGAGGGTTTTGAACGGTACTCGTATGCCACAGCCTGAATTATGAAGCTGAAGAGTATTGTAATCCACACCCAGTATGCTCCTCCGAAGCTTGTTGCATAGAATAGAGGGAAAGATGCAAAAAAGGCTCCCCCGAAGGTTACAAGCGTTGTGAAAGTAAACTCCCATTTTCGCCCGAGGGCGTTTATAATCATCGTTTTCTGACTGTCGTTTGAAGGAAGGCGGAATATCATTGTCTGTCCGCCCTGCACGAACATCAGAAATACAAGCAGACTGGCAAGCAGTGACACAATCACCCACCAGTAGTGCTGCAAGAAGATATATGAGATCATTGCTGTCATGGTAAACCTCCTATTTTTTTGGTCCTGTTTTAATCTGTTTTAACATTATTGACACTTCCGCTGCCAGCAATGCTGTGAATAAAATTGCAAATAATATGAAGGTTGTGAGGACAGCGCCGGGGCTTATCTGGGAGACTCCTGTTTTTACAGGCATAAGGTTCTGGATTATCCAGGGCTGACGTCCCATCTCCGCAACTATCCAGCCTGATTCACTGCTGATATATACAAGAGGTATTGAAATGAGCATTACCCAGAGGAACCACTTATTCCTGTCAAGCTTGTCCCTGAATAGCAGGAAGAGCGCCAGAACACATACCCCGATGAAAAAGAAGCCGAGCATGACCATCAGGTGGAAAGAGTAAAAGGCAACAGGCACATTGGGAACAGTGTCTTCGGGGGAGTCGAGGAAAGCATACCCGAAGTACCTGAAGTTCTCATCGAAAAAGGACTTGCTTCCAAAAAAACTGCTCCTGATTGTCTCCGCCTTCTCCTTGTCGTTAACCATTCTTGCCTTCTTGTAATCGTCGAGGACATTTCTGGCAATCGTTCCTCTCCGGATCATCTCCGACACAGAGAGAATTTCTCTTTCCTGGTCTCCCCTGTTTATAAGATCCCTGAGGCCGGGGACAAAAACATCCCTGCTTCCGCCAGTCATGATCGACAGCAGACCGGGTATTTTGATCTTAATTACAAAATCATGGGCATCTTTTTCCTTTGATATTTTCTCATCCGATTTCTTAAGTATTCCGAAAGCCACCAGTCCTGCATCTTTTGATCCGTCGTACAGCGCTTCCATTGCGGCAAATTTCATAGGCTGGACCTGTGCGAGGGTTCTGGCAGACATGTCGCCGGTGAAAGCTACCATCAACGACGACAGCAGTCCAAAAATGGATGACACAAGGATGCTTCTCTTTGCAAGCCACTCCTCCCTTTTCCTGAGCAGAAACCAGGAGCTGACACCCATCACGAATACTGATCCGAGAAGAAATCCGGAAAATATCGTGTGAAGGAATTTATCTACGGCAACGGGATTGAACAGCACAGCCCAGAAATCAACCATTTCATTGCGGGCTGTCTCCGGATTAAAGACCATGCCTACCGGATTCTGCATCCAGGCATTAGCGACCAGTATCCATAATGCCGACAGGTTTGCTCCTGCAGCAACAAGCCAGGTTGAGGCCAGGTGAAATTTCTTTCCGACTTTATTCCATCCGAAGAACATTACCGCGACGAATGTAGATTCGAGGAAGAAGGCAAGGATACCTTCAATGGCAAGCGGGGCGCCGAAAATATCTCCTACAAACCAGGAGTAATTCGACCAGTTCGTCCCGAACTCAAATTCAAGGATGATGCCGGTAGCAACGCCTATTGCAAAGTTTATCCCGAAGAGAGTCATCCAGAACTTTGTCATTCTCTTCCATTCCTCTTTCCCTGTCTTCACGTAGATTGTTTCCATCATGGCAACAATAAATGAGAGACCGAGAGTTAGCGGAACAAATAACCAATGGTAGATGGCAGTAAGGGCAAACTGCGCTCTCGACCAGTCGATCAGCGACAAATCAGCGGTTTCAATCATTATCAGCAGGGTTATTAGTTAAATGATCAAGTACATATTCACTTCGTTGAGTGTCATTGTCGAAGTTTCTCCTGAGAATATCAGGAAAGAAAAACAGCTTCAGCACCAGGAAGATGATAAACAACTTTATCAGGATTATCAGCCATACTTTTCTCCCCCATGGCGACAACGTTGTAAATCCTTCATAATAAAACCGGACAATCCTTGATAAAAGCGATGGTGGATTTCTCTGTTCTGCCATGGTTGTCACAACTGAAGGTCAGGAATGTTTATCAGTTTTATGAGTCTTCCCGGATTCATGCTTTTTTCTTTCAGGCATAATATCTTCATCAACGGCAACCTTTACCTCTGATTCCGGATTGTCGGGAGAAAGGCTGGAGGTTATTTTCTGAACAGCTTTGAAATTATAGAAGAACTCCCGTGCAAACACTCTCAGAACAGTATAAGTGGGGATCCCAAGAATCATTCCGGGCACTCCTGCAGCGAATCCAGCAGCAAGAACGACAATGAAAATCTCAAGGGGATGAGCTCTGACGCTGTTGGAGAAAATAACCGGCTGGAACAGAACATTATCAATCAGATGAACAACAGCCTCCACGATTATCATATAGAATATAAGGGGGATGACAACTGTCTGGAAATCCATGTTTATGTGGGAAGCCACACCCATTATTATTGCGATGAAGAGACCTATCCATGGCCCCACATAGGGAATTACGTTCAGCACCCCCAGTATAAGGCCCATAACCAGGGCCTGCTGAAAATCAATACCGACAATAGTCATACCTATGTCGATAAGTATCATGATGCAGGTGCACTGGATCATCACTCCTATGAAATACCGGGTGAGAAGATTTTTAATTGAATAAAGGGCGCGGGTGACATTGTCGGTATACTTATCGGGAACCCACATGAGAATCGATTCGAAGAAAAGATGCTGATCCTTGAGAAAAAAGAATGTTATGAATGAAATTGAGAAAATCGCAATTATAATGTTCCCCAGGGTTCCGATAATGGAACCCATGAAATTCTGTATCATGTTGATGTTAAGAACATCCGAAACCTTTTGGCTGAAATAGTCCCTGAGTGAAAGTTCATTGGTCAGGTCCTTGTTCAGTGATTTCAAAATACTTTCCATCTTCTCGATGGGTCCCTGGATCAACTGAACAATCTTATCGCTGTCAATGGTCGAGAAATAGTTAATCTGCTTTGTAACCAGAGGAACAAAAATAACGAAGAACAGGACGATCACTCCCCATATTATCAGAAGTGTAATGAGGGCAGCAAGAGCCCTTGGAAATTTAAAACGGCTGATGTGTATCCTGCTGAGGAGATCAACGAGAGGCCTGCCTATTATTGAAAGAACCCCCGACACAAGGATATAAACCACAATATTGCGAAAGAACCAGGCCATTGCAATCAACAGCACAATACTGCAAAATACAAGGATGCTTCTCCAGGTTATTTTCATAGGTAAGCTCGTTAAATACAAACCTAATTTAAATTTTTGGAATTACATAGATATCTGAACAAACCAGAAAACTCATTTCTTTCTTCCTGTTTCGTTCAGACCTTTCTCATTTTTCCTCCATTTTTAAATTCTTAACCCTCCTTCTTCTTCAGGCCAAATCGGAATAACTTGTTCCGCGGCAGCGGAAGGTTCTCCTCTAAGATCAAGCGGTGGAGTGAAACAAGACCTTAATTGATAAGAACTCCTCCTCCCTTATCCTCTACTACCCTAAATACACATCTTTTCAAATATTCATCTATTAAAGGTGAACCTCCTCCTTGCGCCTACTGCGTCGGCTTAATTCCAGGACTATCTCTTCTGACAAAGGCCTCACAATGAATTCGGTATAAAGTCTTGGAGATTCCTCTCTTCGCCTCCTGCGTCGGCTTCGCTCGGAATGACAGGAGAATTGGTGTTAAAATAGGAAAGAGGCGGCGCGTTTTGCAGTTATTTTTCTCTTTAGTTGAGTATTGTGCAAAACGCGCCGCCTCTTTCCTTAAATACCCTCAAAATACCTGTCATTCCGAGCGAAGCGAGGAATCTCATGAATATCAGCACTATACAATTTTTATGTATAACGGGCATTTATCCTTAATGGTAGAGGCTGTGGTAGGGTTAAGTAAAAAAAAGTGAGTCAATGTAAATGAGTAAAAAAGTAACATATGTCATTCTGTCTGCTCTTTTTCATAATATATGCCATAATGACATTATTTATGGTTTGGAACAGAAGTTGAAATATCGGGGATGTAAACGTAAAATAGATGTATAACTTAAAAATAATGGAGGACAAAGCTATGTTACCAACAATTACAAGAAGAACCTACAGCCCGTTTCTGTCAAATCTTTTTGACGACGATTTCTTCCCGGTTCTGAACAGCAGGACCAGTTCAATGCCAGCCGTGAACATAAAGGAAAACGACAAGAATTTCACTCTTGAACTTGCTGTTCCCGGAATGGATAAGAAAGATCTGAAAATTGACATCAATGAGGATGTTCTTACAATTTCATCCGAGACCAGTAATGAAACTGAGGAGAACGCAGATGGATATAAGAGAAAAGAATTCAGCTATTCATCTTTCTGCAGAAGCTTCTACATTCCTGAAAATGTGAACAAAGAAAAAATTGGTGCTTCCTATAAGGATGGGATCCTTTCGGTTGAGCTTCCGAAAATGGAAGAAGAAAAGAGCAAGATCTCGAAACAGATCAAGATTTCGTAAATAACTGGCAAAAATAAAAGAGGTGTCTGAAGAGACACCTTTTTTATTTCTGTGCGCATTCTTCTTCGAATTTACGCGCAAAAATCCTTCCGAATTCCCTCAGTTTTTCTTCCTTATCCCCTCCCGGAGAGAATTTAAACGCCCCTGTTTCTTCCATAACTTTCAGCTTCAGATTCCTGAGAGTATCGGCAATGATCTTTGGAGCTTCGCCGCTCCAGCCGTAAGAGCCGAAAGATGCAGCCAGCTTACCCCTGTCCCTCAGTGGATTGATAAGTGCAAAAAGCTTGTAAAGCGGAAGAAGAGTATTCTGATTGATCGTGGGAGAACCTGCAACCAAGGCGTCCGAAATAGTCAGCTTTGTATCAAGTTCGCCGAGGTCGATATTCTCGATATCGACAATGTCGATCACGAAATCGGAGATTTCATGAATGCCTTCGGCAATTATTTCAGCTGCCTTTTTTGTGTAACCATAAGCTGAAACATAAACAACAAGTATATGTCTTCTTGCCTGTACCAGAGTCTGATCGAGGTACTCATTTGAATATTTCAGAGAAAGGTCAACGATCTTGTTCCGGTTTTCTCCAAGAATGGGTCCGTGTCCCGGACAGATAAACCTGGCATCAAGAGGCTTTATTCTTTCTATTGCCTTTACCATGAATCTGCTGAAAGGCTTGAGTATAACGTCAAAGTAATATTTGAAAGCCTTCAGGTAATCATCGGTAAGGTCATCCTTCATTTCATAGCTGCAATAGTGAGCACCGAATGAATCACATGTAAAAAGTATCTTTTCCTCTTCGAGCCAGGTATAGATTGAATCGGGCCAGTGAAGATTCGGCGCGGCGATGAACCTGAGTGTCCTGCCTCCAAGGTCCAGTGTGTCGCCATCCTTCACGATCAACGATCTGAAAGGAACGTTGAGCATATCTTCGAGGTACCTGATTGCGTTTCCGCTCCCCACTACGGTGGCTGAAGGAGCGATCTCCAGCATCCTCTTAAGACTGCCTGAGTGATCAGGTTCGGTATGGTCAAGAATTATATAGCTTATGTCCGAAGGATCAGTAACCTCCTTAAGTTTCGTCAGATAAGTATCAAAAAATTTCTCTTTGGCGACTTCGATCAGCGCCTTCTTTCCGGCTTTGATGAAATATGAATTGTAAGTCGTGCCGTATTCTGTAGTCATCACGATATCAAATGTCTTGATATCATAATCAAGGATGCCAATCCATTTTACATCGCCGGTAATATCCATTACCCTGTCGTCTTTCTTTTTCATCGTAATGATATCTTCAGATTTTTGCAATGATGCTCTTGTTGGCTTTTACCTGCTGAAGGATCGGAATTTCAATCTCAGTGCCTAAAGGAAGGAATATGTCAACCCTTGATCCGAACTTTATGAATCCAAGCTCATCGCCTTGTTTCACTTCCTGGTTTGTCTTTGCATATGTCACTATCCTGCGTGCAACAGCTCCGGCAATCTGCCTGACCAGTATTTCTGTCCCTCCGGCCGTTTCGATCACTATTGTACTCCTCTCATTAAGCTCCGATGATTTCGGATGCCAGGCAACCATGTAATTACCCGGATGATATTTAACATATTTAATATGTCCTGACACCGGGTACCTGTTGCTGTGCATATTGAAGGGCGACATGAAGATCGAGACCTGAAGCCTTTTATCCCTGAAATATTCATTCTCTTCAGTTTCCTCAATTACAACCACCTTGCCGTCGGCCGGAGCATAGATAAGACCCGGATCAGGCTCCAGATGCCTGGCCGGCAGACGGAAAAAGAAGAGAAGGAACACATAGAGCACCAGTGAACCAATTCCAAAGACCCACCTGACAAGGACCTGTTCGCCGATAAAGATGCCTGCCAGAACATTAATAATCAGAAGAATCAGGAAACCAAAAACCAGAATTTTATACCCTTCCCTGTGTATTCCCATTAACCAGAAAATTTGAACAAAACTAATTAAGTCTTATTAATCAACCAAAAAGAGAAATAAACAAATAAACAAGGGGAAATGCAAAGAGAGCGCTGTCAAAACGATCGAGGAATCCCCCGTGCCCCGGCATGACACTTCCCGAATCCTTGACTCCCAGGCTGCGTTTCAGCATAGATTCTGTCAGATCGCCATATGTTCCTGCAACCGAAATGATCAAAGAAATGATTATCCATTTCTCGGTTCCCACTACACCCAGCCATCGTGAGAGAAGCCATGCTGCCAAAACTGAAAGAGCCATTCCCCCGAAAAATCCTTCCCAGGACTTTTTAGGAGATATCCTTTCCATTAATCTGTGACGCCCGAAAGATGTACCGACAAGGTATGCACCTGAATCGTTGACCCATAACAGGATGAAGAAACCTATTATGATCCCGGGAGAGAATATCACACTGCCGTGACCAATTATTGATGAAAGACCTGTATGAGAAAAAGCAGAAAACGGTATCAGTGAGACAGGAAGAACGCAGTAGATCAAAGGAAAGAAAGTATGAGCAAGCGAATCAAATGGTTTTTCCTGTTTTCTGTACAGCTCTGCAATCATAATTGCTATAACCAGGGGTATCAGCGCTAATAAGAACCTGTACTCAAGATATCCCGAGGCAACCAGTGATGCCAGCGAATAAATTATAACTCCTGTTATTATGCCGGGAACCATTTGCGGCTTTACACCTGCATTCCTGATCATCAGGTAATACTCATGCATGGTTCCTGCCAGAATGACCAGACCTGTCAGCAGGAATGAAACCGGATGGAGCCAGAAGCCCCCCAGAGTGAATATTACAATGTAAGCGCCTGTTAATGTCCTGCGTGTAAGATTGTTCAAGTTAGCTGTATTGTTTAACTTGTAATGTTGTCCTGTGATTTGAAGAGGTCCGAAGAGCCATCAGGGGTGTCTGTTCCCGGAATACTTTTTTTCTTTCTTGTTTTCTTCTCAGGCTTAACCTCTATTTCATTTGCAGTTGTTTCAGCAGGTTTTTCGGCTTCCGTGATCTTTTCGTCTTTTTTATTTTCCTCTTTTATTCCGGCTTCTGCTTCCCTCTTTTCCTTGATCAGATCGGCTTTCCTTTTTCCAAATATCCTTTCCAGATCCTCGCTGAAAATAACTTCCTTCTCCAGGAGAAGCTCTGCCAGCTCGGTAAGTCCTTTCTCATGAGTCTTCAGGACTGCCAAAGCACGAGCATACGATTCCTCGATGATCAGTTTTACTTCCGTGTCGATTATCTCTGAAGTTTTCTCACTGTAAGGTTTGGTGAATCCAAAGTCGGACTGGCCTGTTGAATCGTAGAAGCTTACATTGCCAACCTTTTCGCTCATGCCAAAGAAAGCCACCATGGCGTATGCCTGCTTTGTGATTTTTTCGAGGTCGCTCAGGGCTCCTGTCGATATTTTTCCGAAGACAAGTTCTTCCGAAGCCCGTCCTCCAAGGGCATAAGCCATCTCATCGAGCAGCTGCTCGCGTGTAGTTATCTGCCTTTCCTCAGGAAGGTACCATGCAGCTCCCAGGGCTCTTCCCCTCGGGATGATCGTAACCTTGACCAACGGACTTGCATGCTCAAGAAGCCAGCTCACGGTTGCATGGCCTGCTTCATGATATGCAATTGTCTTCTTTTCTGCAAAAGAAATAATCTTGTTCTTTCTTTCAAGACCGCCTACGATCCTGTCGATGGCATCCAGAAAATCCTGTTTTTCGACTATAGTTTTATTTTTCCTTGCGGCGATAAGGGCCGACTCGTTGCATACATTTGCGATATCCGCACCTGAAAAACCTGGAGTCTGCCTGGCAAGGAAAGTCACATCTATTTCCTTCGAAAGCTTAATGGGCCGGAGATGAACTTTAAAGATAGCTTCGCGTTCCACAAGGTCCGGCAGCTCAACGTGTATCTGCCTGTCGAAGCGTCCTGCCCTGAGCAGCGCTCTGTCGAGGATATCAGCCCTGTTTGTGGCAGCAAGGATAATCACACCCATGTTGGTACCAAATCCGTCCATCTCCGTAAGAAGCTGGTTAAGTGTATTTTCGCGTTCATCATTCGAACCAAAGTTGACATTCTTGCCCCTGGCCCTTCCTACTGCGTCTATTTCATCGATGAAAACTATACAGGGAGCCTTTTCCTTTGCCTGCTTAAAAAGGTCTCTCACTCTTGAGGCTCCCACTCCCACGAACATTTCAACAAAGTCGGATCCTGAGATTGAAAAGAAAGGCACGTTAGCTTCCCCAGCAACAGCTTTTGCCAGAAGGGTTTTCCCTGTTCCGGGAGGTCCGATCAGCAGAGCCCCCTTTGGTATCTTTCCTCCCAGTTGTGTGTATTTCTTGGGATTCTTCAGGAAATCAACTATTTCCATCACCTCAGTCTTGGCTTCTTCCAGACCTGCTACATCGCTGAAGTTTATTTTTACGTTGGTATCCTTATCAAATATCTGAGCCCTTGATTTCCCTACACTGAATATGCCTCCGGCACCAGCACCTCCTGCTCCTCCCGACATCCTTCTCATTATAAATATCCAGGCGAAAATCAAAAGTGCAGGGAGAAGGAGCCAGGGAAGGATGACCTCCAGGAAGTAATTCCTTCTCTGCTCGTTTTCCGGATAGATCATCTTATCTTTTTCATAACCAGCTTTCTCCTGTGTGGAAGTGAGGAAGTCCTCAAAATTTTGCTGATCTCCAAACCTGTATGTATAATGAGGTCTTGGCACCTGAAGTCCTATTCCCTTTGCAGGCTTCGGCAGGTTGGGATACCTTTCGGTATTCTTTGCTGCTTCGTCGGTCAGGTATATCTCGGCTATTTCATTATTTATAAAAACTATGCTTTTGATGTCGTGATTTTCAATCATCCCTATTATAGCGCTCTTAGTTGTTTTCGGAGTGCTTTTTGCACTGAAAAAAACCTCGAAAAGAAGGATTGAAAGCAGGAGAACAGCCCAGATCCAGTTGCTGTTGAAAATGGGCTTTATATTTTTATCGATTTTCTTTCCCGGCTGGGTATTTCTGTTATCTGCCATAAACTCTTCTACTTACTTTGTTTTTTCTTTCAACTCTTCAATTTCAGCATCAGCCCAGAGTGATTCGAGGCTGTAAAAATTTCTCTGCTCTTCGAGAAAAATATGGACAACAACGTTGCCGTAATCCACAAGAACCCAGTAACAGTTTTCAAGCCCTTCAACATGCAGAGGCTTTTCTCCCGCTTCTTTTCTAACCGTTTCCTCGACAGAATCGCATAAAGAACCTACCTGTGTTGTTGATGTGCCATGACAGATAACAAAATAATCAGTTATTCTGTTCTCCAGCTTCCTTAGATCGATCCTGAGGACGTTATGCCCTTTTTTTTCAAAAATTCCTTCCACGATGCTTTTCAACAGAATATCAGTCTGGTCAATTCTCTTCTTCATCAATATATCTCTATTGCCTGTTAAGTCGCAAAAGTACTAACTTTATCTGTATTTTTGTCATTATGACAATAGGTTCAAATCTAATTTTCTACAATGAGCTTTCGTCGACCAATAAGGAGGCTTCTGAGCTGTTGAAGACCGGAGAGCAGCCTGAAGGAACCGTAATCTATACTTCCTACCAGAGTGCCGGAAAAGGCCAGGGCCTTAATAGATGGGAGAGTGAAAGAGGGAGGAACCTGTTGTTCAGTATAATTCTTTATCCGGGTTCTGTCAGTCCAGGCGATCAGTTCCAGATCTCGATGACCATTTCTCTGGGAATATGCGATTTTCTCGACAGGCATTGCACGGGAGCCAGGATAAAATGGCCGAATGACATCTACCTTGGAGATCAAAAGATAGCCGGCATATTGATTGAGAACTCAATTATGGGGAGCCTCATTGAAACCAGTGTGGCAGGGATCGGCCTCAACATCAACCAGGAGAATTTTGCTGGTATCGTTCCCCCTCCCGTATCCCTCAAAATGATCACAGGGAAGGAATACATACTCATCAGTTGCATTAGAGATCTTCTCCGGGATATCGATAAAAGATACCGGAATCTACTCTACGACGACAGGAACAGTATCAGGCATGATTACCTTGCCCGGCTGTACAGGTTTATGGAATGGACCTCATTCAAAACTTCCGGAAGCATATTCATCGGCCGTATTACTGACGTACTGGTTTCCGGACTGATAAGGGTAGAAGAAAAAAACGGTAAGATCAGAGAGTTCTCAGCAAAGGAGTTCAGCTTTCTTTCCTGATCTCATTCCATCCCCTGAACTTCTCCATTTCAGCAACTATTGTCTCAAGGAATTTTTTCATAGGCTCCGCAGCCAGCATCTTAAGAAAGGGATTAAGATTGGCAAGCACAGATAGCTTAACTTCAGACCGGGATGATCCCTTATCCAGGAATTTCACAACGAGGGAGAAGTCATTTATCTGCGCAGCATTGCCTGAATATGCCACTTCGCTGAATTCCTTCATTTCGCCGATACGGATGTTCACTTTTCCCAGCATATTAACGTCGATTGTGAAGGTGTCTTTTGATATGCTTATTTTGCCTAGGTTGTTCTCCGGAATAAAACGGCCAAAATTGCGCATATCTGCAAGAAAATGGTACAGCTCTTCAGCGGTGCAGTGCACACTGCCTGTACGGCTTTCGTATGTGGAAATTTCGTTCATGAGAATTAGTTGCTATTATCCCCCCTTGAGGAGGGGCGGGGGGTGTTTCGAAAGAAGAGAAAACATCCCCATGACCCCCTTCAAAGGGGGAAGTATTTAAACTCCCCACCCTGCCGGATCCACCCTCCATTTTTTAAGAGTTTCAACGTCGGTTTCGGTGATATATCCCGTTCTGACAGCTGTTTCTATAAGGGTTGTATAGTTACAAAGTGTGTTAAGCCTGCAGTTTTCAGCAGCGAAGGCATCAGATGCTTTTTTAAACTCATAGGTAAATATGGCAACCATCCCAAGCACTTCGCATCCGGCATCCCTGAGGGCTTTTACTGCATTGAGGCTGCTGCCTCCCGTTGAAATAAGGTCTTCAACCACAACCACCTTCTGGCCTTTTTCATAGTAACCTTCAATCTGGTTGCCGAGGCCGTGTTCCTTTGCTCCCGATCTCACATATATGAAAGGCATTTCAAGCTTGTCGGCAGCCAGGGCGCCATGAGAGATAGCCCCTGTTGCAACACCTGCTATCATTTCTGCCCGGGGGTAGAGCCCGCTTATGACAGTTGCAAAAGAGTCGCGAATGTAAGACCTTACCTCCGGAAATGACAGGGTTTTGCGGTTATCACAATAAATGGGGGATTTCCATCCCGATGCCCAGGTAAAAGGATTTGATGGTTGCAATTTAATTGCTTTAATTTGCAACAGGTATTCGGCTATTTTATTTGAACTGCCTTCCATAAGTATGTATAAAGTTCATTTCGAAGATAGGTTTATTCTGATCAGTTCTGAACCTGACCGGTTACAAAAATACGGGTTATTCCATAAATTCCACGATACAAAGGAACTTTACAGAATTATCTCTGAATTTCAGGCTGATCCGAAGGTATTTGCAATAAATATCTATGGCCCTGATATCAGGCACATCTGGAAAATATTCAGGATATATTTCTCCGAAGTGGGTGCGGCAGGCGGCCTGGTAAGGCATTCTTCAGGACGCTTCCTTTTCATTGAGAAGAAGGGAAAACTCGATCTTCCAAAGGGTCATATCGAACCCGGAGAAGAACCCGAAACGTGTGCGCTCAGGGAGGTGGAAGAAGAGACCGGTATCAATGGTCAGAAGATTATCAGGCCGCTGAAGCCAAGCTATCATACATATACCTGGGAAGGCATTTCCTACCTCAAGAAAACAAGCTGGTTTCTTATGGAATATACAGGCGCTATGGTCACAGAGCCTCAAATCAAGGAAGGCATCACAAAGGTCGAGTGGCTGCTGCCTGAAGAGATAAGCAAAATAAAGGGCACTGCATGGCTCTCGCTGATGGATCTTATAAATGCATCAGTCTTTAATCCACATCTGCCTTATAATCTTTGAGATTTATTGACGCCGGGACGAAGCGTGAGGCATCGCCTCCACTCCTTATGATATCGCGGACGATAGTTGAGTTTATAGGTGTATGCTCCGGGACTGTCAGCAGAAAAACAGATTCAATATTGTAGGCCATTGCCTTGTTAACCTGAGCAATGGCTCTCTCAAATTCAAAGTCGGCAGATGTACGTAATCCCCTCAAAATATAATTTGCCCCTTTTGAGGTACAATAATCGACTGTAAGGCCTTCATAATGATCTACTTTTACCCTGGGCTCGTTCGCGAACACTCTGGAGATCATTTTTTTTCTTGTTTCCAGTGAGTAGTAGCTCTTTTTGAGAGCGTTGGCTCCGACGGCAATAATTATTTCATCGAAAAGGTTGAGTGAACGCCTTACAATTCCTTCATGACCGATAGTAAAAGGATCGAATGACCCGGGGAAAACAGCTATTTTCTTCATTCGAACGAAATGTTTTTGGGATTACTTACTTTTTGCTTCAGGAGCGCTATGTCGAGGACCTCCATTATCGTTTTCACGTAGTGGAACTTGAGTCCTCTTATATATATTTCCTTGATGTCTTCGACATCCTTCCTGTTCTCTTCCGACACGATGATCTCCTTAATGCTCGAGCGTTTCGCAGCGAGGATCTTTTCTTTGATGCCTCCCACGGGAAGAACTTTGCCTCTGAGAGTAATCTCTCCTGTCATAGCAAGGTATTTTCTCACTTTCCTTTGTGTAAAAGCAGAAGCTATTGAGGCTGCCATTGTTATGCCGGCAGAGGGGCCGTCTTTAGGAATCGCGCCTTCGGGGACATGTATATGGATATTCCATTTCTCCGCGAAGCTGTCGGGGAGTTCAAGCAGTTCCGCATTGGCCTTAAGATATTCAAGAGCAATTATCGCCGATTCCTTCATAACTTCTCCCAGGTTTCCCGTAAGTGTCAGCTTTCCTGTCCCCTTGCTAAGGCTCGTCTCCACGAATAAAATCTCACCGCCTGCTGCAGTCCAGGCCAGTCCGGTTACCACTCCTGCCTGGTCGTTGCCTGAATAAATGTCGCGGTTGAATTTGGGCACACCGAGTATCTCTCCCAGTACTTTTTCCGAAAGAACAGGATTATATTTTGTCCCGGAAGCTATGTTCTTTGCTGTTATCCTTACAATCTTGGCAAGACGCTTATCAAGCTCTCTGACTCCGGATTCCCTGGTATACCTTTCGATCAATTTTTCCATAACTGCCGGATTTATGATCAGCTGGCTGGAATTTACTCCGTGATTTTCAAGCTGCTTTGGCAGAAGATGTTCCTTTGCGATTTCAAGCTTTTCCTCAACAAGGTAGCCTGTTATTTCGATAAGTTCCATCCTGTCGCGCAGTGCGGGACTGATCGTCGAAAGCGTATTGGCAGTGGCTATGAAAAGAACCTTCGACAGGTCGTATTCCATTTCAATGAAGTTGTCGAAGAATGTGCTGTTCTGCTCAGGATCGAGCACTTCGAGAAGTGCTGATGATGGATCGCCCCTGAAATCCTGGCCTACTTTATCAACTTCATCGAGTATGAATACCGGGTTGGAAGATCCTGCCCTCTTTATGTTCTGGATAATCCTTCCGGGCATAGCGCCGATATATGTTTTGCGATGACCTCTTATTTCAGCTTCATCATGCAAACCTCCAAGTGACATCCTGACATATTTCCTGTCGAGCGCCTTGGCAACGGATTTTCCCAGGGAAGTCTTTCCTACTCCGGGAGGACCGTAAAGGCACAGAATGGGTGATTTAAGATCGCCTTTCAGCTTGAGCACGGCTAGATGCTCAAGAATTCTTTCCTTAACATCATCAAGTCCAAAATGGTCATTATCAAGAACTTTCCGCGCATTATTAAGGTCGAGGTTGTCCTGAGTATATTCACCCCAGGGCAGGTCGAGAAGAGTCTGGATATAATTTACCTGTACCGAGTATTCTGCAGCTGCCGGGTTAAGCCTGCGAAGCTTATCAAGTTCCTTGTCGAAAATTTTCTTTACATCTTCCGTCCACTTTTTCGTTTCGGCTTTTTTCTGATACTCCTCTATCTCTTTCTCTATCGGATTTCCTCCAAGCTCATTCTGAATCGTTTTCATCTGTTGATGAAGCAGGAACTCTCTTTGCTGCTGGTCAAGGTCGCTTTTCACCTTTGATTGCAGTTCATTCTTAAGCTCAAGCACCTGGATCTCCTGAACAAGATATTCAAGGAGCATAAATCCTCTGTCACGCAGACTGTTGATCTCCAGCAATTTCTGCTTATCCTGAACCTTAATGTCGGTATTTGAGCAGATAAAATTAATAAGGTAAGTGCTGTTTTCGATATTCTTAATGGCGAAAGAAGCTTCAGGACTGATATTGGGATTTATCTTTATAATCTTAAGCGAAAGGTCCTTCAGCGATCCGACGATGGCATCAAAATCCTTGCTCGAGAGATCAGGTTTTCTTTCGGGCATTGGTTTGACCTTTGCAATGAAATACGGATTATCTGAGACAAGTTCCCTCAGCACCATCCTTTTGCGTCCCTGTATTATGGCAGTGGTTGATCCGTCGGGCATTTCGAGAAGCTTCACTATTTGTCCGATTGTCCCTACCGAGTGAAGATCGTTGAATCCGGGATTCTCAATATCCGGATCTTTCTGAGCCACTGTACCGACGATCTTGTCCGATCTGTAAGCTTCCTTGATGAGCTGTATAGATTTCGGCCTTCCGATAGATATGGGAAGAACGACACCCGGAAATAGCACAGTATTCCTTAATGAAAGAATCGGAATTGCTTCAGGCACCTCCATATCTTCCAGATCGCCTTCCTCTCCATCGGCAATTATTGGTATTATATCTCCTTCCCCGTCGAGGTTGTCAGGAAACATTATTTCGTTGTAAGGCTTTCTGTATTTCTTATCCATTGTAAATTCCCCTCTGCACTAGTGCCAAAATTACTGAATTAATTAATAAATGAGCAGGATGAAGATATTACAATCATCATGCCAGTA
>CAZXAM010000010.1:0-20314 GCA_964638545.1 uncultured Rikenellaceae bacterium | reverse complement strand
ACTGAATTAATTAATAAATGAGCAGGATGAAGATATTACAATCATCATGCCAGTAAAATAATCATTCAATCCAATCTTCATGCACTCATCCCAGTTATTCTTCGTGAAGAAGCGGGACATGCCATCTCTGCAGTTCCCATGCACTCACCCCCTAAATCCCCCTCTCTGCTAAAGCAAAGAGGGGGAAAAAATTGATATAGAATGTGTTACACCCCCTTCTTTCCTTTAGGAGAGAAGGGGGTCGGGGGGATGAGTACATGTGCTACTCAAAAAAAAAGGGGCCGTGAAAGGCCCCTGTATATTCAATTCAGTTCTGTATTACTTTTCTTTCTCAGTCTCAACTTTCTTCTCCTTCTTGCCGCCAACATGATTTTTGTAGCGGGTGTTGAACTTGTCAACCCTTCCTGCTGTGTCGACGAGCTTCATCTTGCCTGTGTAGAAAGGATGGGAAGTATTTGATATCTCGAGCTTTATCAGAGGATATTCCTTGCCATCTTCCCACTTGATATTTTCCTTTGATGGTGCTGTCGACCTGCCAAGAAAAGTATAACCATTTGACATATCCTGAAATACAACAAACCTGTAATTTTCCGGATGTATTCCCTGTTTCATCGCTTTCTATTTTAATTCTTTATTCTAAAAAATGCCTTTGTTTTGGGACTGCAAAATTAATGAACATTCCGGAAATTGCAAAGGGAATATGGAAATTATTGTTTCCCGGACAAATTTTCTTCTTTCTTTTTCTGTCTTTCTGCCATTTCGTCCTTATAGCGAATAAAGCTTAGCTTGTCGTTAATAAGATATCGGTATGTTACATGAGTCTTCATTTTTATCCCGCCGATAGCTTCATTGCTCGACATCATCCTCTGGTTATAGTCGCCAACCCATGAGAGTTCAATTTCTTTTATCCAGGGTTTTTTACTGAACACCTGATAGAGCTGGTAGAAGATCGCCGTCTCGATGCCCTGGTTATGGTGAGAATATTTCACACCTCCGACAACACCTCTGAGCCTGGTCATCTTATGAGTCTTCTTATAATAAAGAAATTTTATCAGGCTTACCGGATCAAGTTTTCCATTCAGATGTTTCAGAATCTGGTTCAGGTCCGGAAGGAGGACCCAAAAGCCAATCGGCTTGTCGTTCTGGTACATGAAGACAACAGTCTCCTCATCGATTATCGGTTTTGCTTTTCTAAGCGACTCCTCAAGGATATCCGGATTCATAGGGGTAAAATCTTCCTTATGGTGGACCCACGTTGAATTATAAATCTCACATATATCGTCTATATATTTCCTCGCATTTTTAAATTCAAAATGCCGGAAGGAGTACCCTGGTTTTTTTGCCACCCATTCTGCAACTTTCCAGATCCTGTCGGGGAATCTTGTAAATTCTCCTTTATCATTCCTGACCTCGCGATGGTATGAGTATTGTTCGAAATAGTTTTTAAATCCGTATGCTTCGAAATAATCCCTGTAATAGCGTGGATTATAGGGCATATAGTACCCCTGCTGCATGAATCCGTCGATCAGCAGTCCCCAGAAACTGTCATTTTCACCAAAATTCACCGGTCCGTCCATAGCTTCCATGCCGTGTTCCTTGAGCCACTCCTTGGCAGTATCGAAAAGCATAAATGCTGCTTCCCTGTTCTCAATCACCTCAAAGAATCCCATACCTCCTGTCGGCTGGATCTGTTTTGCTGACCTTTCATTGTCAATGAAAGCAGCAACTCTTCCGATCGTTTCCCCGGCATCATCTTTCAGTATCCAGCGGGTTGCCGTGCCATGGCTGAAAGTATGATTTTTTGTCGGGTTGAAGAATCCTTCAATCTCCCCGTCGAGCGGGCAGACCCAGTAAGGATCATTCCTGTATAATCTCTTCGGGAAATTAATGAATTCCTTCCTGTCGCGCCTTGTTGTCACTTCAATGATCTGCATGAATACCTGATTTACAATATATTATGTTAATAGCAGACAATAAATTACTTAACAAATATAACTAGTTTTTTATTCAAAATACCCCCTTTCAAACCCCCGCCGAAGAGGAAGGATCTTTATGTTGCCAGCAGCCGGTAGCCGGTAGCCGGTAGCCGGTCGCCTAACGTATATCTATTATCCCGTGGTCAATAAGCACAAAGAGAATTATGAGCAGGGCAGAATAGAAGGTATATACTTTCAGTGGTATGTATTCGGAAGGTTTGATCTTCATTTTAAACCATAAATATCCTACAAGGTATAATCTTCCTATGGTGAATGAAATGAATGTCGAAAGGACAACTCCCACTATATTATATCCCCAGTGAATCATCAGGAGACTCAGCGGGATATTAACCGCCAGCTCTATTATTGCCGCGGTGAATGTTATAATGGTTTTTTTTCTGCCCACGAGGATAGTCTGTGGGAAGATAAGCCGTGGGATTATCATTCCTGAATAAACAAGGAAGACATCCGCGCTTCGCTGGAATTCAACGTTAAACAACCGGGGATAAAACCATCTGGCAAAGAGCATGATGAACATTGTGATCGGAAAAAGAAGGTGCATCAGCTTCTTAGACTTCTGCCTTATCCTTGCCAGCGCTTCAGTCAGGTTGGTCTTAGTGGAGAATTCCGGAAGCATTGCATTGCTGAGACCGTTGGCCAGCATGAGTACCAGGGGGAATTCCTTGGCTCCATACCTGAACCAGGCAAACTGTCCGGGATCGCGGTAGACGGCAGAGACTATAATCCCGTCGGTGTATTGTCCTGAACCGCTGATAAGAGTTGTAATGATCAGAGGCCAAGCCAGATACAGATGCTCCTTCATGAAATCAGGAGATATCTTTATCACTGTATAACGTCTGAGAAGTATGATGAGCCAGATCCATCTGATCCCTGTAACAGCAAGAAGCCCGTATACCGACCAGATGATATCCTTGCCGAGGATCACCGGAAGAATGATCAGCACAAGTTGTGATCCATAGGTATAGAGACCATACTGGAATATCCTGTATGCCCTGTTGTTGAGAAGGTATATATACTCGATCAGGCAGACCGGGCTGCTGAGCAGTACATACAGGAGAAGAAGATTAAGGTATGGCACATTGCCCGAAAACCGGAACACCGAGAAATAACCTTTTATCGAGTGGCCGAAGGCGAAGGTGATGAGGCTGAAAAAACACAGAAGAAGGAATGCGTTGAAAATCTCAGGAGATTTTCCGGGATGCACATTGCTGAATTGCCGGAATGTTTTATTTCTGTTATAAAGAGGAAGCAGCGACTGAATTATTCCTGTAACCCAAAAGAAAGTCAGGAATCCTGCTATAAACATGAACATTTCGAAGGAACCGATCTCAGCCCTTGTAAGGTGGCTCTTTGTGAATATAACACTGATAATCAGGAATATGACTGGCTTCATCAGCTGAAAAAGCTGGAGGCCGGAGATATTGTCCATGAATTTCAATTTCTTCATGTCTGCCTGATCACGGTAAAAAGTTTTCCCTCATCGGTGGAACCTTGATCTGACGAGGGTCAGGTTCACCTTTTTTTGAATCGTGCAAATATAATAATTGAGCATCACCGGCCGAAAATAAATTTCAAAATTTTGTGAATATATTTTTTGGGCGTATTTTTGCCCTCCGTAAACGGTGGATGTAGTTCAGTTGGTTAGAACGTCGGATTGTGGTTCCGAAGGTCGTGGGTTCGAATCCCATCTTCCACCCAATAAAATGTAGAGACGCCCAAATTGGGCGTCTCTACATTTTATTGGGTCCCCCCGGGGATCGCTGGAGGAGCTTGCGACGACAGCAATCCCTTTTCTTCAACACCTCTGGTGTTGCAGCTGTCCGTGCAATCTGCCGCAGATGCAACTGCGGTTATTGGACTTTGACGCTTCCTGCGTCAGATAATTCGGACGAAGCCAATGAAAGTTGTCAGATATTCTTTTAAATGCTAAATTCACAAAACATTATTATGATCCAATCATACTGCATATTATGAAAAACAAAACGCTGAAACAGGCTGGCATCTGTCTGATAATGGTCCTCGTTTTCTCATGCAGTGCAAGCAGGGAAATAAACAGATCTTTCTTCCTTATCCATATTACCGATCCCCAGTTTGGTTCCATCAGCAACAACAAGGGAATAGCTGAAGAAACTGCACTTTACGAAAAGACAGTGGCTAAGGTAAATATGCTGGAACCTGCATTCGTGGTCATTACAGGTGATTTGGTAAATGATAAATCAAATAAAACCCAGTGGGATGAGTTCCGGAGAATAACCGGGCTTATTAAACCAGAAATAAAAGTTTATATCTTACCGGGGAACCACGATATAGGACAGAAACCAGAGGTGAATGACCTGGAATATTATAAATCGTTGTTCGGTAATGACAGGTTCTCCTTCAAACTTAAGAAGGTAAGTTTTATCGGCTTCAATTCATCCCTGATCAAAGCAGAAACACCTGTGTTTGAAGATGAACAGTATGAATGGCTGCAAAAAGAGCTTGCCAGGAATAAAGGAGCAAAGCTGACTTTGCTTTTCTGTCATTACCCTCTCTTTATAAAAGATCCGGCAGAACCTGAAAATTACTCCAACTTCAGCCCGGAAATCCGTCAGAAATACCTTGACCTCTTTTCACAGTCTGGTGTGGATGCTCTTTTTTCAGGACACCTGCATTACAATACCGCAGGGAAATACGCTGAAACAGACTTTATAACAACATCAGCGGTGGGTAAGCAGCTGGCAAAAGATCAGCCAGGGTTCAGGGTTATTTATCTTGACGGTTATAAAATAAGACATGAATATCTGCCGCTCAATTAAAATTACTTTAACAATACCCCTTCCCCTCCAAAACTAATCTTTATACACAAGTTTTCTGAATTTAAAATATGCGGCAACACACAGCCCGATCAGCACTATAACAGTCACATATACAAATGCAGGAACCGGAACAGGATCGCCTGAAGCATAGGAATGCAAACCCGACAGGTAATAATTCACTCCAAAATAAGTCATCAGAACCGATGAGAAGCCGAACAGTGAAAGCAGGTTAAAGGTATAAATGCTTTTCATGCCGGGGATCATCCTCGAATGGGTAACAAGCGTATATACTATTATAGTTATAAGCGACCATGTCTCCTTGGGATCCCAGCCCCAGTACCTGCCCCATGACTCATTTGCCCATACAGCTCCCAGAAATGTCCCTATTGTAAGGAAATAGAGGCCAAGCGTAAGAGTTTTGAAATTGATGACTGTCAGCTCATCGATGGTCTCGGAGATACGTTCCCTGTTCCTGTCATTGGCTAAAGTGAGCAGTATCATTGTTATAATTCCCAATATAGCTCCCAATCCGAGAAATCCGTAGCTTCCCGTGATAACGGAAACATGAAGTGTGAGCCAGTATGATTTGAGCACCGGGACCAGATTTGTAATCTCTGGATCCATGAAGCTAAGATGAGCCACCAGAAGTGTCATGCCGGCAAGAACTGCTGTTGCGGAAAGAGCAAAATCATATTTGCGGCTGAATACGAATCCTGCCAGCAGTGTCACCCAGGAGATGAATATCATAGATTCATATCCGTTGCTCAGCGGAGCATGGCCGGCCACATACCACCTCAGGCCTATGCCGAAGGTATGAAGAAGAAGTCCGGCAAAAAGGATCCAACCAAGTGCTTTCACAATCATCGGTTTCTTCTTTCTGCCCGCTATAACCATGGTGATCAGGCTTATAAGCATAAGAAGTCCGATGGTCTCATAGAACGGGAACAGTTTCTCAAATATTCCCATTCTGTAATAAAGCTGTTCTGCTTTTATTTTTGTTTCTGAAGGAAGTTCATATCCTCCGAACCTCTCCTGGTATCCTCTTATCGATTCGCAAATCTGCTTAACCTTCATTTTGTTATTTTCCTGCAGGGCCTCAGCAAGCATCGGGACAATATTCTCAAGGTATACTGAATCTTCCTTGCTTACTGCATGCTTCAGAGCCTCATTGGCAGAACCCCAACTTGTCGTTCCATCCTTAAGGGGAAATACTTTCATGAAGTCGCCCTTGTAGATCATGTACACGATGTTGATCCTTTCATCAACCTTAATCACTTCCTTGTCATATTTATTCCTTTCGCCGGGTGATTTACCGTAAGCTTTGTCTACATCCGCCCCGAGCTTGTACGATCCTGTGCCTCCGGAAGTCACAATGTCAGAAAATGCTGCCATCTTGCTTCTGAGTCCCAGGCTTTTCTGAAGGTCCTTTCCGGAGACCCGGATCATTGGAACATCTTTCCAGCTGTCGAAGTCAAAATAGAGACCGAGAAAGACCTGCATTGGAGTATTTTCTCCAAGATTGTTTTCACGTGCCACTTTCCTGAGTATATCGTTGCTGAGTGTGAAGAGAGGCTTGGTTCTTCCTTTTTGATCCTGAACCAGCACTTTCCCGAACTCTGCAGAACCCTCCCTGCCAGCTATAAATTTCTGGGCATTTATTGTTGCCAATCCTGACATTGCAAGAACGAACAGGACCGCGACAGTGCCTTTCCTTAGGGGTGAGCTCCACGTTCCTGCCCTGATCCCGCGGAACTGCGAATTTCTGTTAAACAGAGACAATATAATGAATAAGAATAGCAAAGCATATCCGGTATAGGTGACTATCAGTCCTGCCGGATCATGATTCACAGAAAGCACAGTGCCCTGTTCATCCCTGTCGTACGATGACTGATAAAACCGGTATCCGTTGTACTTCATTATATTATTCATGTATATGCTGAAGGGCTTTCTGATATCCCCTGATTTATCAATGAGTGTGACTTCACTCCTGTAGCCAGAAGGGCTGTTGGAGCCCGGATACCTTTCAAGAACAAAATCATTAAGCTGCAACTCGAAGGGCAGTTTTTCAGGCTTCGATCCGAATGAAATCTCAAATTTGTATCCGTTCATGCTGCACGATCCGGTTGAAAATGGTTCAGATTCCCGGTTCCATATCGTAAGAGACTGAGTTTCGTTCCCTGAAAAGATATGAAAGACCAGGGCATTTGTCCCTGTTTCATTTTCTTCCGGGTCAACTGCGACGGCTTTTATTGTTCCGGAAGCTGACAGAACCTGAGGAACTATCTTCAGATCGTTGATAGTAAACACCTGCATGGCCTTAAGCGGCATTTTTGTACCGGCTCCGGCCTTTATCGATTCACCGGTCATCATGCTCATCTGGGTTATTTCATATCCTGAAGAAATATAGAAGGAACCTGAATCGACAGTAATCTTAACATCGCTTTCTTTGCCTGAATTGAAGCCTAATGAGATACCCTGTATCTCCCTGATACTGCCTTCCTGAAGGATCACGTTTTCCCTCGACATCATGTCTTTTGAAACAAGAAGGGAGATCATGGGTTTGCCGGCAGGATCATCTGTAACACTCTCTTCGGCATTGGGAATGATCCTTGCAAGCTGAATCTCATATTCTTCATTGCCGGCACGGACCTTCCTGGTGAAATCAACAGAAGAAGATGCAAGTGTAAACTGCCTTGAATACTCATTAAGAGTCTTACCATCAGCATCAGTAACAGAGATCCCTATATACTCTTTGTCAGTATAGTATATATCTGATGCTTTACCCTCACGGATGTGAATAGATCCTTCGCGGCCGAAGTACCTGGTTATCCCTGCTCCTGCAATCATAAGCACAAATGCAAGATGAAACAGTGCAACCGGAAGCTTTGCTTTCCTGAACATCTTTAAAATGATCAGCTGGCCGATAAGGTTTGCGGCAAGCAATATAAGGATCAGTTCAAACCAATGAGTGTTATAAACAGAGCTGTACGCTGACTGCGATCCGAAGTCGTTTTCAATGAATGTGGCTGCTGCCATTGAAACTGCGAAAATCACTGCCAGTGATCCCATCATCATTGGGGAGAAGAGGAATTTTATAAACTTCATTTTTTATTTCTTAGGTCCTTTACTATATGTTTTATCCTTTAGCTGCTATGTTGATAAGCTTTTTCTTATCCAGAATTTTCATCTTTGAGGCAGTATATTTAATAATGCCCGATTCGCTCAATTCCTTTAGTATCCTTACAACACTTTCTTTTGCCATGTTTGTCATCTCTCCTATTTCACGCCTTGAGAGCAGCAACTCGAACTCATCAGCGTTAAAAATTTCGTTGGAGAAGTACAAAAGCGCTTCTGACATCCGGCCGTGCATTTTTTTCTGAGCCAGGCTCATCATTTTATCGTGAGATATCAGGGCTTTTTCACTCAGGTCCTCCATCATGCCATCAGCAAAACTACCATTGGTTTTAACAAGATGGCGCAGAACGTCAAAGTTAATAAAACATGCGTTTACACTTGTCAGTGCTGAAACAGTATAGGTATGCCTCAGGGTCGTATAAGCTCCCGGCCCCATCAGCATTCTTCCCGGTCTGGCTATGCTCATAATAAAGTCCCTGCCCTTTGTTCCTTCCATATATACCTTTGCCAGACCTCCTGCAAGGAAAAGTGCATTAGACGCAGGAGAACCCTGTTTTATCAGAATCTGTCCTGGCTTAAAGAATGCTTCAAACCTATTCTCGTTTATAAGCTGCATCTCCTTTTTTGAGAGATGCCTGAAATTTTTCCATCCACAGCTGCAATTTGCACAATTCTCAATTATGTTGTATGTTGGCATTTTATTTTGATAAAATTGGTATTAAGAATTCAAAACAGGGCTCAAAACTAATAAATATCATAATATAAATTGACATTTATCAACTTAAGGCAATACATCTATCAATAACAAAGGTTGCAAATAGCATGAAAGCTGTTAATTAATTAACAATGGCTATTAGTAGATTGCAACCGATTAAAACTAATTTAATTCAGATATGAAAAGTGCGTTCAGGATTTTTTTGATTCTTTCTTCTGCCGGACTTCTGCTGGCATCATGTGAAGGCCCGAGGGGAATAGAGGGTAAAACCGGAAAAGACGGGATCGATGCGAATGAAAGCTGTACCCAATGCCACAACAATAATGCAATGATTGCCTCCAAGTCAGCCCAGTGGGAACAGTCGATACATGCTGTGGGAGGAAATGCTGCTTATGCAAACAGATCAGGTTGTATTCAGTGCCATACCAGCCAGGGATTTCTCGAATATGTTGCTGAAGGTTCGACAGCCAACCTTACAATTCCGGCCGAACCGATGCAGATCAACTGCTATACATGCCATGAAATTCATGAAACGTTCACAGCTGATGACTGGGCTCTCACCAAACCCGGACCCCAGATCCTGAATGTAAAGTACGCAGGAGCCGACGTCACATGGAACAAGGGCAACAGCAACCAGTGCGTTGCTTGCCACCAGGCGTTGGCGGTGTCGCCGGCCCCCGTTGTCGGAGGAGCTGATTTTGCAATTGCAAGCTCGAGGATTGGAGTGCATCATGGGCCGAATGCCAACCTTATACTTGGCAAGACTGCTTTTGAGATCGGGACAGGCTATCCCTCCACCAATCCGCATTCAACCGATAATGGTTGTATTAAGTGTCATATGTCGACTCCGTACGGATACCAGGCAGGTGGTCACAGTATGAGTTTGAAATACGATTCCCACGGCACTGAGACAAGGCTGTTGACAGGCTGCACTCCGTGCCACGATATCAGCAGTACTGCACTTATTAATGCCCTCAATACAAAGATTACCGATTACCAGGCCGATATTCAGGAGAAACTCACCACTCTGGAGAACAAGCTTATCAGCGCAGGCATTTATAACGCAGCAACCGGACTCGCAAAAACAGGCACTTTCAAGGCTAACGCAGTAATTGCTTACCTGAATTACAACACGATAAAAGAAGACCGCAGCCTTGGTATACACAATCCCAACTATTCTGAAAAGCTGCTCGATAATTCGATCACTGCTTTGACAGACCTGGGTTACTAGGAATTCTGGATAAACAAAAAAAGGGTGTCTCAAAAGCCACCTTCTTTTTAATTGCCCCTAAATCCCCTAAAGGGGACTTTCTCATTATCTGATAGTTATAGAATCCCGCTTAGGCGGGACAGGGGGCAAGATTCAGGCTTTTGAGACACCCTCTTTTTTTAGAGGTCCATGCTACTTCTTGAAGGTCCTCATGTAATTAACTATATTCCACATATCTTCATCAGTGAGCTTCCCTTCATATTTTGGCATGTCGCCACGGCCGAATTTTGTTTTGTAAAAATGTTCACCGTCGGTCTGATTCTGATATTCCGGTCCCGAGAAATCGCCTGAAGGTGTTTTAAGCATACGTGCCTTTACACCATCGCCAAGCCCTATTTTTCCATGACAGGAAGCGCAGTTCTTCGTATAAAGAACCTGTCCTGCCTTGTTGCTGGCTTCACCCTTTGCGACGGGATTCTTCATGTTTTTATATTCATCCGGAACAGGCCAGGGTTTTACCTGAGCCGTGGCATTCTGTGAGAAAATGAAGATGGAAAAAATGATGACAAGGAAACCTGTAAGGAATGATTTGCAATTTTTCATAGTATATGTTTTTATTTATGATTTGATAATGCAATTATCGTGCAAAAATTTTCACTCGTGATCTTCAGATTCATGATATCCTGTAATCATGCCCCTGAACAACGAGAAAGTCTTTGCTCCGAGAGTGCATGTATAAATATGTATAATAACGAATACCGATATCAGGAACCCCATGGTGATGTGAAGTATGTCTGTCAACAGCAGCCCGCTTGTCCCGAAGATCCTGTTCACTGTTGTTTCAGGAAACATGAGCCCAAGTCCGGATATAATCACCAGCGGCAATGCAACATACATTGTAAGGACATAAGTCACTTTCTGGAGCGGATTGAATTTCCTTTCAACTGTAACAGGGAAGGGATGTTTCTCGCCCCTGAACATCCCCCAGGAATAATATCTCAGCTGCCGGAAAAGATCGGAGAAGAAGTTTTTCCTTTCCAGCCTGTAATATTTGCCGTTGCCTGATAAAATATTGCCTGAAACAAATAAAACATAGCTGAAAGTAAGGATGATGGCTGCAACATTATGCCACTTCACAGCTCTCGCAAATCCAACAATTAAAAAAGAATCTTCCTTATCGGTGTACTGCATGCTGATGCCCGTTATTACCAGTATTAATACCAGTATTGCATTCAATACATGCCATAATCTGACCCAGACGGGATATAAATACATACCCTTTAGTTTTTATTTTTTTATAATCCTGAAAAAGACGTGGACGCCCAGAACGGTAAAGATAAGTGCAAAAATGACCAGGCTCAAGATGTTGAGGTATTCATTCCTGTTAGCTCCTATCACATAGGATTCATTAAGGATGATGCCATTGAAAAAACCGTCCCGGCGCTGCTCTTTTGATTCGAATTTGTACAGGGAGGCCATAAGAATTGAGTTTTTCGAATGGCATTCGTTGCATTTCTTTACAGCTTCCTCCTTAGGAACGATCTGATGAGCAACGAGTATGCTGTCGTTTATTTTCGTATGGCATTCAATGCATCTTACACTCCTGAAGTGTGAAGCCTGGTTTGGAAGCCACTCGTGTTTCTTAATTATGTCTGCATTGGCAACATCCGACATAAGACTGAGGCGGCTCTGATCGGAATGGCAGTTCAGGCAGATGTCGTTGTCATACAAAATCGTCTCTTTGAGATTTATTCTGTCGCGGATCCGGATCCTATAGGTATGCGGATCATGACAGCTCCAGCAGGTAAAGCCATATTCCTCAAGCTTATAATGAGTGCTCATCTGAAACTCTTCATCAATCGCCTCGAAGCTGAATTTTGCAAAAGCTTCATCACCGCCATGACAATCAAGACAGTTGTACTTAAGTTCCATTCTCAGCTCTCCCGGATGAGGGAACTTGCTATAATCACTTGAGTGGCAGTCAGTACAGGAAAAGCCCTTGTGATTTGATTTATAAAAAGCCTCTCTATTGATTATTCTGTCAGAGCACATCAGGTCCTTTACCGTGGTTCCCAGGGATTCATTGGCATACTCATATCTTTCCTGGCCATGGCATATGAAACAACTCTCATTTTCTTCCACGAACTCAGATATGAACTGAACTGTGTCTCCAGCCTGTCCTTTTCCTTCTTCAATGCCAAAACAGCCAGCTGAGGCTGTTATCAGAAAAAACACCACTAAGCCTGACTTGCTCAATTTCATTTTCAATTAAAAGAATCAGAACCTGACTATTATGTTGAAACCTACAAGATAATCACCTTTTGTAAAATCATTAGTATTGAATACCAGGTTTCTTTGGTGTATGATCTGAGAGTAGTTAGCCACAAATACCTGGAATGTGTGTGTGGCGGTGCCTATTTCCCACCCAAGTGCCAGGTTTGGCTTCGGCTGTTCTGCAAGTTCCTGCCTGGTAAGAAGCTGATCATACTCCAGCATCAGGGAATGGTTGCCGAAGAGATTTGCCCGGGCACCTGCTGAAATTCCGATATTGAAGTTTTTGTAATAAACAGTGTCGGAATATTGAGGGACCGAATTAAAATACGAGACTGAAGGCGCAATCTGAGCAGAGATCTTCTCACTGAATTTTCTTGCAATGATTATCTGGTTAAAGTAAGAAAACCTGTGGATGACCCTGTAAGCAGATTCCGGCCCGAAAGCATTGTCTTTTCTTAAGTCGGCAACGAAATTTCCATAATAGGAAACCGATACAGGCATTTTGTCATCTTCAGTCTGCTGAAGAAGCAGGTACTTCCACTGGATATCCTGAAGCTTATAATCCTTTGTCGTCCCTATCCCGACCATAAGCTTTTGAGTTATGCCGTAATTCAAGCCAAGCCTCGTGTTTGCAGCTCCGAATATGCCGAAGAGGTCATTATAGTTTTCAATAAGGCTGAACCTGTGATGGATTACGAATTCCAGACTTCCTTTAAAAGGGGTTGCTACTGTTTGATTATCAATGAGTAAAGACGTTCCGAAGGTAAACCTTACCGGTTTGGAACTTTTTTTCTCCTTGGCTTCGTCCTGCGAAAAGGCAGGTATAAGAATCACTGATAACAGCAACAGTAAGATCGATTTTTTCATGATATATTGTTTTTAGTATTTTATAAGGTTAGTTGTCGGATGCTCCCTGCTGAATCCAGTAAAGGATCTTTTGTCTGTCTGCATCAGAAGCGTATGTTGCATGACTTCCGGACAGAAGCTTTGTATAGATAGGGCTGGCCTCAGCCGGTTCGGTTATGTAGCCTCCTGAGATAAGGGTTTCGTAGGCATGGCCGTTCCTTATGTCAGGATCCCTGATGGTGCCATGGCAGTTCAGGCAGCCGGCGTTGAATATAGGCTGAATATCTGTCTGGAAATAAACTGTATCCGTTGGGTTGACCGTCTCAACAAGGTACCTGTACTTTTCACATGACGACATTATCACAATACCTGAAAGCACCAATAGAGCCAGTCCGAGTTTCATCATTACGCTTCTCTTTATCTTCATCTTCATTTCTTGTGTTAATTAATTAACAAATATATCCCATTAAAAGATTTGGTGCCTACCTGCATCACCAAAAAACAATAAACAATCTATGCTGTTTATCATGTTTATAATTGACCTTTATCACCGGAACAGGTGACAAATGTACAAAATACAGAGAACACACTGACAGATGCCGATCTTTCAGAATTTGTAAGTATTGTCATCGATCAGTTTTGCAGCAATTCTTCTTCTCGACTCCTTAACATTGACCCCCTTTACTTTTGTCAGGGCATCGACAGCTTTAAGAATTGCCGGGTCCTGGTCCAGAGATGGAAGGGAATGAACTGCATCGAGCGCCGATTTCCTGATTATTTCCGCAGTGTCGTATATATTGACATCCAGAATATCCCTGTAGACAGGATCAGTGCCTTTAATTTTTTCGAGCTTGCCGACTCTCAGCATAAGTGATTCGGAAACATAAGTTTCCATCATCATGTCCGCAATATTATTAAGCACCTCCTGCTCGTTTATCAGCTGCTTGCCGAACTGCCTGACGGCACCATGGATGCATAGCAGTATTGCTTTCTTGAAATTGCCTGTATATCTTGATTTTTCCTTAAAATAATCTTCATCTGATGTTCCTGCTTCAGCTATTGTGCCTAGATCGTGAAAAAGAGCTTCAGCTTTACCAAAAAGGTCGAATTCACCTTTCATAGCGCGCTTCATTGCGGTATCCACCACGAGCAGACGGTTTATCTCGTTTGTCCCCTCGAAGATCCTGTTTATCCTGGAATCGCGGTAACCTCTTTCCACATCCAGCTCGGCTGAATAACCCATGCCTCCGTGTATCTGAACAGCTTCATCGGCAACGAAATCGAGCATTTCAGATCCGTAAACTTTCAATATAGCCGCTTCAACAGCGTAATGGCTTATCGATTCGATAGCTGTCCTTCCGTAATCGCCGCATTCTCCCTTTATGCTTTCCATCATCAGATCAATATCGCGGCTCACCCTGTAAACTGCTGATTCTGCTGCAAACAGCCTGATAACCTGATTGGCAAGCTTATGTTTGATAGCTCCGAAAGAAGAAATAAAAACTCCAAACTGCTTTCTTTCATTTGCATACCTTACAGAATCGGTAACAGCTTTCTTGGCAGCGCCAAGAACATTGGCTCCAAGCTTAAGCCTTCCCATATGAAGTATGCTGAGTGCTATCCTGAAGCCCTCGCCTCTTTTTCCAAGAAGGTTCTCCACAGGAACCCTGACATCGGTATAGTATATCTGAGCCGTTGATGATCCTTTTATCCCCATTTTATGCTCATCGGGACCAACCACCACGCCGGGGAAGTTACGCTCGACAATGAATGCGCTCAGTACCCTGTCGTTGTCTATCTTGGCAAATACAACCTGTGTGTCTGCAAATCCGGCGTTGGTGATCCACATCTTCTGGCCGTTAAGTATATAGTATTTCCCATCTTCTGAAAGCCTGGCGTTTGTCTTTCCGGAGTTTGCATCACTCCCTGCTCCCGGTTCCGTAAGACAGTAAGAACCGATCAGTTCACCCGTGGCCAGCTTTGTTACATAACGCTCGCGCTGATCCTTGTTTCCGTAATACATTATCGGCAACGTTCCTATTCCGCAATGAGCCATGTAGGCAACGCTAAACGAATACCCTGCTCCTGTTGTTTCGGCCGCCAGCATCTGTGTAACAAAAGATTGTCCGAAACCTCCGAATTCTTCAGGTACCGAGATGCCCATCAATCCCAGGTCCCCTGATTTCTTCAGGATGCTCTTCATAAGTTCCCTGTCGCCTTTCTCAAGGTCTGCCATCCGGGGATATACCTCAGTATCAAGAAAATCCCGGCATGTCTGAGCTATCATCTTCTGCTCCTCGTTAAACTCTTCGGGAATGAAAATATCTTTCGGCTCGATGTCGGTGACGAGAAACTCGCCGCTTCTCAGGATTTTATTGTTGTCCATTTGCCAGAATATTTTAATTACTATATTATTTTTAATGTTACAGAGTTTCATCCCCCCTTCAGGGGGGGCAGGGGGGTGTCCTTCTTTCGTAATTAACACCCCCCCCACCCCCCTCAAGGGGGGAGCTATTTGCTTTGCAGGATGCCTTTTTACAACCCCATTGCCTGTGCCACTAATTCCGCTATATCGTAGTTTTTCATTTCATCCTCCTTATTCTTATACTTCAAACCATCAGTTATCATGGTCATGCAGAAGGGACAGGCGGTTGCTATCACAGAGGCGCCTGTTTTCAGGGCGTCTTCGGTTCTTTCGATAAAGATCTCCTTGCTGCCTTTCTCTGCCTCCTTGAACATCTGCGCTCCTCCGGCGCCGCAACATAGTGCGAAGCTCTTGTTCCTTTCCATTTCTGAAACATTATCTGACAGTGAGTTAAGCACAAGCCGGGGTTCATCATATATATTATTGGCCCTTCCAAGATAACACGGATCATGATAAGTAAGAGCCATATCCTTCATTGCTGAATTTGAAATAGCCAGCTTCCCTTCCCGGTTAAAAGCAGAGATCAGCTGAAGATAGCCTGTCACTTCAAATTCTCCACCAAGCTCGGGATACTCATTTTTAAATGTATTGAAGCAGTGAGGACATGTTGTTATGATCTTTTTTACATTATAGTTTTTTAAAGTGGAGATTACCTGCATTGCCTGCATCTGGAACAACATCTCATTTCCGGCACGCCTCGCAGGATCCCCTGTGCAGGTCTCTTCGCTTCCAAGAACAGCATAGCTCACGTTAAGGTAATTGAGGATCTTTGCAAAAGACCTCACAACTTTTTTATACCTGTCGTCGAAAGCTCCTGCACAGCCTACCCAGAAAAGATATTCGGGCTTTTCACCCTTTGAGGCCAACTCTGACATTAGAGGAACCTGCATATCCTTTGCCCAGTTCATTCTGTCGTCGGCAGAGTATTGCCAGGGCGCACCGTTGTTCTCAATGTTGTTGAACACAGCTTTCAGTTCGCCGGGAGCAGATGCTTCTTCAAGTACAAGGTACCTTCTCATATCAACAATGAGTGAAGGGTGATTTATATTGACAGGGCATTCCTGGGCACATGCATTGCAGGTCGTGCATGCCCAGAGTTCTTCTTCTGAGATATAATCCCTTAATAATGAACGGTTGTCATTATAATCGCGTCCATTCTTTACCATCAGGGGGCCCTTCTCCTTCATTCTCGCCCGGAGGTCCATCATCACCTTTCTGGGAGAAAGTTTTTTACCGGTAAGGTTGGCAGGACACACAGAAGTGCACCGACCGCACTCTGTGCATGATAGTGAATCGAAATAGTTTTTCCATGTAGCATCCTCAGCGTCCCTGATCCCAAACCGTGCCGGAGGTCCTTCGGCAGCAGTCGGCGTAAAAGCCGTTTCAGGATTCATCATAAGCCGGACCTCCTTGGTTACGCTTTCCATGTTCTCAAGTTTGCCAAGCGGTCCGAGCCGTGAAAGAAATACATTCGGAACCGACATGAAAACATGAAAATGCTTTGAATAGGGAAGGTAGTTTGCAAAGAAGAAAATGGTCAGGATATGTGTCCACCACGATACTTCCAGAATTATCTTGCAGCTCTCAGCTGAGAGTCGTGGAAAGACCGATAAGAGCATGACTGCGAATGGGTAAACGCCTTCAATTCTTTCTCCGGCAGCCTCTTTGAAACCGACATATCCCAGGTTCATAGAGATGAGCGATAACATGAGAAGAAGTATCAGCGAAAGGGAAATATTCGCATCGCGATGCGACCTTTCCTTCATCTCTATACCTTCAAATCGTTTTATATGGAAGAAGAGGCGGCGGGCAAGGAATACTATAATTGCAATGGCCACTATCACTGCAAATATATCGCCGGTGGCCATGATGACATCATGCACAGGACCAAGGAAGCTGAGAGCTTTTTCGGTTCCTGCGAGACCATCGATGACCATCTCGATGCTTCCAAGAAGTATCACGCAGAAGCCCCAGAAAACCATAGCATGAAAAAATCCGATGACAGGTCTTCTGAAAATCTTGGTCTGGCCGAAAGCCACTTCCATCATAATTCCGAATCGTTTCCCAAAGTCTCTTACAGGAAAGGCAGGTCTGGTAAAACTGAAAAATGAGTAAAGTTGTTTAACAGTATAAAAAAAGACTCCGAGAGTTATCAGAAGCGTAACTGCAAAAACAATCTGTCTGGTCATAATTCACAGAAATTCAATATTTAGCTTACTTCCTTTGTGAGACTTCGTGCTATCCTTTGAGTTCCTTTGTGGTTAAACTCTTTCTTACCACAAAGGGACACCAAGGTTTTCACAAAGGCGCACGAAGGGCTTTATCTTTTAAGGTCCTTTACAGCAGTAACCAGTTGTGGTAAAATTTTCATTGCGTCACCAACTATTCCGTACTGTGCGGCTTCGAAGATCGGAGCATCTTTGTCGCTGTTTATGGCAACAATGAATTTCGAAGAGCTTATCCCTGCAAGATGCTGTGTTGCTCCCGAGATGCCAACAGCCATGTAAAGATTCGGAGCGATGATCTTTCCAGTCTGCCCGGTGTGTTCCTCATGAGGCCGCCATCCTTCATCAGACACAGGACGGGAACACGCTGTTGCTCCTCCCAGTGCTTCGGCAAGCTCTATTAGCGGTCCCCAGTTGTCAGGTGATTTCATTCCTCTTCCTCCCGAAACAACAATGTCGGCATCTGTAAGAAGCATCTTTCCTGTTTGTTTCTTCACTTCCTTCAGTTTAGTCTTCACAATTGAAGAGTCGACAGACATTGCAGTTTTTTCAATTGTCGAGTTATTTGCTGTTTCTGCAAGTTCAAATGAGTTCTGCGCAAGAGTCAGTATCCTGACATCTGATTTTATTACGACGCTTGCAAATGCGTTTCCGGAATAGGCTCTTTTATATACGGTGAAAGGGTTTATGCTCAGCGGCAGTCTGCTGACACCGGTTCCCATTCCGGCCCTGAGTCTCACTGATAACCTTGGCGCCAATGCTTTCCCTGCATTATTGTTTGAAAGCAATATCACGACGGAATTTTCCTTTCCTGCGATTTCAGCGATGATGCTTGTATAAGCCTGGCTGTCGAGCACTGAGAGTAAGTCGTTCTCGATGCTGATTATTTTCTGCGCTCCATAGTTTCCGAGTTTTGACAGCTCTTCATCAGCCACTTTCCCGATCGAGAGTGCGGTGACATTTGTTCCCAGCATTTTTGAAACGGCTGTTGCATATGAAACAAGCTCGAAGGAGAGCTTTTTGAATTTTCCGTCCCAGTTTTCGGTATAAACTAATACTGACATAATCTTATTTCTAGAATTTTTTTGATCAGATAACTTTTGCTTCATTTTTAAGAAGCTCTATCAATTGTGCAGGATTGGCTGCATCAATGAATTTGCATCCCGGACGCGGAGCAGGCTTTTCGAATGACACCAGCTCCGTAAGAGGCTCTACAGCAACTGGTTCGAACACCTTTATGGGTTTTGTCCTGGCCATCATTATCCCTCTCATCGCGGCTATTCTCGGTTCCTTTGCAATCCCTTTCTGGACTATTGCAACAAAGGGAACAGGCACTTCGACGATTTCCTTTCCTCCGTCAATGTCGCGAGTCAGAACCGGGTTTCCGTTTTCGAAGCTTATTCCGGACACGGCTGAGACTGAAGGAATTTCAAGAAACTCGGAGATCATTCCTCCCACTGCAGAGCCATTGAAATCACTCGATTCTATCCCGCAGAGGATTATATCAAAATGTTCTTTTTTTATCACTTCCGACAACTGAGCTGCGACAAAATATGCATCGGAGGAAACTGCATTTACACGTATCGCATCATCAGCTCCTATTGCAAGCGCTTTTCTGATTGTAGGCTCGGACGATGCCGGACCCACATGTGCAACTGTTACAGATTTCACGCCTGTCGACTGGTCGTCCTTAAGTTCCAGTGCACGGGTCAGCGAGAGCTCGTCCCATGGATTTATGACCCACTGGATACCCGTGGTGTCGATTGAAGCATTTCCCTCCGCGAGCTTTATCTTTGTTGTCGTGTCGGGGACATTGCTGATGCAAACCAGGATTCTCATTCAATTATTATTTAGAGTTAAACTATTACCAGTGAACTGATTACCTAAGCTTCAGTCTCGATTACCCAATATTCGAGGCGGCAAATATAATAATTTATGTTTCATTTTCAAATCCGGTGATTACCAGATTCTGTAAGTGTTCGAAATAATCCAAAATGTCATCCAACTGTATATCTGTAGTTTACATCGTTATTTTGAGAATCCCTGTGAATCTGGTCGAAAGATTGAGTGAAATATGCACTCACCCCGCTGGCCCCCTCTCTGTTAAAGCAAACTACCCTTTATACACAAATACTATATGGCGCTGATATTCAGGAGATTCCTCGCTTCGCTCGGAATGACAGGTTACTTGAGGGTATTTAAGGAAAGAGGCCGCGCGTTTTGCAGTTATCTTTCTCTTTAATTGAGTATTGTGCAAAACGCGCGGCCTCTTTCCTATTCTAACAACAATCCTCATGTCATTCCGAGCGAAGCCGACGCAGGAGGCGAAGAGAGGAATCTCCAAGACTTTATACCGAATTCATTATGAGGCATTTGTCATAAGCAATAGTACTGGAATGAAGCCGACACAGGAGGCATAATGAGGAAGTTCACCGTTATAAAGATGAATAATTGAAAAGATGTGTATAAAGGGTAGTTGCTTGCAAGAGAGAGCTTTCCTCTAACGCGGAACAAGTTGTCCCGCTTCGGCGGGAGGGCTGGGGGGATGATTGATGACAGTATCTGATTAATCCGATAAAAAGCGTATAAAAAGTTTATCATATTCTTTTATCCGCTAATTTCGCGCCTTAACAATTGGTGCGGTTGAAAAAGATTGCAGGAACATATGGTGCGGTGATACTGGCAATGATAT
>CAZXAM010000009.1:72876-84629 GCA_964638545.1 uncultured Rikenellaceae bacterium | reverse complement strand
GTAATTATTAATGCGATGGTACAAACAAGGGTATTAATTACAACAGCAATGCTGCTGGCAGCTTCATTGAATATTAAGGCGCAAGACTGGCCCCAGTTTCTGGGACCTGAAAGAAACAGCACTTCATCCCAGAAAGGGCTGCTGCGTTCATGGCCGGGGAATGGTCCGGAAATACTCTGGACATCAAATGTTGGTAAAGGTTTTGGAGGGCCTGTAATAAAAGATGGAAAAGTCTATCTACTTGACAGGGACGATAATAACAGTGACATAATGCGGTGTTTTGACTTTAGCAACGGGAAGGAATTGTGGCGTTACAGTTACAATGCTCCGGGATCAGTTTCGTATCCGGGCTCACGAAGCGTTCCTACCATAGATGGCAGCAGGATCTATTCCTGCGGTCCAAATGGAGACCTGTACTGCATTGATATTAACACCCATAAACCCCTCTGGAACAAGAACATCGTGAAAGACTTCGGGGGGATCAAAATACCCGTTTGGGCGATCTCGCAATGTCCGCTGATATACGGCGACTTGCTCATTGTATCTTACTCAAAAGATCCAAACGCCGGGCTGGTTGCCTACAACAAAGTGACAGGAGCGATTGTATGGAAGACAGAAGCAATCGGAAATGAAACCTACGCCAGCCCGTCTTTAGCAAAGATTGCCGGAGAGGATCATATAGTAATGGCATTTTCATCCACAAATACCTATATGCACAAAGAAGCCCCAATATCCAGGGGCAGGATAATTGGTCTCAAGCCGCAAACGGGGAAGATACTCTGGGAATACAATAAATGGGATAATGCGATCCAGGTAGCGCCGCCTCTCGATGCAGGAGAAGGAAGGATTATTGTTGCCGGCGGATATGAGAATGGTGTTGTTATGATCAAAGTGGAGAAATCCTCAGATGGTAAATATAGCGTCAAAGAACTATTCTACCACAACGATTTTGGGGATCACACAAAACCCCCTCTGTTGCACAACGGATATTTCTATGCACAGTTCTCGACAAACGACAGGCGGGATGGACTGTGCTGCATGGGCATGGATGGCAAGGTTATGTGGAAAACAAGGCGTGCACCCGGTTTCGATAAAGGAAGCATGATACTTGCCGATGGGCTGATACTGGCCACAGATGGTAATAAAATGTTGTATCTGATACAACCTGATCCTTCAGGGTTCAAACCACTTGCTTCAGCCGAGATGCTTGCTATGGGCCAAAACTGGGCTCCGATAGCGCTTTCTGACGGAAAACTTCTGATCAGGGATCAGAGCAGAATGCTATGCGTTAAAGTGACAAAATAACGAAGGCACGGCCTGTTTTGCTCTTTAATGACCTCATTGCAAACAGCAATGGGGTTCTTTTTTTTACCTTTGCCGCTTAAAGATTTTTCCATGAAAGCCCAGATTATAACAATAGGCGATGAGCTCCTGATCGGCCAAACCGTCGATACAAACTCAGCCTGGATAGGTGCAGAACTCAGCAAGCTTGGATTTGACGTCATCCGCAAGATTTCTATCCACGACCGAAGGGAAGATATCCTTGCCACATTAGCTGAAGTAAACGGAAAATCAGATATAGTGATGATCACCGGTGGTCTGGGACCTACAAGCGACGATATCACTAAACAGACGCTGTGCGAATTCTTCAGAACCAGGCTGGTCATTAACCACGATGTTCTCAATATGATCGAGGAGATGTTCAGTAAGCGCAACTGGCCGATGAACGATACCAACCGCAGGCAGGCAGAGGTGCCTGAGGCCTGCATGGTACTGAAAAACGCCGCTGGCACCGCACCGGGAATGTGGTTCGAAAAAGACAGGACAATATTCGTTTCAATGGCGGGAGTACCCCATGAGATGATATATATAATGAAGGAACACGTTCTGCCCGAACTGAAAAAAAGATTCTCATCGCAGGCTATTATTCATAAAAATATAATGACATATGGCGTCGGAGAATCAAGCCTTGCTGAGATCCTCACCGGTTTTGAGCAAGGCCTGCCTCCGGAAATAAAACTTGCATATCTTCCTTCTTACGGAATTATCAAATTGAGGCTTACGGCAACCGGACCTGACAGGCAGTATCTGGAAAACATTGTGGAGCATCAGGTAAAGAAGCTTTATAATACGATTCCCGACCTTATCTATGGCGAGGATGAGGAATCATTTGAAGCAGCTATCGGCAGAATGCTCAAGGGAAAAGGAGCCACTCTCTGTACTGCCGAAAGCTGTACCGGGGGAAAAATAGCTTCAATGCTTACAAGTGTGCCCGGAAGCTCAGCCTATTATATTGGATCCGTTATAGCGTATGAGAATTCTGTAAAGAAAGATCTGCTGGGAGTCTCATCAGAGATCCTCGATAATTACGGAGCAGTAAGCAGGGAGTGTGTCGAGGAGATGGCAGAAGGAGCGAGGCGACTTCTGAAAACCGATTATTCTGTTGCGACTTCAGGCATAGCAGGACCGGATGGCGGATCTGAATCCAAACCTGTCGGAACTGTCTGGATAGCAGTCTCTTCAGAATCCGGAACCAAGTCCGGGAGATTTAACTTCGGAGCCGACAGGATCATCAATATAAACCGGTTTTCAACTGCAGCTCTGAACCTTCTTTGGAAACAGATCTCAGGGCGGTGAGATTTCAACATCAGTTATGTTGAAAAAAAGTATCCTTAATATTTGGTTAATCAGATAAAAATCACGTATTTTGCGCTTCATTTTAAAAAGCATAATTACAGAACCCGCATAAAAACAATACCAATGTCAAAAGTATGTCAGGTCACAGGGAAGAAGGCGATGGTAGGAAATAATGTATCGCATTCAAAGAGGAGAACGAAGAGGAAGTTCTATCCAAATCTCTTTACAAAGAGATATTACCTTCCGGAAGAGGAGAGGTGGGTTTCATTAAAAGTCTCTGCTGCAGGCATCCGTCTGATAAGCAAAAAAGGACTAACTGTAGCTTTGAAGGAAGCTCAGGAAAAAGGTTACATTGTGAATTATTAATAAGTTTGAAAAATGGCTAAGGCAAAAGGAAACAGACAGCAGATCATCCTGGAATGCACCGAGCAAAAGGAGAGCGGACTACCGGGAATGTCAAGATATATCACTACCAAGAACAGGAAGAATACTCCTGACAGAATCGAGAGAAAGAAATACAATCCCTTTCTCAAAAAATATACAGTTCACAGAGAAATTAAGTAAAAGTATCATACAATGGCAAAGAAAGTTGTTGCAGCGCTTAAATCCGGTCAGGGCAAGGTGTTTACAAAATGCATCAAAATGCTGAAATCTGATAAGACCGGCGCTTACCAGTTCACGGAAGAAATCGTCCATAACGATCATGTTAAGGACTTCTTCAAGAACTAAAAGATATTCAGACCAATAGAAGACTGTCTCAAAAGCACCGGCTTTTGAGACAGTCTTTTTTATTATCTTCCAACATTAAACTTTTCAACTTTTAAACTCTATCATGGCCTGGGGATTTTTCACAAGAGAGAACAAGGAGAGCCTGAACAAAGGCCTTGAGAAAACCAAGGAATCGGTTTTCGTCAGGTTGTCCAGGGCAGTGGCCGGAAAATCAAGAGTCGACGAAGAGGTTCTGGATAACCTCGAAGAAGTTCTTGTTTCTTCCGATGTAGGAGTGACAACCACAATCCGTATCATAGAGCGGATAGAGGCAAGGGTGGCCAAGGATAAGTATCTTAATACAAATGAATTGAATAAGATACTTAAAGAAGAAATAGTGGCCCTGCTCGAAGATAATAAATCAGGTTCAGAATCAGGATTTTCTGACATGCCTGAATCAAAACCGTATGTGATCATGATCGTAGGTGTCAACGGCTCCGGGAAAACGACCACAATCGCAAAACTTGCTTATCATTACAAGCAGGCCGGTCAGAAAGTTCTCCTTGGAGCTGCAGATACTTTCAGGGCCGCTGCAATTGAACAGCTCCAGATCTGGGGCGACAGAACAGAGGTTCCCGTGATAAAACAGAAAATGGGATCTGATCCTGCTTCCGTGGCATACGACACTGTGAAATCGGCAGTTGCCGGTGGTTATGACATAGTTATCATCGATACTGCCGGAAGGCTCCATAACAAGATGAACCTGATGTCAGAACTGTCTAAGATCAAGAGAGTCATGGAAAAAGTAAAACCCGGCGTCCCCCAGGAAGTGCTTCTTGTGCTTGACGGCTCAACAGGACAGAATGCGTTTGAGCAGGCAAAACAATTTACAGCGGCAACCGAAGTGACTGCCCTTGCAATTACCAAACTCGACGGAACCGCAAAAGGAGGGGTAGTGATCGGAATTTCTGACCAGTTTAAAATACCGGTTAAATATATTGGCATCGGCGAAAAAATGGAGGACCTGCAGATTTTTAACCGCGTGGAATTCGTTGATTCGCTTTTTAGTGAATAAGACTACTCTATGGACAAGACCCCCTTTCCCGTTTCCCCCAAGGGGGCAAGCTTATTGAACTCCTTCCACCCTGGGGGAAAGCCTGCCCCGCTTAGGCGGGGGTGAGGTTAGGGGTAAATATAAAATATGATTAAAAAGAAAATCAATATTATCACTCTGGGTTGCTCCAAGAATGTTGTCGATTCGGAGAAGCTGCTTCGCCAGATTAAGGAAGGGGGCTTCGCCGTGACATATGATTCTGTTGACTTTTCGGACGGAACTGTAATAATAAATACATGCGGCTTCATTAACGATGCAAAGGAAGAAAGCATCGACACCATACTACGTTATGTAAAGGCCAAACAATCAGGACTGATTGAGAACCTTTATGTTATGGGCTGTTTGTCGGAGAGATATATTGATGCACTCCGGAGCGAGATACCTGAAGTGGACAGGTATTTTGGAGTCCATAGCATGTCAGAGATACTCAATGAGATAGGATTAAAATACAGGAAAGAGATTTCAGCAAAGAGAATCCTGACAACTCCTCCCCATTATGCATACCTCAAGATTTCTGAAGGATGCGACAGGAGCTGTTCTTTTTGCGCAATACCTGCAATCAGGGGAAAGTGTATTTCAAGGCCTGTTGAAGAACTTGTTCAGGAAGCCGGTTACCTGGCCGGAACAGGAGTGAAGGAGCTGATACTCATAGCTCAGGACCTGAGCTATTACGGCCTTGACCTGTATAAGAAGCAGATGCTTCCGGAACTGGTCCGGGAACTTCTTAAGATAGAATCTTTAGAATGGATAAGGCTTCATTACCTGTACCCGGCAAATTTCCCTGTGGACCTGATATCGCTGATCAGGGATAATCCCAGGATTTGCAGGTATATAGATATTCCGATACAGCATATCAGCAACCGGATGCTGGGCATTATGAACAGATCGCATGGCAAAGAGGGAACAATTGCAATCCTCAACAGGCTGAGAAACGAAATTCCTGGTTCTGTAATAAGGACTTCGCTCATCGCAGGACATCCGGGCGAGACAGAAGAAGATTTTCTGGAACTGAAGGATTTCGTATCCCGTTTCAGATTCGACAGGCTGGGCGTTTTTACTTACTCGCATGAAGATGGCACATATTCTTATCTTAACTATAATGATGATATCCCTGATGAGATAAAGGAATCGCGTGCCGCGGAAATCATGGAGTTGCAGCAGTCTATATCTGCTGATCTTAATGAGAAGATGACAGGACGGATAATGAAAGTACTGATCGACAGGAGGGAGGATCGGTACTTTGTCGGCCGCACCGAGTACGATAGTCCCGAAGTCGATCAGGATGTGCTTATTCCTGTTGAATATGAGTTGGAACCCGGTGGTTTTTACCAGATAATGATAACACAATCCTCTGATTTTGATTTGTTTGGGAAACCCGTTGACCCCCATTAGCCGGTGTAAGTACCCCCGCTGCTTCGCAGCACCCCCTGAAGGGGGTCTAATTATGAGTTAATTGTCAGATTACACTATGTCTGGGAATTAGGTCCCCTTCTGCGCCTTCGCGAAGCCGCTTCGGCGTAGCAAGGCAGGGGGCAGTCCCGAGTACTCGGGACGGGAGTACTAAGTCTCCTCCTCTTCCTTTTCTTCAGTATTCTCTTTCTTTTTCCTGATCTTGATCTTAATCTCGGATTTAGCCGAATCAAGTCCGACATTAATTATGTCTCCTTCACTGGGTCCTGATTTAATCAGTATCTCCGCCATTGGATCCTCGAGGTATTTCTGGATGGCCCTTTTGAGAGGTCTGGCGCCATAGTTTGCATCAAATCCCCTTTCAGCAATATAATCCCTTGCCGCCGGAGCAATCTTAAGCTGATAACCAAGTGATTTCACCCTGTCGTACAGACCTTTAAGCTCAAGGTCGATTATCAGGTTGATCTCTTCCTTGCCAAGGGAGTTAAACATGATCACATCATCGATCCTGTTCAGGAACTCCGGTGCAAAGGTTTTCTGCAAAGCCTTCTGGAGGATACTCTTTGTCTGCTCGTCCCTGGTTGATTTCTTGGCCTGGGTGTCGAATCCGATGCCATGGCCGAACTCTGCAATCTGCCTTGTTCCTATGTTAGAGGTAAGAATAACAATAGTGTTCCTGAAATCTATTCTGCGTCCCAGGCTGTCTGTAAGCTGGCCTTCGTCGAGGACCTGCAGCAGAATATGGAAGACATCGGGGTGTGCTTTTTCAATCTCATCAAGAAGGACAACAGAATAAGGTTTCCTTCTGACTTTTTCGGTCAACTGTCCCCCTTCCTCATAACCCACATATCCGGGAGGTGCGCCTACGAGCCTTGAGACAGAAAATTTCTCCATGTATTCGCTCATATCGATCCTGACAAGGTTATCAGTGGTATCGAACAGGAATTTTGCCAGCACTTTGGCAAGTTGTGTCTTGCCTACTCCGGTGGGACCCAGGAAGATAAAAGTTCCTATCGGTTTATTCGGATCCTTGAGTCCTGCACGATTCCTCTGTATCGATTTTACTACTTTCTGGATGGCTTCATCCTGTCCTATGACGCTTCCCCTGAGCTCATCGGCCATTTTCAGAAGCCTTGTGCCTTCAGTTTGTGCTATTCTCTGAACGGGAACACCTGTCATCATGGCTACGACCTCCGCCACTTTCTCGGCATCAACGATTTCCCTGTTAACCGCGAGTTCTTTTTCCCATTTTTTCTTTTCAAGGTCGATCATGTCGAGAAGATCTTTCTCCCGGTCCCTGAAGCTGGCTGCTTTCTCGAAGTTTTGGTTCTTTACAGCTGTCATTTTGTCCTTCTTGGCATCTTCCAGCTGTTTTTCAAGCTCAAGGATCTTTTCCGGAACAACGATGTTCGAAATATGAACCCTGGAACCTGACTCATCCAGGGCATCGATTGCCTTGTCGGGAAGGTGGCGGTCTGAAATATACCGGTTAGTAAGCTTTACGCATGCATCTATTGCATCATCGGTATAGGTAACGTTATGATGATCCTCGTACTTGTCCTTTATATTCTTAAGGATCTCAATGGTTTCATCGATGGATGTAGGATCAACAAGCACTTTCTGGAATCTTCTTTCAAGGGCTCCGTCTTTTTCAATATGCTGTCTGTATTCATCGAGGGTTGTTGCTCCGATGCACTGGATCTCACCTCTTGCAAGGGCAGGCTTAAGCATATTGGCTGCATCGAGTGATCCTGTTGCACCTCCGGCTCCGACAATTGTGTGAATCTCATCGATGAAAAGAATTATATTGTCGTTCTTTGAAAGCTCATTCAGGATCGCCTTCATTCTTTCTTCAAACTGACCCCTGTATTTGGTCCCGGCAACAATCGATGCCAGATCGAGGGCGACGACTCTTTTATTGAAGAGAACCCTGGAGACATTCTTCTTTGTGATCCTCAGCGCAAGTCCTTCGGCTATTGCCGATTTACCGACTCCCGGCTCACCGATCAGCACCGGATTGTTTTTCTTTCTCCGTGAGAGTATCTGAGCAAGTCTTTCTATTTCGCGTTCCCTTCCAACGACAGGATCAAGCCTGCCTTCCTCAGCAGCTTTGGTAAGATCTATTCCGAAATTGTCAAGAACAGGAGTGTCAGATGAAGACTTGGGTGAAGCCTGAGATCCTCCCTGTCCTTTTCCGGGTGTTCCGAATCCATGGCCTTCGTCATCCTCATCACGTGGATAGTCGGCTTTTGCACTGGGTGAGCCTGCTTCAACCATTCTTCTGACCGACTGATAATTAACGTCCATTTCGGAAAGGAATCTTGTTACCAGTGCATTTTCATCCTTAAGTATTGCAAGCAGAAGGTGTTCTGATTCTATCACCTGACTTTTAAGCGCTTTTGCTTCAAGATAAACAAGTTTCAATATTCTCTCCGTGCTTCGCAGAAGAGGTATAACTTCGTGATCTGCAACAGGAACAGGGGTTTCGACCTTGATACTCTTTTCAAGAGAACTTTTCAGAACCAACAGATCGATTCCCTGTGTAATAAGGATCTCCACGGCTACACCCTCTCCATCCCTTAATATCCCGAGAAAAAGATGTTCAGGGCTTATATGACTGTTGCCCAGCCTTATAGCTTCTTCCTTGCTAAAGCCGAGAATATCTTTTACTCTCTGAGAAAATTGTGAATCCATAAATATTACTTAACGTAAAATGTCCAATTTCAATATATATGCGCCAATATGACAGTGATCTCCGACAAAAGTACATTATGACGGGAAAACAAAGTTAAACAGTGCAATGTTTACCATTGTCAATTTTCGTGCCCATTTATGAACAACTTTGTTAAAAATTCACCAAAAGATTAACCATTTAGTAGGTAAATATTCACTATTTTCGTACGGCAAATCAAAAATAGGGTTTGCGTAATGTAATTATTTAATTTATAATCTGTTATGTCAGAAAGAGAAAGGATAGTTCAGGTAAATATTGAGGAGGAGATGAAATCGGCATACATCGATTATTCAATGTCGGTTATAGTATCGAGGGCATTGCCTGACGTGAGAGACGGTTTGAAACCTGTTCATCGTCGTGTTTTGTTCGGGATGTCGGAGCTGGGTGTTCTTTCGAACAAGGCCTACAAGAAATCGGCCAGGATAGTGGGAGAGGTGCTGGGAAAATATCATCCTCATGGAGATTCATCAGTCTATGATGCAATGGTAAGGCTGGCACAGGAATGGTCGATGAGATACCCTCTGGTTGACGGGCAGGGAAACTTCGGTTCTATTGACGGGGACAGCCCTGCAGCAATGAGATATACGGAAGCAAGGCTTCGCAAAGTGGCAGAAGAGACGCTTGCAGACATCGACAAGCAGACTGTCGATTTTCAGCCTAATTTTGACGACTCACTCAGTGAGCCTGTTGTGCTGCCTACCCGAATTCCTAACCTTCTGGTCAACGGAGCTTCAGGAATTGCCGTAGGGATGGCTACAAACATGGCGCCGCACAACCTGACGGAGATCGTTGACGCGACAATTGCATATATCGACAATAACGACATTACCACCGACGAGCTCCTCAGTTACATTAAAGGGCCCGACTTTCCAACCGGAGGAATAATTTACGGTGAACAGGGCATACGCGAAGCCTGCGAAACAGGAAGAGGCAGGATCGTTATCAGGGCTAAAACGGAAATAGAACTTACTCATTCAGGCAGGGAGTGTATCATCGTGACGGAAATTCCGTATATGGTGAACAAAGCCGAGATGATACAGAAAATCGCCAACCTGATAAATGAAAAGAAGCTCGAAGGCATCTCATATATAAATGATGAATCAGACAGGAACGGGATGCGTATTGTTATCATTCTCAAGAAGGACGCAAGCGCAAACGTGGTTCTTAATCACCTCTACAAGAATTCTTCCCTGCAGACAGCATTCAGTGTCAATAATATAGCCCTTGTTAAAGGAAGGCCGCGGACACTCAACACCAAAGAGCTGATCCACTATTTTGTAAAACACAGGCATGATGTAGTTCTGCGCAGGACAAAATTCGACCTCGACCAGGCTGAGAAAAGAGCTCATATACTCGAAGGGCTCATAATTGCAAGTGACAACATCGATGAGGTGATTGCCATTATCAAATCATCAAAAAACGCTGACATTGCAAGGGAAAGGCTGATGGAAAGATTCAGTCTGTCAGAGATCCAGGCCAGGGCTATTGTCGAAATGAGGCTCCGCCAGCTGACAGGGCTGGAGCAGGACAAGCTGAGAGGTGAATACAAGGAGGTAATGGAGCTCATTGATTACCTGAAGAGTGTTCTGGCAAGCGTTGAGCTGCAGATGAAGATCATAAAGGATGAACTCATCGAGATAAAAGAGAAATACGGAGATAAACGCCGTACAGAGATAGTGCCAAACGCCGAAGAATTCAATCCCGAAGATTTTTATGCTGACGATGAGATGGTAATCACCATATCTCATATGGGATATATTAAGAGAACTCCTCTTACGGAATTCAGACGACAGAACAGGGGTGGAACAGGAGCAAAGGGAGGAACCACACGGGATGAGGATTTTATTGAGCATCTGTATATTGCAACGATGCACAATACCATGCTTTTCTTCACTACAAAAGGAAAATGCTTCTGGCTCAAGGTTTACAGCATACCTGAAGGCACCAGGATCTCCAAGGGAAGGGCTATGCAAAACCTTATCAGCATTGAACCCGGGGATAATGTTAAAGCTTTCATAAATGTAAAGAACCTCAATGAACCGGAATATATAAACAATAATTTTATCGTGCTTTGTACGAAGAAAGGCATTATAAAAAAGACCTCTCTGGAAGCATATTCAAGACCGCGAAACAACGGTGTCAACGCAATCACAGTGAGGGAAGGCGACGAGCTGCTGGAAGCAAGAATGACAAATGGCCGGCATCAGATAATGCTGGCAGTAAAATCCGGACGGGCACTACGTTTTCCTGAAACAAAGGTTAGACCTATGGGACGAACGGCATCTGGTGTAAGAGGCATTAAACTGGCAGATGAAGAGACAGACATCGTAATCGGTATGATAACGGTTGAAGGCAAGGAGAAGGATGTACTTGTTGTATCGGAAAAAGGGTATGGCAAAAGATCGGACATAGATGGTTACAGGATTACCAACAGAGGCGGCAAGGGTGTGAAAACAATTAATATTACAGAGAAAACCGGTTACCTTATTGCTCTCAAGGATGTAACAGAAAATCATGATCTTATGATAATAACACAGTTCGGCAACATACTTCGCAGTTCCGTTTCAGCACTGAGAGTAATGGGAAGGGCAACTCAGGGTGTCAGGCTAATCAATCTCAGGGAAAATGATATCATTGCTTCGGTTGCATGTGTTGAAGTAAGTGAGGATGATGTTGTAGCTGAGGCTGAAGCTGAAGAAAAAAGGACGGAAGATGAAAATAAATCAATAAAAGAGGAAAATGGCAAAGAATTTGAAGATTAAATTCTAATGTTATAAATTTGAGGCGTTTTTTATGTCATTAAACAAATTAAAAATTAAAAAAATAATCATGAAAAAATTTTTTCTGCTTTTAACTGTAATCACTATTTCATTTGGAGCAATAGCACAGAAGGGCAAGGTTACTTCTGCCCAGAGTTTTATTGACCAGAAGATGCTTGATAAGGCAAAAGAAGCTCTTGATCAGGCACTGGCAAATGAAAAATCAATGAACTGGTTCAACACATTCTTTGTGAAAGGGAAACTTTGCCAGGCAATATTTGATGCTGATGATCCAAAGTATAATGCATATTATACAGACCCGCTTGCTGAAGCCTATGCTTCATATGAAAAAGCAATGCAGCTCGATACCAAAGGCGGAACCAGAAAGAAA
>CAZXAM010000009.1:0-72776 GCA_964638545.1 uncultured Rikenellaceae bacterium | reverse complement strand
TGCTTCATATGAAAAAGCAATGCAGCTCGATACCAAAGGCGGAACCAGAAAGAAAGTTATCGCACAGATGGTCTATAATTCACTTGCCCAGCAGCTCTATTCGCAGGGAAGCAGGAAATTTGAAGCCGCCGATTTTGAAGGAGCACTTAAAGCGTTTGCTACTCAGATAAAAATCAACGAAGGCGACTTATATATAGGAGGAGTTGATACCGGTATGTATTTCAATGCAGGCCTCGCAGCCCAGAATGCCAAGAAATTTGACGAGGCTATAAAATACTATCAGAAATGCGGTGAACTGAAATACCTTGGTATTAATCCCTACTTCAGGATCTCTGAATGCATGTTAGCCAAGGGTGATACAGTCAAAGCTGAAGCTTACCTGCTCGATCTGCCAAACAAATTCCCTGGTGATAATACTGTTAATTTCACCCTTGCTGACCTTTACCTGAAAGGCAACCAGCCAGAGAAGGCCCTCATTTACCTTGGCAGGGCAAAGGCATCCGATCCCAATAACTACAGCCTGTGGTTTGCATCAGGGATAACATATCTCAATATGCAGAAATACGATGAAGCTATTACAGAACTGACACGTGCTCTGGAAATCAAATCAGACCTTGCAGAAACCCATTATGCAATGGGAGCATCATACATCAACAAGGCATATGAAATGAACCTGAAAGCCAATGATATAATGGATGTCAAGAAATATGAGGAAGCTGTAACAGAACTTAATAAGGTTTATGCGAAAGCACTGCCTTATATGCAGAAAGCCTATGAACTTAATCCGAATGACAAATATACCCTTCAGAGTCTTAAAGAGCTTTACTACAGGCTCAAGATGACCAAGGAATATGAGGAGATCAAAGCCAAGCTTGATGCTTTGGAACAGAAATAATGAATATCTGTCACTGTGACAAATAAAATCAAAAGCCTTTCTTTGCAAAAAGAGAGGCTTTTTAATTAATTTTCGGGTCGTTTATCTGAAATAATGAGAGCTGGGAAATACATATTTTGTGCTTTTGCTGCCATAGCGCTTCTCTCAGGCGGATGCAATAATGATCCGATCCCCCGGGAAAAGGGAAATATAATTGTTCTCATGTATCATAAGATTACACAAGGTGAGGCAGCAAATCTGTATGAAAGAAGTGTCACAGACTTCGAGAATGACCTTATATACCTAATTAACAATAACATAAATGTTATTTGCTTCGACGATCTCAAGAGAGTCAGCGAATCGGGGACAATGCCTGAAGGACATTCTGCAATAATAACATTTGACGATGGCGACCGTTCAGGATACGACCTCGTTCTGCCTCTGCTGAAGAAGTACGGGATGAAAGCCACTTTTTTCATCTGGGCCGAAAAGATAGGCCAGAATACATATTTCAAGAGTTCAGAGATTGAAACGATGAGCAATTATATGCTGCCTGGCGGTGCAAGACCCTTTGTTTTCGGGTCTCACAGCTTTACACATCAGTATCTGCAGACCAGGAAAGCTACTTTTTCAACTGCTGAAGAATACAATTCCTTTCTTGACTATGAGCTGGGAGAATCAAAAAGAGTTATTGAATTGCTGACTCCTTATGAGGTTGATTGTTTATCATTGCCGTTCGGCGATGGTGCAGGAGACAGTGAAATTATTTCAGCAGTTCAGAGAAATGGCTACAGTTTTATCAGGACATCCATTCATGAAGCAATAATAAATCCAGAAATCAACTTTTTTAAGATACCATCAGTTCCAATCCTTGATAATACACCGATTGATGAAATATTATATTACCTGAATCATTGATTCAGATCATGTAACTCCTTTGTACAGGAGAGATGTCCATGGAAACAACGCTGTTATATACTTATTCATTATTTAATTAATATTATTTCTATTTTACATAATATTAATTATAGGCAAATGACTTAATCCAAGTCTTCCGATTGCTTCCCGGCTATTTCTTCAATATTAGGCTTATGGTTTAACAGAAAATATTACACTGGCTTTGTGGTCAGCTCTTAATTATTATTTTTGTTTTGCTTAATTTCTTTTATTTAAAATGGACGGCAATATTCTTTTCACTCCCTATAAATTAGGTTCGATAACCCTTCGCAACAGGACCATCAGGGCCGCTGCTTTTGAAGGTATGTGCCCGGGCAATCTCCCTTCTGACGATCTTTTTAATTATCATCGTGAGGTTGCTGCCGGAGGAATAGGCATGACAACAGTCGCGTATGCAGCTGTTGAGAGGTCGGGACTCTCCTTTCCCCATCAGTTGTGGCTGAACCGTGCAGCAATTCCCGGACTGAGAAGGATAACAGATGCAGTTCACAGAGAGGGCGCCGCCTGTTCAATCCAGATAGGACATTGCGGCAATATGTCGAAAGCATCAATTGCCGGAAGAATGCCGCTGGCACCATCTGCGGGAATCAATCTGTATGTTCCGTCTTTTACCCACCGGATGAACAATGATGATATCAGGTCAGTAGTGAAATCATTTGGCGAAGCCGTTAACCTTGCCCGTGAAGCCGGTTTCAACGCGGTTGAAGTACATGCCGGACATGGCTACCTTATCAGTCAGTTCATCTCTCCATTCACAAACCACAGGAAGGATCAATTCGGAGGTTCGCTTGAGAACAGGACAAGATTCATGCTGATGGTAATGGATGAAGTTAAGAAAGCTGCAGGAAGCGACATTGCAGTGCTCGTAAAGACGAATATGCGTGATGGATTCAGGGCTGGCACCGGTATCGAAGAATGCATTGAAGTTGCCAGAATGCTTGAAAAAGCTGGCGCCGATGCACTGGTATTAAGCGGTGGTTTTGTGAGTAAAGCGCCAATGTATGTGATGCACGGAAAAATGCCCATACGAGTATTCGCCCATTACATAGATAACCGGCTCATGAGCTTCTTTGTCAGGCTTGTCGGCGGTTGGTTAGTAAAGGAAGTGCCATTTACCGAAGGATATTTCCTTAAAGACGCACTCAGGTTCAGGGAAGCCCTGAAACTTCCTCTGGTGTATGTCGGCGGACTCATTTCCAGGAATAAGATCGACGAAGTGCTATCCAATGGATTTGAGATGGTGGCCGTCGCAAGAGCTCTTATCAAAGACCCTGATTTTATTAAGAAACTGTATAACAAAGAGTTATCTCGTTCTGAATGCGATCTATGCAACTATTGCATCGCAGTAATGTACAGCCGCCAAGCCGCCTGCATTATGAATGACAAGACTATCAGCGAAAAAGTCAGGAAAATGATGCCAGAAAATGGATAATCGTGAAAGATATGCGGTTGTAACAGGGGCTTCATCAGGTATAGGATGGCATATATCAGCAGAACTTGCGGGGAGAGGTTATTCCATTGTCGCTGTAAGCAACCAGCTTCCTCAACTTCAGGATCTTAAAACAACACTGGAAAAGAACTACCCCATAAAGGTACTAACCTTCGAAACTGATCTTTCACAGGAAGACTCTGCAAAAGGTGTTCTCAATTTTTGCAGCGACAACAACCTTTTAGTCGATGTGCTGGTAAACGATGCAGGCATGTTCTTTTTCGGAGAAGTCACAAAGATCGATTTAAAAAGTGTCAGAACAATTCTTTCTCTCCATATGGTCACTCCTGTCCTGCTATGCAGGCTTTTTGGTGAACAAATGGCCTCAAGAGGAATGGGTTATATTTTGAATCTGTCATCAATCACAGCTGTAATGCCTTACCCGGGTATTTCATTATATGCCCCCACCAAGGCATTCATCAGGCATTTCTCAAAGGCATTCAGAAGCGAGATGAAGCTTGACAATGTTAATGTCACTTGTCTTATCCCTGGTGCAGTCGAAACATCACTTTACGATCACGGCAATATCAATACAGTACTTTTAAAGAAGCTGGGAATAATGAAAAAACCTGAAGCGGTTGCAAAAGCAGGTGTAAAAGCGCTTTTCAGGAATCGGTCTGTCTGTGTCCCGGGATTCATAAACAAGATCACTGTCCTGCTCATTCCTTTAATACCCCGGTGTATTATTGAATTCCTGACCAGGAAAACTAGTCTGATCAGAAAGTAAAGTATATCTACCTGATCTTTAGCATTTTATAATTTATCGTTGGAGATTCAATTCCGTTTTCAGCATGGATCCTGTAAAAATAGAAACCTGATGCCGCTGACCAGTTTTCCTCATTCTGACCATCCCATTCGACTATGTAGGTACCTGCAGGTCTCTTGATGTCTTCAAGTCTTTTAATTTTCTGCCCTGCTGAATTGAAAATGTCAATTGTCACGTGCGCATATGATGTCACCTGATATTTAATTGAAGTAACAGTGGTGAAAGGATTTGGATAATTCGGGTAGACGGTCAGCAGTCCCGAAGTTTTGCCTTCGGCCAGATTCCTGTCATCGTAGCCCGGGGAACCTCCTGTTTTATGGGATGCACGCCAGTATTCAGATTTATCCTGTTTATTTTCAGGATTATATTCAGTAGGTACAAGAGAATTCCCATTTCCATCAGCATCCTCAGGCCAGGCAGGATCATCGCTATATGCGAATGAGATAATTGTATCGCCGGATGCGGTCAGCAAAACGATTCTTTCACCACTGTTATCCAGCTGACCGTCATAGGTACCATCCGGCCAGAAGCCATATCTGTCCCTGAAATACCTTCCGTTTGAGGCAAGAACTATGAATTCCTGAGGTTTAAAAGGCATATCTTCAGGAAAAACATAATCGACGCCGTCTATAAACCTTACTCCTTTCATATTGAGTGTCGAAATGCCTGTATTCTTGAGCTCAATGAATTCAAGTTCCTGATTATCATTTATTCCCATGTCAAGAGGATGATAATGAACCTCTGTCACTTTAATATCATGGAAATCTGCCGGAAGAATAAAAAACTTTTCAGTTGTTGCGCTCCATATCCCGGCAGAGTAACATCTGGCCTTGAAATGGGCTGATGTGGATAGAAGTATCTGGTTGGTATATTTTTTTGCATTTGGCGAAATTCCCTCGACTGGTTTCCATATTACAGGATCGCTACCGTCAGTGGTATAATAAATCTCCCCCTGAGCAGCGCTCATTGTGAGCCGGTCATTCAGCATAATGTCACTCGTTATCACAGGATTACCGTTTATCCTGAAGACCGGGGCATCAACATTAGGAAAAAGACCCGCGTTTCTAAGGCTGGTTATGAATGAATTGGTCCGGTTTGGAAAATATGTGTTAATAATGTATTTATTCTGAGGTGTCCAGTGAGTTTCCTTGGTGTAGAGCTCATAAGGCCCGGTTTGCCAGGGATGAACATCCCGCCTGTAATCACCCCAGCGTGCCGATTCTGCATTAACCGCTTTTTCAATCTGATCAGATCTTCTTTTCCATAATTCCCTGGCAGAAGAGGCAGCCAGAACTCCCTCCCCGAAACAATGTTTCTGCACTCTGTCGGCAAAAAGACGCCTGAAATCTTCATTCTCACGCAGTTTCTGAAATACACGGCTTGGACAGTTATCGTTGTTTTTCGAAAGAATGTTTGCATTGAAACCTTCTATCATATGCTCGCCATCCCAGCTGAAAAACTGAAATCCCTTGCCAGGGTCCACCCTGTTCCTAATAGCCACCCAGTTGTGATGATCCCAATCCCAGTTACCACCATAGAAATTCAGCAGCATGTAATCAGCCAGGCTTACCACATCTACCATCGGTTCACTATATGGATTCCTGGTTCCATCGGGACGATTACCCTGGATTCTCTGGTAAGCTTCGGTTGTCGAGAGCCCGGAATTGGCAAGCGACATCATAGTATTCCAGGCGTTTATATTGCCGTCAGCAACCTCGGAATAATCCTTTATCACATCATAGTCTTCTTCATTTCCCCCCAGATACATTGAAGCAAATTCACTGTCGAGCCTTTCAGAAGGATTGTATAATCCCCAGTATAATCCGTTTAAGAAAAGATGAACATAAAAACCATGGCTGGCATAATGGCCCATAGCAAGATGCGCGTCCTTAGTCCACCTGTCGCGGAGATACTGAGCCATTCCTCTCTCGCTCTGGCTCCAGTGCACCCAGGTATTTCCGAATCCAGCCCTGAGAATTACAGTATTGTGAACTGAGTCGGCATCCGCACCAAAAAGCGGATAATTTAGTTTTGAAGGGCCGTAAGGCGGCTTAAATGTGAGCCGGAAAGAGTGTTTCGGCGATTTCTCGGCCCTGCGGCCGTGATTGCCCTGGATCTCCAGAGCGCAATCTACCTGTAAATCAACTGAATTCCTGGCATCAAAGTATTCGAATGAAACAGGCCTCTCCCACCCGTATCCGGTACCATTGGTGGTATTGGTAAGCGGCGCTCCAGTAAAGATGTATATCCCTCCGGTGACCGGATCGGGTACATCGGAGAAGAGATTATCCTTATCAGTTACAAGCGATATGACCGGAAGATCAAGCAATCCTGCCTTGACCGAATCAGCAAAACCTGGTATTTCCATTAGTTCGGGATCCATTTCATAGTCTGCAACTGCAGTGCCTGAAATGCCTGTATATTTACCCCATAATGCAGGGTAGCCTTCCGGATCATCAAGCTGATTAATTATATCGTCGATGAAAAGGTAGGTGCATGTCGCTGTCTTCCCGGGCTGGCCATTATTTACCTCACACGCCCTTATCACTGTGAGTGTGTCAATGATTAAAGGTGTGGTGTACAGAGAACCGTTGGAAGGACCAGGAATGCTCCCGTCAGTGGTAAAGTATACAGCTGATCCGGAAGATGATGGAGTGATTGTCAGGGTGAAGGGGACTTCATAAAATCCGTGTTTATGACTGAACGACGGCTGTGACTGAACAGCAAATGAAGTCAGGAGAATAAGGAAAATAAGATTCAGGTATTTCATCAGTCAAAAACAAGTCTCAAAGGTACTTAATTATGCAATTACTGAATACAGCGTGTGCTGGCTCCTTCGCCAGAGACTGTCTCAAAAGTCAACAATCTTACCATTTTTTTTGATTTTTTTATTCAGAACAATTTTTAATTACACAGAGTTTCACAGAGAAGTCACAGAGTTACACAGAGTTACAAAACTTGACTACTCTGTGTTCCTCTGTGGGACTTCGGGTTTCCTCAGTGTAAGTTCTTCAATTAACATGCTGAACAGCCTTATAAGAGAGCCTCCTTAACGCTCGGCCCTTTAGCGGTTAAAAAGACTCTTTTAATCTAATTTCTTATAACTTGTTTTCGTTTTATAATGAAGATGAAAGTATCTTTATGACTTTTATTTATCACTAATTTGAAAGTATGAATACTCTGACAATACTGTTTTTGCTGAATTTGATTTTCACATCATCAGGTGCTGCTGACAGAAATGCCGTGTTTGAATTCCGGGGTAAAGACCGGTTAGGTATTTATCAGGAATCCAACCTGTTAAAAGCATGGCCGACTGAAGGGCCCAGGGAGATCATGGCTGTTGAGAACATCGGCAACGGTTTTGTCTCTCCAGTGTTTACCGATAATGGTTTCTTCATAAGCGGTGAGATCGATTCTATGTGTGTACTTTTCAGCTTTAATCTGAAGGGTGAAAAATTGTGGCAGACAACACTTGGAAAAGAATGGATGGCAGGTGGATACCCAGGATCAAGATGCACACCAACAATAATTGACAACATGATATATGTGGGCACAGGGATGGGAAACCTTTACTGTGTTGACAGAAAGGACGGGAAGGTGGTATGGTCAAAGGACCTTGAAGATGACTTCGGAGGAACTCCACCTCTGCACGGGTATTCCGAAGCTGCCCTGGTCGATGGCAATACAGTTTTCTGGACACCGGGTGGAAAGGTCCATAATGTGGTAGCTCTGAACAGGTTCAATGGAAAGCTTCTCTGGTCAAACAAAGGTTTTGGAGAAGTCTCTGCATACAATCCAGGCAAACTCATAACCCTTTCATCAAGGAAAATATTTGTCACCTTTTCAATGTACCATCTGATGGGCTTAGACGCTAAGACCGGTCAATTGCTCTGGTCTCATGAACAGGACAATTATCCTTTGGAAAAAAGAGGTCCGGGTTACGGTGATACTCATGCCAATTCAGTGATCTATGATAATGGAAGTATCTGGTATACGGAAGGAGACGGCAACTGCTGTGTTAAGTTAAATCTGTCATCCGACGGATCTAAAATTACAGAAGTCTGGAGAAATAAAGATTTTGATTCATACATGGGCGGTGTAGTCAAACTTGGAGAATACCTCTATTGCGGAGCGGTGGCAAGACCACAGCTTGTTGCAATTGATACACGCACGGGACAGCTTACAGATTCACTCAAAACAGCCACAGGAGCAATAATTTCAGCTGAAAATATGATCTATTATTATACCCAGAAGGGAGAGTTGATGCTCATCAGCCATAACAATGGGAAGATGAGCCTTGTGAGTTCCTTCCGTGTAAAAAAAGGAACACTCCAGCATTTTTCACATCCTGTCATAAACAAGGGGGTGCTGTACCAGAGGCACGGCAAGGTTCTGATAGCCTACGATATAAGAAATAAATGATATGCCAGTTATAAGTAAATCCACACTGAAGTTCCTGTCAGATCTTAACAGAAACAATAACAGGGAATGGTTCACAGTTAACCGCGACCGGTATAATGAGGCAAAAGCCGAATATGAAGCTTTTGTTCAGGCAGTCATAAACGAGGTCTCGAAGTTTGATCCCATCTTAAAAGGGCTTGAAGCCAGAACCTGCATGTACAGGATTAACCGCGATATAAGATTCTCCAGCGATAAAACCATTTACAAAACCTATATGGGGGCCTTCATTGTGAAAGGGGGAAAGAAAAATGGAGACAAGTTTGCCGGATATTACATTCATGTCGAGCCCGGTAACAACAGTATGGTTGCAGGAGGTGCGTATGTGCCGCCGATGCCCTGGCTGACAGCTATAAGAGAAAATATCGACGCGAAGGGTGAGAAGTTTCATAAAATACTGGAGAATAAAGACTTAAAAGATTATTTCGGGGAAATTGAAGGTGAAAAGCTGAAATCTGCCCCCAAGGGATTTTCAAGGGACCATCGCGATATTGAATTGCTCAAGATGAAAAGCTATCTCGTTTCACGTATTTTTTCCGACAGGGAGATCACTAGCGAGGGTGTTTTTGAATTAATTATCAAAGGCTGCAGAGCAATGAAGCCATTGAACGACTTCCTGAATGACTATTGAATGCATTTCATTGCCATAATTAATGACATGCATATAATCAGAAAGGACGCTGAACAGGTATCTTCCTTATTCTCAGGTTAATAGGAGTAACTTCAAGGTATTCATCATCCTTGATCTGTTCCATATACTCTTCAAGTGAGAACCTGATCTTAGGCTCTATTTTCAGACTTTCATCTGAGCCCGAGGCCCTCATGTTGGTGAGTTTTTTGCCTTTAACAACATTAACTTCGATGTCGTTGCTGCGCGTGTATTCACCAATTACCTGACCTTTATAGACTGTTTCACCCGGATCAATAAAAAACCTGCCTCTGTCCTGCAGTCTGTCGATTGCATATCCTGTTGCTGTCCCCAGATCGAGGGAGATGATCGAACCGTTTGGCTTCGGGATGAGGTCGTCGCCCTTGTATTTGTCGTAAGCCCTGAAGCGGTGGTGCATTACAGCTTCACCTGAGGTAGCTGTGAGCATGTTGTTCCTCAATCCTATCAAGCCTCTTGAGGGTATATCAAATTCCAGATGCAGAAGGTCGCCTTTTGGCTCGATGACGATCATTTCACCCTTTCTTTGAGTTACGAGTTCTATCGCCTTTCCGGAAAAATCTGAAGGAACATCAACGGTCAGAGTCTCATAAGGCTCTGACCTGACTCCGTTTATATTCTTCATTATCACCTTAGGCTTGCCTACCTGGAACTCATACCCTTCGCGCCGCATTGTTTCAATTAGAATTGAAAGGTGCAGGATACCGCGGCCAAAAACATTGAATGTGTCTTCAGAATTGGTCTCTTCAACCTTCAATGCCAGGTTCTTTTCAGTCTCTCTCATCAGCCTGGTGCGCAGGTGCCGTGAAGTGACGAATTTTCCCTCTTTTCCAAAAAGAGGTGAATTATTGATCGTAAAGACCATGCTCATCGTAGGTTCGTCGACTTCTATTCTCTGAAGGGCTTCAGGATTAATCAGGTCAGCCAGTGTGTCGCCAATCTCAAAATCCTCAAGACCGATCACAGCACATAGGTCTCCGCAGCGGACAGTTTCAGTCTTGGCCTTTCCGAGACCTTCGAACACGTATAACTCTTTGATTCTCACTTTTTTTACTTCGCCATGGTTTTTGCAGAGAGTATAATCCTCGCCGACACGCAGATCTCCCCTGAACACACGGCCAATAGCTATACGGCCAACATAGCTCGAATAGTCGAGAGAAGCAACCTGCATCTGAGCCGTACCCTCTATATAGCGGGGTTCAGGGATCTGCCTGAGGATGGTATCAAGCAGAAAAGTGATATCGGATGCCGGTTTACGCCAGTCTTTGCTCATCCATCCATGTTTTGAAGAGCCGAAAACCGTTTCAAAGTTAAGCTGCTCTTCAGATGCATCAAGGTTGAACATGAGCTCGAAAATATCCTGCTGAACTTCATCAGGCCGGCAATTATCCTTATCGACCTTGTTGACAACCACAATAGGTATAAGACCAAGGTTTATTGCCTTTCCCAGGACGAATCGTGTTTGCGGCATCGGACCCTCAAAGGCATCAACAAGCAGCAGAACTCCATCAGCCATCTTGAGAACGCGTTCCACTTCCCCTCCGAAATCAGCATGGCCGGGAGTATCGATGATGTTGATCTTGACTTCCTTATAATTGACTGAGACATTTTTAGAGGTGATTGTAATCCCTCTTTCCCTCTCCAGGTCGTTGCTATCGAGGATCAGGTCTCCTGTCTCCTTCCGCTGATCAAGTACCTTGCATTCCTGGATGATCCTGTCAACAAGTGTCGTTTTGCCATGGTCTACATGGGCAATGATAGCTATGTTCCTAATCTGCTGCATATAAAAATTGCGAGTGCAAAAGTAATATAGTTGTCGGGATTAATGTAAAAAACTGAAGAAAATCGGTTTATAAATAAAATTTCATATATTTCGTTTTTAACTTAATACGTTAAACATGAAAAAGACAATCCTTACTATTCTATTTACAGTTCTGGCAGTTAGTTACATCTGTGCACAGACTGGTACCAAGCTTGAAATAGGCAAGAAAGCTCCTGAATGGGTATTTACCGATGCCGACAAGAAAGAATTCACAATGAGTTCCTGGCCGGGCAAGGTCCTTCAGATAAATTATGTAGATCCTGATGAATCGGAACTAAATGAACCTTTCAACGATGCTGTAAAAAATGCAACAGATGTAGACAAAACACTCGATAAAAACTTTTTTAAAGGATTCGGAATCGTTGATTGCAAGTCAACATGGAAGCCGAATGGACTTATCAGGTCGATTGCCGGCAAGAAAGCGAAGAAATTTGAAACAACCATCCTTTTTGATTATGACGGATTGCTTCAGAGAGACTGGGGTATGCCAAAGGATAGTTATACAGTCGTGATCGTTGATAAGAACAGGATTGTCAGAGGAGTATATGTGGGTAAAATACCTGAATCCGAAAACAAGAAGATCATCGATATGATCATTTCTCTAACGAAAGAATAGGAGTTTTAACATTGTTCCTGCCCCTTCCCCCGCAAGACGCCTGGAAGGGGCATTTTATTTTATGAAGATTCCCAACCTTATTCTGATAGCCGGCACTGGCAACAAATCAGGCAAAACTACCCTGGCGTGCAAGATAATAGGGCAGTTCAGCAAAGAAGGAGTTATAGGGATCAAGATCACCCCTCATTTTCATGAAACAACTCCGGGGCTGGTTATGCTTTCCGAGACGGCCGGGTTTGCAATATATGAGGAAACTGATGCCTGCACGGGAAAGGATACTTCACGCATGCTTGGTGCCGGGGCTAAAAGAGTATTCTTCGCAAAAGTTAGGGATAATGATCTTCTTTCTGCTTTCAGAGCTATTTTACGACATATTCCCGAAGGTGCTCCGATAGTCTGCGAATCGCCTGCTCTCAGGTACTTTACAGAGCCGGGTTTATTTATAATAATGGATTCTGTTACCTCTAATAATAAAAAGAATATTAATAGATTGCAAGAATTACCTCATGTAAACTTTAACCTGGAAGAAATTCAGAGAATGGAAGAAATTCCTGTTAAGTTTGAAGGTGGAAAATGGACATATTAATTACCACCCCGTCACACCTACAGCGTGACAGGGGGTACTTCTTTAATTAACTTCTTTTACATCAGTAATATCCTTGCCTATCTTAGCTTTAATCCGTTCCAGGTCGTTTTTCATTGCTGCAACAGCCTGGATGAGTTGTTTTTCCGGAAGCACAGGATCGGGAAGCTCGCTGCTTATATAATTCACGAATTTCCAGATCTCCTTTACCTCATTAATATGGACCTCATATGGCTCATATACAGGGTTAAGTGAATAGAGAACCAGCCTGCCGTCTGAACTGAGCTTATTCTCGATGATCTTGAAAACGATGCCATCATTGATCGTGAATACAACATATGCCTTTCCGTTGTTTATCTCCCTCCAGTCCTGTACAAATTCACCCGTAACCCATGATCCGTCCGGAATTGGAAGCATGGAGTCGCCCTTCAGTTGGAAAGTTCTATACTTTCTCTTGTCTGAAAGAAAAGGAAGCCTGAACCTGGGGAGCTCACCGATGTATTCCGGATCGGCATAGCCTGTTGCATACCCGGCTTTGGCTTTTTCCGGGACCAGTTCTATATTTTCCCGGTTATCCTCGTTTACGGTGGTTGTAAGCACTCTCAGGTTGCTTCCCCTGACATAGGCGTCATAGCCCCTTTCCAACTCACCAAGCTGACTTTCGGAGAGCTTCGGCATGTCGATCTTCAGCATTGTGTCGATCGACATATTGTAATAGCGGGAAAACGAGACCAGAACCTCAATTCCCGGTTGTGCTACACCGTTCTCATACCCGCTGAGGGTGGAACGCTTCAGGTTCAGGGCAGCAGCAACATCATCCTGTGTGCGCCCCCTCCTTTTTCTTAAAAATTTTATGTTCGATGCAAAGTGCATAATAAAAATTGATTATATTGTAATCATAAATTTGATTAATTTATAGTCAAATGTAAAGGATGTTTATGAAATATGCAAGAAAAATGTAAAAAAATGCTTTTATACTCTTATTCACACGTACTCACCCCCTGAATTACTTAACCCTTCCCCCGGCCCCTTCCCTTAAGGCTAAGGGAAGGGGAGTAATTAACTGAAATACAAAAGCACACTCCTCCCCTTACTTTTAAGGGGAGGAGCTGGAGGTGGGGTTAAGAAACATACGGAAAGGCTGGGGGGATGAGTACATGTAACCAGACACAGAGTAACAAATTAAGTGTGATGTTCATAGTCGGCGACATAGAACGTTCCATACTGCATCTTGATCTTGACACCTTCTTTGTATCGGTGGAGAGGCTCAGGAACAGCAGGCTTATAGGCAAACCGGTGATTATCGGCGGCATGTCGGACCGCGGCGTGGTTTCAAGCTGCAGCTATGAAGCCAGAAAATACGGGGTAAGCTCCGCCATGCCGATGAAGATGGCCCGCAATATGTGTCCCGATGCCATAGTGATACGCGGCGACCACGAAGCCTACAGCAGCTACTCGAATATGGTCACAGAGATAATTGCAGAACGGGCGCCGCTTTACGAAAAGTCGTCGATCGACGAGCATTATGTCGACATCACGGGGATGGACCGCTTCTACGGATGCTATAAATGGTCGCACGAGTTGAGACAGCATATAATAAAGGAAACCGGACTGCCCATATCGATAGGTCTCTCAGTGAATAAGACAGTGTCGAAGATCGCAACAAACGAGGCAAAGCCCAACGGCGAGATTGAAGTCAGGAAAGATGTGGTCCTCCCCTTCCTTGATCCCTTGTCGATCAGCAAGATACCGATGGTCGGACAGAAGACGTATCACGTGCTGCGCTCTATGGGAATAGCAACAATTTACACATTGCGGAACATCCCGGCAGAGATGCTCGAGAAGCTCATGGGCAAGAACGGCATAGAGGTATGGAAAAGAGCAAACGGCATCGATTCCACCCCCGTCATCAGCTACTCGGAGCAGAAGTCGATAAGTACCGAACACACTTTTGAAAAGGACACTACCGACATTACAAGGCTCAACCAGCTGCTGGTGAGCATGGTGGAGAAAATAGCATACGACCTCAGGAAACAGGAGAAGCTGACCTCCTGCGTGACCGTGAAGATACGATACTCAAATTTTGACACCCACACCCTGCAGAAGCGGATCCCTTACACCGCCTTCGACCATGTTCTTACCGAAGTCGCTAAAGAGCTCTTCAGCAGGATCTACCAGCGTAGAATGCTCATCCGTCTCATCGGCGTCAGGTTCAGTAACCTGGTGCGTGGAACACAGCAGCTCGACATGTTCGATGATACACCGGAAAAAGTGAGCCTTTACATGGCCATGGACAGGATGAGGAAGCGCTTTGGCCGCGATGCGGTGCGCCGTGCAGCCGGTGTGATGACCAGCAGCGAAAGGGAGGAGAAAGTCCGTAAACAGCTCGAAAACGCTGTAAAAGAACAGGAAATGATGGAAGAAAGGCTGAGAGGATATTATATGTATGGGTTTGGACATTAGACCCAATATCCCCCCTTGAGGGGGGCTGGGGGGTGTAAAAGTTGAAAACATCCCCCTCGCCCCCTTCAAAGGGGGAATCAAAACCAGCAACATGTACCTTAACTGCCACTCATATTACAGTCTCCGCTACGGAACAATGTCCGTTGAACAGCTGGTGCAGAAAGCAAAAACCGCTGGTGCAGACACTATTGCCCTGACTGATATAAATAATTCAACAGCCATCCCTGAATTTGCCGGAGAATGCAAGAAAAACGGAATAAGGCCTGTCTCAGGCATCGAGTTCAGGAACGGCAATGAGCTGCAATACATAGGTATAGCACGCAGTAACAAAGGAATGAGGGAGCTTAACGAGTTCATGTCGAAGCTGAATTTCGAAAATAGCGGTATACCTTTTCCTGCACCGGAGTTCTCCGAAGCGTACATCATATATTCACAGTCAAAACTCCCTGGAAGAAAGCTCTTTGACAACGAGCGTACAGGAATAAAACCGGCGGAGATAAACAGGCTTCTTACCGCTCCGACAGCAGGCAGAAACAAGATGGTAGTACTTCAGCCCGTGACTTTCAACGGAAATGACGATATATTTATTCACAGGAGCCTCAGGGCGGTCGAAAACAATATTCTCCTCTCCCATCTTAAATCATCGCAATGCGCCGGCGAAAATGAATTTCTGATCCCTGAGGATCAGATAAGAAAATCGTTTGAAAGCTATCCTGAGATTTTAAATAACACTGTTAACCTGCTAAACGACTGTAATTTATCATTTGACTTCGGGACTCACAAAAACAAGAAGCTATTCTCAGCAAGCAGATACGACGACAAGTTGCTTCTCGAAAAACTTGCCTGGGATGGGATGATATACAGGTACGGAAAGAAAAACAGCGAAGCACGCAAACGCATTCAGCATGAGCTTGAAATAATCGACAACCTTGGATTCTCCGCCTATTTTCTGATAACCTGGGACATAGTAAGATACTCCATGGCAAGAGGATTTTACCATGTAGGAAGAGGAAGCGGGGCGAATTCAATTGTTGCTTACTGCCTGAAGATCACTAATGTTGACCCTATCGACCTCAACCTTTACTTCGAGAGGTTCATAAATCCCAAACGCAGCTCTCCTCCCGATTTTGATATCGACTATTCCTGGAAAGAAAGAGACGAAGTTATAGATTACATTTTCAAGAGGTATGGTTACAGCCACACAGCCCTGCTTGGTACGATAAGCACCTTCAGGGGAAAATCGATAGTGAGGGAGCTTGGGAAAGTGCACGGTCTGCCTAAAGAAGAGATTGATTCAATTATCGATAATCCGTCGGCAGAAACCAACCGCAACGAAATAACCGATATCATCTTTTCAACAGGAAGCAAAATAGCTGATTTCCCGAACATGAGGAGCATACACGCAGGCGGCATACTCATCTCCGAAGAGCCTGTGTCGTGTTATTGCGCTCTCGACATGCCGCCAAAAGGCTTTCCCACAACACAGTGGGACATGTACACCGCCGAGGAAATAGGATTTGAAAAACTCGATATTCTAAGTCAACGCGGTATAGGACATATCCGTGAGAGCGCCGAGATCATACTCCGGAACCGCTCAACAGATGTAGATGTGCATGCAATCCAGAAATTCAAGAGCGATCCTGAGATCAAGAAGCTCCTGAAGAGCGGCGAGACAAAAGGATGTTTCTATGTCGAGAGCCCTTCGATGCGCGGACTCCTCCAGAAGCTTAAGTGCGATGATTACACTACGCTGGTGGCTGCAAGCTCGATAATCAGACCTGGCGTTGCACGGTCGGGAATGATGAGAGAGTACATATACAGATTCCATAATCCTGACAAATTCAAATACTTGCATCCGGTAATGAAAGAACAGCTTGAGGAGACCTTTGGAGTGATGGTTTACCAGGAGGATGTGCTGAAGGTGTGCCATCATTTTGCCGGACTCGACCTTGCAGATGCAGATACGCTCCGCCGTGCAATGAGCGGGAAATACAGATCGAAGAAGGAGATGCAGAGGATTGTTGAGAGATTTTTCACCAACTGCCGCGAAAAGGGATACAGCGATGAGCTTACCAAAGAGGTATGGCGCCAGATCGAATCGTTTGCAGGCTATTCATTTTCGAAAGCGCACTCGGCATCGTATGCCGTGGAAAGCTTCCAGAGCCTCTACCTTAAGGCCCACTTCCCTCTCGAATTCATGGTTGCTGTGATAAATAACTTCGGAGGTTTTTACCGCACATGGGTTTATGTCCACGAAGCTAAAAGGTACGGAGCCACCATCCAGGCGCCATGCCTGAATAAGAGCAATTATAAGACAACTATCTATGGCACTGACATCTATCTGGGGTTTATTCATGTAATGAGTCTCGAGGAAAAGCTTGGAACAATGATCGAAGATAACCGTCTTTCGGAGGGTCCATTCAGAGATTTGAGCGATTTTGTGGCAAGACTCAATCCCGGTCTTGAACAGGTAATACTTCTTATAAGGACAGGTGCGTTCAGATTCACAGGTAAGAAAAAAAGCGAGCTGCTGTGGGAGGCTCACATGCTGATGAATAAAAGCAAACCTGAACCTATGAGGCGGCTCTTCTCTACCCCGGAAAGGAATTTCAAGCTTCCCGAGCTTGAACACAGCAGGCTCGACGATGCTTATGACGAGATTGAGCTTTTAGGCTTCCCGGTATCATTGACATGGTTCGACATGCTTGAGACATCATTCCGCGGTGAGGTGCCTGCAAATGAGCTGATAAGGCATGTGGGAAAAAAGGTCAGGATGACAGGGCACCTGGTTACCATAAAGTATATCAAGACTATAAAAAAGGAGTGGATGAATTTCGGATGCTTCATCGATCATGCAGGCAACTTCTTCGACACCACGCATTTTCCACAGTCGCTTGTCAGCTATCCGTTCAGGGGAGCAGGAACCTACCTGATCCTCGGCAAAGTGGTTGTGGAGTTTGGTTATGCTTCGGTTGAAGTTGAAAAAATGGCAAAGCTTCCTGTAAAACCAGACAAGAGATACTGAAAGTCCCTATTATTGAGATGCTCCGTTATGATCCTGGTCATTGTTTAAAGTGTTCCTGAACACTGAATCATTTGATAATTTCTTCATTTTGCGGAATCCTGTGATCCAGTAAAATACAAAAACCGGGACGAACACCAGCATAAGCAACTGGCTGTTACCCAAAAGGAGGAAATCGTACGCTCCATGTGAAATAAAGGGAATGGCAAAAGCAGCAAAAAGATTTATTCCCTTATACTCACGGTTAAAACGTGCCAGTCCGAAGTTATAACCCATCATAATTCCGAAAAGAGCATGTGCAGGAACAGCAGTAACGGCTCTCACAAGACCTACGCTATAGCCTCCCTGGAAAACATAGAGGACGTTCTCAATGGCTGCAAACCCAAGGGAAATAAAAACTGCATAGACTATCGCATCAAATTTCTCATTGAAATTCTTATTCTTCCAGAAAAATAGATACAAAGCCAGGAACTTAATCCCCTCCTCCGTGAGGCCTGCTACCACAAACGCTGTGTAAGCAGCCTCACTAATGCCCTCAGGACCGATGTACAACTTTGTCAGCACTCCTTCAATCAAAAGTACAGGTAAGACACACAGAACACCTATAAACAAGGCCTTTATCAAAACTGACAGAGGTTCCTTCTCATACCTGTCGCGGCTATATATATAAAAAGCTATAATAAAAACAGGAGCCAGTGAAATGAACAATAATGTGTTGAACATACTTTAAAATATTAATTCAGCTGATCTGACGTATTACCCTGAGGACACCTTTAATAAGGCGGATTTTTTTTATGATAGCATAGAGCACATCATTATTCGGAACCAGCAGATTAAGGGTTCCCTCGAACATATTGTCTTCCATGCTATAGTTGAAATTTCTGATTGTCACGCTGTAGGCTGAAATTACATCTGCAATTTTATTTACAATCCCAAGGTCTTCCACCCCGGTTATCTTTATTGACGAAATGAATGAGGTTATTGTTTTTGACTTTGTCCATCTGGCGGCCACCACTCTGTAAGGATATCTTGAGATCAGGTTCTGGGCATTCGGACAGCTTGTGCGGTGTATTTTTATGCCTTCTGAGATTGTTACAAAACCGAAAACAGAGTCCCCAAAAACCGGATTACAGCACTTTGACAGCCTGTAATCAAGTCCTTCAACTCTGTCTTCAATTACCAGGTAGTCTCCATACTGAGATTCAACCGTTTCCCTGTTTTCCTTATCCTGGACAACCGGCTGAGGCAAAGCCGGAGCAGGTTCATCCTTCAGAAGGATATCCTTGATCTCAAGCAATTCTATCTTTCCTGTTGAGATCAGATGATAAAGATCCTGTGAAGTTTTGAAGTTATAATGATTGATAAGCTTTTGGATAACCGTATCTCCGAAGGGGATTTTCCAATTCTTTAACCGGCGCATGAGCAGTTCCTTGCCTTCAGTTGCAGCCCTCATCTTTTCTTCATTGAGGGCAAGCTTTATCTTTGCACGCGCCTTGGTAGTAATTACGAAGGAGAGCCAATCCTGCTTTGGTGTCTGATTCCTTGATCTTATAATATCAACATGATCGCCATTCTGAAGTACGTGCCTGATTGTCACATTTTTCCCATTTACCTTCGCGCCAACACAGGAGGCTCCGACAGCGGTATGAATGTCGAAGGCGAAATCAAGAACTGTGGCTCCTGCAGGAAGCTGTCTCAGGTCTCCTTTGGGGGTAAATACGAAAACCTCGTCTGTATAAAGACCTGATCTGACCTGGTCGAGGAAGGCAGTATCTTCTTTTTCAGGGGATTCAAGTATTTCCCTCATTTTTGCCAGCCAGGAATCCAGACCGCCTTCTCCCTTAATTCCTTTGTACTTGAAATGGGCTGCCAGTCCTTTTTCGGCAATTTCGTCCATCCTGACAGATCTGATCTGGACTTCGACCCATTTTCCACGCGGTCCGATTACTGTTGTATGCAGCGATTCATATCCGTTTGATTTCGGAACAGAGATCCAGTCGCGCAGTCTGCTGGGGTTTGGCTGATACAGATCTGTAACGACCGAATAGGCTCGCCAGCAATCAGATTTTTCATTCTGACCAGAAGTGTCAAGAATTATCCTGACAGCAAAAAGATCAAATATTTCCTCAAATTCCACTCCCTGTTTTTTCATTTTCAGCATTATGGAATGGATTGATTTTGTGCGACTTTTGATTGTGAACCTAAAGCCTTGCTTTTCCAGCCTCTCCTGCAAAGGTGCTGAAAATTCCCTTATAAGCCTGTTCCTTGAGGATGTTGTTTGCTTAAGCCGATTTTCGACAAAGTCGTACTGTTCCGGTTCAAGGTATTTTACGGCAAGATCCTCCATCTCCGACTTGATGTTGTAGAATCCAAGTCTGTGTGCCAGGGGTGCATAGAGAAAATATGTTTCAGAAGCGAGAGGTATTTTTTCCTTTTCAGCGGCCTGATCCAGATTTCTCATATATTCAAGCCGTTCCACAAGTTTGATAAGTATTACTCTGACGTCGTCAGCGAGGCTGAGAAGAAGTTTGCGAAAGTTTTCAGCCTGGTATGAGGATTGCATGGATTCTATCCCTTCGATCCTTGAAAAGCCTTCGAGAATTTCGACAACCTTCTTTCCGAAATCCTTTTCGATGGTTTTACTATCTGTTTCAAGATCTTTCCATGAATCATGAAGGAGAGCAGTGATAATTGAGGTAAGGCCCAGTCCCATTTCTCCTGCAATGATCTTTGCTACTGAAAGGGAATGAAGGATTTTGGGTTCACCGGTAATGGTTTTCTTTTCGCCGCATGAAATTATGGCAAGGTCGGTGGCTCTTCTTATTTTGGAATAATCTTCCCTTGAGACACTGTTTTTGGCAGTCCTTAGCAAAGCCCTGTATCCCGATTGAATTTCAGAAGATAACACTCTGGAGTTTAAAGTAGAATATTTTCAATTACTATTTCAGCGGTGAATCCGGTTCTCTCGCCATCTCAATATAGTAACCCCTATCAACGATCTCCGGAAGGATTCTCTGCAAGAGGGCTGTAAGCTTTCCAATGAGAGGAATAATCTTGGTTCTTTTCTTTTTTCTGATCCCCCTGAGTATCCATTTGGCAACTTTTTCAGCAGACATGAGCTTTCCCTCCTCCCTTGGTGACGATCCTTGTTCAGATCCATCAGCAAGGAGCGCGTGCTTTCTTATCTCAGAGGCAGTAAAACCAGGTGCAATTATCATCACATGAAGGCCTCTTTTCAGATTCTCTATCCTTAATGTTTCCATGAAACCATGGATAGCAAACTTCGATGCAGAGTAGCCTGTTCTTCCGGGCAGGCCATGGAATCCTGCAACAGATGAAACAGCAACCAGGGAACCTTTGTTGGCTACCAGGTATTGAAGCGCGTATTTTGTGCAATAGACCGTCCCCCAGAAATTAACATCCATCAGGTTATGAAGCACTTTAAGGTCGACATCGTCAAATGAAGCCCTCATGGAAATGCCAGCGTTATTTACGAGAATGTGAATAGTCCCGTACTTTTCAACTGTTTTATTGATCAGGTTACGGCAATCCTCTTCCCTTGTTACATCCGTAACTACAAAATCAGCTTCATAATTCTCAGCCTTCAGAAGGGATACAAGCGCAGCAAGCTTATTTTCCGATCGCGCAGCAAGCATGACCTTACTTCCGCTGGATGCAAATTCCCTTGCAGTAGCAGCGCCTATACCGGAAGAGGCTCCTGTAATAATTACAACTTTATCTCTAAAAAATTCCTTCATACAAAATAAGTGTATCACTCTGTGCGAAAATAGGACTATTTACCGGCTTACGAAATTTTTTGATTAATTTCGGAGTTGTTAAGAAAAAGAAATATTGAATACTTGGAAAAAAGTATTTTTAATATACCTTTGCAACCGCAAAATCATAGGCTATGAAGTAGTAGCTCATCCCGATAGCTATCGGGAGGTAGAGCATTCCGCTTTCGCGGAAGGGTCCAGAGGTTCTTTTTTATTGTGAAATAATGATTTAGTAGCTCATCCCGATAGCTATCGGGAGGTAGAGCATTCCGCTTTGCGGAAGGGTCCAGCAGTTCTTTTATATTGTGAAATATTGATTTAGTAGCTCAGTTGGTAGAGCACATCCCTTTTAAGGATGGGGTCCTGGGTTCGAGCCCCAGCTAGATCACAACACAAACGATGCTCCGCAAGGAGCATTTTTTCTAAGAGGGGGACCATATGCTTGCAATGATCCCCTGTCTATCAGTTATCAAAAGGTTACACCAAACAGAATTGAAGGTTGGATTGAATACTGATTAAAGGAGTCATTTCGTTCAGAATTTTTCTTAAAAATTCCACTTCCAAACTCGACCCTTCCCTGAAGGTTCAGGAAAATATCATTGAAAAGTCTTGTCCTCACTCCTATCCCCGCCAGTCCACTTATTTCCTGAGGATTGAAAGCAAAGTCCTCATATTCATTTGTTACTATTTCATGCGAGTTGTTTTCATACTCCTCGATGCGTCTGAAATTATGATCAATTAAATACTGGAACGCTACACCTGCATTTGCGTAAGGTACAAACCTATTCCCGGAAAGTGAATATCTGAGCATCAAAGGAACTTTCACTGCAATGAAATCATAAAATGCATCGTTCCTGAAGGTACCAGTGTATTCACTAAGGTATTTATTGTAACTATCATATTCTGAATAAACATAAAATGTCTGCTCGTAACCCAGCAATTCAATACTAAATGACAGGTTGCCGGATTTCCTTGAAAGAAGTCTTTCATAGGATAATCCTATAACCGGACAAAATTCTGTTGCCGGAGCCGGAACATAATCTGCTTTGAGTTTTTTCATATTAAGCATATAACCTCCAACGCCGGCAGCAACCCCGAATATGTTCATATTTTCTCCAGAGGCAAGAGACATTTTTTCAACCGTAATCGCCGACATAGTGCGGTTATACACTTTCATATCCTCTCCCGACTGCCTGTTATACCCGGTAATGACATTCACCAGGTCATTCTTCAAATTGAGTTTGTCGCTAATCGGAGTTTTTTCTTCGGTAATGTACCTTATGAATTCAGAAACTGCTTTAAACTCTTTTTTATTACCGTCGGTATAATATGTTATTGGCAGTTTACCCAGACTAGTAATTCCGGAATTATCTTTATCAATAAAGAAATCAGAGCCCTTTGAATAGAGAACTATTTTTCCGCTTACCAGCACCTCATAAAAGGAGGTTTTTCCATTATATTCAACGGACTCATACCTGTTCCCATTCTTATAACCAAATGCTTTCAGATCATTTGCAGAATATACAACTTCATTTGCTATTTCAAACCTTTTAAAATTACATTCCGATGGAGTACCCTGATTTACTGAGTATTTCACAAGTCCATTCAATGTTTCCCCAGATTTCCTTACAATGTATCCATCCCTGAAAACTTTCTGACTCAGAAGGTTTCCGGCAGAAAGAACAAGTATCAAAAATGTAATGGTTAGCTTTCTTTTAAACATGATCTGTATCCTGGAATCACTGCACAATTTATAAAGAATTTGAATGGTTTGATCTATTATTCCAAAATAGTTAAATTTGAGAATTACAATCAAAAATTCCATTAACTGAAAATAATCTTGAGATCCAAAGATAAGTTAGATAGGAAGAGTCTTTTTATCTCTCTGATATTCATTATTCTGTTAGTGTCTTTAAGCAATTGCGAGGAGGAAAAGAGAGAACCCAGGAGCTATCCAAGGCTCAATACTCTGCCGGTAACCAATATTACAGAAAACGGGGCGACCTTCAGGGGCGAAATTTATTCAGAGGGCACTGAAAAAATAACAGAACATGGATTTATATGGGATGCATTTTCAGATCCCAGGTACAGTACCAGTAATAAAGTAATCCTTGGACCTGCAGAAGGCGCCGGAGAATTTTCATCAGAAATTCTGACCACACTTGCGGAAGGCAGAAAATACCTGGTTAAAGCGTTTGCTAAAACTGATGAGCATATCGTATATGGACCTGAGGTCATATTTAAGAGCCTGGGCAGCGGCGCTCCGAAAGTTACTGGTTTCGAACCTTCTTCAGGACGGTGGGGAGATACCATAACAATCAAAGGGGAGAACTTCTCATATGTGCCGGGCGGCAACATAGTGTTATTCAACGATAAACGATGTACTACGGTAGAAACTACCGATACTACTCTGGCGGTAATTATTAGTCCGCAGCTTTCAGTGGAAAAGAGCAGGATCTCGGTCGGGATAGAAGGTAATGTTTCAGTATTTGAAGGTCAGGAATTTCAATTAATACTTCCCTCATTTTCAGATATGTCTCAATCTCAAGCATTCTGGGGAGATACTATTACAATTACATTCAATAACCTGAATGCCGGATCCGTTCAAATCTCAGCAAACATAGGTTCTTTACCTCTGACTATTACAGAAAAGAAAAACAATACTTTCAGGTTCTTGGTCACTGACCATCTTGCGGCAGAGATAAATACAGTTACAGTCAAAATAAACAATCTGACGTTAAACCTGCCGGACCCCTTAGTTCTGGAGCCTCCGGTCATAAATTCAATTGTTCCGCTCGAAGGCACATGGGGCATCATGGTGGCTCTTGAAGGTAAGTTTAATAAGCTTGCTGCCAGATCAAGTGTTACTGTTGGTTCAGCGGCAGCGAATATACTTTCGGTTACCAGAAACAAGCTTATCTTAAAGATCCCAAATACTCTCAGGAATATCAGTTCAGGAATAACTTACTCCGCACAACCTTTTACAGTCAGTTCAGCTGATAAGTTCACTCTGAAACCTCCGCAGATAAAATCTTTTGCCCCCCTGACAGGAACCTGTGGTACCGAAGTAACTATAAAAGGCAAGTACTTTGGAGTAAGCACACCTGAAGTGAAATTTGGAGGATCACCAGCGGTCGTTACCAGTTATAATGACTCGACGATTATTGTAAAGGCACCCGGAGCAGGTAATGGACCTTTCAAGATTAGTGTTACACAGCTTGAAACTGCAACATCCACGGCAGATTTTATTTTGTCAAGTCCCAGTATCACGAGTTTTTATCCCCTTACCGGCACATTCAATGACGAAATAACAATCGAAGGAAATTTTTCAGTCGGTTCAGCAGTCTATTTCGACTATACTCCTTCTGAGATTATAAACTCTGAGAATGGAAGGTTCATAGTCCGTGTCCCTCCGACAATGGATAGTATCCCACGAACAATAAAAATAATATCCTTGGATTGTATCATCAGTTCAACTGAGAAGTTTATTCTTGCACCACCGCAGATCATTTCGGTATCACCGGAAACCTTAATACCGGGTCATAATATAACTATTAACGGTATTAACTTCAATCCAGCAACAAATCTAAATAAAGTTGAGTGGGATATTTATTCATTTCCGATCATCAGTGCTTCGAATACTCAGATCGTTGCGCGCTGCCCTGACGCTTTGCCAATTGGGGAATACAAAATTAAAGTGACTACGGGCGGCTACACAAGAGCTTCATCACAGAATATATTATCATCGTCCCCATGGCTAAGGATAGCTTCTCCTGAAATGTCGACAAATATGTTTGAAGGGACAACTTATCCTGCTATGACAATATATGGAGAGAGCATTGGCGGCCATGGATACCTTTGCTCCCCTGCTTCAAACCTCATGTATAAATTTGATCCGTCTGACAATTCATGGACACAAATTTATTCTTCTGCCCCTTTCCCTTTCCTGGGAACAGAAAAGATGGCCGAAGCAGTCGTGAAAGATACTTTTTATCTTATCGCCGGACAAGATTACATCACAGGTGCATTTAAGCATACGTACGCTTTTGATGAAAAGCTGAATGACTGGAAAGATATTAATAATACTTCAACAGTCAGGGAAGGTATCGCTTTCTCATTGAACGACAAAGTTTACTTTGGATTTGATTACAGGTATGATCATTACAAAGATCTTCATGTCTTTAATCCGGCTATTAACTATACCTGGAAATTACTTATAGATCTGCCATATTCAATAACAGCACCATATACAACCTACTTCTCTTTAAAGAATAAGGGTTATGTACTGTTTTCAAACAATGACCTGTTCGAGTATGATCCAGTATTGAATAAATGGACAAAAAAGAATAAATTCCCTGGCCAGGCGAGAAGATTAGCTATATCCTTCTGTCTGGGCGACAATGCGTATATGGGTACGGGTCTGGCAGGTTCAACCCTGTTGAATGATCTCTGGAAATACGATCCTTTTACCGATACATGGACAAGTGCAGCCCTTATTCCCGGCCCGAGACATTCTGCCGTTGCATTAACTTTAAACAATAAAGCATATGTTGGTTATGGAGTTGCCGGGACTACCCAATTAACAGATTTTTATGAGTTTGACCCGGATTAGACAAAGTTATATTCCGAAATTCAACACTATGATAAAATTCAGGCACTTAATTGCACTATTTGTTTTACTGGAGTTTACCGTTTCAAATCTTCATTCGCAGAAATTCATCCTGAGCTTTGGTGACATTAAAGGTGACGATCTCTCCAACAGGCCATACAAGCCCGATCCGGGGGCTGATGCCATCATCCTGTCAGACATTGGAGTTGCTTCCCTGAATTATGGAAACGACTTCTATGTCGAACTTGAAAGAGATGTAAGGATAAGGATAGTCAACAGCAACGGATTCGATTATGCTAACATAGAGATCCCGTTTTCGACAGATGACATAATGCTTGATTACAGGGCTTCAACATTCAATGCCAGGAACGGCGAAAAAACCGAGACACCCATCCCCAGGAAAAGTTTCATAATTGATAAGACCACCAACTCTGCAAGGGTTCTGAAATTCAGTTTCCCGGATGTCCATGACGGATCAGTAATTGAATACTCCTACAAGATAATGCTGAAAAGCAATTCAGTTTATAATCTCGTTCCATGGGAATTTCAATCGGAAATACCTACTGTGTTCAGCTCAATTACCATTTCCTATCCTGAATATTTCACATACAAGAATATCATTTCAGGTTCGGCAGCCCTTGTTAAATCTTCCATAACATCCTCCGAATCATTTATCTCCGGAGAAAGAATAGCCGCTCGCAATTACTGGTGGTATGTCGATGATATGCCGGCATTCAGGAATGAACCATATATAAAAAGCAATGAGGAACATGTCACAAAGATCACATTTGAACTTGCGAGCACTAACTTCCCAAACCAGTCTAAGGAAGAAATCACTCCCACGTATGCTACGCTGACTGAGAAACTGCTCGACAGAGTTGATTTCGGCAGGGCAATGAAGTCCAATTTTAAAAATATTGCAGAAGCAGAAACCGATGGAATCAACAGTGATCTGTTAAAACTAAAGAAATTGCATGAGTATGTTTCAACAAAGATCTTATGGAATGGTATGGATGATTTTACAGCATCATCAACACTGAAAAACGTATTCAAAAAAGAAAAGGGCAACTCGGCAGATATCAACATGATACTGATATGCATGCTCAGAGCAGTGAATATACAGGCTGATCCTGTTATTCTCAGCACAAGGTCGAACGGAAGCATAAACCAGCTTTCGGCAATGATCCAGCAGTTTAACTACCTGGTTGCCAATGTAATTATCGACGGACAATCATACCTGGTTGATGCCACTGATCCCCTGAGACCATTTGATGAGCTTCCATTTGAATGCCTTAACGGAACCGGTCGGCTGATAAATGAAAAAGACTCCAGATTCGTCGAGCTGAAGAACAAGGAAATGTACTCTGCAAAAAGTGAATTAAAAGTATCTGTTGACAAGTCAGGGATTATTGAGGGCAGGGCTGAAAACACCTATTCAGGCTATTCCTCCCTGAATATCAGAAGGCTGTTAAAAATTGACAGCGAAGAAGGCTACTCAGATATTGTCAAATCACTCTACTCCGATTTTGAATTCTCAGATTTTGGCATTGAAAAAGCCGATGATCATGATTCTGAACTAAAAGTAAATTTCGATTTTAAGACTTCCTCCGGAACACAGATCGCCGGGGATGAAATAATCTTCTCCCCTGCTTTTGCACTAAAGGGAAGGAAAAGTCCTTTCTATTCGTCGGAACGAAAGTATCCTGTCGATTTCGGTTGTCCTGTTGATGAATACTATCGCCTTACCGTCAATATCCCGGAAGGTTATCAGGTTGCTGAAAAGCCAAAGGATATTACCAGAAATCTTGGCACGAATGACGGGAAATTTGAATATACCTCTGCTGTTTCCGGAAATACACTTGAAATTAAGATCAGTTTCAATATTAATAAAACAATGTTTCCTCTGGCTGAATACAAGAATCTTCAGAATTTCTATGCTGAATTTCTCAAAAAGCAATCGGAACCCATCATTTTTAAGAAAGCCTCATAATAATCTGTAAATGAGAAAAATATTCATATCCTTCTGCCTACTTCTTTTCATTTCACAAGTCTATTCACAAGTCTATCCATTTGATTCAATACCCGACAATCTAAGGAAAAGGGCAGATGCAGTGATCAGATCACAGCAATGCCTATATACAATCTCAGCACCGGGCAAGGCAACCGAAAAAGTAAAAATGGCAATAACACTGTTGAACGAAGAGTCCTTACCCTACAGATACGTCAGGGTTTATTACAATAAGAGTTCTAAGGTAAAGTACATTAAGGGTGCCATCTACGACGAAAAGGGTGAAATAACAAAGGTACTGGGCGCTGCCGACGTAATTGACATGAGTGCCATTTCAGGAGGCTCATTTTATAGTGACGACAGGATGAAAATACTTTATTTCCCAATTTATAAATACCCGTATACCATTGAGTATGAATACGAAACTGAATATTCCAGCATTTTAAGCTATCCTTCATGGAGCTTTCATGATGATCCTGATGTATCAGTCGAGAGATCAGGTATCCAGTATGTTGTTCCGAAAAATATGACATTAAGGTATTTCACAAAAAATACAACTAATCCTGTTGATTCAATAATCACCTCAGACACAAAAACCTACACCTGGCAGGAGGAGAACCTCCCGGTGGTGACCACACCGGATCTGTCTCTCCAGTCCGTTTATGGACAACCGATTCTTTATACTGCACCTCTCGATTTTGATTATGGAGGGTACAAGGGATCAATGAGATCCTGGAAATCCTTTGGCGAATGGGTTTACAGCCTTAACAGCGGCCGTGATGTCCTGCCCGAATCCGATGTTATTGCAATTAAAGAGGTCACCTCTAAAGCCAGCGATATCCGGGAAAAAGCAAAGCTTGTTTATGAATATATGCAGTCAAAAACACGCTATGTGTCAATCCAGATAGGCATAGGAGGCTTTCGTACTGCCGAGGCTGCCGATGTATCAAAAAATAGTTTCGGAGACTGCAAAGCACTGGTAAATTATACTATGGCGCTGATGAAGGCTGCCGGGATAAATTCATATTATACGCTTGTAAGAGCAGGTGATAATGGAACTGTTTACAGGAATTTTGTCGATAACCAGTTCAATCATGCAATTCTTTGTATCCCCCTCCAGAACGACACTGTATGGCTTGACTGCACAAGCCAGACACTCCCTTTTAACTACCTTGGGGATTTTACTGACGACAGGTATGCGCTTCTCATTACGCCGGAAGGCGGGAAAATGGTAAGAACCCCTGCATTTACAAAGAAAGATAACCTGAAAGAAAGGACCGGTCTTATGTTTATGACCACTATGGGATCAGCTTCGGGAACAATAATAAATAAATATACCGGATATAATTTCGGGACAGCGAGCTCATCATTCGGAATGCAGTCGGAAGATGAGATGAAGCGGTATATAAGCTCCTCTCTTGGATTTTCAGAAGTAAGCATGTCCGCTGTGAAATATTCTGAAGAGAAATCAGAAAAGCCATCTGCAGAATTCTCATACACTATAAGCATAAATGATTTCAGCACCATGTTGGGAAAAAGGATCTACTTCAATCCTGCCATCGGGAAACTCTCATATCTGCAGGATTTCCAGGCAGTACTGGAGATCGGGGAATCTGAGTCTGTAAGGGATTCTGTATCTTATTATCTACCAACAGGATACAGTATCGAATATATGCCTGAGAACATTGCACTTGAGAATGAATTCGGGAAATATATCTATAACCTCGCCCTGACAAATGACAAGCTTACCTGCAAAAGGCAATTTGAGGTAAACAAAGGAGAGGTCAGTATCGAAAACTTCAATTCCTTCAGGTATTTTATCAATAAGGGTGCACGGAAAGACAGGGAACAAATAGTGCTAACCAAAGACTAACCCTGGTAATCAAAGCAATACCAAGATAATTTTTACTCCATGTAATCAGCGGTATCCTGAGAGCTATATTTACTCCGCTGCCCTTGTGTTTAAAAGGCTTTTATTTTTTCCGGAAAAGTCCTCCCAGAACAGAACCGAGCAAACCGCCTGATCTTGTTGTCTGCTGAGAGGATCCTCCTTTCAGAAGAAAGCCGGCAACATCGTCAAGAATACTTCCGTCTCCGTCGGCATCAAGCAATGATCCTATTCCGGATATTCCTGCACTTCCCGTATCGCGCTTCTTTGAAAGCGCTCCTAGAATGATCGGAGCCAGGGCAGGAATCATTTTCATTACCGCTGAGGCATCAATATTAAGATTTTTGGCAAGCGCATTTGCAGCCTGAACGCCGCCATTTGATCCAAGCAATCCCCCCAGGTTTGCATCTGTATTCTGTGAACTGACCTTGGCAGCCACTATATCCCTGATGTTACCCAATACCGAAGAATCGCCATACTTGGTCAGGATATGGTCAACCCTTGCGTCGCCTCCCATGGTGTCCTTCTGTTTTTTCAGTCCTGAAAGGATCAGCGGAGCCAGCTGGGGAATCAGCTTCTGAACAGTTCCCTGGTCTACATTAAGATTTGAAGACAACTGGGTTGCCACCTCAGAACCGTAGTTCTTCATGAATTCATCAATAAAATTTGCCATAGGAGTATAATTTTAGTTTAAGAAATATTGTGTTCATTTCGACAGAACCGGTATCTGCCTGTTTATCGATTCCTCCAGAGAAATAAGAGTCTCAGTCCTGACAATCCCGGGAATATTCTGGATCTTTTCTGTAAGGATATCCTTAAGATGTTCATTATTCCTTGTATAGACTTTAATAAACAAAGAATAGTTGCCGGTTGTGTAATGACATTCTATGATTTCCGGAATATCCCTGAATCTTTTCACAACATCCCTGAAATGACCGGGATGCTCCAGGAAGATACCGATATAGGCACATGTATGGAATCCCACCAAAACAGGATCGACTTTAAATTCAGAGCCTTTGATTACACCAATTTTTATCAGTCTTTGCACGCGCTGGTGAATTGCAGCTCCTGATACTCCGCATTCCCTTGCAACTTCAAGGTAGGGTATCCTTGCATTTTTGGTAATAATATCCAAAATTTTCCTGTCGAGATCGTCAATGTGTAAGTTTTCAGCCATAATTTGATACTTTTTGAATAATTACAGGTAAAATTTCTGTTGTCTTAAAAAAATCAAGCAAAAGGTAAGGAATATTATTCGGATTGACAAATGAAAAACGGAAGTTACTGGATACTGGGTCCTGGGTTCTGGGTTCTGGGTTCTGGGTTCTGGGTCCTGGGTTCTGGGTCCTGGGTCCTGGGTCTTCGGTCACTTGTTGATATACCCTGTTATTTCATTTATATCATTGAATCCCCTGGATACAAGAAACATCTCAATTCCTTCAAGTATTTTTACAGACGCTGCGGGATCAATGAATGAAGCGGTGCCAACCTGAATGGCTGAAGCCCCTGCCAGGATGAATTCCAGGGCATCATTTGCAGTAGTGATTCCTCCAATTCCAATAACAGGAATTCTGACAGCTTTGGCCACCTGCCATACCATGCGCAGTGCAACCGGTTTTACGGCAGGACCGGACAAACCACCTGTAACTGTCGACAGTGAAGGTCTCATCTTTTTCACATCGACAGCCATGCCCAGCAATGTATTTATAAGCGATACGGAATCTGCTCCCTCCTCCTCGACTGCCAGAGCGAAATCGACTATGTTCGTTACGTTTGGAGAGAGTTTGACAATAAGCTTTTTTGAATAGACTTTTCTGACTTCACGGGTCACTTCTCTTGCCGAGACAAGGTTTGTTCCGAATGCCATTCCCCCCATCTTAACATTGGGGCATGAAATATTCAGTTCAATGGCAGGTATCTTATCAAGCTTGCTGATTCTTTCCGCAAGAGCCACGTAATCATCTATGTAGCTCCCATTAATATTTACAATTACATTAGTGTTATAGGTTGAGATCCGTGGATAGATGTCTTTTTCAAAATAATCGATTCCCTTGTTCTGCAATCCCACTGCATTAAGCATCCCGAACGGGGTTTCTGCCATCCGGGGATAGGGGTTTCCTTCCCTGGGTTCCATGGTGGTACCTTTTAAAACTATCCCGCCAAGTTGTGAAACATCCAGGAAATCATCAAATTCGGCACCATAGCCGAAAGTTCCCGAGGCGGTAAGCACAGGGTTCTTGAACTGTAAATCGCCTATTTTAAATCCAAGGTCTGCCATTTCAAATCTTTAACATTGAACACAGGGCCGTCGGTACAAGTGCACAGGTTCCCTTTAACCGTTTCAACAATGCAGCATAGGCAGGCTCCAATACCGCATCCCATCAGGTTTTCCAGAGACACTTCACATTCAATATCTTTTTTCCTGCAAAATGCCGACACAGCTTTCATCATCGGATCAGGGCCGCAGCAGTATACTTTGTCGTACTTCACTGATTTCAGAACAGGATGATCGGTCAGGAATCCTTTTTCTCCCCTTGAGCCATCTTCGGTTGTCAGAAACACCTCACCAAACTCCAGATATTCTTCGTATTCCAGGATCCGGTCTTTATTGCGAAATCCAAGCAATATATCAGGTTTGAAGCCATTCCCGTTCAGATACCTGGCCAAAAACAACAGTGGGGCTATTCCGCATCCGCCGCCAGCCAACAGTGGCTTGCTGCCTTTGGGAGGCAAAGAGAACGAATTTCCAAGCGGATAGATTATGTTAAGATAATCGTCAGGTTTAAGCTTTGAGAGAGTCTCAGTGCCTTTTCCTGCAATCTGGATGAGGAATTTAAGCGTGTTCGTTTGCGGATCTGCATCATGGATCGAAATCGGTCTGCGCAGGAAAGTCTCCGGACTTCCGTCCACCTTAACCTGAGCGAACTGTCCGGGTTTCATCACGGGCAGCGTTGCCCCGGAAGAAAGCCTGATAGTGAAATATTCATTGTTAAGTCGCTTATTCTCAAGGATTCTAAGGCGTTCGATCCGCTTTGCCATTCGGAGATTATTTGAGCAAATATAACTCTAATCATTAACTCAAGGAAATTTCAGGATAGAATCATTTTATCGCTTTGCAGGAGAGAATTCTCTGAATGAGCCGTCTTCAAAGAACCAGACTATTCTGTCAAGTGCAGGCTTATCATCTTCATTTTCAATTGATATAATTTCCTTCTTTTCTTTTTTCCTGGCAGTTTCCTGACCTGTCTCAGATATTATGGCAGAATCAGGCAAAATAATATGAGAATCATCGAACAACTTCTGCATTTCTGGCTCCCGGTACATGTTTCCTTTGCCGAAAAGAAGCCATTCAGTGGAGAGGAATTTATATTTTTCAAGCATTTTTATAACAAAATCAAGACTTGGCTTATTTCTGCCTGACAGGATATGGGAGATTCCTGAAGGCTGAACGCCTATTTCTTCAGCAAGCTGTGCTGATGATTTATTCTCTGCTTTAAGGAATTGCAAAATGCGGTCTTTCATGGCACTATAATTATCAATTACAAATGTAAATATTATATTAATTACATGTGTATATATTATGTATTACAACTGTAATAGTGTTTAATGCCGCTATTTGACATCCCAGCGATAAAACTCTTATAATATAGATAATCAGTTCATTAAAATATGAGTCTATCTAACGCTGCACTTGCATTTAGGTCTATATAAATCTGGTTTATAAGTGTTTATACCGGTATTCTAAATATATTTAACTAAATGTGCTCTTTCAGGACCGAAAATACAGCATTATTTTGCAAGATTACTAGCTTTAAAATACTGATTATATGTATTTTATTTGTATTTACTAATATGGAAAAAGAATTTTACTTCTGTAACTTTAAACCTCTAAATATAATGATTACATTAGTGATTTCTGATATGACAAACAGTGTTTACATTTGTAATCTATAAATACTGCGCTGTCTGAAAACTTAAAATCTTTCAGAAGTCGATTTTTTACCTTGCTCCTGCCCTTCCGGTCAAATAATGAAATCTCAACAGGATTAAATCCGGGTACGGGGTACAAGGTACAAGGTATAAGGTACAGGGTATGGGGTGCACAAGGTACTGGGTGCTGGGTGGCTCTTTCTTTACGGAAGTCAGAATATGAAGCTGAACCGAATTTCGGGTTCTGAATAGAGATGGCCCAGCAAATCAACAAAAGAATCATTTAAAGGCCATAAAACCATTAAATTGATTGATGCCCGCCTTCCTATGGGCTCGCTGAGACCCACTCCCCCCAGGGCAGTGTTCCTGTAAATTCTTTTTGTATCATTGGGCGGTGATTGCCAGAAAGCTGACTGCAGACTCAGATATTCGTCTTCAGCGTGAATAAAAAATCCCAGATGCACATTCAATGGTATAAGATTGTTCAGATCCCTTATAAAAAAGAACTGGGCATAAGCCCTCAGACCGTAAATATCAGTCCGATCGACCGGATCCTTGTAAAACCTGTATTTTGGCCCAGCTGCTACGTTTAATCGCGGTAACAGCCATAATCCCACAACCGGTGATATATCTATGTCAGTGACGCTTCCAAACTGTAGTCCAAGGCTGCCACCATAAAACAGCCGTTCTTTCAGCGGAGGAACCTCACTTTTGGTTTTCTGCCCCAAAACTACGGTGACAGGAATAGTAAGGAGTACCAGAAGTGCTACAAAACGTGCCAGTGATTTCGGTTTCGACATTTTTATAACTTTGATGCATTGTTGCAAATAAACGAAAAATTACGACCCAATAATATAACCTGAGTAAAAATGAACATCATTGTAAACGGTGGCACAAGGGGAATTGGCAAAGAGATTGCACTGATCCTTGCAGAAGATAAAAGCAACAGGCTGCTGGTCACCGGCAGAACAGGAAAATCCCTGGAAAAGCTGTCAGACGAAGCGAAAAACAAAAATTTATTCACTTTCCGGCTCGATCTCTCCCGGTTTGACACACAGCAGAAATCTTTCCTTAAAGCAGTTTCTTCGGCAATGAAAGATGTTGATATCCTTATCAATACGGCAGGATCGCTGGCAGTTAAGGATTTCATGGATTTCTCAAACGAAGAGGCAAGGGAGATAATGGAAACTAATTTCTTTGGTCCGGCTTCGGTTATCAGAATCCTCCGGCCGCTCATGAAAAAAGGAACACATATTGTCAATATATCAAGCATGGGAGGATTCCAGGGAAGCGTCAAATATAAAGGTCTCTCCTATTACAGCGCTTCCAAAGCCGCCATTTCGTGCCTGACAGAATGCCTTGCGGCGGAATTCAGCGGTAAGGGGATCTCGGTAAACTGCCTGGCCCTTGGTGCTGTACAGACAGAAATGTTCGAAGAGGCTTTTCCAGGAAGCCAGGCGCCGGTAAGCGCGGTGGAAATGGCTGAGTTTATAGTTGATTTTGCACTTACAGGGAACAGGTTCTTCAACGGAAAGGTTCTGCCGGTAGCGATCGGAAATCCGTAGTGCATGTAATCAAAAGTATTTCTTTATCTCTATTTTCCCATCGAGAGCAAGCAGTCCGTTGTATGCCAGTGATTTAATTTCATCCTCTCCGGGATATACCAAGACCTCTGCAAGAAATCCTACCATCGATTTGATTCTGTCGGTGAAAGCTTTATTAAAAGCTAAGCCTCCGGTAAGAAGAATAGCATCCACTTTACCATGAAGCACAGCGGCCATTGAGCCTATCTCCTTGCCAACCTGATAGGCAGCAGCATCGATAATCAGTTTTGCCTTCTCATCCCCATCATCTGCCATTTTGCTCACTTCCCTGAAGTTGTTAGTCCCCAGGTAGGCTACCATTCCTCCTTTTCCGTTTATCATCGATTTCACCTGCTGATGGGTAAAGCGTCCGCTAAAGCAAAGATCTGCAAGCTGGCCCGAGGGGAGTCCTCCTGATCGCTCAGGCGAAAAGGGACCGTCGCCATGAAGTGCATTATTTACATCCACAACCCTACCTTTTCTATGAGCTCCGACACTTATTCCGCCGCCTAAATGTCCGATTATCAGGTTAAGCTCTTCATATTTCTTAGAGATTGAATTGGCATAGATCCTTGCCACAGCTTTCTGGTTCAAAGCATGAAAAATAGAAATTCTTTCAATCTCGGGATGACCAGAAATCCTTGCTGCAGGCTGAAGCTCGTCAACGACCACCGGGTCGACTATGTAAGCTTTTGCCTCAGGCAATGTAATCGCAATATCATGTGCAATGAGCCCGCCAAGATTGCTGGCATGCTGGCCGAGAAAGCCTGTCTCAAGGTCCTCTATCATTTTTTCATTGACTTCATATATGCCTGATTCTATTGGTTTTACCAGGCCTCCTCTTCCGACAACCACAGCTATGCGCGAAAGATCGGTATTCCTTTTTGTCAGCTCGTTCAGGATAAGGTCCCTTCTGAAATGGAACTGATCGGTGATTTTCTGAAAGCCTGAAAGCTCATCAGCTGAATGAGTAAGAGTCAACTCGAACAATGATGCATTTTCCTCAAAAAGAGCAAATTTTGTGGAGGTTGAACCCGGATTTATGACCAGGATTAGACGCTTTCCTGCGTGGACCGGTTTGCCGGTTTTCTGATTCAGAATCATAAATTATTATAAATTAAGCTTGTGCCATGAGGCATGAAAGTGCGATGCAATAAAACTTGGATTGTTCGCTTTCGCTTCTCGACATTACAACTACAGGCTTTCTGGTTCCCCGTATCAGGCCCGCAATTTCGCCTTTCGCGAAAAGCATCAGAGCTTTATAAAAAGGATTACTTGATTCAAGTGAAGGAAAAAGCAGGATGTCCGCATCGCCTTCAACCGGTGTATTAACTCCTTTTACCTGAAGACTTTTTCTGTCGCAGGCGAGGAAAAGATCGAGAGGTCCGTCCATGATACACTCAGCAATCCTTCCCTCTTTTGCCATTTTGCACATTTCAGCGTAATCGGCAGTATTGGGAAAGTGCCTGCTAATCTTTTCCGATGCCCCGATCAAGGCCACTTTAGGTTTTTCGATCCCAAACGCATGGGCCATTTCTACAGCATATTCGGCCATTGCCACTTTCTGTCTGAGATCCGGGAAAGGAATAACTGCCGTATCAGTAATGAATAGCAGCTTATGATATGAAGGTATTTCAACTGCGCCAACATAGGTCATCGTTGCTCCGGGCAGCATCAGTCCTGTTTCCTTATCCATCACGGCTTTCAGAAATTTGTCTGTCCCTACAAGTCCTTTCATCACTACATCGGCTTTGCCGGAGACAGCCATCTTTACAGCTTCAACTGCAGCTTCTTCTTCATTTTCAGATGGTATTATATCAAAAATAGAAGGATCGATTTTATTGTCGAGGCAGACTCGTTTAATTGCATATGGATCTCCGATCATAAGTGCATCTGCGAATCCTTCTTTCACAGCTCTATAAACGGCTCCGACGGTGTAGGAATCCTGCGCCCAGGCGACGGCTATCTTTTGCTTTCTCCCGCCGGAAGAAACCTTTTCAACCATCTGACCGAGTGACCGGATCATAGCGTGATCATTTACTGGCAGCGGCAGACAAAAGGATACTGTCGTATTTTGCCTGTTCCGAATCGGATCTTGATGTGAGGACTATGGGAACCCTGGCTCCCAGGATTACTGCAGCCACCTTTGCCCTTGCAAAGAATACCAATGACTTATAGAGGACATTCCCGACCTCAATATCAGGCATAAGAAGAAGGTCAGTGTCTCCTGCCACTTCACTTCGTATGCCTTTATGCTGAGCACTCTCCAGACTAACGGCGTTATCGAACGCAAGCGGACCGTCAATAATGCAGTTCCTGATCTGATCGCGTTGGTTCATCTTGGAAAGCAGGGCTGCGTCGAGTGTGGCTTCCATGCTTTCATTGACCATCTCAACGGCTCCCAGGACTGCCACTTTAGGCATTTTATAGCCCAGCTTGATAAGGCAGTTCACCGAGTTATTTATTATTGATATCTTATCTTTCAGGTTTGGAGCGATATTCATTGCAACGTCGGTAACGGCAATGACCTTGTGGTACGTTTCAACTTCGAAAAGGGCAAAATGAGAAAGGAGGTTTCCGGTTCGCAAACCCCATTCCTTGTTCAGTACATGCTTCAGCAAGGTTGAAGTGCCTATTTTCCCTTTCATAAGAACATCCGCCTGTTTATTATTGACCAGCCTGACTGATAACTCGACGGACATTTCCATATCGGGTTCATGGATGATCCGTACACCTGAAATGTCGTAATTATTTGCTGTGCAGATGTTTTGGATGCTTTCCTTATCACCGACCAGTATAGGTTCTATGATGTTGTCTTTCCAGGCCCGGATGACAGCTCCAAGTGAATGCTGATCCTGAGCGGCAGCAAGAACAAGCTTCCTCATGGGACCTCCGGCAACAATTGCCTTAAGGTCAGAAAGGCTTTTCAATACCATATTACAAGGTTTAGTTTTTGGTTTTAACAACTCCCTGCTCAATAATCTGGCGTGTATCGGAAGCGATCACAAATTCTTCGTCTGTTGTGACAGCCATCACAATCACTTTTGATTCCGGCTTTGAAAGGATGACATCGCACCCTCTTGAACCCTGGTTCTTTTCGTGGTCAAAGATTATACCTAGCCCTTCCATATCCTCACATATCATCCGCCTCATATTGAAATCATTTTCACCGATACCCCCTGTAAATACAACAACATCGACTCCATTGAGGGCAGCAATATATCCGCCAATGAATTTTTTTGCCTTGTATGCGTACATCCTGAGGGCCAGAATTGCCTTTTTGTTTCCAGCCTCGGCAGCTGTTTCGAGGTCGCGCATGTCGGATGATATCTGCGAAATACCGAAAACACCGCTTTTTTTGTTGATCATATTAGCAACACCGGTAACATTAAGATGCTCTTTATCTGCTATATACACAAGAACTCCCGGATCTACCTCCCCGGTGCGGGTTCCCATAATCAATCCGTCAGTCGGCGTAAAACCCATTGATGTATCGATCGATAATCCTTTGTTGACTGCGGTAATAGAGGCACCGTTACCCAGGTGGCAGGTTATGATCTTGAGATCCTTAATATTCTTTCCAAGGAGCCTGGCAGCCTTTCCTGCAATAAACTTATGGCTGGTGCCATGATATCCGTATTTTCTTATTTTATATTTATCATAATACTCGTACGGGATTGCGTACATATATGCATAATCGGGCATTGTCTGGTGGAATGAGGTATCGAAAACTGCAACCTGAGGGACACCGGGTATCAGTTTCTCGACAGAGAGTATTCCCTTAAGGTTGGCCGGATTGTGAAGAGGTGCCAGTTCAATGCATTGCTCTATCGTCTTCTTTACATCGTTATCAATGAGCACGCTTTCCTTGTATGCTTCGCCCCCATTAACAACCCTGTGGCCTACTGCCTTGATCTCGTTGACATTTTTAATTACTCCGTGCTCCGGATCGCAAAGAACTTCCATTACCATGTTTATTCCGGTTGTGTGATCCGGAATATCGGTTATTAACTTATAGGGTTCTCCTCCCGTAGGTTTATGAGTAAGAATGCTTTCGTTCAGTCCGATTCTTTCAAGAAGTCCTTTGGCCAGCATTTCATTCCCGTCGGACATGTTGAATACCTGGTATTTGATTGAAGAGCTTCCGCAATTTAAAACAAGGATTATCATTATGACGTTATTGAATAAGTTGGAACTATTATTTCTTCATTCCTGCTGCCTGGTTTGCGGTTATTGCGATCATACTGACAATATCGCTTACAGAACAGCCCCTCGACAGATCGTTTATTGGTGCTGCCATTCCCTGCAGAACCGGGCCTATTGCTTCGGCATGAGCAAGACGTTGAACCAGCTTATATGCTATATTTCCGCAATTGAGGTCAGGAAAGATAAGAACATTTGCTTTACCTGCAATCTTGCTTCCCGGGGCTTTCTTCTGGCCAATTGACTCAACAAGAGCGGCATCGCCCTGGAGCTCTCCTTCAATCATGAGATCCGGAGCCATTTGTTTAGCAATCGATGCAGCACTTATAACCTTGTCCACCATCTCATGCTTTGCACTTCCCTTTGTTGAAAAGCTCAGCAAGGCCACCTTAGGTTCAAATCCGCAGATGGCTCTGGCAGTATGAGCAGATGCAACTGCAATTTCAGCCAACTGTTTATCGGAAGGATCAGGATGTACAGCGCTGTCGGCGAACACAAGAATTCCGTTTTCTCCGAAGTTCTTATCCTGAAGAATCATAATAAAAGCGCCTGAAACGACTGAAATGCCGGGGGCGGTCTTTACATAATGAAACGCTGGCCTGAGCACATCGCCGGTAGCATGATCTGCTCCGGATACTTCTCCGTCGGCGTCACCATTCTTGATCATAAGAACACCAAGGTAGAGCGGATCCTCGATCAGTCTCGCAGCTTCGGCAGGGGTCATGCCCTTGCTTCCCCGAAGTTCAACCATCATATCAATATAATGTTGCTTGTGTGCATGGTTCTTCGGATCTATCAGCGTCGCTCTTTCAATATTTTTGAGCCCGAGTTTTGCTGCATGGGCTCTCATCTCAACCGGATCGCCGAGGAGAATGATCCTGGCCAATCCTTCAGCTATTGCAATGTCAGCGGCTTTGATGTTTCTTTCTTCATATCCTTCGGGGAGCACTATCCTCATATTATATTCCCGCGCGTTCTGCTTGATTCGATCCAATAATTCCATTGTAAATCAGTAGTTTAAAAAGTTTTAAATGATTTTATAAAGTACGAAAAAAAAATTCTATTAAACAACCGGGAAAATCATGATTGTGTGAAAGTTCTTTATTTTAAATTAGCGGGTTTAAAATCTATGGAAAAGAATCTCTTTTATACGCGACTCGATGACCTCTCAAAAACCCTGGAAGGAGACATCAGACACGACAGGATTACCAGGAAAATTTTCTCAACCGATGCTTCGGCTTACAAGGAAGAACCTCTTGCTGTTATATGGCCGAAGAATTCCAATGATATCAGAAAGATAATTGCCTTTGCAAAAGAGGTTAAGGCAGGTATAACAATGAGAGCGGCCGGAACCTCTCTTGCAGGCCAGGTTGTAAGCTCAGGGCTCATTGTGGATATTTCGAGATACATGAAAAAGATCATCGAAATAAACAAAGACGAGAAATGGGTAATAGTGGAACCAGGGGTTGTGCTTGACGAGCTGAACATGAGCCTTAAGAAGCACGGACTCTTTTTTGGTCCGGAAACATCGACAGCAAACAGGTGCAATATCGGCGGAATGGTTGGCAATAATGCATGCGGGTCGCATTCAATCATTTACGGATCGACAAGGGATCATATAATTGAATTGAAGACCCTTTTAAGTGACGGCAGCGAAGCTGTTTTCAACTCCGTTTCAAGGGAGACCTTTGAACATAAATGCCTGATGGATAATCTTGAGGGGAGTATCTACCGTCAGGCAAAGGAAATGCTGAATGATAAGACCAACAGAGAAAAAATACGTGATGAATTTCCTGATCCGGCAATCCCGAGAAGAAATACAGGATATGCTCTTGACCTTCTTTCAGACTCAGAGCTGTTTGAAGACGGAAGTAAAAGAAAATTCAACTTCTGCAATATTCTTGCCGGCTCTGAAGGCACTCTGGCTATAACCACTGAAATTAAACTTAATCTGGTGGAGCTTCCTCCTTCAGAGAAAGCTCTGGTATGCGTGCACCTTGCAAAAAGAAATGATGCTTTCCTTGCTAACCTTATAGCGCTTAAGTATAATCCATCAGCTGTGGAAATGATGGATGACAGGATACTTAAGCTTACCGAAGACAATCTCAGTCAGAAAAAGAACAGGTTCTTCCTTGAAGGAGAGCCTGCTTCAATAGTTATAGTCGAATTTGCCCGGAAGGATCCTGATGAACTTGACGATCAGATAAACGCAATGATCAATGAATTAAAGTCATCGGGCTTTGGTTATGCTTTTCCGATCGTAAAAGGAAAAAACATCTCCAGAGTATGGGATCTGAGAAAAGCAGGCCTGGGCGTTCTTACGAACATGAAAGGAGATCCGAAACCTGTTTCGCTTATCGAAGATACCGCCGTGAATGTAAAACAGATGCCGGAATATATCGCTGATTTTGAAAAGATGCTTTCGGTATACGGAAAGGAAGTAGTCTACCATGCACATATAGGAACAGGAGAACTTCACATCAGGCCTGTACTCAATCTGAAAGACCCTGCTGACGTGGAGCTCTTCAGAATTATAGGAACTGAAACAGCAAAGCTTGTCAAGAAGTACTGGGGATCGATGAGCGGTGAACATGGTGACGGAAGGCTGAGGGGTGAATTCATTCCGCTGATAATAGGGGAGCATAATTATGGGCTGCTGAAGCAGGTAAAGAGAGCCTGGGACCCGGATTGCCTGCTAAATCCGGGGAAAATAACCGATACTCCCAGGATGAATACGCACTTGAGGTATGAACCTGGGATCATTACACCGGAAATAGAAACCATATATGATTTTTCTTCTTCTGACGGGATAATAAGAGCGGCTGAAAGATGCAACGGATCAGGCGACTGCAGGAAGACAACCATAATCGGGGGTACGATGTGCCCTACATTCATGGCGACAGGCGATGAGCAGCTCTGCACAAGAGCCAGGGCAAATATAGTAAGGGAGTTTCTTGGCTCTGATCCTGATAACACATGGAATCACAGGGAGATTTACGAAGTGCTGGACCTATGCGTATCCTGCAAAGGATGCAAAGCCGAATGTCCCTCCGGAGTAGATATTGCAAAACTCAAATCGGAATTCCTTCAGCACTGGTATGACAAGCATGGTATTCCTTTCCGGACTCTTTTAATTGCATTTATTCCTGCCATAGACAGGATAGGATCAATTGCACCTTCAGTCTTCAACTTTTTTGCAGGCAATAAGATCTTATCGTCACTGATAAAAAGAATGACAGGATTTGCTCAGAAAAGATCGATACCGTTATTATATAAAACAACACTCAGAAGGTGGCTTAAAAGAAATCTGAGTTCGATCAATCCTGAAAAACCCAAAAAAACCATCTGCCTTTTTATTGATGAATTCACAAATTTCAATGACACCCCAACCGGAATATCGGCTGTAAGGCTCCTGACCTCTCTCGGTTATGAAGTAAAGACCGTAAATCATGGGGTCAGCGCCCGGACTTTCATTTCTAAAGGAATGATCAGAAAAGCAAGAAAGGTGGTTCGTAAGAACCTGGCAGCCCTTTCTGATGTTGTAAGCAATGAAGTGCCTCTGGTGGGAATTGAACCATCAGCAATTCTCGGTTTCAGGGATGAATATCCTGAACTTGCAGGTGACGACCTGAAGGATGCGGCAAACAGGATTGCATCAAACTCCTGGCTCATAGATGAGTTCATGGTCAACGAATACGAGGCTGGAAACATCCGGGCGGGGCTATTCGCAGACACGCCGGCTGAAATTCTCCTGCATGCACACTGCCAGCAGAAGGCAATCAGCTCGTCAGCTTGTTCCGTCAAGCTTCTTTCTATCCCCACAGGTTACAAGGTGAAGGAAATTCCTTCCGGATGCTGCGGCATGGCTGGTTCTTTCGGATATGAAAAAGAACATTTTGAACTGTCGAACAAGATAGGTGAAATGATCCTGTTCCCGGAGATAAGGGATGCAGAAGGAGGCACCATCATCGCTGCACCCGGAACAAGCTGCAGACACCACATAAAGGATGGGACGGGAAGGAGTGCAAAACACCCGGTTGAGATACTTTATGAGGCGCTTAAGAAGTGAGGGGGCGAGGGGGCGATCTGGTGAGAGGGGGATTGCTTCGTCTCCCGCTAAAACGGGATCCTCGCAATGACCGATTATAAAATAACTTTAAATTTATCTGCGTCGAGATGGGCTGGGAATTTCTTCCGGAAAGCCTTTAATTCCGGGAGCGAGATATCGGCTGTAACAGAACATTCTTTATTCTGTTCAGCAGAAGCCAGCTCCTCCCCTTTTGGACCAAGGATCATAGAATCACCGCAGTATTTTGTACCTGTTCCATCAGTTCCGATCCGGTTTGCGCCTGCCACATAGCAGAGGTTTTCGATAGCCCTGGCTTTTAAAAGGATGATCCATACGTCGCGGCGCGCCATTGGCCAGTTTGCTGAATTTATCAGAAGATCGTAGTCATCCCGGTTCCTGCTCCATACCGGGAATCTTAGATCATAACAGATGTTAGGGCAGATCCTGAAGCCTCTGAACTTGAAAACAAGGCGTTTTCTTCCGGTTGTCAGGTTGTTTTCAACATCATCCATTTTGAAGAGGTGCCGCTTATCATAAAACCATGATTTCCTTTCCGGAGATACGAATACAAACCTGTTGAAATACTTGTTCCCGGCTTTGACAATATAGCTTCCACAGATGCCTGAAGAGCTTTTTTCCGCCATATGGATCATCCAGTCGAAAGTTTCACTTTCCGGCGGCTCTCCATGGTTCTCAATGCTGTCTGTAAAACCGGTTGAAAACATCTCCGGGAGAATGATAATGTCAGGATCTTTAATCTTTGACATCAATCCTTCATAATTGCGAAAGTTGCTGGATTTGTCTTCCCAGAGGATATCAGGTTGAACAACCGAGATTCTCATTGTTCCGCATTTTATTAATGGGTAGAAATTAAAAAAGCACAGACAAATTTTTGCCTGTACTTTTATCACGCTACTTGTTTGTTGTTCTAATTAGTTTTCAGGGTTTTATAGTAGTCGTCAAAAATACCTTCGATCAGAGGCTTATAATACACCCAGAAGAATCTTCTCAGGTCATCAGGTCTTTTTGAGTACAGCAAACCTTTCATCTTTTCCACGCTTTTAAACCTTGATGTCCAGTATGGAATGTTGGTATGGCAGAAATCGCCGCTGAAGTAGAATGTCCTCTGGGATGCCGGATCCATTACTACAGCCGGGAATTCATTTTTAAGGCCGTACTTTGCAAGAAGGCTGTCTGCTTCGGGTGTTGTTTCGATCCTGAATTTAGAGATCACCGTATTCTGTTGCGGTTCAATAATATCAAACCACTGGTCAAAAGAGACTGATTTCGCCAGGCCCCATTTTTCAACGTAGGCAGAGTCTGAAATTATAGAAGGGATGGCTTTGGTGAGCATTGAGCCTTCTTCAAGAACCATAATAGCTTTATCTTTCAGGAGAACGATCCCGGCTTTTGTAAATGTCCATGGTTGCTTGTATTGCTTCCTGTACATCTGGGTCATCCAGAGCGGGAATTCCTTTTTTGCTTTTTGTGTAGTATCGAGTGATTCGAAGTATTTTCCTGTCCATCCTGACCATTTCAATCCGAGCCTGTCCTGTAATCTGAATGATTCATATTCGCCAGTCGGCCAGTCGAAAGTATTATATTCAAGGATAACCAGTTTATTCTTATTCTTCATCTCCTGGATCAGGTAATTATCGTTTCCATTGAGGGCACCTTCGAGCTTGCGTGTCCTTCTCGGAGGGCTGAAAGTTGGGAACCAGTCGCTGATGAAAACCCCATATGTATCGGTAAAATATACGGCGTCGTTATTAGCGGGAAGCACCTGAATTGCCTCCTCCATATTATATCTGACATTATTCCACTGTTTTTCCTTGAGAGGCCTCATAGGGTAGAATCCATAATAATCTTTCCGGTAAGAATAGCTGGTCTTTTTCTCCTTGCTGACATACCTGTTATTTGTAATAATCCAGTTAAATGACTTGTGCTTTTCGCGATCAAGTGTAGGAACAGTTTTGTCAACAATAACAAGGCCTATAGGCTTCTTGGCCTGGAAAGTCCAGCGGATGAAATTTATTACAGGCAGGGCAAGTAATAATGCTAGAATAATTACTACAATTGTCAGTGCTTTTTTCATAACTGAATTAATATCTGAAAGTAGTCAAATACAATAATCACCTTGAAAATTTCCTTAAATATGCCGCTTTTAATTGTTAAAAGTATTAATTTATTTTTTGTAATGAAAATAAAATCGAAGCAATTTAGTAAAAAATATTCAACATCAGCAAGTCTCAGTATCCACATGCTGAGTTATCCCCGCGCCTGTCAGCTGCCCCTGTCAGCCTCCCATCCTGTAAAATGCCGTCTGCATTCACTCTGCACAGCCCACGGTTTGTCGCAATTCATGTCCCAATAATCATGAATCCGCCGCCGCCGATGTTCCCTGCTGCGGGGAGGGATTTTTTTCATGAAACGAATGGTTCGTTTTTATTGCTTTCAAATTTAATTACTTTTACGCAAACAAGAATTTATGCTGGCGAATCAACCGCTTGCAGACAGGCTGAGGCCAAAGAGCCTTGATGAGTTTTGCGGACAGGAGCATCTGGTCGGAAAGGGTGCGGTATTAAGAAAAGTAATTGAATCGGGAAATATTCCTTCATTCATACTTTGGGGACCTCCCGGTGTAGGAAAAACAACTCTGGCATGGATCATCTCCCACACTCTCAAACGTCCATTCTTTCACCTGAGCGCCGTTCATTCAGGTGTTAAAGATGTCAGGGAGACTATTGAAAAGGCAAAGAAACAGCAATTTTTCAATCAGCCTAATCCGGTATTATTCATCGATGAAATACACCGTTTCAATAAATCGCAGCAGGATTCGCTTCTGAGCGCTGTCGAGCAAGGCATAATTACACTTATAGGGGCAACTACGGAAAATCCTTCTTTTGAAGTCATATCTCCTCTCCTTTCGCGATGCCAGGTTTACACAATGAATCCGCTCAGTGAAGAGCAGCTCAGGGATCTGCTGGATAAAGCTCTTAAAAAGGATACTTACCTTTCAGTCTATAATGTAGTTATTGAGGAATATGAAGCCCTGATAAGAATTTCAGGAGGCGATGCGAGGAAGCTCTACAATGCTCTGGAGCTTGTGGTTTCATCTGAAGCAGATAAGGGCAAAGAAGAGAAGATAACGATCAATAATGAAAAGGTTCTCACCATTGTTCAGAAGAATCTTGCCATGTATGATAAGAACGGTGAGCAGCATTACGATATAATTTCCGCATTCATAAAATCCATAAGGGGCAGCGATCCCAATGCCGCTGTTTACTGGCTTGCCAGGATGACAGCCGGCGGGGAGGATTTAAAGTTCATTGCCAGGCGGATGATCATTCTGGCAGCCGAGGACATAGGCCTGGCCAACCCAAATGCCCTCCTCCTGGCGCAGTCGTGCTTTGAGGCTGTGAATGTAATAGGATGGCCCGAATCAAGGATAATACTTGCAGAAGCTGCTGTTTACCTTGCAACGTCGCCCAAAAGCAATGCCTCCTATATGGCAATTGAAAATGCATCAGGGTCTGTTGAGGAACATGGTGACCTCCCGGTTCCGCTGCACCTGAGAAATGCCCCAACAAAGCTGATGAAGGATCTCGGGTATCACAAGGGATATCAGTATGCTCATAATTTTGAAGGCAACTTCGTGAAAGAAAATTACCTGCCTGAAGAAATAAAAGGCACGCAGTTTTACGATCCTGGGAATACTCCCAAAGAGGAAGAAATCAGGAAGAGGCTAAAGAACCTCTGGAAAGATATATACGATTATGACAAATAATCTTCTCTGTGAAGCTCTGTGGTTCTCTGTGTCTCTCTGTGCAAGTTCCTGAAAAGAAAAACTTCCACAGAGTAAATCCGGAGAAGCACAGAGTTCCACAGAGTGAATTTCACTCTGGTATGATATTTGAATATCAGGAGAATATTTTGTTAACTTTACGTTTTACACCTGAATGAACCAAGGCTTTAAGGAAATTCCCGGAATAAAATACGGAGAGACTGGTAATTTTCTTCTGATCGCAGGACCATGTGTCGTGGAAGGAGAAGAGATTGTCAACCAGATAGCTGAAGTCCTCTGTAAACTTTCTGACAAATACAAGATCCCGTATGTTTTCAAGGCATCCTACAGAAAAGCCAACAGATCAAAAATTGATTCATTTTCCGGCATAGGCGACGAGAAAGCCTTAAAGATACTTGCCGGCATAAAGAAAAAGTTTTCCATTCCCGTGATTACCGATATACATAATCCTGATGAGGCAGATCTCGCCGCGCAGTATGTTGATATACTTCAGATACCTGCATTTCTCTGCCGTCAGACCGACCTTCTCGCAGCTGCTGCAAAAACAGGAAAGTGGATCAACATAAAGAAAGGTCAATTCCTTTCAGGTGCATCGATGAAGTTTGCAATTGAAAAAGTGAGGGATTCCGGAAATGAGAAAATAATGGTTACCGACCGGGGCACCATGTTCGGATATCAGGATATCGTAGTAGATTTCAGGAATATTCCAATAATGCAGAAGAACAAGGTCCCTGTTATCATGGATATAACGCATTCTCTTCAGCAGCCTAACCAGGAGACAGGAGTTTCGGGAGGCAACCCGGAAATGATAGAGACCATCGGAAAGGCAGCCATAAGTGTCGGCGCTGACGGCATATTCATTGAAACGCATCCCGATCCTGCTAAAGCAAAATCAGATGGTGCAAACATGCTGAATCTTGCACTTATGGATGATCTGTTGAAAAAGCTCGTTGCGATCAGAAAAACGATAAATTCATTTAACAATTAACCTCATTTAAAATTAGTATGAAAAAATTATTTTTATTGATTACATGCCTTCTTGCCGTTGCAATTGTAAATGCCCAATCGCTTGAAGAAATTGTCAAAAAGTTTACTGCTGCCAACAAGCTGGACAAGGTGGCTTCCCTCAAGACTATCAAAATGACCGGAAAAATGTCGATGATGGGAATGGATCTTCCGATAGAAATCTGGATGAAGAATCCAGATAAGATCAAATCTGTCACCAATATAAACGGGCAGGAGATGGTTCAGGTTTTTGATGGTGTAAAGGGTTATACGATCAGTCCGGTGGCAGGATCAGCCGATCCTGTTGAATTGGATGCACAGACTCTTAAAACCCTGCAGAATAGCAATATGTTTTCAAATTACATGGATTCCTATCTGAAGAACGGACAGCTTACCCTTGCAGGAGAAGGGACAGTCAACGGAAGTCCGGCTTTTAAAATAAAGGCCACCCTCGAGGGAGGAATCGTAACGGATCTGTTCATTGACAAGGCTTCTTATCTTCTGACCAAGTCTTCAGCGACAGTAGTGTCACAGGGACAATCAATAACCATGGACACATATCCTTCTGATTACAGGGAAGTTAATGGATTATTCATGGCGATGAAGAATACCAGGTCGGTTATGGGACAGGAAATTGTGCAGACTTATTCAAATGTGGAAGTCAATATACCTATGGACGACAGCATATTCCAGCTGAAGAAATAAAAACACCCCCCAACCCCCCTGAAGGGGGGAAAAAATCCATCAATTCAGGGTATTAAATAACAACAGGGACGCGATATGCGTCCCTGCGTTATTTTCAGCCGGTCTGTAAGCCGGGTTTTGTCGGGTTCCATCATTTATCTGGCCGTGCCATTGCTGACACGATCATACGACCTACCCCCCGGCATCGGGCGAGCAGCCCTCTGCGCCGGTATACATGGTCTTTCAATCCATCGGGTGTACGGCTTCCTGCGTCGCCGCAGGAACCGGTGAGCTCTTACCTCGCCTTTTCATCGTTGTCCACCAGCTGGCGGACTGTTATTTTCTGTTACACTTCCATACCCTCGCGGATATCTTCCAGTTAGGAAGGATGGTGCTCTTTATTGCCCGGACTTTCCTCTCCGCCAAAGGGCGGAGCGATGGAACAACCTGCTGCAGGTGCAAAGTTAAGGAAAAATCACTTAATGGGAAAACTTGACTATTTTTGCACGATCTCAAAAATTTGAAAATTTGATAATTTGATAATTTGAAAATTTGAAAATTTGAAGTTTCTACGATTTAAAGATTGAACAACAGAAAAACGAATGCCTGACATTCCAAAGATAGATATAGAGGAATATAAATATGACCTTCCCGATGAAAGGATAGCTCAGTATCCTCTGCCTGAGAGGGGCAGTTCAAAGCTGCTGCTATATAATAAAGGTACTATCTCACAAGATGTTTTCAGCAATATTGCCAGTTATCTGCCCGGAAATTCACTGCTCGTTTTCAACAACACAAGAGTCATCAGGGCAAGGTTCCTGTTCAGGAAAGCTTCCGGTGCCCTGATTGAGATTTTCTGCCTGGAGCCGATCAGTCCGGCCGATTATGAAAGATCATTCAGCTCCACAGGACCAGTGGAATGGAAGTGCATTATCGGCAATCTTAAAAAATGGAAGGATAACGAAATCTCTTTAAGGCTGCATCTAAATGGCACAGAAAAGGAATTGAAAGCGGAGAAAGTAAGGGTCACAGGGGAGGCATGGATAATAAGGTTCACCTGGAATGAAGACAAAATGACTTTCAGCGATATCACTGAAACAGCCGGTCACATTCCTCTCCCACCCTATGTAAACCGACCGGATACATCCGAGGATAATATCCGCTACCAGACAGTTTATTCCAGCATCAAAGGTTCAGTTGCCTCTCCTACTGCAGGCTTGCATTTCACTAAGAATATCATTTCTGCAGTAAATAAAAGGGGGATTAAAAGCGCTGAACTCACTCTGCATATCGGAGCAGGAACATTCAAGCCGGTAAAGGCTGCTGACATATCAAAGCATGAAATGCACTGCGAGCATTTTTTCATCACGGTGAAACTGATACAGGATCTGCTGCTTTTTCAGGGAAAAACAATAGCAGTAGGAACGACGAGTGTAAGAACGATTGAGAGCCTTTACTGGCTTGGTGCAAGACTGGCACAAAAAGAAGCCAGGGATACAGGACTGCATGTCGGACAATGGGATCCATACATGGGTGAGGATAACATCTCTTTCAGGGATTCGATGAGCACATTGCTTGACATGATGGAAAAGAAAAGCATCGACTGCCTTCATGGTTCTACTTCTCTTATGATAGTGCCCGGATACAGGTTCAGAGTCATCAACGGGATGATCACCAACTTCCATCAGCCTGGCAGCACGCTTCTGCTGCTTGTTTCGGCATACATTGGCGAAAAGTGGAAAGACATATATAATTATGCTCTGGACAATGGCTACAGGTTCCTGAGTTTCGGGGATGCTTCACTGCTGATTGATTGACATTCATTCATGTATTTCAGGCGCTCGTCAATATGTATGAATTTAATTTTTGAAATAAGATTGATTTTTCTTTTATTTGTCGGTAAACCATCGTCATATTATGAACGGCAACAGAATAATGCAGCAATTTCACGCGATGTTCGGAATTTTCATGGTAGTATTTTATATCGGCATCGGTGTGTTCATGCTTTTCTACGCTGACCGGATGTTTGTGATCGATAAAGCCATACGGGTAATAATGGGATCATCCTTCCTGTTCTTCGGAATTTACAGGATCTTCGTTTCCTATAAGCAGATACGTGAAGCATTTTTTACAAAGAATAGTGAGGAGGAATGATTTATCTGCCCGGAGGTTTATAAACCATTTCCCTGAATTCACCGGCTTGGCATACACTTTGCAGTATTATAACCAGAAGAAACCAACAAATTAAAATTTTAACTATGAATATAGTTATAAATACCGCAAAATTGATTATACTTGCAGATCAAAGTATTGAATCTGATTTTACAGACAGGTTGACCAGGAAATATAAAACCCGGTTAAGATCCGGATTGCAATTATTTGCAATTGCATCATTAGCTTTTTTTGTCTCCTGCAAAGGAGGTCCGAAGGAGCTTGATGAAACACCAACAAGGGGTAACATCAGGATCATTGCTGATGAATCTTTCAAGCCTGTCGTGGATGCTGAGATATCAATTTTCACGCAGCTCTATACCGGTGCAAAGATAAAAGCCACCTATAAGCCTGAATTCGATGTAATAAATGATTTTATGAACGATTCAGCGAAGGTGATAGTATCGAGCAGAAAACTGACGGAAGATCAGATTCAGTATCTCAGGGACACGCTGATAATTGCCCGGACGATAACCTTTGCATATGACGCCCTTGCTCTAATAACAAATAATGAGAACAGGGACACTATTCTGAGGTACAAGACAATAAAGGATATATTCCTCGGACAGATTTCTGAATGGAAGGAAATAAATCCGAAATCAAAGCTTGGAGAAATCAAGGTGGTATTCGATAATACAAAGTCGGGCAACATAAGATATTTCAAGGAGTTGTTTGAGATAAAAACAGGTCTCCCTTATAACTTCTATGCATTGAACAGCAACACCGAAGTTGTTGACTTCGTTTCAAGAAACCCTGAAGCCATTGGTATCATAAGCGTAAACTGGATCAGCGACAAGGACGACATGAAAAGCAGGGAGCTTCTCTCAAAAATAAACAGGGTCGGAGTTTCCCAGCCGTTATCCGATGACGGATCATATTACCGGCCTGATCAGGGATTCATCTACACGAAGGATTATCCCTTCACCAGAGAAGTATATCTGATCTCACGGGAGTCATTCAAGGGATTGGGATCAGGCTTCATTCAGTGGGCAACGGCGCAGCAGGGACAGACGATAGTTCTTAAATCGGGACTGGTTCCGGCGACGATGCCGATAAGGCTGGTGCAGATGAAGAAGGAATAAGAAAGGTACACGGTACGCGGTACACGGTACTCGGTACTCGGTACACGGTACACGGTGCACGGTACACGGTACACGGTGCACGGTGCACGGTGCACGGTGCACGGCACAAGACAAAAGACAAAAGATAAAAGATAAAAGACCAAAGAAAATCCCTTACAGGGAGTGGGCAAAAAAGGAAAAGATAACTTAATAAGTGTATAAGGAACAGTAAAATTTAGTAATATTGAAAACAAAATAAAAGTTAGACCATGAAACGTATATTATTCAAAAAGGGGATTGTTCTGGCTGCGGTGGCGGCAGGACTTCTGACCGGAAATCTTTTCGCGCAGGACCTTACATCTGCCCTTCTGCTTACCAAGAGTGAGCAGTATGACAAAGCTGAAGCTATGCTTAACCAGCTTATTCAGAAGGAACCCTCAAACAGCAAATATTATTTCTTCCTTGGTGAGAATATACTTCTGGATTACTACTCCGATACAATTTCAAACTCGTTTTCCATCGCAACAAAAAACGCCAGGGAAGCTTTTCAGAAGGGAGTGAATGCAAATGCCAATGACCCTCTCAATTATGTAGGACTTGCAAAGGTTGCCTATTATGTCGGCGACGATGCAACCGCCAACCAGATGAGAGCCAAAGCCAAGAGCTTTCTCCTGCCCTACAAAAACCTTAAGAAGATAGTGCCGCCTGCAAAGGATTATGCTTTTGCACTTGCAAAGATAGCCGAGTCATACATCAAGGAAGGCAAGGTTGACACTGCCTCGGCTCTTCCTCTGATCAGGCAGGCAATAAAAATTGATCCAAAAAACCCGGAAATATATCTTATTGCAGGCGACATCTGGATCCTGGTGCCTGACGGCTCAGCTGCAATACGAAACTACAGCCTTGCGCAGATGGCAGATCCAAAATCTCCGACAGCTAACATGAAAATTGGCAATATATATGTCAGGGGTAAAAGCCTTCAGGCAGCCATCCCATATTTTGAGGAAGCAATCGCCCTTGATGCAAATTACGCTCCTGCATACAGGGAACTTGGACAGCTTTACTGGATGGCACAGAGACTGGAACAATCAAAAACCAATTTCAAAAAGTACCTTGAACTGACCGAGGGCAATATTCCTGCAAAAACCAGGTATGTAAACTCCTTATTCTATGCCGGCGACTACGATGAAGTCATCAAAAATGTGGAGGAAATTCTGCAGGTCGATGATTCAAGAGCCTATATGAACCGACTGGCAGGATACTCCTATTATGAAAAGAAACCTGCAGATTACGACAAAGCACTTTATTATATGGATCAACTCTTCAAGAAGGTTCCTGAAGACAGAATTCTTCCCAAGGATCACCACTATGTGGCAAGGATCCTTACAAAAAAGAATCAGGATCTTCCGAAAATGATCGATGCTCTTGAAAACCTTGGCCAGCAGCTTGAAAGAAGCAAAACGAGATATAATTCGGCACCGGCAGCTGAGAAGACAAAACTGAAACCGGCAATCGACGAGCTCACGGCAAAATATGAGAAAATGAAGGCCGACGTTGACGTGGCCAGGAAAGAAATCGAAAGAGGATTCCAGGAATACGATAAAATCATTTCACTGAAACCTCAGGACGCAACCCTGAAGAATGAACTTGCACAAAACTATTATACTCATAAGAAGTATGACGATGCCGCAAAGACCTGGTCTAAACTTCTAGATCCAAAAAAGGATGACTTTAATGCTTACATGAGAATAGGAAGGGCTTACAATAACGGCAATAACCTGAAAGCAGCTGATTCAATTTTCAGCCTGGTAATAAAGAAAAATCCCGGTTATCTTGACGCATATATCTGGGATGCACGCACATATTCAAAGATGGATCCCGATTTCAAGTCGGGCCTGGCAAAACCCAAGTTCGAAAATGTTATTGAAGTGGCATCGAAAGACTCTGTTGCAAACAGCAGCGAGATGATGGAAGCATTTATCTATCTCGGGTATTATCATTCTGAAAAAGGCAATTACGCAGCTGCAAGATCATATTACAACAGGATGATAAATCTTGACCCCAAAAACAAGGATAATAAAATAAAAGGCTACAATGGCCTTGGACAGCTTGAATCAAAGCTGGGATCTGAAGAAAAGACTCTTGAGGGTAAGCTTGCAATCCTGGGAAGGGCAGTTGATGCGTACGAAAAGAGCCTTGCCCTCGATCCGAACAATGCATTAACCAAAAGAAATCTCTCATGGGTTCAGGAATATATAGTGAATGTAAAAAAGGGGATAAATCCGAACGAAATCAAGGGAACGGTCAAGAATGCTTCGGGACAGCCGATAGCTTTTGCCTCAGTGAAAATTAAGGATACTGCGGCAGAGACTTTCACGAATGCTAAAGGCGAATATAAGTTCGAAATCTCCGTATCGTCTGAAACACTGGTTATCAGCGCCAAAGGTTATGCCACCGCAGAGATACCCGTTACCAAGTCGAGAATTTACAACGTTGTGCTTCAGAAACTCTGAAAAAAAACTGAAATAAATGGATTTCCCGATAGGGTAAACTGATGTTTCAGGGTCATATATAACTGGACTTATTCCAACCGGATAAAATGAAAACATTCAGCGAGGAATGTTGGAAAAGAAAAATTGAAGATATATATTTGCGAATTGTAAAATCTTAAACCTAAACAAATCGATAAAAATGAGTAAACAAGGAAGTTCGTTCAAAGATGCGCTGTCAAACATTTTTTCAGTTAGTGTTATACTGATAGCATTGGTGGTTTCCTATGTATTGTTTAAAAACATCATGGGTAATCCAGTTCACTTCGAAGGCGGTAATCCGGAAATGGCTGCCCTTCCAGGAGACTACCTGGGTATTATTTACAAAGGTGGTATGATCGTTCCCATTCTTATGACCTGTGTTCTCGTACTGATCGTCTTTATTATTGAAAGGGCCATCACTCTTTCAAGGGCAAAAGGAAAAGGCAGGATCAATTCTTTCGTTCACAAGCTGCAGGGCCTTCTCAACGAAGATAAAATTGAGGAAGCTATTGAGGCATGCGACAGGCAGAGAGGTTCACTTGCAAACGTTATGAAAGCCGGTCTGGTGCGTTACCGCGACCTTCAGAATGACAAGGAACTTGAAAAAGACCAGAAGATCCTTTCTATCCAGAAATCATTTGAAGAAGCCACAGCTCTTGAGCTGCCTATGCTTTCAAAGAATATGGTTATGTTCTCGACACTTGCTTCGATATCAGTGCTTATCGGTCTTATCGGTACTGTACTTGGTATGATCCGTGCATTCGGCGCTCTTGCACAGTCAGGCGCTCCCGATGCTCTTGCTCTTGCTGAAGGTATTTCTGAAGCACTTGTCAATACTGCATTTGGTATCACGGGATCTACTCTTGCGATCATTGCCTTCAACTTTTTCTCAACATCTATTGACTCATACACCTTCAAAATTGACGAAGCAGGGTTCAGCCTGACACAGAGTTTCGCTGGTTCACTGAAGACAAAATAACCGTGAATTTATCTTTTGGTCTAAACTTATAATAGGAAAAACTAATGCCAAAGATTAAATTACCAACAAAATCGCCAAGAATCGACATGACGCCGATGGTTGACACATTTGCGGTTATCCTGACATTCCTCATGCTGACCGCTACAATGAGACAAACCGAGCCGGCCGATGTCGTTACGCCTTTCTCAATATCAGAAAAACCTACTCCTGACTTCAACAACATGACATTCCTTGTTGCTCCGGACGGAAAAGTTTTCATGAATGTGGATAACGGACCTGACACTCTTTACAAATTCAGACGCAAGATCCTTGAAGAGATGGGGAAGAGATATTCTATCGAATTCACCGAAAAGGAATTAAGGGAATTCGAGAAGTTTCCATCGTCGATGGGAGTTCCTATTCTGAAAATGAAGGAGTTCCTTGCAGGAAAGAACATGAAAGAGAGGGATCCTTTCCAGCTCGGAATACCGGCTGATTCTACCGATAACCAGCTGGGTATGTGGATACTCTGTGCTCGCCAGGTAAATCCTGCAATCACTGCAAGCATCAAAGGCGATTCAGAAACTCCGTTTCCGGCAGTGAAGAAAGTTCTCGACAATCTGCAGGACAAGAAAATCAACAGGTTTAATCTGGTAACAAGCCTCGAAGCTGCAAAGATTAACCTAGAAGAAATACAATAGTGATATGGCAGAAATAATTCAAGAGGAAAAAGGAAAAGGCGGAAAAAAGAAAGCGAAGAAGCACCCACCGCATATCGATATGACACCGATGGTTGACCTTATGTGTCTGCTGATCACATTCTTTATGCTTACGACTGCCTTCGCTAAAGCCAAGGTCATGGAAATAGTTCTTCCTGAGAAGATCGACAATCAGGAACCACAGAATTCACCTACGGTCGCAAAGAGCCGAAATGTTAATATCATTCTCGGACCCGATAACAGAATATTCTGGTATCCGGGATCAGTGGAACCTGCCGATTACAACAACAACGTATTCCCTCCGCTTCAGGAACTGGATTACAGCGCTAATCCTACCGGAGTACGCCAGCTGCTTCTCGACAAGAACAAAACTCTGGCGAAGAAAATCGCTGAGTTCCAGGACAAAGTACTTAAAGGTGAGCTCGTATTGTCGCAGGATTCTGTTTTAGGATCCATCAAGAAACTTAAAGCCGATGACGATACAGGTCCTTTTGTGCAGATTAAGGCATACAAGGAATCTACTTACGGCAACTTCGTGGATATTCTGGATGAGATGAATATCACCGGAATAGGCCGGTACATGTTTGTTGACATAGCATGGTATGAAGAAAAGATGGTGGAACTGGCAACAGGTAAAGCCACACTTGCATCAACCAATTAAAATGTAAACCCAAATCGAAAATGGCACATGAAAAAGAAAAAGCTCCATCCTTTAACGACATTGTGTTCGAATTAAGGAATAAGGAGTACGGAGCATACAAGCTGCGGAAGAAATACAACCGCAACGTAATTATTGGTATGCTTGTGGGTCTTATTATTTTGGGTACCGCTGTTATTACACCGCATCTGTATGCGAAAGCGATGGAGAGCAAGAAGGCTCGAGAGGAAAGACAAGTAGAGATGATTATGGAGAATCTGGATCAACCGACAGAACAGGTTGCACCTCCGCCTCCCCCTCCGCCTCCTGCTGAAGCTCAGCAGCAGAACAGATATGTTCCGCCGGTTGTCGTTGACTCTGTCAAACCTGAAGACAACGTTCAGCTGATGACAGCTGATCAGGCAGCGGTTGAGGTTGTCAATGAAGAGTATATTGAAGCTGTTGAAGAGGTTAAGGAAGAGGTCCAGGAAGAAGAGGCCGAACCCGAACCATTCGTGGTTGTTGAGGAAATGCCGATGTTCCCGGGCGGGGACGTTGAACTTCTGAAGTATATCTTCGAGCATACCAACTACCCGGAAGTTGCCAAGGAAAACAATATCCAGGGAAAAGTAATCGTAAGATTCTGTGTTACAGCAAAAGGAACAGTCAGTCAGATCAGCATTTTAAAAGGTGTGGATCCTGAGCTTGACAAGGAAGCAATGAGAGTTGTTTCCACACTTCCTGCGTTTAAACCTGGCAAACAGGGCGGGAAACCGGTTCCAGTATGGTATATGGTACCAATTAACTACACGCTTAAGTAAGGATCAATTTTATTGATTATATGGAAAAGTCCCGATTATTCATCGGGACTTTTTCGTTTTGTTAGGGGGATTGCTTCGTCGCTGCGCTCCTCGCAATGACCTCAATCCTTATGTAGTATCCAGTCATTGCGAGGAGTCACGCCCTGGCGTGACGACGAAGCAATCCCTCTAATTCAATTCCTTCTTTAATAGCTTCACAAATTCCTCAATATCCTCCACAGTCGTGTCCCAGCTTGTCATGAGCCGGTATTCAGAGGTTTGCTCATTCCATGGATAAAAGAAGTAATGCTTCATTACCTTCGCGGCAACAATTTCAGGTATGATTACAAACACTCCGTTTGACTCAACCTTCTGGGTTATTCTGACACCCTCCACACTTTTCAATTTCTCAGCCAGAACAGAAGCCATAGAATTGGCATGAGATGCACATTGTTTCCAGAGATCGTTCCTGAAATAAGCTATATACTGAGCAGAAATGTATCTCATTTTAGATGCCAGCTGCATGCCCTGCTTCCGGATATATTTAAAGTCTGCCGACAGTCCAGGCTTCAGAAAACAGACCGCCTCCCCCATCATCATACCGTTCTTGGTCCCTCCAAAAGAAAGAATATCAACACCGGCATCAGTTGTGAAGGATCTGAATGGAAGTCCAAGAGAAACAGCTGCATTGGCTATCCTGGCGCCATCCATATGAAGAAATAATCCCAGAGAATGAGAATAGTCGGCCAGTTTTCTAATCTCATCCACATTGTAAACCGTTCCCATCTCAGTTGACTGGGTTATTGAAACCACTTTTGGCTGGGCATGATGTTCGAAGTCGAAACCATGCATATGCCTGGCTATCAGATCCGGAGTTATTTTGCCATCAGGGGTTTCAACAGTGAGCACCTTACAGCCCGTGAATTTTTCCGGAGCGCCACATTCATCCTGCTCCAGATGCGCTGTTTCTGCAGCTATAAGTGAGTTCCACGACCTGGTGACCGCACTGATGCTCAGCACATTGGCCGCAGTACCCGTAAATACGAAGAACACCTCGGCATCAGGACCGAGCTGATCTTTAAACAGCTGTCTGGCCTGATCAGAGTAAATATCTGAACCATAACCAACCACGTGACCCTGGTTCACTTCTGCGAGTTTCTTCAGAATTTCCGGATGAACTCCTGCATTATTGTCGCTGGCGAAGCCTCTTCTATTCATAAGTAATTTCTATTCCTGTTTCAATGAAGTCTTCTTCTTTCTCCACGCAAAATATAACATTATCAGACCGAATATAAGCATCAGAATGCCCATAATGATATTTACATTATGGCCAAGTGATTTTCGGTACATTTCAGCATCTGAAGCCGTAAATATCCCGTATCCTGAGATTAACAAACCCAGAACTGAGAACATTAAACCTATTGGGATTCTTATATCTACCATTTTAATTTCCTCCTACCAGAATATGATACTTAATATAATGCAAATAACACCTACCAGAATTGCCATACTAACCGGGCGTTTATGCCAGGGTATATCCTGATCCATCTCATGTGGAGTAAGAGAATATACCAGACCTGTCAGTTCTGTTTCCGTTTTCTTCTGTTTAGTTATCAAAGAAATTCCTACTGTAATGCTGGTAGCAACAGAGAATGCTATTATTGCAGTCCAGAAATTCTGGGCCATTTCTACAGGATATGTATGAAGACTTGCAATCCATCCTCCTTTCACAAGAGTCGTGGCGCCTTCAGGAACTGTAAGACCATGATGCAGCAAGGCAAAAATAAAGCCAAGAAGTAAACCTGTAAAGGCTGCATGACCAGTGGTTCTTTTCCAGAACATACCAAGGAAGATCACAGCAAACAGAGGAGCATTTATCATAGAAAATATTGTTTGCAGGAAATCCATGATATTTCCAAATTTACCTGCAATATATGCAGCAGCGATGCTCAATAATACTCCGACAACTGTGGTTACCCTGCCAACAGTAAGGTAATGTTTATCGTCAGCCTGCGTATCAGTGGTTCTCTTCCTTATATAGCTCTGGTAAATATCATAGGTCCATACAGTGTTAAAAGCCGACACATTACCAGCCATTCCTGACATAAAGGATGCAAGAAGAGCAGTAATTCCAAGACCAAGGACACCGGCAGGCAGATATTGCTTTAGAAGCATGATAATCGTATAATCATAAATCGGTTTGCCTCCGGCATCAAGAGGTAAAGAAAAACCTTTGGAAGGATCGTGCATCAATACAAGAGCAATTACACCTGGCACGATGATCAGGAATGGGATAAACATTTTCGGAAGTGCGCCGATAAGCGGCACTTTCCTTGCGGCAATATTGGATTCAGCAGCAAAAGCCCTCTGTACAATAAGAAAGTTAGTGCACCAATAACCAAATGAAAGGACAAATCCTAGTCCAAACAGGATTCCATACCATTCGACACCCAGAGGACTTGTCCTTGCATCTCCCGTGTATTTCCAGGTAGTTGTCCACGAGTCAGCCGGGAATCCATTGGCATTTGTTATCGGGGCCAGACTTTCTTTTAGTCCAGTCCAGCCGCCAACATCGGTCAGGGCAAGAAATACAAGAGGCAGAAGGCCTATTACGATGATGAAAAACTGGAGAACTTCATTATAGATTGCAGAAGAGAGGCCTCCAAGATATGTATATCCCAAAACTATTAATGCAGATATCCAGAGACTTAAATTGAAATCCCATCCCAGGACTTTCTCCATCAGGATTGCAAGTGCATACATTGAAATTCCGGATGCCAGAATTGTCATGACAGCAAAAAGGATTGCATTGAGTCCCCTTGTTTTTTCATCAAACCTGAGCTTAAGAAACTCAGGAACTGACCTTGCCTTTGATCCATAATAAAAAGGCATCATGAAAAGGGCGAGGAACACCATTGCCGGAATTGCACCTATCCAGTAAAAGTGAGTCGTTGCCATTCCATATTTCACACCGGATCCTGTCATCCCCATAACCTCAAGGGCTCCGAGGTTAGTGGAGATAAATGCCAATCCTGCAACCCATGCAGGAATCGATCTTCCAGCTTCGAGGAAGGCATTGGCATTCTTCATGTATTTCTTGAGGAACCAGCCAATGCCCACTACAAAAACAAAATAGATTATCATTATCAAATAATCTATCCAACTCAGGTCTATTTTCATATTGAATTTTTAAATATTAAAAATATTTGAATTGCAGGTTTTGGTGAAATATTATTATTTTACCTGGTACTGAATTTATAGGTGCAGGTATGTTTGTACTCATCGCCGGCATTCAGTATCGTGGAAGGAAAATGAGGTTTGTTGACAGCGTCGGGAAAATGCTGAGTTTCAAGGCAGAAAGCCCAGCGTCTTTTATAAACCTTTCCATATTTTCCCTTCTCGTTATTGAGCCAGTTTCCTGAATAGAACTGAACACCAGGCTGTGAAGTAAATACTTCAAGCTGACGGCCTGATAATGGATCAAAAGCTCTGGCAGCAAGTCCAGTTACTCCGGATAATTTATTGATAACCCAGTTATGATCATAACCTGCACCAAATTTTAACTGTTCATCCTCAACATCAATGTTTTTTCCAATCCTGGAAGGACTGGTAAAATCAAATGGTGTGTTTCGTACACTAACAATTTCACCAGTTGGGATATTTGAATCATCAGTCGGAGTAAAATATAAGCCGTTAATCATCAGTTCATGATCATAAACACTGCCGGAACCCGCTCCGGCAAGATTAAAATAACTATGTCCGGCAAAGTTAACGATGGTGGTTTTGTCAGTTTTTGCCGCAAAACTGATCCTCAGTTCATTTTGATTTGTCAGTGAATAAACCACGGTAGCCTCGAGATTTCCGGGATAACCTTCATCTCCGTCTTTAGAAAAATATCTGAGTTCAACAGTGTCAGATGTGGTTTTAATTACATCCCATACTACCTTATCAAATCCTATATTTCCTCCGTGAAGATGATTCGGACCATTGTTTATTGCAAGGGAATATTCTTTACCATCAACAGAGAACTTACCCTTTCCAATACGATTGGCACAGCGACCACAGACAGCTCCCATGAAAGGTCCGTTGCCATCGATATAGCCCTGTATTGTATCAAATCCCTGAACGACATCAGCAAAATTACCATTGCGGTCAGGAACAAAGATACTTACGATGATAGCGCCATAGTTGGTTACCTGTGCTATAAGTCCGTTTTTGTTCTTCAGTGTATGAAGAGATGTCTTTTTACCTTTGTACTCACTTTTAAATGCTTCTTCCTTAATTATTTCCATAGTTCACGTAATATTTAAATAGGTTCATAAACTTACAATACAACTTTCCCGGCGCCCTGATGTCTGATGAAAAGGGTTCTGCATGATCCTTTTCCAAAAACATGCTCCAGCGTAGTGATGTATTTATTAAGAAGCTTTTTCGGGACAAAAGCCTGAATTGTTCCTGCGAAGCCGCCGCCGTGCACACGCCATGCACCCTCTCCCTTAAGCACAAGCTCGCTGAGTGCCAGCGCAAGTGAGACACCCTGCTCCTTTACATTGTTGACAGGGTAAATATTCTGATTGTACATATATGAACTGTATCCCGAATCCACCACCATGCCAAGGAATGATTTAAAATCCTTCGTTTCAAGAGCTGCCACCTGATCAACAACTCTCTGGTTATCGCCATGAAAATGAACGGCGCGAAGGATAGCCCGGTCGCCGACTTTTTTGCGGATCTTTGGTACGATCTTCAGTACCTGATCGAGGGTGACCTGTCTCAGGACCTTGGCGCCCAGGGTGGATGCAACTGCTTTCATATCGGCCGGAAGCGATGCATATTCATCGTTTAGATCTGCATGATTGCCTCCGGTATTGGTAATAACAAGCGAAAAACCTGTTGCAACAAAATCAAAATTTACCTTCTTAACCACCGGCTTTGACGGATCCTTGAAATCGATAGTTATCAATCCGCCCATAGCACAGGCCGTCTGATCCATCAGTCCGCAAGGTTTGCCGAAATAGGTATTTTCCGAATACTGTCCTATAATTGCATTCCTGAGGGGGTCCACTTTACCCTGATTGAAGAGGTGACTCAGTATTGCTCCTATCAGAACCTCGAATGAAGCTGAAGAACTTAATCCCGAGCCTTTTGGGACGCCTCCGTCTATACATGCATCAAAGCCTCCAATAACAAACTTAAGCTCCTTATATCGGGAACAAATCCCCCTGACGAGGGCTGCAGAGGTATAACGTTCACTTTCCAACGGTTTCAGTGAAGAGAGGTCGACTTCAAACCCGGGATAGCCTTCTGACAGTATGCGAATGACATTTGAATCATTCTTCCCTGCGACTGCCACATTATCAAGATTGACCGCACCGGCAAGAACCCTTCCCCAGTTATGATCGGTATGATTTCCACCTATCTCGGTACGGCCCGGGGAGCTGAAGAACTCTACATTTTTCTTGCCAAATTCACTGTTGAATTGTTTGAGAAGTCCGGAATATCTCTTCGCATTCTTTTTCAATTCAGCAGTTTCAGTGCCATATAGTTGACGGAATACCTTGTTGTCACCGTTGTTGATACGGGCGATAAGTGTGTCGGAAGTTGCCAACTTTCTTATTTTTTTACTTTCAAAAGATTAAAACCCTATATTCAGAATTTACCTGATTTTACTCCCTTTCAGTGCAAAGAATGTTATATAAGTATAACACACGATCGGTACAAGCAATGCCCAGCGAGCATTAAAAATATCAGTCATGGCACCCATTATGACTGGAATGACAGCTCCTCCTACTATTAATGTATTAATAATACCGGCAGCCAGCGGCAGCTCTGAAGGATCCAGGTCTTTTACACCCAATGCAAAAATATTTGCGAACTGTATTGAATTGAAGAAACCAATAGATAACAGGCACCACATTCCTGTTTTTTCCGGTAAAAGGAAAGCCAGTATTATCAGAGAGATATTGACTAATCCGAAAATAGCCAACGCGATATTTGCCTTTCCTTTGCTCATATTCATGAGCAAGAAGTTAACGCTGGCAATTCCCAGAAATACTAATCCATTAATGGGTTGCGAATCAAAAGTGAATTTACCATTTTCAACTCTGGCTGATGTAATTATCCATCCCACGAAGAAAGCAAAGACTAATACAATTGCTGAAAGCCTGTATTTCTGCTTGCCAGGCATCGTACTTAGTAAGATTGAGCCAAAGAAACGCCCTATCATCGCTCCTCCCCAATAAATAGCTGATAATTTAACAGCAACGTCAAGTGCCTGGCTACCTTTCAAATATGGTGCAATCTGTCCTGCTGTTCCAACCTCGGCGCCAACATAACAAAAAACACCTAATGCCCCAAGCCAAACCTGTGGTTTCTTCAATATGGTTCTTGAAGGTATCGTTGCATCTCCACTGAGTTTTGGCAATTTGATGAATACAATTGCAATAGCGATCAGTACGACAATTGATCCAATAATGATGAATGGCATTTGAACAAATCTTGCCGCATCTGCAGCCGTGGCTCCTCCATTGACTGCCAGGACAGCAGGAGAAAGTACAAGGATACCCGCAAGGAATGGAGCGATTGTGGTTGCAACTCCATTAATAGCCTGAGTAAGATTCAAGCGTGCCGGGGCGGTATCCTCCCGGCCCAGGGCTGCGACATAAGGATTGGCAGCAGCTTGGAGGAACACTACACCGGCTGCCATAACAAATACTGCTGTTAAGAATAGTTTATATGACAATACTTCGACAGCCGGAAAGAACATATAGCTGCCAACCGCCACTAAAGATAATCCGGCAATAATACCGTTTTTATAACCAATTCTCCTGATAATACCACCACACAAGAAGCTAAAGCATGCATAAGCAAAGAAAAATACACCATTTACCAGTTGAGATAGCAGGTGTTCCTTTCCAGGGTAAAGCGTTTTCAGATCAAATGCTAACTGCACCTGGTCTTTCATCGCTATGTTAAAGTTTGTAATGAACCCGAAAATAAAGAAAATGGAAGCCATGAAAGTCATTCCCAAACGAAGGTTGGCATTAGTTTTCTGTTCCATGCTTCTAAATTATTACGTCAGGTTGCAAGATTAACTTTTGGCTTTGGTAAAATTACATTTTCAGTTCGATTTTCAAAGAAGTCCGGATTAATAAATATTAAAATTGAATGACCACTTCGAAAGCAGGGCAGGCTTTTCCCCGGGGTAAGCAATATATACGACTGATTCGTTATCTTTGTATATTATGACTGAAAAAACACGCTATTTCATATATCTTTCCTTTAAAGGCACTTTATACCATGGGTGGCAGGTACAGCCTAATTCGGTGACTGTCCAGAAAATCATTGACGAAGCTCTAAGCACCATATTAAATGAAAAAATCTCGACGATTGGGGCAGGCCGGACTGACACCGGAGTTCATGCCAAGGTATTCTGCGCTCATTTTGAATCGTCCGTGGCAGATCTTACTTCAAGGAAGAACCTGATTTACAGGATGAACCGGTATCTTCCCAAAGACATATCCGTTACAAGAATAGTCAGGGTCGCAAAGGATGCCCATGCCAGGTTCAGTGCAATTTCAAGAACATACCGCTACAACATCTCCAAGGTCAAAGATCCCTTCTGGGAGGAAACTTCGTGGTACCTGCATGGCAGGACAGATATTAATGCCATGAACGAAGTTTGCGGTCTCCTTTTAAATTACAGCGATTTTACAAGTTTTGCAAGGCTGCATTCTGATAATAAAACCAACTTATGCAGGATCTTCTATGCTGTCTGGGAAATGGCCGATAACAGGATGGTTTTCACCATTAAGGCTGACAGGTTCCTAAGGAATATGGTAAGAGCTGTCGTAGGAACAATGGTTGATGTCGGCGCCGGTAAATTAAGTTTGAACCAGTTTGAAGGGATCATACTCGCTAAAGACCGTTGCAAGGCTGGCAAATCAGCTCCTGCAAAAGGGCTTCATCTTGTAGATATCGAATATCCCGATAACATATTTTCAATATGAAATTAATCATATTAATCAGCTGTTATTTATTTCACAGTGAATGCGAGTCTTGAGTAAATACCTGTCACTCACGCACATCACAATCCTCAAAGCTCTTTATCATTCCATATTTCCCATGATCGTTCGGCCTGAGATCGAAGCATCTTCATCCCATTGATTATCTTACAGCCTCTCTCCTTTCCCATTTTCAGGAATTCAGTCATTTCCGGGTTGTAAACCAGGTCGAAAAGGATATGTTTACTGGTTAGAAGGTCATAATTGATATCTGGTTTTGTTCCGATATCAGGGAACATTCCAAGAGGTGTTGTATTTACGATAAGATTGGTCTCAGCAAGAAGTTCAGGGCTGATATCCCTGTAGCTTAACACACCGTGCCTGGATGTCCGCGATACCAGAATCGCGTCACATCCCATTTTCCTGATAGTCCAGGCTACAGCCTTGCTGCTTCCTCCTGTTCCAAGTATAAGTGCCTTGTGTTTTTTCCCCCTGGAGCAGGGAATCAGCGTTTCCTTGATCCCGAAAACGTCGCTGTTATAGGCCGAGATATAGATTTTGTCATTTTCTCTCCTGATCTTCAGCACATTGGCAGCACCAACCTGGTCTACAACATCTTCAGCGAAGTTGACAAACTTAAGTATCTCCGTTTTATAGGGAATCGTAACATTCAGACCGTAAAGGTCCTTGTTTTTCCTGATAAGTTCCGGGAACTCTTCCAGGGACCTGATCGGGAAATTCTCATATGAACAGCCTGATATCTTTTCCCGCTTGAATTTTTCTGCAAAATATTTTTCGGAAAAAGAGTGAGTGAGCGGGTAACCTATCAGTCCGAATTTCTTCATTTGCCCAGGAGATCGTCGGGGAGGAACTGGAAGAAGGTATCCCCTCTCAGGCCTAGGCGCAGGGTCTCAAGCGGAATGATCTCCTCAGGAGCAATATTCCCAAGGTTTACATTGGCTCCGAAGTTCTTTATAAACCAGGCCTGCTGGGCCTTTATGGGAGCTTCCCATATTACATTTTCAAGTTTAACATGGTGTGAAATTGCATCGATGATCTTATTATTGATTGACCCATCATCATTATAGATGCCTGTTGTACCTGATTCCCTGGCTTCAGCAATAACTTTTACTGAGCCAGCTTCGAGCTCTGCTTTCATCATGGAAACCCACTGTTCGGGGGAATAAACAACCTCCTTTTTCTTAGAGCCAACTTCAGAGATCACGGTACGGTGTTTTGAAAGCTTGCGGATATAATCCAGTTTTCTGGCATGTTCGATGTCATAAGATCCATCGGAAACTTCAACGAGCTCGATCTTATATCTATCAAGCAGCCTTACAAAATCCCGGTACATATTCCTGATAATAAAAGCTTCAAAGAGGGTTCCTCCAAAATATGGGATAACACCTGCTTTCCTGTAAACAGCTAATTTCCTGCTCAGCCCGGGAGTTACCATAGAGGTTCCAAATCCGAGTTTCACGAAATCGGTGTATTTGCTGCCAGCAGACATAAAATCCTCGGCACCTCTTAAGCTGAGGCCTTTATCCATTACCATCGTAAGTCCGTAATTCCTGGGTTTATCAGGACGTTTGGGCAAAAAAGGCAGTACTTTTTTCATAATATATTAATTACAGGATTTGCTCTCAGATCAGTTTGTTCGTCTTCAGGAGCCTGATGATTTTCCTCGTGAGGATGGATTGAGGGAAGAATTCCGCGAAATCGGAGAAAAGTTCTCTATCCAGTTCAATGGCTGTTGACAAATGCGTCCAGGCCTTTTCATTATCGCCGGTTTGAAGATAGAAAGATGCCAGAAGGTAATTTATCCCTGGGACTTCGCCCGAAGTTTTATAAGCATTTTCAAGATATGAAATCGCTCTTGATGCCAGGTCTTCCTTCCTTATAATCCTTCCAAGATCGATCCAGACTTCATCATAATAAGGATCGAGCTTAAGGGCTTCCCTGAAACATGACATAGAGTCTTTGATTTCGTTCCGCACATAATGAGCTTTGCCCATGAGATACCAGTATTCCGGATTTTCATCATCCAGCCGAACCGCTTTTCTGAAGAAAATCAGGCTGTCGTCAGGATTGCCCGTATTCAGTTCGACAACACCAAGTCCGAACCATGGGTCAGCGTATTCCGGCGCAAGTTCGATAGAGTCGTTATAATACTTTCTTGCAAGAGTCATGTCACCTGTTTTCTCGTAGCATTCAGCGAGGTAGTTCATAGCTTCGAAGCTGTCGGGCTCGTTTTCAAGATATTCGTGATAAACGGGAATGGCCTCTTCGTAATGTTCCAGGTTGCTCAGGATATTGGCTTTGTTAAACAGCGCGAAAGTATTTTGTGAATTTACCGCGAGTGCGTAGTCGTATGCTTCAATTGCTTTTTCTGACTCATCAAGCTTATTATAGATAATTCCAAGGTTATACCAGGCGCTGTCGGAGAATGGATCTTCCTCGAGATAACTGAGGTAACATGCAATGCTATTGTTATAATCCTCAGTTTTTTCGTAAGCGTAAGCCAGATCATAGAGATGTGACTTAAAATCAGGTTCCCTTTCAATGAGCATCTTCAGATAAGGGATTACCTGCTCATAATAATTCAGGTTCTGAAGGACAGAAACTATTGAGAACAGGATATTTGCAGGATCATCGGAGTCGATGGAGAGTGCAAAGTCGAACATTTTTCTGGCTCCCTGAATGTCACCGAGAATTCCCATTGCAGTTCCCTTGGCAATATAAATCTCATGGTTGCCGGGTTCAATATTCTCAAGGCGCTTTAGTATCTTCAATGTTTCAACAGCACGGCCTTTATCGAGGAGAACCCTGGCTTTCCGCAACTGTATCGATACCGAATTGGGGTGCTGCCTCGTAGCCAGAATAGCAGCCTCATAGGCTCTGGCTGAATTATTGCATTCTATGTAATAATCAATTATTGATTCAAATTCAATGACATCGAAGAAATAACTCTCATTATTTCTGGTCATCCTTTCAAACTTCTGTACCGCCTGCTTAACCTCCTCCTCAAAAGAGAATCCGAACTTTTCCTCTTCCATATCCCATTCGTTACAACACAAAAATAATACTAATTTTCACATGGATAATTTGGCGCCTGCCCAATTATCAACAATGGTTCGTTTTTTTAAACAGCTGTATTTCAATCTGATATAAAATTCTTATGTTTTTTTCTGCCTTCCGACGCAACCTCAGGAGTCAAATATTCATCTTCTGATTATAAAAGCTGATTTTGTTACCCTATACCCAATTACCCTAGAATTAACCTAAATTCTACCTCAGAAAAGCCGGGCAATCGCCCGGTTTTTCGCTTTATACTAATTTTAATATCTTTGCGTTAGTTCATTATGTTCAAAACCTTAACATGAAAAAGAAACTATCGCGATCAGTCTTAGTTCAGATTTCAGCTATTGTTCTCATCTCATCCTTCACTTCCTGCGCAAATCATGACGATAAAATAAAATTTCCGGATGGGATTGTCCCGGACACGGCTACTTTCGCTTTAACAGAGATCAATTCGACTTATGATGACTATAATCTCGACCTGAATAAAATTTACACGGGTCTTTCGTTGGTTTTCTCAAGCAACAGGAACAGTTCGGGAGGCCAGTTCGATCTTGTGCAAAGCGGTGTCGCCTTCACGTGGGATCAGACAACCGGAACTTTTGAATACGATGCATCAATGATCTCAGATGCATTCCTGACTTCTCTGCTGAGTTCTGCCAATACCAGCGGCGATGATTTTGGTCCCTACCGTTTCTTCAGCATTGTGGACGGATATGAATATACTATCCTCTCATCTGCCAATGGCGAGCAAGGTTTGGACTTTTATTACCTGAAAAACCTGCCCCAGTATAGTAATCAGATCCCCGGCATTCTCGGCCCCTTCCCTATCACACTTATCAATACAAGCAGTGACGAAGCTTATTTCAGCTTCGATCTGGGTCTTGACACAGGATACTTCTCTTCCGACCGCAGCGGCAATTTCGATATTTACTCGATCAGGAGACCTTCTGATATGGACCTTTCAGAGTGGCTGAGCGGCACAAGTTCGCCAGGAATACTTGTGGACAGTGTTAACACCACTTTTGAAGACAAGTTCCCTTTCATCCACAAGAACATTATGGTGTTTGCTTCCAACAGGCCAGGGGGAAGAGGCGGGTTTGATCTCTATCTTTCGATCTTCAGAAATGGAAAATGGAGCTCACCTGAAAATCTCGGACCCGACATAAACACAGAATCCGATGAATGCCGGCCTGTTATAGTTCTCTTGCCGGGATATACCAATTATCTGCTTCTGTTCTCATCCAACCGTCCCGGAGGAAAAGGACTCTTCGACCTTTATTTCAGGGGCATGACTGTCGAGACCGATTAACCTGGATTTATCTTTTGCTTTTTGCCGCAGCAAGAGTGTTGCGGAGAAGTGAAACCCTTGTCATTGGCCCTACACCGCCAGGAACGGGTGTTATATAGGAACAAAGCGGAGCTACATTTTCAAAATCCACATCACCGGCGAGTCTGAAACCAGTTCTGGAAGTATGATCGATGATCCTGGTGGTGCCTACATCAATTACCACAGTCCCTTCACTTATCATACCTGCCTTAACGAATCCGGGCGATCCCAGGGCGGCTATGACAATCTGTGAATCCCTGATTATTCTGCCGATATTTTTCGTTTTGCTGTGAACAACAGTCACTGTGGCATCCATCCCTTTCTGCGAGAGAAGGACACTTACAGGTCTGCCCACGATGTTGCTCCTTCCGATCACAACACAATTCTTTCCGGAAGTTTCGATATTATAGCGCCTGATAAGCTCAACTATTCCAAAAGGTGTGGCAGGCAGGAATCCGGGAAGTCCTATTACCATTCTCCCCAGATTGACAGGATGAAAGCCATCTGCATCCTTTGAAGGGTCAATTGCCTGAATTACCCTGCTTTCCTTAATGTGATTCGGAAGGGGCAATTGAACAATGAAGGCATCGATACTGGTGTCGGAGTTAAACTCAGAGATTTTATCAAGAAGGATCTTTTCGGTCACATCCCTTTCAAACCTGACCAGAGTTGAAATGAATCCTACTTCATCACAATCCCTTACTTTGTTCGCGACATAGGTTTCGCTTGAAGGTTCATTGCCAACAAGTATTGCCGCAAGATGGGGAACATTAAGCCCTGCAGCTTTCATTTCTTCAACTTCAGCGGCTATTTCATGCCTGATGTCGGCTGCCGTTTTCTTACCGTCAATAATTGTGTACATATAAGGGTCTATCTTTTTCCCATCATTTTTGCAGCATTCCCGCTTTTTGTCACCATTTTCATCATTTTCCTCGTCTGATCGAACTGCTTCAGAAGCTTATTCACTTCCTGCACCGAAGTTCCGCTTCCATTGGCTATCCTTTTCCTCCTGTTCCCGTTCAGTACTCCCGGATTTGACCTCTCCTCAGGTGTCATGCTTCTTATTATAGCTTCAATGCCTTTGAATGCGTTGTCATCAATATCGAGATCCTTCACTGCTTTCCCAATACCAGGGATCATTGCCATCAGGTCTTTGACATTACCCATCTTCTTGATCTGCTGTATCTGCGAAATGAAGTCATTGAAATCGAACTGGTCTTTAGCGATCTTCTTCTGAAGCTTTCTGGCTTCCTCGGAGTCAAACTGTTCCTGGGCTTTTTCCACAAGCGAAACGATGTCGCCCATGCCGAGTATCCTGTCGGCCATTCTTAACGGATAAAAGATGTCGATAGCATCGAGCTTTTCTCCGGAACTCACAAACTTGATGGGTTTGTTGACTACTGAAAGGATCGAAAGCGCGGCGCCTCCACGGGTATCACCATCGAGCTTTGTAAGGACGACCCCGTCAAAATCAAGACGTTCGTTAAACTCCTTTGCAGTATTAACAGCATCCTGGCCTGTCATGGAATCGACAACGAAAAGTATCTCGTGAGGGTTGACTGCATCCTTTATGGATGTTATTTCCTTCATCATCTCCTCATCGACAGCAAGGCGGCCTGCGGTGTCAATTATAACAACATCATTGCCTTTCAGCTTTGCCTCCCTGACAGAATTCTTTATTATCTGGACAGGATTGAGATTGCCTTCTTCGGTATATACAGGCACCTCTGCCTGAGCGGCGATAATTTTCAATTGCTCTATGGCGGCGGGCCTGTAGACGTCGCCTGCAACAAGCATCGGATTCTTGTTTCGCTTTGTCTTTACCCACTTTGCAAGTTTCCCGCTGAATGTCGTTTTACCTGAGCCCTGAAGACCTGCTATGAGTATGATGGCAGGATTGATTTTTATATTTATGTCAGCTTTGTCTCCACCCATTAGTCCGGCAAGTTCATCATGGACAATCTTCACCATCATCTGGGACGGATTAACCGACTTAAGCACTTCCTGTCCGAGTGCCTTGGTTTTCACGTTATCAGTGAACTGCTTGGCAATCTTAAAGTTAACATCAGCATCCAATAGTGCGCGACGTACTTCCTTAAGTGTCTCGGCAATATTGATTTCCGTTATTCTTCCCTGACCTTTAAGCAGTTTAAAGGATTTTTCCAGCCGTT
>CAZXAM010000008.1:0-85448 GCA_964638545.1 uncultured Rikenellaceae bacterium | reverse complement strand
GGTTATTTTCTGAACATTTCGCAACGAGTAGCCTTTCCGAAGCAGTTTAATTTCTTCAACATATTGTAATTTCATATCGTTGCTGGTTTTACGGTAGCCTTCCTTCCGACCAACACTGCCACCATTAGCAATATGGTTTTTATAACCAGATTCCATACGCTGACGGGTCGTCAGGCGTTCCATTGAACTAATTTCGAGCAACAGTGTAATCAGAAGTTGTGCCATTGGATTTATTTTCCCGTCATTATCCAATGTTTCTATATTATAATTTTTAACATACAAACAGATTTTATGTTGGTTGAGCAGTTCTATCACTTTTAATGCCTGTAAGGTGTCACGTCCAAGCCGACTTATTTCGAGGCAAAGTACTCTTTCGCAATGATTGTGTTTCACAAAATTTATAAGTTCGACTATTTCTGGTCTTTCTTCATTCTGTTTTACACCCGAAATTTTATTTGCAAATACTTTCACTACTTCCATTTGGTTTGACTGCGCAAATGCTGTTAATTCATTCACTTGACGGTCATAATCCTGAATTTGGGTACTTACTCTGGCGAGGATGCAGACTTTAAGCATGGCTGATAATATTAGTTGTTATAAAATCTTTTTATTCTGTCTTCGTAATCATTTGTCCTTTCTATTGCCACATCAATCACATCAACAAGACTATCGAAAAATACATCATCAAAGCGGTGCAATTCAGTGTATTTGTTATCCAGTAGAATGACCACGAATAAATCTTTGCCTTCATGATAAAGTATTTTCACGAATCCATTATGTTTGAATCCATTAACATGAAATATTAACCCTTCATCGTTTGGTAATGCCTGTGGCTTTTCGAACCCCCAACTCCATAACACCACTTGGTCGCTATTAAGAATTGTATAAATATAATTTGCAGTCTTCATTAATAATTGATGTATGTGTTAATTAGTGAACCAAAGATAGCACATATATCAATTATAACCAAATTAATATTGATGCAAAAAACAATTTTATGCTTTAATATTGATTTAAATATTAATTATGATTAAGTTTGGTGATATTAAAGAAAAGTATGTTACAAGTTAAGAAGATTTGTAAGCAACAAGGAATTACGTTGAAGCAACTTGCAGAACGCATGGATGTTTCACCAGAAACTGTTACACGAATCCTTTCAGAGAACGGCAATCCAACACTTTCGACACTTGTAAATATTGCAAAAGCACTGAATGTTGAAGTTTTTGAACTGTTCGACAATTTTAGCGAGGATATGCGGGTACAGGGTTACCTTGAAGTTGGTGATAAGACCCACCGCATTAATAATTTTAAAGACTTACAAGCAATTTATAATAAACTAAAATCCCAAAAATGACTCAGGAGACTCACAATCAGTTGGTTTCTTTTATATGGAATATAGCCAATGATGTCTTAGTAAACACTTATAATAAAGGAGATTACAGAAAAATAATTCTGCCAATGATGGTCATCAGACGATTGGATGCAGTACTTGAACCGACTAAAGATGCTGTGTTGGCAATGAAAAAGAGTCTGGATGCTTCTAAAGTACAAAATCAGGAAGTAGCATTGTGCAGTGTGGCAGGACAAGCATTTTGTAATGCTTCACCTTACGTGTTAAAGCAATTAAAAGCAAGAACTAACCGTCAACAACTTAAAGCCGATTTCATTGCCTATCTGGACGGGTTCAGCGAGAATGTACAGGATATTATAACCAAGTTTGAATTACGAAACCAGATAGATAAACTATCGGAAGGCGGTATTTTGGGCATGTTGATTGAAAAATTTGTTGACCCAAGAATTAATTTAAGTAACCTGCCAGTGCTGGATGATGAAGGTAAAGAAAAGTTACCAGCACTCGATAATCACTCGGTGGGTACTGTTTTTGAAGAACTCCTGAGAAGATTCAACGAAGAAAATAATGTAACTGAGGCTGGGGAGCACTTTACCCCAAGAGATATAGTTGAGTTAATGGGTGATATGGCATTTACACCAGTGGTAGATAAAATATTGGATAATACTTACACGATTTATGATGGTGCATGCGGAACGGGTGGCATTTTATCTGAATCTGAAGAACGAATAAAATATCTGGCGAAAAAAAACGGCATAAAAATTAGCACTCATATTTTTGGTCAGGAATTACAGCCTGAAACCTACGCAACATGTAAAGCCGACCTTTTAATAAAAGGCGAAGGCGAAGAAGCCAAAAACATTGTATTTGGTTCAACTATTTCACAAGACGGTCATTCTGGCAAAACTTATGACTTTCTAATATCTAATCCACCATTCGGTACACCTTGGAAGAAGGACTTGGAAAACTGGGGTTTCAAAGATAAAAAAGAAATAACTGACAGACGTTTTATAAAACAATATGGTAATGAAGTAGAATATTCATTTGTTCCTAATATTGGTGACCCGCAAATGCTTTTCCTTGCCAACAATGTGAGCAAGATGAAGCATAACACCGAATTCGGCAGCAGAATTGTGGAAGTACACAATGGCTCTTCTCTTTTTACTGGAAACGCTGGTGGCGGTGAAAGTAACTTGAGAAGATTCATAATTGAGAGCGACATGCTGGAAGCAGTAATAGCATTACCCGAAAAAATGTTTTACAATACAGGCATCGCAACGTTTTTATGGATTGTAACCAACAGGAAAGATATTAAAAGGAAAGGCAAAGTTCAATTGATAGATGCAACCACAATAAGAACGCCATTACGCAAGAATCTGGGTGAAAAAAACTGCGTGTTGTCTAAGCCAGACCGTAAACAAATAATGGATATCTACATGGCATTTGAAGAAAATGAACATTGTAGAATATTTCCTAACAGCGAATTTGGATACTGGGAGATAGTAGTCGAGCAGCCTTTACGTGATGATAACAATGAAATAGTAACCGACAAAAAAGGTAATCCCAAAATGGATACCAAGTTAAGAGACACCGAACAGATTCCATTACTTTTTAGGGGTGGTATTGATGCATTCTTACAGAAAGAAATATATCCCTTCAACCCAGATGCTCATGTTAACAAAAACAAAGTGGCTATTGGTTACGAGATAAGTTTTACCAAGTATTTTTATAAGCCAATCAGCCTACGTTCGTTAGAAGAAATTAAATCAGATATTCAATCAATTGAAAAAGAAACTGATGGTTTATTAAATGAAATTACAAAATTTTAGCCATGAGGGTAAAGTTAAACAAGGCTGTCAAATTGTTCTTTGGGAACTCATCGTTGGAAATGGTCTACTATGAAGCAATAGCCAACTCATTGGACGCTGGGGCAACCAAAATAGATATAACTATCTCAGCAAAAGATTTTAGCCAAACTGAGACATTAATAATTGAGATTGCAGATAATGGTTTCGGATTTACGGATGACAGATTTATTAAGTTTAGCAATCTCTTTGATGTGGAAGAATCCTCACACAAGGGATTGGGGAGATTGGTTTATCTGTGTTATTTTGAAGATGTTACTATAACCAGTTATTTTGAAAAGAACAAAAAAAGAGAGATTAAATTCAATGAAAATTTCGACGGAGATTCTATTGTTCAAGTCTTGGATAAAAAGCATAATTCTGGTACAAGAATCTCTATGACAGGATACATACCAACAAAACTTGCCCAGCATACATTCATTATCCCAAAATTCATAAAAAATCAAATTCTCATAAAGTTTTATTCCCGTCTATATAAATTAAAGCAGGAGAACAGACACGTTGAAATAAACATAAAATCTACTGTAAATAAAAGTGTTTCTGAAGTTTCACTATTAACAAGTGAGTTGCCTGAACTAAAAATGATTCCTATTCAAAATTCACTGGAATTGTTTTCTTCTATGGAACTTCATTATCATATTGAAAAAACACCAATGGAACAGAGTTCAGTTGTTACTGCCATTTCGGTAGACAACAGAACCTATGATATTGATATTATAGCAGAAGAAAACCTTCCCATAGGATATAAATTGGTTTTTCTATTGTACTCTGATTCTTTCATTGGTAAAGTGGATGCTTCACGTCAAAATCTGACTTTAGCAGACCATGAATTACAGACTGTTAAAAAATTATTCCGTGACAATGTAGCAAATGTAATTAATACTGAATTGCCCGAAATAAAGAATTTAAATGAAGAAAGAAAATCTGCTTTAGTAAATAAATTTCCACATTTAGTTGGGTATATTGAAGCGGAGAACATCGGGTATGCTTCTCAAAACGATATACTGAAAAAGGCACAAGAGAAATTCTTCCGTTCCCAGCGTGAAATACTTGGTGCATCACATCTTTCTGACGAACAATATATAGAATCATTGGAAATGTCAGCACGTGCATTAACCGAGTATATTTTGTTTCGACAAATCACCATAAATAAACTAAAAGCAATAGATAAGAAGAATGTTGAGGCTGACATACATAAATTAATTGTACCCATGCGACAGCAATTCGATGGCGCAGATTTAGTAGATGATTTATATAGAAATAACGTGTGGGTTCTTGATGATAAGTTCATGACATACGACACATTACTGAGTGACGAAGAAATGTCAAAAGTGGTCGAAGTCATTACGGATGGTGAAGAAATCATTGATGATGACGACCGACCTGACATTGCATTGGTTTTCTCTGGCAACCCAAATGAAGGAAAGAAAGTAGATGTCGTTATAATTGAATTAAAAAGGAAAGGACTTCCCGTGGAAATCAATTCTATAGTTGAAATTCAACTCGAAAAAAGAGCAAGAAAACTAATGCAGTATTACCACCAGAACATTCAGCAGATATGGTTTTATGGCATTGTAGAGTTTAATGAAGATTTTGAGTTGCATTTACAATCTGACTATCACCAATTATATTCTAATGGTAAGGTCTATTATAAATCAAAAGATGTTGTATTGCAATTGAATCCAAGAATTTCAATGCCAATGGGAGTCTTTTTAATGGATTTTGATGCCGTTGTTAATGATGCAGATGCACGCAATACAACATTTCTTAGCATCATAAAAAGCAAATTTATTAAGAAAGACTGATGAAGGCATACAAGGAATATCAAAATACGGAATACGATTGGCTTCCTGAAGTTCCACAACATTGGGAAAAACGGTCTGTTCGAACAATAACAAAACCGTCAGATGCAAGAAATGGTAACCGTGATGATTTAGAATTACTTTCTGTTTACCGTGAATATGGCGTAATTAAGAAAGCATCCAGAGATGATAATCACAATGTTGAAAGCCTGAATTTATCAAATTACAAGTATGTCGGAAAAGACTTTCTGGTAATGAATAAAATGAAAATGTGGCAAGGTTCATTAGGTGTCTCAAATTTTGAAGGGATTGTTAGTCCAGCATATATTGTATGCCAGTTTTCAATTGACGCTAATTACAGGTATTTACATTATTTACTGCGTTCTGCAACATTTAAAACACAGTACAACAGAATTTCTTATGGCATTCGGGTTGGTCAGTGGGACATGAGATACAGCGATTTCAAAAACATTAATTTATATTTACCACCCCGTGCTGAACAAGACCATATAGTTCATTTTCTCGATTCCAAAATATTCCGAATAAACAAGTTCATTGTTGAAAAAAAACGTGAAATTGAATTATTGAAAGAACAGATAGAACACCTTTGTTATAGCGAATCAAGTATTGCACAAACTATAATAAATTGGGACAATGCATTCGATAATAGTTGGAAAAAATTAAAAGCGAAGCGTCTATTTGACGAGGTCAATATTAAAAACTGTCAAAATGAAGAATTATTGGCAGTTACGCAAGATAGAGGGGTCGTGTATAAAAAAGATTGTGTTCAAAACTATGTATCCCCTTCTGGCAGTTTAGAAGGATTAAAATTTGTCAGAAAAGATGATTATGTTATTAGTTTACGTTCGTTTCAAGGTGGTATTGAATTTTCGTTTTTAACAGGAATAGTATCACCTGCTTATAATGTTTTCTGCTTAAAGCCAAATTTTAATACTGACGAACTGAAAACATTCTTTCGGTTTCTATTCAAGAGTAAACCATTTATACAGTTGCTTAAAACATTAGGTGGTGGAATCAGGGATGGGAAAAACATTAGTTTTTCTGATTTTTCACAGTTTTATATGCCGATTCCACCAGAAAAACAATTGAGAATTATAAATGAGTTGTCAAAAAGGCTTGATGTGCTACAAAAACAAAAAGTGCATTTATTTAATTTCATGAATGAATACAAAGCAAGTCTTATGAGTGAAGTAGTGACAGGTAAAGTTGATGTTCGGGATGTTAAGGTTGATGAAATTATTGAAATGGAAACATTGGACGAAAATGATACCGAAGTAGAAGCCGAAGAACTGATTGAAGAATAAATATATTCCATAAACCACCATGACAACTAACACCAAAGAAATTGGACTTGAATCGCTGATAGTTGATTATATGGTATCCACCAATGGCTATCAATTAGGAACAAATTCAGATTATAATAAAGAGTTCGCAATTGATGAAAAACGAATGTTTGAATTCTTGCAATGTACACAACCAGATAAACTGGAAATGTTGCACATATTAGATTCAGACCTTCAGAAGGTTAAATTTCTAAACAAGTTAAAGCAGGAACTGGCAACCAGAGGTATTGTTGATGTATTGCGCAAAGGAATGCGTTACCTGCATAGTACATTGGATTTTTATTTTGTAACTCCATCACCAGATAATTTTAAAGCAAAGGAATTATACCACCAGAATATTTTCAGTGTTACCCGTCAGTTAAAGTACTCAAAAGATTATCCAAATCTGGCACTTGATTTTGTGGTCTTCATTAATGGTTTGCCGCTGGCAACATTTGAACTTAAAAATCAGTTCACCAAGCAAAATGTAGAAGATGCCGTTCACCAATATAAAACTGACAGAGACCCAAAAGAAACTATTTTTAATTTCAAGCGGTGTGTGGTGCATTTTGCGGTGGACGACAATGAAGTTAAGATGTGTACCAAGTTATCTGGAAAATCATCATGGTTTTTACCGTTTAACATCGGGAAAAACAAAGGTGCAGGTAATCCAGATAATCCCGTTGGAATAAAAACAGATTATTTATGGAAGCATATACTTACAAAAAAAGAAGTATCATATATCGTTGAAAACTTTGCGCAGGTAACAAGCGAAAAAGATGAGGATACTGGCAAAGTAAAAGAAACCCAGATATTTCCACGTTATCACCAGTTATCGGTTGTTAAAGCACTACTTCATGATACCCAAGCCAACGGTGTTGGTCAAAAGTACCTGATTCAACATAGTGCAGGAAGTGGTAAATCGAACTCAATTGCATGGCTGGCTCACCAATTGGTAGTTTTAGTGAAGAACGAAAAGAGTATTTTTGACTCAATTATCGTTGTCACAGACAGAATAAATCTGGATAAACAAATTCGTAACACCATTCGCCAGTTTATGCAGGAAAGCAGTACTGTTGGCTGGGCAGAAAAATCGAGTGTTTTAAAAGATTTGCTTGCTTCTGGGAAGAAAATAATAATTACCACCATTTTTAAGTTCCCTGAAATTCTTAAAGACATCAGCACAGAAAACAAGGATAAGAGTTTTGCAATAATTATTGATGAAGCACATTCAAGCCAAAGTGGAAGTTTATCGGCACAGATGAATATCGCATTATCGGGCAATATTAGCGATGATGATGATGAACTGGAAGATAAGATTAACAAACTTATTGAAGGGCGTAAAATGCTTAAAAACGCCAGTTATTACGCTTTTACTGCAACACCTAAGAACAAAACGTTGGAAATGTTTGGTGTACCATTCCCAAAAGCAGACGGAACAATTGGGCATAAGCCATTCCATGAATACACAATGAAACAAGCCATTGAAGAAGGTTTTATTATGGATGTTTTGAAGTTTTATACACCAATTATCAGTAATTATCTTGTTTCAAAAGCGATTGAAGATGACCCGAAGTTTGACAAAAAGAAAGCAAAGAAACGTTTACGAGCATTTGTGGAAGGCAGTAAATATACTATTGAACATAAGGCTGGTATAATAGTTGAACATTTTCACAATCAGGTCATCAGTAAGGGCAAGATTGGTGGTCAGGCACGAGCGATGGTTGTTACTGCAAGCATTTTAAGAGCGATTGATTATTATGCTGCCATAACAAAACTGTTAGAAGAGAGGAATAGTCAATACAAAGCAATTGTTGCATTTTCAGGTGAGAAGGAACACAGTATATATGGTAAAGTATCAGAATCATCAGTCAATGGTTTTCCAAGTAACCTGATTGAGAAAAAATTTAAGAAAGAGCCGTATCGTTTTTTGATTGTTGCCGACAAATTCCAGACTGGTTATGATGAACCATTATTGCATACCATGTACGTTGATAAAATGCTGTCTGGTATAAAAGCAGTTCAAACATTGTCACGCCTGAACAGAGCGCACCCATTGAAAAAAGATACATTCGTATTGGACTTTGCTAACAAAGTTGAGGTCATACAGGAAGCATTCCAGCAGTATTACAAAACAACAATATTATCTACGGAAACTGACCCGAATAGGTTGAATGACCTGATAGTTATCATGGAGAGGTATCAGGTTTTTAATAAACACCATGTTGATAATGTGGTTGAATTATTACTGAGTGATGCAGAACGTGACACAATAGACCCGATAATTGACCAATGTGTTACACTTTATCAGCAACTGGATGAGAATGGTCAGGTTGAGTTTAAAAGTAGTGTCAAAGCCTTCATACGTACTTATTCTTTTCTTGCAGCAATCATGCCTTACGGTAGTCAGGAATGGGAAAAACTATCCATCTTTCTTAACCTGTTAGTTGCAAAATTACCATCACCAATCGAAGATGATTTATCTGCTGGCATCTTGGAAGCAGTAGATTTTGATAGTTATAAGAATAATATTTTAGAAGAACAGGCAATAATTCTGGAAAACAAGGATAGTGAAATTGAACCAGTGATGATTGGAACTGCCACAGGTGTTAGAGAGCCAGAGATAGATACATTGACCAATATCATTAATGAATTTAATACACGATTTGGTGATATAAAATGGAGTGATACTGATAAAGTAAGGAATCAAATTGCTGCTTTACCTGAAGAAGTTGCAAAGAACGAAGCCTACCAGAATGCAATGAAAAATTCAGATAAAACAACAGCAAAGATTGAGAGTGATGCAGCATTAATCAGAGCGATTTTACAATCAATGACCTCTGGCGTTGAATTATTCAAGGAATTTCAGGATAATCCATCATTTAAAGCATGGTTACAGGAATTTGTATTTTCCAGTACATATAAAAACGTGCAAAACCAGAGTTCAATTCAGCCATAGTAAAATTTAATGTTTCGTTGAGAGAAGAGCATTTTCGATAAATTCAAGGCTTGAGAGTGACCAGAGCCAATATGTTCCAGTATAATCAAGCGACCATGATAATGTGCTGATTTTTCCAGTTTGAAGGTGCTCTATCTTCAGAAAAACATAGTTATCATTATCCCAAACATCCAGCAGCCGAATTGCATCAGAATGCTCACCTTCCAATTTAAGATATGGCATATTTAGTACCAGCATTTTATTTTCAGTCAGGATAATTGGTAAATCAAGCCTGACAACATTGGGACGGAAATACTCAAGTTTGTTCAAATGGCTATAATCTCTGGCTATATTGGTCTGGTTACTCTCCATTTCTAATTAAAATTCAAATTCCAGCAGGTCATAGCATATAGAACTGGTATTTTTATCATGACAGTAGATGTCCTGAACATCTTCCCATGCAATCATCAGAAACTGGAAAGATTTGTCCTTGATATCAATAGTGAATGGTGCTGACTGACCAGTGGTAGCATCTTCCAGAACCAGATGGACAAAATTATTTTCAACTGACAAGTCAATTAACTTTACCAGACCAAAGGAATCATGCGATATAAAAAGAAATTTCCGTCCGAATTCTGGTTCTAATCTTGTCTGGGCACGATGCAAGAATATTTGGAGGTGAGTAAAGTCTTCAGGAGCATTAGTTATCTGGGTAATCAGTTCATTAATAGCATTCATTTGTTGTCATTTATTTGCTGCTTCTTTGTGCACGAAAATCTTATTGTATTTTCATTAACCTCTGTTTCAAAATAATCCAAATCAATGATAAGCCAATCGCATGGCAGCATGCCATTATCAAGGCGATGGTGTCGATAAATAACCTCTCCTTTTACTATGTCAATCCCCACAATGAAAGCATCAAAGCCTTTCAAGTATGCATGCATGAACTTAATGTGGTTGAGGCGAAAGCCACCATTATCCAATAAATCCAGAATCAGGTAAATTCTATTTTTAACTATAATCCGATTCTTCGAAAAAACACAATCGGAATTGATGAAGAATGCGTCATCCCCAAGTTCCAGAAATAAGTCTGAAACACGTGGTGGTGATTTTTTCGCTGAGTTGTTTACTAAGTCGTTCATTTATGTTTGGTGTTTAACATAAATACGTTCAATAGATAAAACAGGCGGGGGGGGTAAAAAGTACCTTCTAACCCCATACGGCAGGGGCAGGGGGTGTTTTTTGGGCAGGGTGCTACACGAAGAAAATCTTAATGATTTTACGATGGTTCAAGATTTTCTTGCTCGAAAAAGTAAATTCAGGTAGCCATTTGTCTTCAACCATTTCTCGAAACAAAATTTTTTTTCTGGGAAATTTTTTGTGGATTGGGAAAGTTGATGTTTATTTTTTTCTGGAAAAAAGTTAACTGCATTCATTAGAACCAGTTTTGCTGGTTAGGCAAGCCACTGTCGATTATTCCTTGTAATACACCACTTTACCTTGCACCACCATTATTTTATACATCTTATCCATTTCACTTCTTTCAAATTCTGGTGAAAGGTGGATATACCTATCCATAATCTTATAACTCGTCTGCCCAACCCATTGCAATATTGACTTCCAGTTAACACTTGCTTGTACGGCATTTGAAATAAATGTATCTCTGAAGTTATGGCTGTCATATTCTGTGAATCCATCATCAGGATATTTTTCCCTCATAATATCAAAGATGTCGTCAATATATCTGTTGTATGTCTGGTTAGTATAGTCGTAACAACTTGTGTCGTTGTTAACTTCAGCAAGTATTGATTTACTCCATGCATTTAATGGTTGAACTACTTCAATGTTATGATGTTCCGTTTTTTCAGGAGTAAATTTTAGTGTTTCATCTTTCGTGATGTGGGTTGGTCTTATTCGTTTAATATCATCATATCTAACACCAGTGTGGCATTGAAACAATATCATTTTCTGTGTTTTTTTCAGGTGTAGTTCTTCAAAAACATGCTTCGACAATGTTAATAATTGAAGCCATGTTAACGGGTTAGGCTTATTACATGATTTTTTACCTCTTTTAAATTTCTTGGATTTAAATTTGTCGGAAAGTTCAATGCCAAGTTCATCTTTTAATTCATAATAATGATTCAACACCGTGTAGAGTATGGTGTATGTTTTCTCAATCGTTCCGTTTGTGTATTCCTTTTCTCTCAGATATGATTCAAATTCATTTGACCACGTGATATTAATATTTTCGAAATAAGTTTTTCTTTTGTTCCAAACGTCAAATTTTTGAACTCGGTTTTTTACTGTAACAAATTCTTTGGTCGTTCCTCGTTTGGTTTTTTGTTTAACCCTGAATTTGTGGTAATCATCAATGTAATCCACCAATGTCTTTCGCTTAACTCTGATATTAGGAAAGAAATCTTTCAGGTTGTCATAGTTAATTCCTTCTATATCTGTCTGATTCTCACCCTTGGTGCTGACAAAATTCAGTATAGAACTGTACACAAGGTTGATTTTTTGCTGTTTGTTGTCAGCATCAGGCTCTTTGCTACTAATTTTTTGAGTTTTTTGCTGCCAGTTCCGTGGTAATACAAATACAGAGGTATCGACAAACTTCCGTACCTTGCGATTTCCAGCATACTCATATTTCATTACCTCGACTTCAATCTTTATAAGTCCTGCTTTGTTGGTTCGGTTACGGGTCATCAACCTTACCTTAAAATCATCCTGAGTAATCATAGTGGTGGAAATTATATATCTTTACTATAAACAACTCTAAATGTAAGAATATAAATATATTCACCAAAATAAATGGTGGAAAAAAGAAGATAATAAATTAATGTGGTGGAATATTAATAATTGATAATCAATTGAATAACATATAAATATACTCTTCTCACCCCGACTTCGCCCTCCGAAGTCCCGGGAAATCGGGACGAAGGAGGGCTTCTTATTTCGGAGGGCTTCGTCGGGCAAGGCCCGACTGAGTAAATTAAATGGCCTTGTAAATCAAGTATTTACAGGGCCATTTTCATTAGTAGTACAAAAAATAGTGCAAAATTTTTCAATGAGACTTTCTGAAAAATCATCTCATTCACGTCTTTTTACATCATTTCAATTATTTCTTTTTTTACCAGATCAAATCCTTCATTAGGATCATAGGTTTCATCAGGACGAAGTAAAGCGGTCGTGTCACCAAGGAATTCCGGATCTTTCATCTTATCTTCAAGGTTTTTAAGATAAGATACTTTGGATGGAATTCCTGTGTCTTCATGGTTCATATAATGTTGAAACACCTGAACTATTCTCTCTTTGGATAAAGAGTCAATTGATTTCAGTGCTTTATAAAGGTCATAAAGATCTCTTCCCTTCTTCCTCTGGTAAAGTGCCCTTAGCTTAGTCCCCAGCAATTCTTCTAACACATACGTTGTTATATTGCATTCTCCATTGAACCATAATGAATTGACTTTAATTGTCTTTTTCTTAAGATCAAAGACTGTAAAGTGCTCTCTGCAGTTTATCTCTACCTTCAGTTTTAGATTCTGTACAGGCTGTATCTCAGTTTCAAAACTAAATATCATTGTCGTATTTCTGTCCTTTTGTCTGATCTTTGGTTCTCCCAGGAAACTCAACAGTTTTCTGATTTTGTCAATAGATGGACCAATAGGCTCAGTTGGAATCTGTACCAGGTCTATATCTTCCGAATACCTGGGTTGTGGTACCAAGAAAAGTTTATGTAATGCCGTACCTCCTCTGAAAGCAAGTTTTTCAGAAATAAACTCATCTGAGAATAATTCAACAAGTGACCGGCATATAATTAAATCAAGTTCGACCTGCTCATTAGCCTTCCATTGAGCAACTGCAGACCATTCGGTAATATATTGTTGTGGGATCATTCGTCTATTTCAATTTCAGCATTCACTATTACTTTCCATCGATTATCTGTCGAGAAACCCTTGGTTGGAGAAGATGCTTTTAGCGGAATCCTGAAAAAAATCAAGCTATTTTCCTGAGAGGCTTCAAATAATTCGTTTGCCAGGTTCTCGTTATCTATTACTCTCTCAATCAGATATCCAAGTCTTTGTACAACAGTAGCAGGCGTTGAAGCAAAAAAAACAGGATCAAACTCATTGGGATCCATTTCCTCTGCAAGTTCATTCAATACGGTAGCTACCCTGGTAATTCCTCCGGATCTTTTTTCAAATTGGACAAGATCACTTGCAGTCAGTACGGGTGATGACACTTTAAGATAACCTGATTCAGTTTTTCGTTCTCTGAGCAATCGGCTTTCAATATTGCTTTTACTGATGAAATTCACTTTTAATCCCTTCTTATGAGAAGGCCGTAAGACTGGGAAATCAGTTATAACAAAATATTCCTGTGGCTGTTGGTGTGCCGCTCCATATAGAGCTGCGGCACTTAATAATCCAACATAATATGGTCGGTTAAGATACTTCATGAAGCTGTCCATAAATAAAGCAGCAGGAAGAATCCCTCTGTTTGCATATTGTGGAGAGATTATTAAATAGAAACCTTTGTGGAATGAAACTATTTTCCCTTTCTTCGATAACCTTTTTAGAGCGCTTTTAATAGCTGCTCCGGAGTTGTTCGGTAATTCTTCCTCTAACTGGCTTAATGAAAATGATATTCTTCCCCTTTTTTCGAGGTTTTCAATCCATTGACTTACATTTATGTTAAGCTGTTCTAACATATTGTTAAAAGTGATATTTTGCGAAAGGTACCGATTTTCGACCGTTTTCGCAAAAAATCTATTCCATTTTTGTTAGTGTGAAGAGGCATTGAAAGCTAACAGCACAGCGACAGCTATAATATGTTTCAAGTTGAATGACACAATTTCTGGCTTTTCTGTGATTTTTTTGTAAATTTGGGTTGAAACTCTCGCTGGGTTTAATTAAAGCGTCCTGTTTAACTTATGGATTGAAAATGACAAATGGTGATATCCATTGAGTCAGGACTATTTATTTATCAAAATAAAAAAAAGTATGTGGAAACCAATTTCAATTGATAAGTACATAAAAATTCATTTGAAGAAAAACCCAAATGACAATGAAAGGACACTTAAAATGCGGATTGACGCTGCGCTGGACTACTATAAAAACGGATTAAAATGTCAATGCGGGAAAGATATCTGGATAGTTGGTTCAGCTTCGGCTCCTTTTGCCTGTTTCAGTTGCATTACAGGGAAAGATCATCCTCGGGGTGATTACGAAATTGATTCAGCTCTTGACAAAAGGGATAAGTACGGGAGGAGGCATATTGATGAAATGGATCCGCGGAAGATTGCCGGGATATTCGATGATGATGGATATGAGATCAGGCGTGAAACCATCAAAATGCAGCCACTTTGTTTGACATGCATAAAGAATAACAGTGATAATTGGGATGATGATATTTTATGTAACCTAAATCGCTTTGGCCAGAGTTCGAGTGAAATTTTTGAGTGTGGTGAATACCAGAAAGGATAGAAAGAGGTGTATTGCTTTATAAAATATTGAAGAATGTTTGAAGACGATAATGATGATATCGCACTGCCGGAAAAACTTCCTATCTTCAAGAAAGGGAAAGAGATTTTTGATCTGGTAAGGAAAATCAAAGAGCATTTTTTCGCTTAATGACAAAAAACTATAAATACTTTGAGTCGAGTTATTCCAGATAGGCAAAGAATTATTACCTTATCGAAGATTAATGGTATAGAGACCTGCGAAACTGAATCAGTTTGTTTAACTAAGTAAACCCGCAAATAATGAAAAGGAAGCATTTTATTTTATTAAGTTTAACCTTGTTTGCATTATTTTGTCATTCCTGTGTGACTGACACCACTACTGCCGGCAAGGAATATCATGTCGCAAAAACTGGCCATGATTCAAATGCAGGAAGTGCCGACTCACCGTTTTTAACTATTTCAGCAGCTGCCAGCGTTGCACAGCCGGGAGACGTGATTACTGTACATGAAGGTATCTACCGCGAGTATGTAAATCCTTTGCGAGGGGGCAATTCAGAGGAAGAGAGGATTGTTTACAGGGCCGCTCCGGGCGAAAACGTTTCAATCAGGGGATCTGAACAGATAACGACCTGGGTTAAAGAGAGCGGAGGTACCTGGAAAGCAGAACTGCCGAATTCATTCTTTAATGACCAGAATCCCTATGCAAGAACGCTTGGGTGGGTGAGCGAAAACTGGCTGATGACTGGAGAATGGACACATTGCGGGGATGTTTATCTTAATGGTGAGGCCTTTTACGAAAAGCGCAAATTAGATGAGGTAAAGAAAGAAAAAAACTCCTGGTACACAGAAGTAGACAGCGTGGCCTCTGTTACCCGTATATGGGCTAATTTCGGGGATCTTGATCCTAATAATGAACTCTCAGAAATTAATGTCAGAGAGAGCATTATCTCTCCCATTGATACCAATGTTAACTATATCACCATAAAGGGATTCACGATCATGCATTCAGCCAATGGCTGGGGTCCGCCATCGGCTTATCAGGGGGCTGCCATATCAACCAATGGTGGTCATCACTGGACTGTTGAGAACTGCGAAGTTATTAATGCAAAAACCAGTGGATTTTCAATGGGAAATCCCAGAGTAAGGAGAAACAGGGCCGCATTAGTTTACGATAATGTAGGTCACCACATTATAAAAAATAATATTTTCAGACGATGCGGACAATGCGCTATAGTGGGTGCCGGGTATAATACCGGGACATATATTCTGGGGAATTATATTGGTGAGACATCATACAGGTCCGAATTCTGGGGACATGAAATTGCTGCAATCAAGTTTCATAATGGTGTTGACCTGGTTATTGAAAACAATTATATCGGAAATACCAATAAAGTAAGGGCTTTGTGGATTGATTTCGGTAATCAGAACATAAGATTATCCAGGAATATTATTGGAGTACAGATATTCATAGAAATGAACCATGGCCCCATCCTGATAGATAATAACGTACTTGAAGGCGTATACATTAACAGGGGATCCGGGGCGATTACTATGGCCCATAACCTTATTAATATGGATAACTTCAGGTATACTCATGACCCTTTTCGCAGATCGGCGTACTACAAGGCCCATACAAGAGAAACGGTGATGAGAGAATTAAGTTTCATAAGGGATGAAAGATGGTATAATAACATCTTTATTAAAAAGGGACTAGACTCCCTTAGAGTCAATCAACCCGGATCAGCAGATATTCAGGTGACGCGTACAACCCCACCGCCACCAATACAATTGGGAGTAGATCCACTGACAACCAATTATGGTTGTGCTGCAGATTATAACCTATATATTAATGGTGCAAAAAAGCATGATACATATGATCGAAACTCAATCGTTTCATCCTTTAAACCTGAGTTCTCTTTCAGGGATGAAGACGGAAATCTGACGGTTAACTTCTTAATGAACGAAGATGCATCAAAGATCAATGGACCATTAATTACTACTGATTTCCTTGGTTTATATGAACCTATTAAGATACGGATGGAAAATAACGACGGTAGTCCCATTACAGTAGATATGGATATTTTCAATAAGCCCAGGAATCAGGCTAACCCGGGAGTAGGTCCTTTTGCCGAAATAAAAGTGGGACAAAACAGTTTCACAGTTTTTACCATAAGTGATAAAGGCCCGCGGGGGAACAAATAGAACGGAAATTATCTGAACGCCTCTATTTTTGTTAATCCGGAAAGGGAGGAGTTTCGGCTGGCCATTCTTTTTTCTCACCCTCGCTCTCACACTTGTTCAATATTTAAATAAAAACGGACATGCCATAAAAACATGTTCATTATGTTCAAATTCAGGGGCAAGATGTTTGTAGTAATCCCTTGAATATCTTCTTTAATACATAAAACAGCTCTTTACTTTTCCAAATTTTTTTGTAAATTTGAATTTATACGTTCGCTGCGTTGCTTAAACTGCTTATTATATTCTATGGAAACTTCCGGGAATCAGGATCTGAAACTGGTATCTGATTTTGTTCAGTATACAAACCGCAATATATTTCTTACGGGTAAAGCAGGTACCGGAAAAACAACCTTTCTGCATGACCTTAAGAAAATATCGCCAAAAAGAATGGTAGTCGTGGCACCTACAGGGGTGGCTGCCATCAATGCAGGAGGGGTTACCATACATTCATTCTTTCAGTTGCCGTTTCATCCCTTCATTCCGGCTTTCTATCTGCCCGGAAACAGCCAGCCGATCCATTCAGATCAGAATGAACCAGGCGGGTATAAGCTGAGCCGCGAGAAGATCAATATTATAAGAAGCCTCGACCTCCTGATCATTGATGAGATCAGCATGGTGAGGGCCGATATGCTCGATGCAATAGATTCATCTTTAAGAAGATACAAGTCACGTCACCTTCCATTTGGCGGTGTCCAGCTGCTGATGATAGGCGACCTTCAGCAGTTGGCTCCGGTGGTAAAAGACGACGACAGAGAAATCTTAAAAGATTATTACGATACATATTTTTTCTTCGGAAGCAGGGCTCTCCGCTCCACTGATTACGTTACAATAGAGCTGAAGCATATCTACAGACAGAACGACCAGGTCTTTATTGATTTGCTCAATAAGATCCGCGAAAACCGAGTGGATACGACAGTCATGGATGAACTGAATAAGAGATTTGTTGCTGATTTTGACCCTGAGTCGGAAGGGGGCTACATAACACTTACAACTCACAATAACCAGGCAAGGACAATAAATGATTCAATGCTTGCCAGGCTGCCCGCGAAAACTCATTCTTTCAAAGCAATAATCAAAGATGAATTTCCGGAACAATCTTTTCCCAACGACAATGAACTTATACTGAAGATCGGCGCTCAGGTTATGTTTGTCAAGAATGACCTTTCAGGTGATAAACTCTTTTTTAACGGCAAAATAGGAAAGATCGAATCCTTTGAGGATGATTATATTGTGGTTAAGTGTCCTGACGATGATCTTCCAATCAGTGTGGAGAAAGCTGAATGGCAGAATGTGAAATTCAATCTCAATAATGATACAAAGGAGATCGAAGAAACAGTCATAGGAACATTTACTCAGTATCCTCTGAAACTGGCGTGGGCAATAACTATCCACAAAAGCCAGGGCCTTACATTCGACAGGGCTGTAATTGATGCAAGCTCTGCATTTGCTCACGGCCAGGTGTATGTTGCTTTAAGCCGGTGCCGTACACTGGAAGGACTTGTGCTTAGCACTAAAATATATACGCGAAGCATCATCGATAACCCCGCTATTTCGGGGTTTATCAACGATTCAGTGCAAAACCAGCCTGGCCCCGGTCAGCTTGCAGAGGCAAAAAAGGCTTATCAGCAGTTGCTGCTTTCAGAGCTTTTTGATTTTGCCCCGCTTGCACACAAACTCAATTATTGTATTAAAGTTGTAAATGAACATTCCGATGTCATCCTGGGAAAGCCGCTTGTTATGCTTGAAAAAGCCAATGGTGCCTTAAAAACAGATATTGTTGAGGTGTCAGGAAAATTCAAGCTTCAGATAAAGGAATTATTGAACATTGAATCTGATCCTGAATTAAATGTTCTGCTGCAGGAACGGGTAAAAAAAGCAGCCATTTTCTTTTCAGATAAGCTTAAGGCAATAATGGGAGAGATACTTGAAGGGTATCGTGTAGAAACTGACAATAGAACAATTCGCAGATCGGTAAATGAAGCTTTTGAGAGAGCAAGAAAAGATGCAGTTATTAAGCTGGAATGCCTTAATATTGCCCGGTCGGGTTTCCATATAACCAGATATCTCAATGCCAGGGCTAAAGCGGTTATTGATTTACCGTCGCCGGGAACCAGGCAGACAAAATTTTCGGATGCCGTTTCCTCCACAAGTCATCACCCCGACCTTTTCCAGGCGTTAAAAGACTGGCGCAACAATAAAGCCAGAGAGCTGGAAGTTCACAATTTCCAGATATTACATCAGACAACGCTTCTTGATTTGTCAAACATTCTGCCTCAGTCGGCTTCGGAGCTGAAACGGGTTAAGGGAATAGGAAAGAAAAAGGCTCAGAGCTTCGGAGGGGAACTTCTTGAATTGATAACTTCATTCTGTAAAATGGAAAATATCGCCATAGTTGAAGGAGAGTTTCCTGAAGAAGAGCATTCCAAAAAAAAGAAATCAGATACAAAGCAAATCACTTTTGATCTTTTTAATTCGGGAAAAACAGTTTCAGAGATCGCGGAGGAACGAAAGCTGAGTGTGACGACTATTGAGAGCCACCTTTCATATTATGTTGAGGCCGGCAAAATCCCGGTTAATAAATTTGTTTCACAGGAAACCGCCGACCTTATCTCCAGTCTTTTTGAAGCGACTGATGATCTGAAGATGGGACCTGTAAAGGAATCACTCGGTGAAAAAGTGACATGGAGTGAAATAAAGTTTGTAGTAAGTCACATTAAGTATCTCAAATTAAGTAAATTAACAGGGTTCTGAAATTTTATATTACATTTAGGCCACTCTAATCGTAATATGGTACACACTGATCACAATCATGAAAAGGAATTTGGCCATAAGACAGATTCCACGTCTGCATCTTCGTCTCCGCTATCTTCACAGGAGAGCATGACGCCGGAACAGTCGAAGAGCCTTTATTCGAAAATCACCTGGCGGCTGATACCTCTGATGTTCATCTGCTACATAGTTGCTTATGTTGACCGGATCAATATTGGTTTTGCAAAAATGCAGCTGCAGGGAGTTCTTGGAGTTGATGACAGTGTTTTCGACAGTTTGTACGGTATTGGGGCAGGCTTATTCTTTATCGGATATTTTCTTTTTGAGGTGCCTTCCAACCTAATCCTTCAGCGTGTCGGAGCAAGGATATGGATCGCCAGGATCATGATCGTCTGGGGCATAGTTTCCTCTGCGATGATGTTCATTCATAATATTGCAGGCTTTTATACAATTCGTTTTCTTCTGGGAATAGCTGAAGCAGGTTTCTATCCGGGAATGATCCTTTATCTGACCTATTGGTTCCCTGACAAGGAAAGAGCTCACACCGTAGCGCTCTTTGCAACAGGCACCGTTGTTGCAGGTATAATTGGTTCTCCTTTATCCGGAGCCATACTCGAACTTCACGGACTTGGCGGTATGGAAGGATGGCAATGGCTTTTTCTTCTGGAAGGAATTCCCGCGGTAATCCTTGGCCTGGTGGTCATTTTTGCAATGCCTGACCGTCCGCAGAAGGCAAAATGGCTTTCCTCAGCGGAAAAAACTTATGTGCAGGCACGTCTCGATGAAGAGGCTGTCCAATCAAAGGGAAGAGCTCATTTCAAACTCTCAGAAGCATTTATGAGCAGCCGCATCTGGTTGCTCTGTTTCATTTATTTTCTGCTGACTGTGGGAATCTACGGCTATGAAATGTGGCTTCCGTCAATCATTAAGGAATTCTATCTGCAGAGTTATTCGGTTGTCGGATTGATTAATGCAATTCCATACCTTGTATCAGTAGTGGTCATGCTCCTCATCGGCTATCATTCCGACAAAACAGGGGAAAGAAGGTGGCATGTTGCTATTTCGGCTTTTGCAGCTGCAGCAGGATTCGCCTTAAGTGCCTATCTGCAAAATCCATACATGGCGATGATCGCCCTGATGGCTTCGCTGGTAGGCCTGAAATCTGCAATGGGGCCTTTCTGGGCACTTGCCACGACATTCCTGAGCGGAACTGCCGCAGCCGGAGGCATAGCACTAATAAACTCTGTGGGTAACCTGGGAGGATTCGTCGGTCCCTCACTCGTAGGGATCGTGAACGACAGGACCGGGAGCCTCGAAACGTCTCTGTGGATACTGGGAGGTGCATTGCTTCTAATGGGTATACTTGTATTGCTGATACGACACCCAAAACTTAGTGATGGGTGAAACCGCTCCGGAAATTCAATTATTTCCAGGAATGTTTTTCTTATGGGAGAGAATTAGTATTTTAGGACCGCGATTGAACAAATTCCCGGGATAAACCAATAACTGGACCATGAAAAAAATATTTGTGATTCTTCTCTTCGTCATAGCCTGTTCTCCTCAGAAGAACGAAGTTGAAATGAGCTATTGCAATCCGCTGAACCTGAACTATCGCTTCCAGTTCGCCGATGGACCAGCTTACAGGGAAGGAGCTGATCCGGCAATGTTACGGTATAAAGACAAGTTCATCCTATTTGTATCCCACAGCGGAGGGTACTGGTACTCCAACGAAATGCTGAAGTGGACATATCTTCCTGTTAAAACTCTTCCCATCGAGGATTATGCTCCTGATGCAATTGCAATTAACGACACTGTATTTTTTCTTGCTTCTGCAGGAGAAAGAAAGCCTGTATATTTTACCACAGATCCTTTTCAGGATAGCTGGAAACCATTGAATGATACGTTGCCTTTCGCAGTATGGGATCCTCATTTTTTCATTGATGATGATGGACAGAGATATCTGTATTGGGGGTGTTCAAACTCGCTTCCTATTTATGGGGTCAGGCTCAATTCAAAAATGCAGGCTGTTACCGAACCAGAGGTCCTCATAAAACATAATCAGGATATCTACGGATGGGAAGTGCCGGGAGAACAAAATGAGCTGGCTAGGAATGGATGGAACGAAGGTGCATGGATGACAAAACACGGAAACAAATATTATTTGCAATATGCTGCTCCGGGGACTGAATTTAAAACTTATGCCGATGGCGTTTATACCTCTGAATCACCCCTCGGACCATTTGAATATGAAACTTACAGTCCTTATTCCTATAAACCGGGAGGCTTTGCCGGGGGAGCAGGCCACAGCTCGACTTTTCAGGACAATTATGGCAATTACTGGCATATCTCGACAATGTCAATATCAGTGCGTCATATGTTCGAACGGCGCCTGGGATTGTTCCCTGCTGCTTTTGACAAGGATGGTGTGCTGAGGACCTTTACTGTTTTTGGCGATTATCCGACTTTTATTCCGGATCGTAAGATCGATTTTGAAAAAGAGAGCCTGTTCAGGGGATGGATGCTTTTATCATTCAAAAAGAGAGTTCTTGCATCTTCGGCTATTGATACTTTTCCGGCAATTAATGCATTAGATGAGGATATAAGAACATGGTGGTCGGCTTCCACAGGAGATGCCGGCGAATGGTTGAGCGTTGAACTTGACGATAACTCAACTGTAAATGCCATACAGGTGAACTTCGCCGATAACGAGTCTGCACTTAAACCCGATTCCAGGGATATATCTTACCGATACCGGATACTTTCATCCAATGACGGAAATAATTGGGATGTTGTTATCGATAAAAGCAATAATACAGCAGATGCAAGCCATGATTACACAGAACTTGAAAAACCATTAAAAACAAAATTCATAAAGATTGAAAATGTAAAAATGCCTGATGGAAAATTCTCAATTTATGACCTAAGAATATTCGGTCTGAAGGAAGGGAGCCTGCCGGCTAAGGTTGAGAACTTCGTCGTGGAACTTAACGAGACTGATACCAGAAGAGCAAGAATCGAATGGCCTGACGATAATCTGGCGACAGGTTTTATTGTAAACTATGGCACCAGGCCAGATAAACTATATACTTCTGTAATGGTTTACGATACTAACTCAGTAACACTTACCGGTCTGAATAAGGATGTTAAATACTACTTAAGCATTGACTCGTTTAACGAATCGGGGATCACAAAAGGAGATAAAATTTTAAATACTTTTGAGTAATCTTATGTCTAATTATATAAAGAGTAGAAAAATGAAAATAAAAATTGTCAGGATTCTTTTCTTGTTTCTTGCAAGCCTTGTAATGATAGCCTTTATCCCGGGCAGTCAGAATGCAAGAAAACCTATTTACCTCAACACAGCATATTCTTTCAAGGAAAGGGCTGCTGACCTTGTTTCGAGGATGACACCCGAAGAAAAGCAAAGCCAGTTGGGAAATACTATGCCGCCTATTCCCCGGCTTGGGATCAATAAATATGATGTATGGGGCGAGGCTCTGCACGGTATTATGGGCAGGAACAACAACAGCGGTATGACTGCAACTTCATTCCCGAACAGTGTTGCTGTTGGTTCCACCTGGGACCCGGAATTAATTAGACGCGAAACTTCAGTAGTAGCCGATGAAGCCAGAGGTTTTAACCACGATCTTATTTTTACCCTTACGTACTGGTCACCGGTAATTGAACCGGCCAGGGATCCGAGGTGGGGAAGGACAGCCGAAACCTTTGGCGAAGATCCCTTTCATGTATCACAGATCGGCGGTGCCTTTGTCCGAGGATTGATGGGTGACGATCCTACCTATTTAAAAGCAGTCCCGTGCGGCAAACATTACTTCGCTAACAATACAGAATTTAACCGTCATTCGGGAAGCTCCAATATGGATGACAGGGATATGCGAGAGTTCTATCTTTTTCCCTACAAATCAATTATTGAGAAAGACAAGCTTCCGTCAATAATGACAGCTTACGGTGCTGTAAACGGCGTTCCGATGTCGGCCAGCAAGTATTTGGTTGATACCATTGCCCGAAAGACTTATGGCATGGATGGATATGTAACCGGCGACTGTGGTGCAATATCTGATATGTTATCGGGTCACCGGTATGCAAAAAACAATGCAGAGGCAACAGCACTGGGGCTTATATCAGGTGTAGATACCGATTGTGGCAGCGTTTACCAGGCCAACGCCCTGCAAGCCCTTAAATCGGGTTTAATCACCGAAACCGAGATTGATAAAGCTCTGGTAAATATTTACGCTATAAGGATGCGGCTTGGAGAATTTGACCCGCCAAGAAAAGTTCCTTATTCCGGAATTAAATCAAGTATTATCAATGACCCTTCACATGATAAGCTTGCCCTTGAGATAGCGACCAAAACACCGGTGCTTCTTAAAAATGATGCAGTATCGAAAACCGGGCAAAAAGCGTTGCCTCTCAATGCCAGCGCCATTAAAAAAATTGCAGTATTGGGTCCTCAGGCTGATAAAGTTGAATTAGGTGATTATTCAGGTGAAATCGAACCGGAATACAGAATTACACCCCTGGCCGGTATTAAGACTTATCTTGAACAGAATAACATTAAAGCAGAAGTAGTTTCCAAGTCGGGCGGGAATCTTTCAAAAAGAACTGATTTCATTACCATTGTCAGTTTCTCAACAGTCAGCAAAGGAACTGTTAAATCATATGATGCAACAAAATTCGATGCTTCTTCAAGCGGTCTGATTACTTCTGCCAGATTTGGTGCAGCTTCTGTAAGAGGAATAAAAGACGGCGACTGGACATCGTATAATAATGTTGACATTACCAATATAGATTCAATACGGTTCAATTTGACTGTAGCCGGAAGCGGAGGATTAATTGAAGTAAGGGTTGGTTCTAAAACCGGTAATATCATTGCTTCACAAGAAGTTGCCGGAACCCCTCAGCAAGGAGGAGGTTTTGGCGGTTTTGGAGGAAGATCAAAAATTGTCCCGGTTAAGGTCAATACACTGGGTATTACAGGATCGCAGACAATTGTTCTGGTCTATCGGGAAGCTGAAATTCCGGCTACTGATAAGGAGACACTTGACATGGCAGCTTCTGCAGACGTCGCAATTATCTTTGTCGGAACCGATCAGACCACCGGAAGAGAGGAATCTGACAGGTTTTCCATCGCTCTTCCCGGGAACCAGAATGAACTGATTAACGCAGTTGCGGCAGTCAATCCCAATACCATTGTTGTAATACAGGGAATGGGGATTGTAGAGGTTGAGAAGTTTAAAAACAACCCTAATGTTCCGGGGATAATCTTTACCGGTTATAATGGCCAGGCCCAGGGAACCGCAATGGCTCAGATATTATTTGGCGAAGTCAATCCCGGAGGGAAAACCAGCCTTACATGGTATAAATCTCTTGATGACATCCCTGAATTCAATGATTATACATTAAGAGGCGGTAAGGGGAAAGTTGGCAGAACTTACATGTATTTCAACAAGGATGTATCCTATGAATTCGGATACGGACTTTCCTATACTAAATTTGATTACAGTAACTTCACCATCAGCAAGAATTCTATAACACCTGATGATAAAATCACAATTACAACAGATGTTAAAAACTCGGGCGGTGTTGACGGCGATGAAGTAGTCCAGATTTATGTTAAAACTCCGGATTCTCCTGCTTCCCTTGAAAGGCCGATAAAGAGGCTGAGAGGCTTCCAAAGAGTTACTATACCCGCCGGGCAGACAAAGACAGTGTCGATTGATGTCGATTGTGCAGACCTCTGGTTTTGGGATACCCCAAATAAAAGATTCATATTTGATCAGGGCAGGTACATATTCGAGATCGGAGCATCGTCGAGAGACATCAAGGGCCAGTTAGAGGCCAGAATGAGTGGTTCATACACCCCGGTATTGAAAACTGTTGTTGCCGAATGCAGCAAAGTCGTGCTAAAACCCGGCAATACAACGCAGAGCAGTGTTACCGCTTCAATGTCCGACGACAGCTTCTATGATATTAAAAAAGCAAAAATCACATACAAAAGCAATAACCCTGCAGTGGCAAGTGTTGATGAAAAAGGGCTGGTAACTGCAAATGGAGCAGGCGCAGCCTCTATCTTTGCATATGTGACAGTGAACGGAAAAACTGTTTCAAACAGCTTTCCTCTGAAAGTGATGCCTGACCTGAGCCCGAAATCGATTACTGTTAACGGCAAGAAAATTGAAGGTTTCAACAAGGAGACTAAAGCATACAGCTATCTCGTAAAAGGAAATTCCAAAATGCCTGTTATTGCAGCATCTGCAATGGTTAATGACATTTCTGTTGATATTATTCAGGCAAAGAGTGTGCCCGGAACAGCCGTAATTAATTTTGTTGACAACAACACATTTGAAAAGAACGCTTACTATCTGAACTTTGATGTTCTGTCGGTCAGCGACGAATTCAACAATGGCATCACAGGTAATCAATGGCAATGGGTGAGAGAAAACAAGGCTGCCTACAGCCTGACAAAGAATCCCGGCTCCCTTACGATCACCAGCGAAAAAGGAGATGTTTCGGAGAAGAGCAACAGTGCCAGGAATCTCCTGTTGCAAAGTGCGAACAACGACTGGACAATTGAAACAAAACTGGTTTTCTCAAGAAATCCATCCCAGCCCGAAAACGCAGGAATACTGGTTTATGAGAATGATGACAATTTTGTAAAGCTGATGGTCAGGGCTGTTACAAAGACCACCAGGCAGCAAGGCTTACAACCCGGAACGTTAGACCTGATTATTGAAGAAAATGGCATTGCTACGTCTGCAGCTACTTTTAACCTCAGGACAGGAATTACCGGTACTAATGCTTTGACATTAAAATTGGAAAAAAGCGGAAGTATTTATACGGCATACTATTCACTCGACGGTGTGAAGTTTGAGAAGCTGGGAACCGGCATCGCCTTGTTGAAGGATATAAAGGCAGGGCTGATCGTGTGCGACGGTGTAATTACACAGAGTATGACAAGCACTTACTATTTCAATCCCGATACTACCAAGCCGGATACTCCATTTGACGTATCATTCGACTATTTCCGCATCCTCAATAAAGGCATGAAGTAAGACCTGACGGTCCTCTGTTCAGTGATTAGGATGTGATTTCAAATTAGAAACTATTAAGGATCCCCTGGCTATGATCATCTGGCCAGGGGACTTTTTTTGACTTAGTTTGAAGAGAGAGCTTTTAATTCTGTTACGCCACCCTTTTTTACGGACAGATCGTAAACATAAACGGTCTTTAGTTCTGGGGAAGCTGAAGCATTTTCAGAATGGTTCAAAGGCTTCATAGTTTCAGGAGATTGATAGAAAGGATTAGTGTTTTGACCTTTAGCAACCTTCAGACGCTTGCCTTTCAGAGGAACATAAGAGCGTATCCTGCAATTTCCTCCCAGAGAGGATTTGATTAAAGCAGATACAACTTTTCCGTCAGCCCATTTTATATCAACTTCAAATCCGCCTCTTGCCCTGAGCCCTTTCACGCTTCCGTTTTTCCAGGCAGATGGGAGGGCAGGCAATAAATGAATTGCTTCGTCGTGGCTTTGCAGCAACATTTCGGCAATACCTGAGGTGCATCCGAAATTACCGTCAATCTGGAAAGGAGGATGGGCATCAAAAAGATTTGGATAGGTACCGCCTCTCTGTCTGCCACCGGGCTGAATTGAAGGAGTCAGCTGGTCAGTGATCAGTTTAAATGCGTGGTCGCCATCGAGCAGACGTGCCCAAAGATTAACCTTCCAGCCCATCGACCAGCCTGTTGATTCATCACCGCGGGCCGCAAGGGATGTCCTGGCCGCTGAAAACAATTCAGGCGTCCGGTAGGGTGAGATCTGGTTGGAAGGGTAGAGTCCATATAAATGAGATACATGCCTGTGATTGTCTTTCGGATTATCCCAGTCTTGCATCCATTCCTGCAGTTGTCCCCATTTACCAATCTGCATCGGGGGCAAGCGCTTCACGGCCTCTTCCAGTTTTCCGGTAAGATCCTTGTCAGAACCAAGGATCTGTGCTGCTTTAATGGTTCTTGTAAACAGGTCGAAAACAATCTGGTTGTCCATTGTAGTTCCGGCAGAAATAGCTTCTCTTGGATGAGCTGAAGGCGCATTCTCAGGAGAAAGCGAAGGACTTACTACAAGCCATTTATGTTCAGGCTCTTCAACCAGGAAGTCAAGAAAAAATACCGAGGCTTCTTTTACAACCGGATATATTGACTTAAGGAATTCCTTATCCCCGTTATAATCGTATTTGTCAAACAAATGCTGGGAAAGCCAGGCACCACCCATAGGCCATTGTCCCCAACTGGCTCCATCGATGGGACCGCTGAAGCGCCAGATATCAGTATTGTGATGTGCAACCCATCCCTGCGCCCCATACATATCATTTGCTGTTTGTCTGCCGGCTTGGGAAAGATCGCGGACCATCTGGACCAATGGTTCATTCATTTCAGTCATGTTAGTAACTTCGGAAGGCCAGTAGTTCATTTCGGTGTTTATGTTTATTGTGTATTTGCTGTCCCAGGAGGGAGTCAACTGGTCATTCCAAATACCCTGAAGATTTGCAGGCTGGCCACCCGGACGCGAGGAAGAAATCAGAAGATAGCGGCCAAACTGAAAATAAAGAGTTACAAGTTGAGGATCGTTACCCTTGGCAAACTCTGACAGGCGAATATCTGTCGGATTATTTACTGCATCAGTAACTCCCAGGTCCAGACTAATCCTGTTGAAATACTTCTGATAATCCGCAATATGATCTTTCAGTGCCTGGTCGTAATTTTTTTTCAAAGCATTCTGAAGATAATTATTTACCCTTTCATTGGCATTCGCGCTTATATCGTTATAGTTAACAAAACTTGTTGCCATGGAAATATAGATTGTAGCAACATCGGCATTCGATACATTTAATGCCGTATCCGCGGCAGTTACAGAACCTCCGGTTGTAAGGATCTTTACTTTAGTCTCGAACTGAAGTAAATTTCCTTTAACCTTTTCAAAATCGTTTGTTTTTCCTGACATTATAAGCTCGTTATTCCCGATCGTGGAGAGATCTACTTTGGATGGTCTGTCGAGGGTTGCAGAAAAGTTTATTGAGCCCGGTTTATCGGCCGACACTCTGACAATGAGGATCTGATCTGGAAACGATGAAAAAATACTGGTCTCATATTTTACTCCGCCAGAGGTATACCTGCTTGAAACCAAAGCTTTTTCTATATCAAGTTCCCGGTAGTAATTGGAATAATTCTCATGGCCGGGAAATATAAGCCTCAGATTTCCCATAGTCTGGTAAGGCATGCCATTTGAAATCTTACTGATGAATTTCTGGTTGACGATATCGTGTGCTTCCTTGTACTTTCCTTCGAAAATCAACCTTCTGGCTTCGGCAAGTGCCTCCCGGGCATCCGGATTATCGTTACGATAGGGCGACCCGGCCCATACGGTATTCTCATTCAGCTGAATAAGTTCTTTCGATGGATCGCCATATATCATAGCTCCCAGACGGCCGTTTCCTACAGGCAGGGCCTCAACCCATTGTTTGGCAGGCTTAGTGTACCAGAGTTTTAAATTTGAATAATCCTGAGCGGTTACATCTGCAATTATTGCAAATGCAACCAGATAAAACAATATAATCTTTTTCATAATAATTTAATTCTGGTTTTAACTTATGTCACTGGTTTATAATCTTCATCTTCAGAATATGCTTTTTGAAGAATAGTAGTTTGATTTTCAATTAAACAAGAAAATATTCAGGTTGTCGGTGCTTGAACATAATTAATCCATTCCAGCGGATTGTGCTGTCCAATTTTAAGATGTATCTCCACCGGTTCTTTCTCCGGCAAATGAAGATCGCAATTGGCTTTCCCTGGCTGCAGCGCTGCTGCCAGGACACCCCCAGGCGCTGAAATTTCTTCGATTCCATATCGGACCAGCAACGTAACGTCTTGCTTTTTCAACGAGGTAATCGTTAAGTCAATGGTCCGTGCTTCCATGTCCCATGCAAGATTGTTGATCCTGGCAAATGTTTTGGCGAGCATTCCATTGATCGATCCTTTAATGAGAGATACAGGAAGAGCAGGTAGCAATTCTAATACGCCAGGACGAGCGTAAGCTGCCATTTCCATCATTACAGCCGGAATACCAGCCTGAGCATCGGGTATCGGCACGCTATAAGGCTCACGAGAACACCTTAGTGCGTTACTTATGTATCCCTGCTCAATTAGTTGCCGGAGTTGAATTTCCACAATGATATTGTCTTTGAGCCGTGCACCAACCAAAGCCCTGTGGCAGCGGGTATAAGCTGCTAAAGTCTCACCTGCAACAGCTGTTGACATAACATCAAATGTGCGTCTTCGATTGGCAATCTCGGCAGCCAGGGCCAGCTGAGGAGTACGATCGGGATCAATATCATTTCCCGGCCAGGCGCCGTAAAGATGTGAAATATGGCGATGGGCGTATTTCTCTTCCAAACCAGCCCAGGCCCATTCTTTAAGGGTGCCGTCAGATTCGAGCAGATAAGGAGGCAGCTTTGTCAGCATTGTCCTCCATTTTTCCACATTGACAGTATCAGTGTCCAGAACTTCACAGGCATGAATTAAATTTGTAAGCACTTCCCGGCAAACAGCGATGTCCATGGCGGCATTGACCAGAACTGGTCCTGCCGGATCAGTGTTGCGGGTCGTATTTTCAGGAGATATGGAAGGAACAAAGATATAATTACCATCCTTGTCGGTTACAGTCAGGAAATCTTCATAGAACTGAGCCAGATCTTTATAGGCTGGTATTACCTGGGTGCGCAGAAATTCAAGATCACCGGTAACCAGGTATTGGTCCCAGAAGTAGCGTGTGCATAAGCCTCCGGCCGATATCCAGTAGGGCCATACTCCTATCAGGGAGTTGGATGTATAATAGAAACTGACACCGATTCCTTTATCAGGAAGGAGAGGATAGGAGGTACCTCTAAAACCAAAGATGTTTTTTGCATTGCTTCTGCAATCCGGGGCTATTTCCTCCATCCATTTAAAGTAAGCTTCCATTCCTTCCCGAAGGTCGCCCTGTATGGCTCCTGCTGTCTGCAGGTTCATGGTTGAGTTAACCCTCGTTGAAATGCCAGGATACTTTCCACTATTAATGATGAACCAGTAGCGTCCCATTTCAAAGATCTTTTCCAGCAAGGCAGGCGAAAAATCCGGTCTTGACATCTGGTCAGCCAGGAGCTCTTCGGTTGATATCCCAAATTGTTGGGCACCGTTGAAATCCACTGTGACACGTTTGAAGATTTCCGACTGGACTTTCTGATGCCGTTCAAGAAGTGTCTGATAGTCTGAAGTGAGATTTTCAATATCCTTCTGAAGGGCTTCGATTTTATCTTCACTTAATTCGGGATAGTATTCGATACGCGTAAGTAACATAACCGAGGATGCATTCTCAATAACCAGATTGGATCCATTCATTCTGGCTGAACCTCCGGTTCGGACAACGCGTGTTATTCCGGCATATCCGCTATTGTCAGTGGAGTGATCTAAACGGCATTTGTAAATCAATCTTTGCTCGTTTGAAACTTGCCGGACCTCACAGGCTTCGACACCCTTTGGCGCAAGTCTTTTTTGTTCAGCAGCCAGCGTTTTGAATGCAGCCATATCCGGATCTGTAGTCCCAATTCCTTTAAGTGCGCCCCAGTCCATTCCTGAAACCATGGTCCACTCCGGTGATTTCTCCAGAGAGATGCTTAAATTCATTGTCTTGCCTTCCGGAGCAGTGAGCCATTGTACAACCACTTCATCGGGTATGGAGGTGAATGTACTTCGGGTCCAGTCGCCATTTTCGTCTGACCATAAAATCTTTATTTCGCTGTTTTCGAAATTAAGAGTGCGCAAATAGCTTTTTGGTGATGCACTTGCAGGAAGGTTAAGTTTCATCATGAAGGCAGGGATTGTAAGGTGGGGTTCAGTATCCTGCTTTACCGGGCTTTCATTCATACGCTGGATTGCGAGAGCAACTGCTTCCCTGTTTTTTCCATCGAGAATCATTTGCCTGACTTGAGGGAAAATATCCGCAATATTGGGTGCTTCAATGGGTCTCTTCCACGGCATCAGCAGGCTCTCGTGGCGGAAAAGAATTTGTTCCGAGTAAGGATAACCTGTCAATTCGATACGCATCGCACCATTACCAGAGGTGAACGCCTCTCTTACATTTTCACCAGGGGCAATACTGCAAAAGCCATGTTGAGGGATAATCTTACGACTTATTCTTTCATTCAGAGGCATAGGTGGGATAGGATATGGCCTTCCGGCCATGGGCGGCTTAGTCAGAAATGGATCGTTTTGCACACGTTTCAGATAATCTTCCGGACGATTGTCTGCCGGGGGCATCCCTGATACTTGAGATTCGTTTTCGGTTGCAGCGAGCAATGGCGATATTTCCAGAGTCCCTAACAGGCCGGCAGCGGCCGCACTAGTTTTAACAAATCTTCTGCGTTTCATATTTTTGATTTTTGATATTTACTTGTTGATTATGCCCAGTTAATCCAATCCAGCGGGTTGCGCTGGCCTATTTTCAGACTAATTTCCACCGGCTTCCCTTCCGGTAAACTCAAATCGCATGTTGCTTTGCCGGGTTGGGGTTTCACCGCAAGAACTCCTGAAGAAGCTGAAATATCTTCGATACCATAACGAGCAATTAAAGTTACGTTCTGCTTTCTCATGGAGGTGACAGTCAGGTTCACGGTCCTGGAATCCATGTTCCAGGATAACTTGTCAAGTCGCGCAAAAGTGCGAAGAAGCATTCCATTCATGGATCCCTTTATCAGGGATGGCGGAAGAGCCGGCAGCACTTCAATCACTCCGGGGCGCGAGTAGGCGAGCATTTCCATCATGATCGCAGGAATACCTCCTTGTGCATCTGCTATCCGCATGTTAGCATATGGATCGTGAGGACATATAAAAGTGGTACCCACATACCCTTGTTCCAGCAGCTGCCTCAGTTCGCTGTCAACCATATAGTTATCCTTGAGCCTTGCTCCAATAAGACCTCGTTGACAGAGGCTGTGAGCTGCCAATCGTTCCGGTACCCGTTTACGATCCGCAAGCACAGCAGCCTTGGCCAGCTGCGGAGTGCGGTCCGGATCAATTTCGTCACCTGGCCAGGCGCCATAGCACTGAGAGACATGCCGGTGATTATATCGTTCTGCCAGATCGGGCCATGCCCATTCCTTCAAAGTGCCGTCAGGTTCGAGCAGATGCGGAGGCAACTTGGATATCATCTCCTTCCATTTCGGAAGGTTGCCGGACTCTATGCCCAGAAGCTCACAGGCTTCCACCAGGTTGGTCAGAACTTCCCGGCAAACTGAAATGTCCATAGCAGCATTGATCACTGCCATGCATCCCGGATTGAGGTTCCCGGGATGGTTTTCAGGAGAGAAGGACGGGACAAAAATGTAATTCCCATTTTTGTCCGTAACTGTCAGAAAGTCCTCGTAAAACAGTGCCAGCTCTTTATAAAGAGGCACCATACGATTTTTAAGGAAATCGAGGTTTCCGGTAACCAGATAATGATCCCAGAACGGGCGTAAGACCCAGCCCCCGGCGCTAATCCAGAAGGGATGAGGCCATGTCTCACCTGTATTGTCGGCGTAATCGAACATATTATAAACGCCAGAGTCTTTGGATGGCGCTATAGGGTAATGTGTACCGCGCATACCATAAATGTTCTTAGCATTTGTGCGGCAGTCCGGAATCAGACTTTCAATCCATTCGAAATATGCCATTTCTCCTTCGAGATAATTACCCAGGGATATTGGTGCGATCTGTAGGTTGGTATTGACATTGGTAAGGGCTGAAACAGTCCGGTACTTTCCAGTAGTGATTATGAACCAGTATCGGCACATCTCAAAGAAAGTTTTAAGGAAGGCACCCGAATAGCCCTGGCTTGACCTCTGATCGGATAAAAGTTCCTCTGATGAAAGCCCATATTTGGAGGGGTCAAAGAAGTCCACTGTTACCCGGTTGAGCATTTCGGACTGGACCTTTCGTGCCCGCTCAAGCAGTGCATCATAGTCCGGAGTGATCTCTTCAACAGATTTTCGTACTTCTTCCACCTTTTCCTCGCTGTAGTCGGGCAGATACTCAATTCGGGTAAGCAGCATCACCGAGGAGGCATTCTCTACCACCAGCGTGTCACCATCCATTTTCGCTGAGCCGCCATCAAGAACCACGCGGGTCACACCAGCATAGCCCCTGTTATCAACTGAAGGGTCGAGCCGGCCCTTGAAAATCAACCGTTGCTCATTGAAGTCCATCTGGTTGTTGCTGGCACCAGGGCTTATAGGCGGCTGCCCTGCTGTCCGGCTGCGTATTCCTGCAAAATCCTGACCTCCTCCCGGCCTTCGTCCGACTGCCCCTCCTCCGGAAATCCTGATGCGGACATTTAAAAGCTGTTTTTTTGGAGCAGTAAGCCATTGGACCACTAAATTGTCAGGCCGTGAGGTAAAAGTCCGGCGAATCCATTCACCCTGCCCGTCAGTCCAGAGAACCTTCACCTCGGTGCTCTCGAAGTCGACGGTGCGGAGATAATTACTGACAGATTTACTTGCAGGAAGTTCCCAAACCAATGAAAACCTTCCACCGCCAGCTCCGCCCATCCCGCGGCTCGTAGGACTTTTTTGCCATTCGTCATAAGCGAGCATTACAGCTTCATGGTATTTTCCGTCCATGATCATCTGCCTCACCTTAGGAAAAACATTTGCGATCTTAGAGGTCTCCGATGATTTCTTACGGGGAGCAAACAAGCTCTCGTGGCTTAAAGGGATCATTTCGGTGTAAGGATTTCCTGTCACTTCAATGTTTACGGCCCCATTGCCGGAAAGGAGGGCATCGCCTCCGGGTGCCAGACTGCATAAACCCCGCTGCGGAACAATTTTACGCCTGATTCGTTCCTTCAGAGGCATCGGAGAGATATTAAGAGCTGGTGTGAGTTTTGATTTTGCGAATACAGGAGATCCGGGCAGATACTTATCGGCCTGAACCCTGTTTAGATATTCAGAGGAACGGATCTCTTTCCTTCCCGCTCCGGAAGATCCGGAAATCCTGGACGATTTTTGAGTGGACTCCTTACAAGCAGCAAGAGGCAGCAACGTACCCGGGATACTAACCAGACTTGCTGCAATTGCACTCTTTTTAAGAAACTTTCTTCTTTTCATAATTAAATTATAAGGATTAAAAGATCAATACAGAAAAGATTATGGTGTTTTAAATAAGTGATTCATTCTCAAAAACGGTAACGAACTGTTTGGGTTTTTATCACGACTCCGGAGACGTAAATGATTACCGCAGCCTTCTGCCATTATAAGATTTGAAATATGATGATCCATGCTAAAACTTAACTTTGATTCTTATAGCCCCTTTAATATTTCTTTCAGAGACCACTACTGCATATCCACCGCCGCTTCCAGAGGTTATTGCCCCCGGGTAATTGGAAATATATTTGGTTTCCATCTCATTCAAAACATAATCCGGGACAGTATTTGGCAGCATTTTCTTCCATGCAAGAAACGATTTGGTCATTGCTTTACCCAATCCGTTGATATCTTTCTTAATGATGCTTTCCCAGCATTCATTGCCTGAATCTCCAAGCTCTTTTACAAACTCTTTTTCAATATTTTTGACCGCTATAGGATCATACCCGAGTGGTCGCGGCTCAAGAGGGATCAGATAAAGCACATCAGAAAGCCACTCACAGATGGAGGGATCTACGGAGGTTTTAATATCGGAAGGCCAGTATTTCCCGTCATAATAAAGACGGTTAACCCCTGGTACTAAAAGACCAATCTGATCCTGGGAACCCGAAACATATTTTGAACCGGGAGGATTTTCAGCCCCGAATAATAATTTTGCATTTCTGAGGGGATCACCTTCCGGTATTCTTCCCCCCCATAGTTCAAGTGCAATTTTTCTGGAGCTGGTTGCCATTCCTGCCCGGTCGTTGAATTCTATTGAAGGATTGATCTGGACAACGACCACAGAGCCCGGATATACCTTTGATACCCATGGCTGATCCATCCAGCCTCCTGCAATACAGATCCTGTATGGGAACTGCAAGTCACGTTTAATGCCTGAACTTGACTGGGCAGGTAATCCGGGTTCAGGTATTCTCTCAAGTACAATGTATTCTACTCCCAGCTCCCTGCAAAGTTTTTCCTTTTCCGGTGTGTGTCCGTCCTTGTTTACTATGAATACATCAGGCTTAATTCTTCTCATGTCAGGCTCAAAGTCAAGCATGCCTGTTCCCGATGAAATAAATGCTTCATGAATATATTTAACTGATCCTACAATGTACTGTCGCTCTTTCTCTGAAAAATAAGGTGCTTTACCCTTTAACTGCAGAAGGTTAGCATCCTGACCGATAGCTACATAAAGTTTCCCATAGGCAGCGGCTGTCTTAAAAAACGCAATATGACCGCCATGCAGGAGATCATAACAGCCGCTAATCATAACTGTTTTTTCTTTCATCATTATGCATATTTTTCAAAGACCAGGTCACAACCACCCGAAACCACTCCAGAGCAGAAGCAGAATGATGAATAGTTCTCCTTTGTAGTGAACAGGAAATGCGGCATTTAGTCTATATAGATTCAATCATTGAAGACCGATTTGTATCCATGTCCCTTTTTTCCTGAATTCTTTTCCATGATTTCCTTATCTCTGATCATCTGTTCCCTGATCCAGATGTATGTCTTTTTCAGACCTTCTTTAAGGGGGATTGAGGGTTCCCAACCGAGAAGTTTCCGGATCAGCGTGTTTTCACTGTTTCGTCCGCGTACGCCTTTTGGTGCATTTAGATCGTATTTCCGGCTAAGTTTATATCCGGCGATATCTTCAACAATGTCCACAAGATTGTTGATTGAAACCATTTCGCTGCTACCCAGGTTAATCGGCTCTTCTATATTGCTGTACATTATATCCTGAATTCCTTTAATGCAATCGTCGATATACATAAAACTGCGAGTCTGATGCCCGTCGCCCCAGATAATTATTTCATCTTTACCAAAGAGTTCCCTGTCAATTACTTTTCTGCAGATCGCAGCCGGAGCCTTTTCCCTTCCACCGTCGTATGTGCCAAAAGGACCATATACGTTATGAAATCTCGCCACACGTGTGGTCAATCCAAAGTCTTCCCTGAAGTGGCGGCACATACGCTCACTGAACAGTTTTTCCCATCCATAACCATCTTCGGCAAGGGCAGGATAAGCATCTGATTCCTTCAACCCGGGATTATCTGTATCTTTCTGCATATCACCATTATATACACATGCTGAAGAGGCATAGAAGAATCTGTTGATACCGCAATCTTTTGCTGCAATAAGAAGATGCGTATTAATCAGGACGCTGATCATGCAGGCGGCCTTATTGTTTTCAATAAAACCCATTCCTCCCATGTCAGCAGCCAGGTTAAAAACCTCATTTAAGCCATTTACAGCCCTATAACAATTTTCCCTGAGGCGCAGGTCAAGGACAAGGTTTTCTGTACCCTCAGAAACCTGGTACCATTGGTTCAATGGTTTTATATCAACTGCCCTGACAATGTTCCCCTTTTTAATCAACTCTTTTACAAGGTGTCCGCCAATAAAACCTCCTGCTCCGGCTACTAAAATTCTTTTCATAATATAAATCTTATTTTACTTATTAATAGGATAATTTCCGTGATCACTTTATCAAAATAAAAATAACAATTATTTCAGGCCCTTGTTCGTCACCCTGAAATAATCGTAAGCAACCTCAAAGGGAGTAACCGGCTGGCTGGTTTGCTGCTGCATCCCCGGGAAATTGCCTCTTCCTGCAGATGGAACACCATCGCAGACTATCAAACCGGCTTTTATGTCCATCAGCAAGATGTTTGCTGTGCCGACTGTTTTGAATTTCTTACCATCCGATGAACATGATGCTGTGTAAAGACTTCCCTTTTTCTCAAGCCTCAGAACCAGTGTATTATTATCTTTTATTATATCGGTAAGACTGAGCGTTGCAGCAGACTTCTGATTTCCGTTGCCTTCAATTATAAGGTCAAGTAGTCCCGGCTGAACTCCTGGTGCAGCAGGTCCGCCCATTCCTCTCATACCCCCGCCGGCCCTGTAAACCAGCTTTACAAAATTGTCATCATCCTGGTATGCCAGGATCCCGGCATTCTGAGATGATCCTGAAGGTTTTCTTGAACATACCATCTTTGATTCGATAGTCCAGTCAGTATTTGCACTCTGCAATAATATGTTCATTGCATTATTATTTGACGAAACAATATCACCTTTTTCGCTGGTGATCTGCAGGGATCCGGATTTCTTTGAAAGACTCCAGTTTGAAGTATTTTCCCTTAACCAGCTCCATTGCTTAGTCAAAGTACTGCTATTGAATTCATCACTGACAGACTTTGTCCCGAAGTTTACCATAAGAATATTCTTGTCGATAGTGATATTATCAGTCAGAGTTACCATTGCGGTCCCGGGTATGCCGGCGGCCTGTTTAACAGCTACTGAAACATTTGAACCAGCCGCAGTTGCACTGACAGCCGGAGGTGTATCAGTATTTTTAAGCAGGTAGGAGTAAGCTTTTACAGAAGGATTGAAACCTGTAACAATCTTTCCATTAACGCTGATAGCTGCCGGATTCAGATCAGGCATTACCTTGAGAGAATAACTGTTTGATAAGGTTTTCCCGTTTATAGTAACGGATGCGAATATTGATGCTGTTCCGACTCCCTTTGCTGTCACCATTCCCTTACTGTCAACACTTGCCACTTCCGGATTATTGCTTTTATAGGTTACCTGAGCATTCCTGATATTATAGAAGCTGTCATCAGACATAGCTGCTGTTACACTTGTCTGAACTGTATTGCCTGGTCTCAGCACCACCTTGCCGCATTCTGCAACAACGGTCTTCAGCACAGAGGTATACGTGCCGCTCATTTTAGCCTCCACTGTTCCTTTGATGTCTTTTGAGGATGCGCCGATCTCAAATATGTATTTACCCTGATCGAACATTATCCTTTTATTTTTTGTATCCCAGAACCACAGATCAGCACAATCGATATCAATCGACACTGTTTTTGTCTGCCCGGCGGGTATAGTAACTCTTTGGAAGCCTCTCAGCCTCTTTATCGGCCTTTCAAGGGAAGCAGGAGAATCCGGAGTTTTAACATAAACCTGGACTACTTCATCGCCGTCAACGCCACCCGAGTTTTTAACATCTGTTGTAATCGTGATTTTATCATTAGGAGTTATTGAATTCCTGCTGATGGTGAAGTTGCTGTAATCAAATTTAGTATAGGAAAGTCCGAATCCGAATTCATAGGATACATCCTTGTTGAAATACATGTAAGTTCTGCCATTTTTCCCATTACCGCCTCTTAACGTATAATCAGAAAATTCAGGAAGATCATTCAGTGATTTATACCATGTGAGGCTTGTTTTTCCTCCCGGGTTAACTTCACCAAACAGAATTTTAGCTATCGCGGTTCCCTGTGCCTGCCCATTATAACCGGTAAAGATTATCCCCGTAACATTAGGGTTGTTTTTAAACTGCTCAACTTCAACTATTCCCATTCCCTGGATTACGACAACGGTGTTAGGGTTAACAGCTGCCACTGATTTAATCAGCTCGTACTGATTTCCCGGCAGTCCGATTGTGTACCTGTCGGATTCTTCTCTTCCTGTAGTCTGATCAGTGCCGACAAAGATAATTGACACGTCTGCAGAAGCAGCGATATCAATAGTTTCTTTATCAATGGACTGCAGTTCTGATTCATGATATACAAGGACAATTGTTTGCGGTCCTGAAATACCCAGAGAATTAATTTTAACCGGGACAATTCTTGATCTTCCAAAACCTCCAAACCCTCCGCCTTGCTGGTTGCCGGCAATTATTTGTGAAGCAAGGATATTTCCTGTTGCAGAACCAACTCTTACTTCGAGCAGTCCTCCATTGCCGGCTACAGTCATATTGAATTTTATTGAATCAACATTTGTGATGTCAACATTATTATAAGATGTCCAGTCACCGTCCTTAATTCCTTTTACAGCATTAGGCCCGTTTCTGTAACCTGTTGCCATTATAACTAAACCCGATGATGAGGCATCAAATTTAGTTGCATCAAATTCCTTAACAGCTCCACCTTTGGCAACAGTGGAAAAGCCGATCATATTGAAGAAATCTGTTCTTTTTGCAGTACTTCCGCCTGCCTTTGAAACTACTTCAGTAGTAAGGTTATTCTGGGCAACATAGTTTTTAATTCCTGCCAGCGGGGTAATTTTATACTTAGGTTCAACCTCTCCGGAATAATCCCCTAATTCAACTTTATCAGCCTGCGGTCCCAATACGGCTATTTTTTTTATGCTGTTTGCATCGAGGGGCAGCGCTTTCTTCCCGGTCTTCGAAACCACGTTATTCTTCAGAAGCACAGGAGTTTTAGTAGCAATTTCAACTGCAAGGTCATTATGAGACGGATCATTGATTATGCCTGGCTTGATACCTGAATAAGGAACAATGTTTTTAGGGTCAAATTCGCCAAGTCTCATCCTGATTGTATAAATATTAATAAGAGCAAGGTCCATATCATTCTCGGTAATCAAACCTTGTTTTATTGCATCGAGAGCGTTTGCCTGAAAAACACTGCCACAATCTGTGTCTACACCAGATTTAAGTCCCATTGCTGTTGCCTCGGCATTGTTTTTAGCATAATGGTGGCCGGTAAGAATATCTGATATTGCATCACAGTCACCGGTGACGTATCCATCCAAACCGTAGGTTTTCTTTGCTATGGTATCAACAAAAAATTTACTGGCCGACATCGGAACGCCGTTTACAGCGCTGTAAGCTGTCATAATTGCCGGAAGCTTGTCTTCTTCAATAAGTGTTTTGTATGGAAGAAGATAAAACTCTCTCATATCCCTGTCATCCATATCTGCACTTCCCGTATGGCGGTTAAACTCCGAATTATTTGCGAAGTAATGTTTACCGCATGGAACTGCTTTTAGATAAAGAGGATCGTCGCCCATTAAACCCTGAACAAAACCACCACTTATCTTTGACACAAGGAAGGGATCTTCTCCAAATGATTCCGCTGTCCTTCCCCATCTTGGATCTCTGGCCGGTTCGACAACAGGAGACCAGTAAGTAAGTGTAAAAATAAGATCATGGTTAAATCCCCTGGCCTCATCAGCGATAACCGAAGTTTCGCGCTTGATCAATTGGGGGTCCCATGTAGAACCAACTGCAACACTGTTAGGGAATGAAGTTGCAGTCATTCCGCTGTTATTATTTCTGCCCATAATTCCATGAAGGGCCTCCCCCCATACATCGTATTTATTTATCCCCAGGCGGGGAATCGGAGGCATAGTATTACCCAGCTGACTCTGCTTTTCCTCGGGAGTCATCCTTGAGATAAGGTCAGCCGCCCTTTCCCGGAATGAATAAGCTGTGTTAAGGTAAATTGGTTTTTTTGAATCCTGATTGCCAGGTATAAAAGCTGTTATGGCAAGACATGTAAGAATAAATAATGAGATTCCGGTAATTCTTAATTTCATTTCATTTTATTTTATAAGTAAAACAATCGAGTTTTCGTATTCCTGTTAAATAATATTCGCGAATAATAATCAATTCCGCTATATGATCAGACAGCCTTTAAGCAGCAGCAGCAGAGCTTAATCTGAAACATGCTGCTTACATTCTGGTTAGTTTTGCCACGAAACCTCCGGCCGGTCTGATTGAAAGCCTGATATGGTCTGATTTGCCGACTTTATTTACTTTTTTTATGATCCCGTCGTCCCTTCCCGGATCATCCTCCCAGGCGTTCAGAGTATATGATCCTCGTTTTAAAAAGCTAAGCGGGATATCTATATTTTTTACTCCTTTCCCATTTATAATTCCAATAAACCAGGTATCTCCTGTGCGCCTGGCAAAGGCAGCACATTTCCCTATTTCACTGTCCTTTAGTACAATTGTCTCATCCCAGGATGAAGGGATCGCCTTGATAATGTCCAAAGCCGGATTTTTAAGATAATTTTCAGGGTGATCGGCATAACAGAGAAAAGGAGAGGTGAAAACAATTGCCTGTGCTATTTCCCTAGACCAGGTATAGCCCAGCAACTCGGCAGGGTTAAAAACAGTAGGGGTGTAATCGCCAAAACCCTGCACAAACCGGTTGAACGGGAGGATACAATCATGATCAGGTAAAAGAATTCTTTTATATCTGGTAATGTGGAATTCATGTCCCCGTATAGCTTCACGAGTCAGTTCATTAGGCCAGGTACGATCACGTCCTGACGGTTTTACGGCTCCATGAAAATCAACCAGGAGTTTATTTTTTGCAGCTTCGCTTAAAGTTGCATCATACCAGTTTGACCGTTCCCGCGTGCTTTTAGGTATAAAATCGATCTTGACCCCCGCCACACCCGCTTTTGCTGCATTTTCAAAAATTCTGGTGCGGTCAGCCGGATTTGTAACCTCATTCGAATGAAGCCAGATCCAGATATTGACTCCGACTGACTTAGCATAACTGACCACCTCTGTGAGGCAATCCCAGGCACTCTTATCACCGTCTTTCCATCTTGTCCATCCTGCATCTATCAGGTAATACTCAAAGCCCAGCTGCTTCGCCCAGTCAACCCACTGATGCTGCTGGTTGTAGACCAGTGTAGGTGTAGACCACCAGTTCCATGCGGCGCGACCAGGTTTTAGCCAGGCGGCATTTACCAGCTCAGATGACGGAGGAGGACATAGATTACGCAGCAAATCGCTATTGACCAAAGCGTTAAGATCCCTGGCGATAAGAGTCACTCTCCAGGGCTGAATAACTTCATCATCAGACTTCCATCCTTCCTGTTCAGCATGAAAGAATGCTTTCAGTTTTCTTTCACCGGAAGATTTCACTGCAAGATCGGAATAATCAACCAGGCTGGCTTCAGTTATCAGGGCATAATTACCCGAAGGCAGCAGTGCTGTCACAGGCAATCCTATTATCTCATCAGAGGCCAGGGTATCCACCATGACTTTTGCAAATTCCCCTTCATAGGAGCCGAGTTCATTCTGGTACCAGAATAAAGTTTTTGATGGTACTTTCCACTCTGTTGCTTCTCCCTGAATATGGCGGTTCTTTTTTGCTGCAAGACGGCAGCGTATTCCAATGCCATCATTATACGCACGCACATCAAGAGACCATTTTTCTGCTGCTGTCTGAATTTCAACAGTCGTTGAATTACAGCGATTTATTGCCTTGCTGTGAATGCCAAAGACGGGATAGGTCTCATCTATCCGGTTTGATTCTGAAGGACCGAACCTGAAGTCGGAGCCCAGGTCAACATTATCAGATATTATTCCAAGCCGTGAAGGTGTAACTACCTCTTTCCCATTGGCCTCGATTTTATAATAGAGCTTCGAATCAGCTCCTTTGTTTATGTCAACGCGAATTTTACCATCAGGGCTTTTAACAGTAATTACATCACCATTTTTAGCATTCTGAGCCTCAATCTGGTTAACCAAAAATAGAATACTTATAAAAAGTAAACCTTTTCTTATCGGATTCATATTTATTTCATTTAGTTAAAGAATCGTATAATATACCCCTTGAGCAATCCGGATTAATTGGAAGGGAACAGCTATTTAAATATAAGTGGAAGTGTTTCAAATAGATAAAGTCTCCAGTTAGTCCAGGTGTGAGCTCCTCCGGTGGGGTAATAGATGTGTGTAATACCCTTCTTTTTCAGCATATCTGAGAAACTCTGATTTCCGGCAAACAACCCGTCTTCTCTGCCGCATCCGATCCAGAAAACCTTCAGAGCTTTGTTTATTTTTGCCGGATCAGATATCAATCTCATCATTACAGAATCCTGCTCAGGATTACGAACAGCCGAGCTATAGGCAAGTATATATGAGAACTTATCCAAATGTCCCAATCCAATGTTAAGCGTTTGTCTGCCTCCCATTGATAACCCTCCAATGGCTCTTTTTTTCGCGTCAGAGGATGCATTGTAATGATTTTCAACATAAGGAATCACCTCTGTTAAAAGATCCTTTTCAAAGGCAGTCCCTGTCTGGTTGAATCCTCCCGGAGCAGCGGCGCCTTCTGCAAAGGTGGCATGTCCGAGGGGCATAACTATAATCAATGGTGTCATTTTCCCTGAAGCCAGAAGGTTATCAGCGATACGGTTTGCCTGGCCTATCTCAATCCATCCGTTTTCCGTATCTCCGGCGCCATGCAGCAGATAAAGCACCGGGTACTTGTTTTTTGCACGCGGGTCGTAACCGGGAGGTGTGTAAATATATAATCCTCTGGTAGTTCCTGTAGTTTTAGAATCATACCTGTGAATATGTACAGTTCCGCGCGGAATTGCCTGCTCCGCAAAGAACATTGGTTCTTTTCCCGGAATCTCCACAAGGCTTGTAGTTAATCCCACGCCTCTCTTCATAATTGGATTCATCGGATCCACAGTGTGGGTTCCATCCACCATATAGTTGTATGCATAAATATCAGGTTCAAGCGGACCAATTGTAATGCTCCACACGCCGGCCTCATTCTTTTCCATAGCCTGGTTTATCTTAATATCAGGCAGAAGAAGATTTACTGTTTTCGCATCCTTCGATGAGATCCGGAAGGTGGCAGTCTGATCGGGATGCACTTCCGGAGAAATTATTGTCCGTGTCCTGATCTGAGCCCTTATCTGGAGAGAAATCATTGTGGAGAGAATGACCAATAAAACTTTAATTGATAAAGTCCTTTTTATTTTCATGGGATCAGTGTTTGGGTATATTCCAAATTAATACACAAATCAATAGAGAATCAACAGCCATTTAAATGCCCTGTATCACAATAGTCTCTCCTTTAGCAGGAGTATAATTCGTGGTTTTTCCGTTAGCCCTTACAACACATGGGTTGCCCAGAAGGGATTTGATCTCTGATTTAGTCAATTTCCCATCCTTCCATTCAATGCTGACTTCGAATCCGCCTCTTGCTTTCAGTCCGGTCACTGATCCATTTTTCCAGCTGACAGGCAAAGCCGGCAGCAAAGATATTTCACCTGCATGGCTCTGCAGCAGGCTTTCGGCTACACCAGCAGTAAACCCAAAATTGGCGTCCGACTGGTTACTTCCCGGGTTATGCAGATTATTTCCGATTCCTCCTCTTGGCGGAACATTATTCCCGGTTCCTCCTCCGGGTATGGAGACGCGGAAGAATTGATTGATGGTAGAATCCACCCTTACTCCGTTTTCAAGTCTGGCCCAGTCGCAGATATCCCATGCACTGGTCCAACCCAGCCTGGCCCTGCGGGGTTCCAGCCATTTTTGTATCGCAGCTGCAATCTCAGGATCTCCCCTTAATGTTATGGAGTTGCCGGGGTAAAAACCGAAGTTGGCCGACATATTGTGACCCTCAGTGCCTCTTATCCAGTCCTCAATCCATACCTGGAGAAGACCGTCTTTGCCTATCATGTAAGGAGGAATCTTTTCAAGCGCTTCGGCAAGTTCTGCACCGAATTCCTGATCGACATTCAGAATTTTTCCAGCTTCAATGCAATGTGGAAAAAGGTCCTTTATCATCCCGATGTTCATTGTGGTTGTAGGGGCCAGGAATGCCTCTTCAGCTCCCTCTTTTACAAAAAATCCCTGTTCAGGCGACATTGAGAAAGGTATTACCAGGTAATTGTATTTAGGATATATTGTCATGATATCCATCAGGAACTGTGCAGCGCCTTTCATTACCGGATAATATTCCTTCAGGAATTCCTTATCACCGGTGAACTGGTAGTGTTCCCAGATATGCTGACACAGCCACACACCGCCCACCGGCCACATTCCATAGCGTGCAGCATCCACCGGAGCAGTTCCCCGCCACATATCAGTATTATGATGAGCCACCCAGCCTCCGGCATTATAGTATAGCTTAGCAGTCTTTGCCCCATTTTCAGCCAGGTCCTTAATCATGTGAAACAAGGGTGTATGAGTTTCCGACAGGTTTGTCACCTCAGCCGGCCAGTAGTTCATTTCAGTGTTGATGTTAATTGTATATTTACTTCCCCAGTTAGGAAGAAGATCCTGATTCCATCTTGCCTGGAGATTTGCCGGTTCACTGCCCGTCCGGCTGCTTGAAACCAGTATATAACGTCCAAACTGAAATAATTTAGCAAGGAGCTCCTGATCGGGACGGCCTTTCTTTAGATCCGCAATTCTATCATCTGTAGGTCTTTCGTTCATCAAAGGGTCGCCAATTTTAAGGTGTACCCTGCCCATCAGTCCTGTAAAATCAGCAAGATGGGTATTTTTCAGGGTATTAAAATCTTTGTCACTTACTCCTGTGAGGATCTTTTCGCAGGCTGCTGCCGGATCTCCGCTTATATCTTTATAATTTACAAGACTTGTTGCAGATGTGAGAATAAAGGTCACTGAATTGGCATTGGTAATGACAAGACTTGAATCTGTAGTTTCCAACTTGCCTTTATCGGGTGTTGCAATAAGAGAGGTCTGGAATTTCATTCCTGGTCCTTCAACCTTGGCAATGAGCCATGAATCTTTGACAGGAAGGTATTTCCATACGCCGTTCATGACGAGTTTACCATCCCTGGCTATTGTTTCTTCCAGGAAGGGACTTTTAAGTTTCGCTTCGACTGATACCTTACCCGGCCGGTTGGCATAAACCTTCATAACCATTACATGGTCGGGATATGACATGAAAACTTCCCGGGTCATTTTTACATTGCCATCTGTGTAACTCACTTTCACTATTCCCGTTTCCATGTCCAGTTCACGATAGTAATCCGTAATTGAATCTCCTGTTACTTTAAAATTGAGAAGAAGATCACCAATCGGTTCGTAAGCTTGCTGAGCAGCTGGTTTTCCGTAGAAATGCTCATCAGCCATTTTCTCAGCCTCCTTGAATTTGTCAGCGAAGACAAGATCTTTTATTTTTTCAAAATACTTATAGGCATCCGGATCGTTATAATCATGAGGCCTGCCTGACCAGAAAGTAGATTCATTTAATGCTATCCTCTCGCTCTCTACTTTTCCGAAAACGTTGGCTCCCATATAACCATTTCCGATGAATAATCCGTCCAGCCAGACTTTATCGGCCGGTTTATTATACCAAAGAACCATTTCTTTGGCTTGCGGCGGCTTTTGGGTGATAGTTGAACAGGATGATTGCAGCATCACGACAGCCATTAGTACAACAGGCAATGCCTTCATGGGGAAGGGAGTTGTTTTCATAATATCAGCGTTTAGGTTATTTTTTTTAGGTTTTCAACAGTTCCGAACAATCAAATTCATCGAATAAAAACAATCAGTTCTTAAAAAGGAAATATATCCTGCCAGAAAATTCTGGCAGGACATAAATCCCAGTCAATTCAACCAGATCTCCCGGTCTTATGGTATGGTTACCTCGAATACCTTGCTGTAATTGTATCTCTTGAGGCTGTTAAAACCGCTTCCATCAGCCAGTACGCCGACTCTGACCCAATATTTCTTTCCTGAAGTGAGTCCGGTTACCACGTCGGTAAACGTAGTGGAAAGCAAAGTTGCATCGGGTGTTGAACTCGTGGAAGTCGACTTAACAGAAGTATTATAGGAGTTATTTACAGTCGGGATCTTAGAAACGTAGGTTTTGCGGAAATTTATTTTACCTCCGACCTGTGATCTGCTTATGCCGTAGCTCACTGTAACCTGACCGGCTGCGGGTGTTACTGATACATTTGTAACTGTAAGGAAGGGAGTAACGGTGAAGTTGACCTCGGTTCGTGCTCCTACCTGAACAACGGCTGTATCGGTAATATTAAAGAAAGGGCCTTCAACGGGAAGCACCTTGTATTCATTCTGGAAAATGAAAGCATTTTCAAATGTTCCGTCAGGCTTACCCGAAAAGGTTATAGGTGAATTTTTGAGTCCCCCTTTCTCAAACAACTTAATATTGAATCCGTTGGGGGCTTCCGTCTGAATTCCCTCACCGGTCGTATTATCAGTAACTTTTCCATAGATATCCCCATCCGGGGCATCGTAGTTATCTATCTCGCTGCATGCACTAAACAGAGCAATGATAAACAGAAGTAGAAAAACATTTTTTCGTATCATAGTTTTGCAAGATTAAAAGATTAATAACCCGGATTCTGTACAAGGTTTGGATTAAGAGTCAGCTCACTTGGGCTGATTCTTTCATAGTAAGCCCTGGGATCAAAGGTCTTTGAATACCTTCCTGCGTTTCCGATTTCAAACCTGTATTTCTGCTCCTGAAGATCATAATATGTTTTCAGCATTCTTGGCCACCAGTTATTCAGCAGATTATCAGCCTGACGCCATCTTCTTAAATCATACCATCTGTGATTTTCGAAAGCAAGTTCATTATTCCTCTCCTTGCGTACTCTGTCAACTGTAATATCAGCATCATCAAGCAGTGCAATACCGGCGCGCGCACGAATCATATTGATTTTATCTTTGGCTTCGGGTATTTTTTCCAGCTCAACAGCAGCCTCGGCATAATTAAGAAGGACCTCCCCAAAACGGATTACCATCCATGGTTGTGCAGAACCTGTTGTTGTAGAATTTACTACCATAGCCTGTGCTAAGTTAGGATCCAGGTATTTTTTCATATTAAAGCCGGTCTGAGTGGTTTCACTTCCCGCCGGTCCGCTGAGACCCCCAACGTGAATTGATCCGGAGGCTGTGATCTTGTGTTCTATTGGATCGTACATAGCGGTATAAGCTCCTTCGGTTTTAACACCCAGATCGTATAAGCCTGACTGAATATCAATGACATTTCCCTTGAATGTACTGAAAGGAAGTATTACTGAAGCAAACAGCCTTGGATCTTTGTTAGCAAAAAGATCAGTTGCCTTGGTGTAGAATACCGGACTTGCAGGTGTACCAACATTCAGAGTTCCCGGCGATCCATCAATATATTCAAATTGCTCCACAAGGTCAAGTGTCGGATTTATACGTGAACTAAAACCATTAGGACCCCTGATGCCGAATGGAATTACCATACAATCCCATGTATGGGTTTTATAGCCGTAAAGGAAATATTCGGAAAATATTTGTTCTGTATTCCCGGAAGTCCCGTCAAGAAAGAGCTTCTGAAAGTTTTCGACCTTATCGGCTGACTTGTTATAAAGAGAATATTGATTCAATGTAATTACTGCATCAGCAGCATCAAAAGCTGCCTGCCAGTATTTATTAGCATCAGAAGCAGGGATACCAAGTATGCCATTCAGCTGAATAGATCCGTATTTGGCAATTGATGCGGCATAAAGCATTGCTCTGGATTTCAGCGCAAGAGCTGCACCTTTAGTTGCATGGCCGATTACATTAGTTTTACTCAGTAACAAAGCAGCGCTGTCAAGATCACTGGCGATGAAATCATATACCTCCTGTTCTTTATTTCGGGTTACCCGCAATTCCTCAAGATTACTGCCGGTATAAGTCAGCACTTTCTTCACAATCGGAACCCCGCCATAACGTTTAACCATGGAGAAATAATAGTAGGCCCTGATAAAATATGCTTCACCCAATGCTGTGTTCTTGGAAATTGTGGAAAGCTTAGATGATGGTAATTTTGCGATCAGGTCGTTGACATACCTGACGTAGTTATATTGCCACCATCCATCATTGGTGCCGTCACCAATGTTCGATCCCTGATCGGAGAAACAATTTATGGCCTCATCGGTAGTGTTGCTGAGATATGAAGCCGGTGAGAAACTGAAATCTTCCTTTTGCATATAGCTGTAGAGAGAGGCCAGGTAGGCATTTACAGCTTCATCGCTAGCAAAAATCTGATCTGCCGTCAGAATGTTCAGAGGGGCAATATCAAGTCTTTTCTCGCAAGAGTTAAGTAATAATATTAACCCGAACGATACTGCAATTATATAAGGTATTAGTTTCTTTTTCATGATTGCATGTTTTAGAATGTGAGGGTTAATCCAAAGGTTATGTCTCTGGTAAACGGATATGCGTTTTCATTGGTTATCTCCGGGTCGTATGTCTTCATTTTGGACCAGGTGAGAACATTAAATGAGTTTACATAAACCCGTAAGCCAGAAATATTAAGTTTTGAAACCAATGCCTGACTCAGGTTATATCCGATTTCGACATTTTTCAGACGGAGGTACTTTGAGTCTTCCAGCCATATCTGAGAAGTACTTGAATTTGTGTTGGAAAACATTGTCGAAATAGGGGCCCACTTACCCGGAACCCACGGACTGTTTGGATCAAAAGTATCCTCATGATGCCAGTTGTCAAGAAATTGGGTCAAAGTATTACGCCCCCAGGGCAAACAATCTTTGTTATAGAAATTGGTGTTTTTATTAAAATGTGTTGCCCCCTGGAATAAGATGTTCAGATCAAAGTTTTTAAATGTAATTCCACCATTCAAAGCGAAGTTCCAGTCAGGAGTAGTTCCGTATCCGATAGGTATCTGGTCGGCACTGGTGATCAGTCCATCCTTATTTATATCTTCATATTTGTAATCACCCGGAAGTAAAGTTGAGTTTCCCTTGGAGTCCTGTATCGGTGAATTATTAAGATCGTCCTGGTTCTGGAATTGTCCTAAAAGGTTATACCCCCAGGTAATGTTCGACCAGCGGTTTGTTGTATTGTTCCTCCAGTTAGTGTACGAGTTCCCATCAGCAATTCTTTCAACCTTGGTCATCATGGAACGGGTATATGTAACATTAAATGATACATTATAAGCGAGCTTGCCTACTCTTCTGTTCTGTCCGAGAACGAATTCAAAACCTTCCCTCATATCTTCATTAAGGTTCTGCTGAGAAAGTGAAGCTCCTACCGTCCCGGGGATAGTAGCTATCGGAGTAGCCAGCAAGCCTGACCTGTCACGGCGGAAGAAATCAACAGACAAATTGATCAATCCGTTTTTGACAGAGGCATCAAATCCAATGTTCTTTGTGGAAGCTGTAAACCAGGTGATGTTTGGGTTTGGTATCGATCTGAATCCCAGTCCGGAAATAGATGTCGCATTGAAGATATAATTTCCACTGGGATAATTATATCCTGTAATAAATTGAAATGAAGATGCTGCATCATCACCCAGGATACCCCATGATCCTCTTAACTTTAAATTAGTAATGAACGGTAATGAGGTTTTGAAGAAATTCTCTTCTGAGATCCTCCATCCCACGTTGGCGTAAGGGAAGAATCCCCATCTTTTGCCAGCAGGGAACTTTGAAGAACCGCCATAGTTAAAACCGGCTTCAACAAGGTATTTTCCGGCATAGTCATAATTTAACCTTCCGATCACAGCCTGGTTATTATTGGAAGCTATAGCCGATGTACTTGATGTAACAGTAGGGTTAGTAAGACCTGCATAAAGCTGATCTATATTAATTGCAAACTCCTTGGATGCCTGGAGGTTGTCGGTGTTATCGTACCTGTCTTCAAAAATAAGCGTAGCCTTGATATTGTGTTTTTCAAGGATGGTCTTCTGATAGTTGAGCTGCAGGTCGAGTGAAGTCCGGTACGACGGTGTGAAGCTTTCTGACATCCTGGTCGGCATGTTTTTAGACATGGTATTGGCATACGTTTCTGTTGCAGCATTATATGACCATAATTTAACTCCCTGCCTGTAATTCTTTTGAAATGAGGTCACATAATAGTATCCGGCTTGCATTTGAGCGGATAAACCCTTAACGAAAGGCATGTTGTAATTTAAAGTAAATATGGAGTTAAAGCTGCTTCGCATGTCCTGGATATATCCGCCAATCGATGCAGTCGTCATAGCCAGAGGATGCAACCCGTCAGTGGTTGATGAAAGATAGTCGGGGTTATTATTTGCATAAACCGGAGTTGTTGGCAATGCATGCATCCATGTGGTTTCCATAACATTCAGAGCAGTATGTGCTGGTTGGTTCCTCTTGTCCGTTGAACCCTGAAGGTTTAATTCAGCTGTCAGGTTATCAGAGATTTTGCCTGTAACAACCGATCTTATAGAATATGATTTATAATTAAGGTCACCACTTTTCCATATACCCAATTCAGATGAACTTCCTATTGAAGTATAATATTTTACCCGGTCGGAGCCTCCTGAAACAGTAAGATTATATTTTTGAGCATTACTGTTATCTCTTGCTACAAGATCGTACCAGTTTGTACTCGGATAAGTGCCATCTTTAAATTTCTCGAGGTCGGTTGCCGTGAAGGTGGTTATTGCCGCTCCATGACTTACTTCATTCTGTGTAGTCAGCAAAGCCCATTCGTAAGCGTTACAGACTGTTGGCAGATTTATGAACTTTAAAAAAGAATATGAAGTGGTAAATGATATCTTAGGTTTTCCAAGATCGCCCCTTTTTGTTGTGACCAGAACTACACCGTTTGCTGCTTTTACACCATATACTGATGCAGAAGCGTCTTTTAAAATCGAAATCTGATCGATATCATTCGGGTTTAGTCTTACAAAATCGTCAGTTGATACCACAATACCATCAACAACTATTAATGGAGTTCCCATACCACGAATATCAAACACAGTCGTATAAGCACCCGGTTCACCTGTTCTTTGAACTACTCTGAACCCTGGTAATTTACCGGCTAACTGGGTAGATAAATTTGTAGTGGAGACAGTTTTAATGTCCTTGCTGGTAACGGCAGCTATAGATCCGGTTAAAGATGCCTTTTTTGCGGAACCGTAACCGATAACAACTACCTCTTCCAGTCCAGTAATTTCAGGGACCATTTGCACGTTAATGATCTGTTTCCCGGCAACAGGTAATTCCTGGGGTGCGTATCCGATAAATGAGAATGCCACAATTGCAGACTCATTGGGAACATTTATTGAAAATGTTCCATCGACAGAGGTTGTTACCCCGAGGGTTGTTCCTTTAATAAGAACTGTTACCCCTGTCAAAGGCTCTCTCGTCTCGGAGTCGATGACCTTGCCACTTATCTGTTTTTGCTGCGTTTCCGGAAATCCGGCAGCCATTGCCTGAGGAAAGCTTAAAAGGGCAATAACCAGAGACAGGTTTATGGCAAACAGAAATCTTTTTATCCCCGTTTTTGGCAGCGGGAAAAAACATCGAAGATTTTTTTTCATAGTTTTGCGAAGTTTTTAGAAGTTTAGAATACTAGTAGACTGCTAAAGGGTGTCATTAGGAAGTTTTGTAAAAACCCTACGCAGGATATTTCGGCATCCTGCGTTTTAAACTGTCGTTAACTTTTCATAGGCAAACTGATTTAGGTTAATAGTAGGGTTAATCCGGTATTACATAGCAAAGGTTAAACTATAAGAGAATTTGTTGAGATCAGCCAACTGACGACAAGTGAAATTTGACGCTTAGATCGAAATCGGGCCATAGCCTCATAATGATTTTCATTGTAAGTCAGGCAACATCCCCTGTTTCTGCCAGACAGGTATATAGTCATTGCCTGTGATTTCAGTTTCCAATTTATATCAGAGATCCATCCAAGGTAAATTACCAGTGAATATAGCTTATTTACTAACTTTCACGGTAACTTACACGTGTAAAGCTAAACCATTATCTTCGATTTTGCAATAGATCAGGCAGGAAAATTAGCGGTAAGGTGGAAGAATTAGAGGTTCAATTATTTACGGATGGAATTATGCATTTAGAAGGCATACTTTTATCCCTCTGAATACTTAAAACTGTCTTCTGTAATCGCTTACCGGTTAAAGGAAAAAGACAACGGAGAATCTATCGTCGTTTTAAGATAGAGGTATTCCAGTGAAAATCCAGATCAATCAGTATCTCGGCATGTGAATTCTTTGAAATACCCTTAATTTCATCGATTAATAAACCAGCGGCTATCCAGCCCATCTTTCTGGGGTCCTGGTCGATAATTGATAAAGTCGGACTGAACAAACGAGCTGTTTCGCTAAAACCATAGCCCAAAATACCAATATCATCAGGGATTCTCAGCCCTGTTTTTCGTATTGCCTTGTATGCTCCTGAGGCAACACGGTCATTAACCGCAAGTATAATTTCGGGTAATTCCCCGGTTGCATTTAGCTTTTCAAATGCCTTGATGCCATCATCAATCTCGTACCCTCCTTCGATAATCCATTCTTTCCGGATTGGAATTCCATTCTTTATCAAAGCTTCTTTGTAACCATTGCATCGCTCTCTTCCAATGCTGGTGCCGGAATAGCCTGAAAAGTGGGCAATTTTAGTATAGCCGCCTGAAATTAGTTGATCAAGTGCTTCTATTGTAGCCACTTTATCGTTAAATGCAACATAACTGAAATTCAACTCTTTGATTGCACGGTCGAAAAATACAAGAGGGATCTTGACTTTACGGGCATATTCAAATACCTTATGATCAGTTGTTTCCTGCGAAACGCAAACAAGGAGACCGTCAACGCGCATTCCGATCAGATTCATGATGTCATTTTTCTCAAAAACCTCTTTTTCCCGGGATACCGTCAGAAGGATGTTGTAATTCTGTTCTTTGGCTTCATCAATTATACTATCGACAAGGTAGGCGAAAAATGAATTCTCGAGATCCGGAATAATAATGCCCAACATATAGGTCCTCTGAAGAGATAAATGTTTTGCAATGAGATTTGGGGAATATCCCATTTCCTCAACAGCTTTATTGACCTTTTCTTTCATCGCGGCTGAAATATCCGGATGATTTCTTAATGCTTTCGATACGGTAATGCGCGATACTTTTAACCTGTCAGCAATGTCTTGTTGTGTAATTAGATTTCTTCTCATTTTTACCTTTATCAAATACTTTGACGACAAAGCATTTGAAAAAATTAATTCTTCAATAACTTTTTAGATTTCATCTATCAGGATAAACTATTTTATCACAATAGAGAAACTAATGGGGCTTTTTTACGAAGTCACTATTGCTTAGACCATCCCAAACTGTATTTTATTTCCTTGTGTGCATATTATATAAAAATTCTCCTGCCAGCCGGGGATATCAGCGGTTTAAATTCCGCGCCAGCCATTTGTCAATATTGGCAAACAGGAATTTTAGAGTACCAGCATTACAGAGTAACCCGATCTTAACGTGAGTTCTCGGTTGAATAGAATAACAGGAAGACAAATTATTAAACGGGGAACACTATTTAAAACTTATCCAGTCTATTTCAACAGCATTATTTCCCTTTAACATTACAACCAGATTTTTTACGCCCGGTTTTAATTTCTTAACAGATGCTTTAACAGTTACCCATCCGCTTCCTGCCGGAATTTTCACCTCTGAGATAACAGGGCCTGATTCATTACCCGTCTTTATCTGTAAAACGCCGCCTGTTCCTGATAAAGCTCTTACATTAACAGATTTCAGCTTTTTCTTTCCGCAATCCACGCTATTGTATTTTATCCAGGCTCCACTTTCGTTAAATACTGTTTTCCAGCCTTTAAATGTATTAAGCGTATCGAGGAAAGATATTGAAGCTCCCTTATCGCTGATCTGACTGTATCTGTCTATTTGAATTTCCTGTGTAGCTTTTGTGAGGCCTACACCGCGAAGGGTAGGTATGACTTTCTGAATCGTTCCGTCGGGATTAAAGAAAAGACTGTCGATTCGCACTGATCTGTTCTTGTCGAATTTTGGCGAGTAATCGTTATGATGATAGAAGAGATACCACTGGCCGTTGTATTCCACGAGGGAATGATGATTTGTCCAGCATCCGGTCGGCGATTCGTCCATTATCACCCCTACGTATTTATATGGCCCCATGGGATTGTCTGAGATCGCATATTCGAGTCTCTCAATCGTATTTTGTACATGAGGATATGTCATATAGTAAATCCCGTTCCGTTCAAAAACGAACGGCCCTTCAATAAGTCCTTTGGTGGGGAAGCTTTGGAGTGTCTGAGATTTACCGTCAAGTTCGACCATATTGTCTTTGAGTTTGGCACCGTTGAAGCGGCCCATGGAGGTATAGATATACGACTGCCCGTCTTTATCGATAAGAACAGTTGGGTCGATACCACCCATTCCTTCAACCGGTTTATCAAGAACGGTATAGGGACCTTCGGGTTTATCAGCTGTAGCCACACCAGTTCTGCCGCCAACAGGAAAATAGAAATAATACTTGCCATTCTTGAAAACACATTCGGGAGCCCACATGTCATAATTGATACGGGTGAGCCATGGTACCTTAGTCTGAGTCACTATAACACCATGGTCGGTCCAGTCGGTAAGATTAGTTGATGAAAAAACATGGTAATCTTCCATGCAGAACCAGTCTTTTCTTGCAACCTGTTCAGGAGCAGGAATGTCGTGAGATGGAAAGAGGTAAACTCTGCCATTAAACACCCTGGCAGTGGGATCGGCTGAGAACTGGTCGCGTATTACCGGGTTCTGTGCCAGGCTTCCTGAAGCCATTAATGCCATCGCAAACAGCATTATCAGATTTTTAAAAATTTTCATGTCAGTATAGTTTAAATGATTAATTGTTAATTAATTAACACTTGTTATTATTATTTGAATTATTTACAATTTCATTTACGCATTTGAAAGAAATAAGCAAGCTGCCGGAGCAGGTTGACCTGCAATATCGCCTCACATTTTTACTGTGGCAGCACCTAATTGCCTGCAACCAGATCACTTATTCTGAACCAGTCAAAATCTACATATCCACCCGGATTTTTAGTGGCATAATTGAACAATCCAAACCTGTATCCCATGAAATGAGGCATAGAATACTCCATCTTCAGTTGTGATCCGATCTTTGTCCAGACTTTTCCATCAAAGCTATAAAAGAAACTGGCAATATCTGCCAGGTCCCTGAAATTACATTCAGCTTTGAGGTAAACAATTTTCTGATTCAGCGGAATTGTCTCTATTTCAACAGGAGTGTTTGTTTGTGCGCTGATCATAAAAATTGATTTGGCGCCGTTGAAATATTTTACTCCGACCTGTCCGAATTTTCTCTGCAAAAGGGTCAGGCCTGCAAAATCTCCTTCCTTCATATTTGTGACATCAATGCATGCCGATCCTGAGCATACCGGCCCTATGGTTCTCTGGGTAAGAGTGTTACGGGCTGTTGTCAGAATAGTGTCAATACGTCCGGTTGTCAGCCTCAGGAATCCTTTGCGTGCGGTTACCGACCAAAGGGTGTTTACAGGCGTATGGTTCCACTGCCATACGAGAGGCAGGGGAGGTTCTCTTTTTTTGCGTTTGAACTCATCAGAAGCCACTATACCTGGTATCATTCCTCTGTTTGCAGGGAGATCAAGTGTTTCCGGAACTTTCCCGCCGATACCTATCACAGGCCAGCCATCTTCCCATTTCATAGGAACAATATATGGAATACGCCCCACTGAACCATAATCACGGAAAAGATAGGCAAACCATTTACCATCCGGTGTATCTACCATCCCCCCCTGTGCCACACCTTTATCCTGGAAAATGAGCTTCCCCTCCCAGGGTCCTGTTATTTTATCGGCTCTGTGAATAACAACTGTTCGCATGCCGCCTTTTGGCCATGTTATGTTGAAAAGATAGAGCCTGCCATTTACCTTGAATAACTGAGATCCCTCACCGAGGCTGCTTTCCGGGCCCGAAGGGGCACTGGAGTTTTCAATTATTACCTGGTTTATTCCCCCGGGCTTTACTCCTGAAAGATCGGCATTCAGCTCCACGAGTGTCAATCTCTTGTTTCCATAAATCAGATAGACACGTCCGTCATCATCGAAGAACAGGGTGTGATCGTGAAAACTCGGACTGAATGATATCTCCTTCCAGGGACCTTTTTCAATGTCCTTTGTGGAAAAGATGTATGTTTTACCTGTCGTTGAGGAAAAAGTCGAAACATAAAATGTATTGTTATGGTAACGAATGCAGCTCGCCCACGTGCCCTTTCCATAGGCATTTCTGTTATTTACCAGGTTCATCGCATCATTGTCGCCCAGAGTTTCGTATGCGTAACCTATTGTCTGCCAGTTTACAAGGTCCTTTGATTTCATAATAGGGACTCCGGGGCACATATGCATTGTAGTGCTGCTCATGTAGTAAGTGTCGCCCACCCGTACCATCGACACATCGGGAACATCGGCAAAGATTACCGGATTCTGATCCCTGTTTACCTGTGCAGAGACCAGGCTATAACAAATCGATGTAAAAAGAACAATAATGAAAGTTTGTAGTCTTCTCATATCAGATATTATTTTTTCAAAGCAAAACTAATAATTGTGAAAGATATACTCATATAACAGTAAGTTGATTAATGTCAAGAATTGATTCTATGTTAGATTAAGATTCTGTTTTATAATATGTTGTTCTATTTATCTGCCTTATGTAGTTATTTATATCAGTTTGCACAGGAAAATGTATCAATCAAAGAGTGTCAGAAAGTATAGTATTCTATCAGGTTACTCCACTGAAATTCATCGCCTGCCCGGATGTCGACAGCTATATAGGGTTCTATTGCGAGCACGGTCCTTATCGACCACAAAATATCACTTACAAGGGGTCTGTCTCCTGTTATCTTCATTCCTGCTCTCGCCTTTTTGTTCTCAATGATTATCTCTGTGTCTTTTATTTCATTATTAAAACCACCGATAATTACCACTGCTTCTTCCTCCCCGCTCAGTTGCTTAAGATAAATGACTTCATTTCCCCTTACCTCAACGAGTTCCTTATTCAGTTCTCTGGCGGGTTTGATCTGAAACGGTACCCTGAATGTAAAATCAGGGCCGGGAGATTGTTTATCAAGAACAACAAAATTATGATTGTATACTGAGCTCATTATATCGCGTTTGCCTGTATTCTTAAGACTGTGTCTTATCTCCAGGGCAGCTTTATCCTTTACCAGCTTCAGCACCTTACGGTAAATATATGCGAAGCCCGAACCCGGATCAGTTAATTCCTGAATAAACTCTATTGAATTCCTTCCTGTGGTTACCACCCATTTACCGCTGTTCAGCACCTCATATGGGTAATACCTGTTGTATCGTCCTTCCCCTCTGCGCAGTACACCAACTCCTATCTTGATAAAAGTGCCTCCGGGCTTAGAGTCATCCCATCCGAGCGGAGTTTCAAACTCATCAACAGGACCCATCAGGGCACTGCACAGACCGGAAACTATTTCAGGACCCCGGTATACCCAGTTTATAACATCCTTATCAATCCTGTCGTACCACTGGCCATAAAACTCATGCCCTTTATATTGGAGGCTGTACAGGGCACCTGACCAGTCGAATCGTGTCGACCGGTAATAACCAGAGGCAGGGTCAGGCAGAAAAACCCTTGCTGTCACCTGGCCGTTTGTTATCTCAGCCTGAGGAAAAACTGACAGTGATTTATCTATCCGGCTGACAGATTCTGGTGTTTGTCCAGCACTTTTTAATGTCATAACAAAACAAATAATGATTAACAAAATGCTCCTTTTCATATCGGAATTATTTGATCTTATGACCCATTAATGCCAGCATTTTTTCGGCATATCGTTTTCCAAACATCCTGTAACCTTCAGCATTAAAATGCAGATTATCGCGCGCATCGGTACAGCCGGCAGAAGAGATCACATGCGAATTCGGAACTGTCTGAGGAAGTGTTGCGATAATTGCGTTCATGCTGGCACATACACCTCCCTGATCGGCGTGAACAACTTCACCGGCAAGCAACGGCACTTTTTTTGGATTAAGTTTAAGGTCTTTCATAAGGTTATCGTATACTACCTTGACTTTTTTTGTCCAGAGCGAATCGTTCGTATTTGATTCTCCCTGATGCATCAGGATTCCCTTTATTACACCATCTTTCTGAGCCAGTTTTGCCATTTCAACAAGGCGTCCGTATGGATTGCCGTCATATTCCTTGATCATATTTAACATCCACGATTGAGTCGTCGCAACATAGGACTGATAATTATCCTTGTCGAAAAGTTCAATTTTACAGCCTCCTACTGAAACGTTTATAACACCTATCCTGACTTTCTTGGGAAGGTTAGAGACCATGGTTCTGCCAAAATAATCGACAGGCGTCAGTCCAGTCCTGCACCGGCACAACGGTGGAACTGCAGGGTACCATTTCCCCTTTGTTCTGCCCAGGTTTGAACAATCGACGGCTTCCATAACCTGGAAACGTTCATCCACAGTCGTATCCTGTGGTTCAATCCTTGCATTGCCTTCCATGTTGGATTGTCCGAAGCACAGGAAAACGTAGAACTTTTTGTCCTGTGAAAAAGAGCTGACACTCAAAAGGAGCATAGCTGCCATTGCAAATAGTCTTAATTTCATTTTTATATCATATTAGTTAAACAATCATTTACGGTAAATCAAAACTATCCTATTTTGCCCATGCGTCTCCTTCCGGTGTCCTTCGCCATGTAAAATAAGCATCCAGGCTCCTGAGTGATTCTGCACTTGGCACAGGACCGGTATGAGGTGTCTTGTTAAAATACATGACAATAGGATTTTCATCACTGAAATCCGGCCAGACAGGCACACCATCGCCATTGGGATCACCTTTTTTGGCAAAGTTAGTCCAGTATGTGGCCATCGCATCTGATATCTCGAGGTCAGTTTTTGTGATCTGAGGATTTGAAGAATTCAGATGCTGGAAAACGTAAGCAACATCCTGTCCATGCGGTGAACCGCGATCAGCTTGCGGAGAATCTGCCGGATAGTCGGGGTGCTGATCAAAATAGTAATAGAATGCTTTTGATTTTCCCATTTTGGATTGAAGTCTTGCCCATATCCATGTTTGCCATCCGAAAGCGGCATCCCGGGCCAGGTCGCGGGCTGTTTTTGGAACAGTTGTTGTACCTGCGGGATAAGCCTTAATAAGGCTTTCAGCAAATGAGCCATAGCGCGATTTTACACCTTCAATGTATGCTTCAGGCGTACGGGGAGGAGAAAAACTTGCACCCTCATCAGAATTATATCCCACGAGTATCGGAGTGTCATTGAAACGGTTTGCCGAATAAAGCTTAACCTGATCGTCAGGTATTACGTATCCATCTATGATCGGCCACGACATTCCCCTGACAGCAGGCAGTTTGTCGGCAGGTAATTTTCTTAGCTCGGCAATTGAAGTTACACCGGCGTTTTTAAGATAAGCCTCTCCATCGCGTTCTGCATCGGCCAGACGTTTCTGGTTCTCGCCCGGATAAGTTGTTGGTCTGGGAGGTCCGAAATTTCCTCCGCTCTGTGAAATAGCACCTTGGAATAATCCTTTTGCCAATGGCGAGGCGCACAGCATGCTGACAGCTATTCCACCTGCTGATTCACCGAAGATAGTCACCTTATCGGGATCTCCTCCGAATGCTGAGATATTTTTCCTGACCCACTGCAAACCAGCGATCATATCAAGAAGGCCATAATTTCCCGAGACATTCTCTGGATTCTCTTTGCTCAATTCAGGGTGAACGAAGAATCCCAGGATGCCTACGCGGTAGGCGATACTGACAAGTACTACTCCCTTTTTTGCCAGGTTTTCTCCACTGTAATTACGCTCTGATGTGGCACCGGCTCCAAAACCGCCGCCATAAATCCAGACGAGTACAGGGATACGATCGCCGGGGGATTTCGCAGGGGACCATATATTAAGGTAGAGGCAGTCCTCACTCTTGCCGCTGGGAGGATTACCATTCTGGATCGGTCCAGGAGCAAACTCCAAAGCCAGTTTGACTCCTTCCCACTTTGATAACGGCTGTGGAGCCCGCCAGCGCAAGTTACCAACTGGCGGAGCAGCAAATGGAATACCTTTATAGACAGTCAATCCATCTTCGTACTTTCCCTGCAACAGTCCTTCCTTAACTTTAACCGGTGCCGGCTGCTGGGCAATGCTTTTGAAAGACAGAAACAATGCAATCATCATAAGCAGAACAGTAATCTTTTTCATCCAGGTTGGTTTAGTTTTCAGTTAAAAATAGAAAATTTTTTTCAGGATCTTATTTTTCCACTTCCTGTTGTTCTATTTTCGGTCCAATTTCACTATAAGTTTCTTTCCCTCGTAGATAACAACTTTAGTTTGACTGATTTCTGTATAGATGCCGGATACCTTATTCCTGGCAACATTTACAATATTAAATTTACGCTCGGCCGGCATTCCGGGGAATGATCCTTTGCGGGCACTGAATTTAAGAGTTTTACCCGAATCATTCCAGCTGATATCGATAGTGGAATACAAACCTTTTTCATAATTATAGTTGTCATTTTCGTCCTCATAAAGTGTGAATGTGCCATTGGCTCCTTCATAAACCCTTATCTCGACAGCTTCATCAGTTTTTTCGCCTGCATATTGAACTACAGGCCCCATTGGTATTACTGACCCTGCTCTGATGAACAACGGAATTCTATCCAAAGGCGCTTCAGCTATAACTGTTTGTCCTCCTTTAAGCCGGTTACCGGTCCAGAAGTCGTACCATTCATTTGATTTCGGCAGATACACTTCCCTTTTTGTTGCTCCTGGTTCGATGATTGGTGCAACCAGGATTCCCTTTCCAAACATATATTCATATGGTTGTTTCACGGCCGAGATGTCACCTTTGAAATCCATCACCAGCGGACGCATCATGGTTGACCCGTTGTTGGTCACCTGCCATGCTTCGGAATAAATATAAGGAAGGAGACGATAGCGCAGGTTCAGCATTTTACGCATATTATCCTCAACGGTCTGACCGTATTTCCAGGGTTCGGTTTCGGTCTGATACGCATGCATCCGGAAAATCGGGTTGAAGGTACCCCACTGGTACCAACGTGTAAGCAATTCATGGAACTTTTCGTCGGTATATTGTGATCTGCCAGGGCGGAAGAAGCCTCCGATATCGGTTGTCCAATATGGCAATCCGGTAATAGTAAAGTTTAACCCCGCAACAATCTGATTCCTGAAAACTTCCCAGTTACCTCCGATATCTCCCGACCAGTTGATGATCCCATAGCGTTGCTGGCCGGAAAAGGCTGAACGTGTGAGTATGCAAACCCGCTTGTCGGATGATGTTTCACGCTGGCCTTCATAGACAGCCTGGCTTACCATCAATGGGTAGGTTAAACGATAAAATTCACCGGCTCCGGCAAATGTTCTCTCCCCTTTTAAAGCATCGTTCTCAGGTTCGACAGCATCCATCCACCAGGAATCAACACCATTGTCAAACATATTTACTTTTAAGGTATTCCAGTATTCCTTCCTGGTTTCCGGGTTGAAGTAATCCAGCCATTTACTTTCTCCTATGAACTGTTTTCTCGAGACAAACTCTTTCCCGATTTCAGAGTTTTTATCGGGATTCGACCAGATTGAAATATTAAAATGTGCATTCAGATCGTGAATTTCCTTTATAAAACCTGCAGGATTGGGATAATTGGTCTCATCGAATTGAGGAACACCCCAGCCGCGGTTGCCCCAGTATTGCCAATCCTGAACGATGACATCCATGGGGATCTTCCTGTTCCTGAACTCCTTTACAGTTTCAACAAGGTTAGTTCCCGAAGTATATCTTTCCCTGCACTGCCAGAATCCATATGCCCAGAGAGGAAAAAGCGGGGGAGCCCCTGAAAGTTTTCTGTAAGAACCTATAACCTCATCTGCCTGACCAGAAAATACAATATAGTCAATCATCAATGCATTGGGGGAACGGAATGTTGTCTGGTTTTCTTTTTTATTCCAGAAAAGGCTTGGAGTATTGGTAGAACGGCAGAGGACCTCTACCTTATGTTCACCTGCAGTAAGATGAACAAGAGCCCCTGCAGCAGGTGGCAGCCACATATTGCTCTGATCAATGCATGGAATCCCGTCTATTGCAACGAAGTGGCGGTTTCCCATATCACCCAGGTCAAGAAAAATTGAATATTCACCATCGGCTGGGGCTTTGAATGAACCTGTATAAACGGACTGACTCTGGGACATTCTTTGCGTTCCGGCCGTTGTTGTCACATCTGCTGCTTGTCCTGACGCAGGCTTAACGGCCTCCTGTTTGTCTAAAACGATCTGATTATCAGCAGGATTATAATCAGTAAGTCCATACTGGTGCCAGAGCAGTCCATACCCTTTATTTGAATAGATGAACGGGATTGAAATCTGGGAATTGACCTGGATCAGTCGTCTTGTAACACCTTTTATGTTATAATGTCCATCCTGGAACTGACCCAGGCCGAACAGATATTCATCAGCAGGAGATTCAAAACTCTGTTCTGCCAGAAAGCACGATTCTCCTCTGACGGTTCCCGGTATCAATTGCCGCGAACCTTTCTTTTCCTTAAGGAATAAATTGCCAAGGTTGTCAGAAAAAGACAAAACCCCGGTTTTCTTGTCCAAAGTTACAATGATCCCTTTCCCTTTAACCTGCAATGCATCAGTAGTTTCTGACACTTTGAACCGGGCTTTCAGGGGAGTATTGATAAAAATGAGTTCTGTGTCTTTTGGATGAACCCCTGAAAAAAATCTGACTCTGATCGCATTATCAGCAATGTTGGACAGACTCAGGGTTCCTTCGTTTAAAAATACATTTATACCATCGGCAGACCGCGCAAATGATTTAGCTTCCTGACCTGAACACAAGAGATTAAACGAGCATAAGATCAGCGAAAAATGAATTAGTTTATTTCTCATAGTATCCAACAGTTATTAGTAAGTATAAGTCAGGTTAACCATAAACATTATTGACAATAGAAATATAATTTTGTATCATTGATCGGAGGCCTTATATTCGATTATATATCCATAAGAATATTTCCGGTTTCCGGGATTTGTATATTTTTCCATTGTTTTAGCTCCCCATGTATCGTCGCCTCCGACGCCATGGATATTAAGGTCAATATTTAAATTTATGAAATCTCTTTCAGGAAGCTGATAATCATGACTCGCCGCTTCAAGATCCTCTTCCGAATATGGCCAGGCTCTGAAACACAATTGTTGAAGGCCTGTGATCGTGATTTTTCTGTTATCACCTGCGGACATGGAGAACCATCTCACATCACAGCGGTTACCATTATCCTGCGGCGCAGGGTAATGAGTGATAAAGTTATTCAGTTGGGAACTGTATAATCTGATCAGTGAACCTGTTTTCCTGTCGGGATAATTCTCGTTCGGGCCCCGTCCATACCATTCAACAGTATTGAATTTTTCAGGTATCTGTAACCGCATGCCGAATTTCGGAATAAGTGGAATAGTATCGCAGAGTGGCAGATATTCAGCCTCAACCTGTATCTGTCCCTTGCTGTTTACAGTATATTTCAGAATATAATCGGCTCCAATTTGCGGCATATTCATTTTAAATTTAACAGAAACAAGGCCCACCTCTTCAGAGACCTCCACCTTAATCACTTTAAGATTCTCCCCTGCTTTCTTCCATTTACCAAGATCTCTCTCAAACCGGTTGTGTTTCTGATTATCATTCGGCGGTTTCCAGAAATAAGGTTCAAGAACTCCATTAAGAAACTCCTCCTGTTTGACTTTCCAACTTACCATCTTACCATCCTTTTTACTCAGGATAATTGACGACTCTTCAGTATCGATTCTGATCTGGTCGGGAGACTCAGTAACATTGACCGTTTTTGCAGCGGGGGCTATGCTGATATAATTATAAGGTTTGATAACAAACTGTTCGTATGCAATGCAGAACCCTGCGCCAGCCCATTCAGTTGCTGACTTGAGTCTTGAAAAGATATTGAGTGTGATCTCTGATGGTGAAGACCTGACGGCAGGAGGAGGCGGTAAATTTATGTCGATGGTCTTTCCCGGAAGAAGATTGCCGCATTTAAAAATACCTTTTGAAAGCGGCTTTCCATCAGTCAGATATTCATATTCAAAATCGAAATTCTGCAGGGGAAGGAAATCAAACAGGTTAACTACCCTGATTTTTATTTCACTGTCATTCAGAAGCTGAAAGTAGACCGGCTGATAAACCTTTTTTACCTCAAAATAATGAGGATTTGGTTTTCTGTCAGCCGAGATCAGACCTTTAATACAAAAATTACCATCATTCGGTTTGTCCCCGAAATCTCCTCCGTAAGCCCAGAATTCATCATCTTTCAGTGAATAATCTCCTGGATCTTCAGTGATGGCAAGAGGGGATCCGTCCTTTTTCTTTGCAATTGCCTGGTCCACCCACTCCCAGATAGCCGCACCGGCCAGGCTTGAATCGGCATATATTACATCCCAGTATTCCTGCAGGTTTCCTCCTGAATTTCCCATTACGTGGAGATATTCGCGAAGAAAAACAGGCTTGTCTTTTATTTTCTGACCCAGTTTTTTCAGATCCGGGGGATGCAGATAGCCTTCATCATAGAGGGCTGATACATCACGTTGCGTATCAGAATATATCAGCCGCCAGGGATCAATTTTATGAATCGTGTCCGCCATTGCGACAAGGTTTTTACCGCGTCCTCCTTCATTTCCCAGGGACCAGAAAATTACACACGGATGATTTTTATCGCGCTGAACCAGAGATACCGCACGTTCGATATGGGACTTTTTCCAAACCGGATCATCGCCGAGAATTCTGTTGCCTATTCCAAAACCATGCGATTCCTGGTTAGCTTCATCCATAACATAAAAACCATACTTGTCACATAATTCATAAAACAGCGGATCATCAGGATAATGGCAGGTACGGATCATATTGATGTTTGCCTGTTTCATCAGTTCAAGATCGCGGATCAAAGTCTCCCGGCCAACCTGTTTCCCGGTTCGCGGATGATGTTCATGACGGTTAACCCCCTTCAGTTTGACAGCTTTGTTATTGATGTAAAGGATATCTCCCCTCACATCGATCCTGCGGACACCAAAATTGCACTCAGCCTTATCAAGGATCTGGTTCTTTTTGTTCTTAAGGAATAATGTAAGATGATAAAGATCCGGTGTTTCTGCTGACCAGAGTCGCGGGTTCGACAAATTATATTTCATTTCCACGGATAATCCTGAAGGATCTCCTTTTTCACCTGCTTTCCCGGAAAAGGAGAGGTGTTCAATTTTTCCGTTTCTGTTGTAACCGGATATAACCGCTTCCGCATACAATCCGGAAAGAGGCTTTCCGGTCCGGTTGCTGATCTCCAGTGAGACAGTAATTGCTGCATTATCAAGATTATTGTCAGGGATGGCGTTGACAAAGAAATCACGGATAAAAGATTTTGGTCTGGCAATAAGATCCACATCCCTGAAAATGCCGCTGAGACGCCAGATATCCTGATCCTCCAGATAGCTGCCATCGCACCAGCGGTATACTTCAACAGCCAGCTTGTTCTCTCCGGCATGGACATAACCGGTAATATCGAACTCAGCGGGAGACATCGAATTTTCACTGTATCCAACCCTTTTCCCGTTCACCCATATGTACATAGCCGACTGAACTCCTCCGAAATTTATAAATACCTGCTTATCGTCCCAGCTTTCCGGCAAAGCAAAAAAGGTTACATAACAGCCAACGGGATTTCTCTGAATATAACTGGTATAAGTTTTATCCGGACTACTGGTCACTTTAGGAGGGTCGGGCTTAAACGGATAAGAAATATTTACATAGATCGGGGTTCCGAAACCCTGGAGCTCCCAGTTAGCGGGAACCAGGATATTATCCCAGTTTTGTGTTTGATAGTCTGCAAGATAAAAACCTTCGGGTCGGGATTGCGGATCAGGAGACCATTTGAATTTCCAGATGCCGTTCAATGAAATGATATTCGGGTTATGTGATTTTTCATCTGAAAGGAATCCATAGGCATGAGGATTTTCCCTGTTAATGCTGTTAATGTCCGGATTTTCCCAGTCATTTATTTCCTGGGCGCTGATCCGCACTGTTAATAAATTAACAGTCAGAAATATGAAGCTAAAGAAACTGATTACCTTAATTTTCATCAGATATTTTCGTTTTTACGGAGTGATTCTCCTGAGAGCTTATATCTACAAATTAATTACAGTCTTTTTACCTGAATATGTAACAACAGCATCATATTTTTCTGCCCCTCCGGTCCCGGTTCCCTTATTTTGAGACACAACAACGATGTTGAATTTACGCTCTGTGATCATACCCGGGAAAGATCCTGCACAGTCACCGATGGTTAATCTCCTCTTTGCATTGTCCCAGGTAATAGGAATAGTTGAAAAAGTTCCCTTTTCATAATTGTAGTTATCGTTTTCATCTTCATAGAGAGTGAAAGAGCCGTTTGCGCCTTCATAAACCCTTATTTCAAGGTTGTCCCATTTTTTCTCTGTGGCAAACTGAACCTTAGGACCCAAAGGAAGCACAGAACCTGCCTTTATGAACAAGGGCATTATATCGAGGGGAGTTTCCTTTTCGATTGCCTGTCCTCCGGCAAATTTATTTCCTGTCCAGAAATCGATCCAGTCAGCCCCCTTTGGAAGATATACCTCTTTTGTTTTTACCGCGCCAAAATCCTCATTTGTGTCTTTGGAATACATTGGAGTTGTTACAGGGCAGACCAAAACAGATTTGCCGAACATATACTCGTCATTTATTTCAAGAGCTTTTTTATCATCCGGAAAATCCATCATAAGAGCCCGCATCATACTCGACTGGTTGGTCGTAATATCCCACGAAGCTGAATAAATATAAGGTAACAGGCTGTATCTTATATTTATATATTTTTCTATTGCGTCGTAAACCTTGTCACCTTTTTTCCCAAACTGGTATATCTCACGCGGAGCATCTGCACCATGAGAACGCATCATGGGGCAGAATGCCCCGAACTGTATCCAGCGTGCGTAAAGTTCACGATAACCTGCATCATCGAGTTTCTTCCTGAACCTGCTTAGAAAGAATCCGCCTATGTCGCTGTTCCAGTATGGAATATTGCTGAGAGAAAAGTTCAGGCCGGAAGATATTTGGTTTTTTAATGCTTCCCACGATGCCGTAACATCGCCTGACCAAACAGTTGCCCCGTAACGTTGTTGTCCGGCAAATGCTGACCTTGTTAATATAAATACTCGCTTTTCGGAGGTCACCGACCTCTGGTGGTCGTATATTCCTCCAACTGTCATTAAAGGAAAAGCATTCCGGACTTTCCGGAATGAACCAAGGTATGTCTTGTTATCGAGATCAGTTGGGACAAAGTCAAGATGATCAGGTTCTGATGAATCCATCCACCAACCATCCATTCCAATTGAGAAGATCCCCGCATTAAGATATTTCCAGTACAGATCACGTGCCTGAGGATTAAATGGATCGTAAACTCTTACCCCTGAGGGATAATCTTTACGTGGCGGCCATTTCTCGGAACCCGATTGAGGCCATGTCTGGAAATTCATGAGAGCATCTATTTTATCCAGTTCCTTGTATTGTTTTGTCATGGGACCAAATGAATTCCAGACTGAGATAATCATGTGAGCATTAAGGCCATGAACATCATTTATCATTTTTTGCGGATTGGGAAAATCGACATTGAGAAATTCCATTGCATTCCAGAGATAATTATTTCCCCAGTACTGCCAATCCTGAATAATGCCATCGAGAGGAACGCCCAGCTCCCTGTACTTCCTTACAACGCCTACAGTTTCATCCTGGGATTTGTAACGTTCCTTGCTCTGCCAGAAACCAAAGGTCCAGAGAGGGAACATAGGAACCTGGCCAGTCAGGCTGCGCATCTGCGCAATTACTCCGTCTGCATTATTGCCATACATAAAATAATAATCCAAACAGTCACCGACATCCGACTTGAATGATGTTTCCTCTTGATTATCAGTGAACAGGGTAGGAGAATAGTTATCCCAAAACAAACCGTAGCCTTTAATGGAAATGAAAAACGGAATATAATCATCAGTATTTCCCTGTATCATATTAAGCTTCACGTTGCGCTGTACCATCTTACCTTGTTGTTGTCCTCCAAGACCATAGATGGCTTCATTTTTATCGAGAACAAATGACTGGAAGACACTGTAAGTCCTGGCACCGGCATCGTTGAAATCAGTAAACGAAACGCCCTTTTCCTTCTCACCTAACAGAATCGCACCTTTCGGGGTTGAGTAAGTAATTTTACCAGTTTTAAGATCAAGCATTACCTGAAGGTTCTCACTTCTCAGGGTAATCCCGCCTCCCGATTCCTTAATTTTAAAGGCTGTCTTTTCCGGAGTTTTAATAACAGACAGACTCTCTTTTTTAAAAGATGTGCTCTCTTCAGGCCATTTTATGATCCTGACAACAGACGGACCATAAAACTGTATTTCGACACCTATTGAGTTAATTACAGATTTTATGCCCAGGTCTGTTTTCTGGTACTGTTGAGATCTTGCAGGGCCGGCCAGGCTGATTAAAACAGCCACCAATAATAACTGTTTTATCATTTTTAAAGGTTTCTCATTAATTTATTTTTATCGTCTTCAGAGAATCGTAACTGTTTCCTTTTTCAGATCCTTAGTCGCTGAGCTCCGGCCGTACCAGATTTCATATTCACCCGGCAAGACCAGCATTTTCCCGCTCGTCCTGTCGTAGAATTCGAAAGCAGCTGCCGGAAGTGAGATTGTTATTTCCTTCGTTTCTCCTGCTTTAAGATTCACACGCTGAAAAGCGCGGAGAGTTTTTGAAGGTCCATCCTGGGAATTTGATTTCCGGATGTAAACCTGTACGATCTCTGTCCCGTCGCGTTTCCCGGTGTTCGAAACGGAGATTGCAATGTCTGCGGTCTCCCCGGTTTTAAGAGGATTCCGGTCGATTTTCACGTTACCGGTCGAGAAAGTCGTATAGCTCAATCCGAAACCGAATGGGAAGAGGGGATCGGACATGAAACGATAGGTACGGTTTTTCATTGAATAATCTTCAAAATCGGGAAGCTGATCAATACTCTTATAGAATGTTACAGGCAATTTACCTGATGGGTTATAGTCACCGAAAAGCACGTCAGCAACAGCCTGTCCGCCCGATTCGCCGCCATACCACGCCTGCAGGATAGCCTCACAGCTTTCGGTTTCCGGGACAAATCCCAGCGCTGAGCCGGAAAGGTTAACAAAAATGATCTTCTTCCCTGCCTGCTTCAGGACGTTCAGGCATTTGCGCTGTATCGAAGGCAGTTCGATATCGGTCCGGTCACCTCCTTTAAAGCCGGGATATGAGACAGGCATCTCCTCTCCTTCGAGTATATTGGAAAGGCCTCCGGCAAAGATTACAGTATCGATCCCGGTGAGCTTATCCAATAATCCTGAGAAACCCTGTTCCGATTCAATTCCAAAATCAAATTCGAGAGCCGCCTGCCATTTATAAAGCTGTTTGAAGATCATTTCAATTCTGTACTTAGTCCCTTTCTCAAATTTGTATGGTATTTTTGAAACAAGGGTCCTCCAGTCTTCATTTTTCTTAATTGTATCTCCGTTAATTATAAGATCGACAGAACCCGCAACACCTGATTTAATTACCATATCACCAGTCCTGTCAGGAGTAAACTCCGATTCGAATCTTGCAGAAAATCCTTCAATATTTACACCAGGCGCCAGAGGCCTGGTACCCTCTGTTGCAAGATGCAGTGGGGCAGTTATCTGCTGTATTGCAGCAATATTGCCTTTCAGATCACTGTTATTCCAGAATGTTGCTTTAAAACCCGGCTTACCTTCAAAAGAGCACCCGCCTGCCAGACTTTCAAGGACCAATGGGTCAACTATATCACAGGCATTGTCATATACAATTTTTCCTTCCGGCACTTTGGATATGATGCCATCAAGAATAGTAATCGTCCTGACCGGGGTTCCGTTGTAATTTCCCCATAGTACTCTTGCATTGCCGGCATTTGGACCAATGACTGCTATCCTGGAAGTTGATTTACCGAGTGGCAGAATATTGTTTTTATTCTGCAGCAATGTCATACTTTCACGCGCCATTTCGAGAGAAAGCCTTCTGTGTTCTTCGCTGTTAATAACCGACGCAGGGATGCTTGCCCAGGGAACGATGGTATCATTGTCCATTTCGCCCAGGTCGAATCGTCCGATCAGCAGGCGGAGAACGCTTTTATCAATATCCTCTTCCTTAAGCAGCCCCTTCGAAACTGCTTCAGGCAGATTCTTATAATTATAATTCATCCAGGCACATTCTACATCAGTTCCGGCAGGAACGCTTTTTGCCACGGCATTTACTGCGTCATCCGTAAATTCATGACCATTGTAGAAATCAGCAATTGCGTCGCAGTCTGAAACAACAACATATTTATATCCCCAGTCATCTCTGAGGATCTGCTGGAGCAATCTTGTGTTTCCACAGCATGGTTCATCCTCCAGGCGCTGGTATGCACACATCACCTGGCGCACATCTGCCTCCTGCACAAGGGACTTAAAAGCAGGCAGGTATGTTTCGTAAAGGTCTGCCGGATCGAGGTTTTTAATGTTCAGTGAATGACGGCTCCATTCAGGGCCGGAGTGTACTGCAAAATGCTTGGCACAGGCGAGAAGCTTCCTGTATCTGGCATCTTCGGGTCCCTGGAGTCCCCTTACCACCGAGATACCCATGCGTGAAGTAAGGTAGGGATCTTCCCCGTATGTTTCCTGCCCGCGGCCCCACCGCGGATCGCGGAAAATGTTTATGTTGGGAGTCCATACTGACAGGCTCAGGAATCGGGTATTACCTTTTCCCTGCTTTAGCGCCTCGTTATACTTAGCACGTGTTTCGTCAGAAACAGCATTGAATATCCTATGAACGAGTTCATCATCAAAGGAGGCAGCCATTCCGATGGGTTCAGGAAATACAGTTACGTTTTCGTTATTTGCCAGGCCATGCAGAGCCTCACTCCACCAGTTGAATTTTTTTATTCCTAAACGTTGGATAGCATCAGACTGGTCACACATCAGGGTCATCTTTTCTTCAAGAGTCAGCCGGGATAACAGGTCCTTCGCCCTCTCTTCGGAGCTTAGTGAAGGATCCTGATACGGGTATTTCTTCGTGCATGAAACTACTGAGAGCAGAATAACCGATGCAATAAACAAAATCTTTTTCATTCGAAGTCGCATTAAAGTCAGTTAACCGGTACAAGCCTGGCTGCAAAGCCTCCTCTTCTCAGCATGGCTATACTCACAGTACTCGATTTATCGACAACAAGGTATCGTGTGAACAGGTCTTTATCGTGTTTTCCATCAGATATTAAAGTAACCCTGTATTTTTTGCCTTCAGGCAGGAAGCTGAAGTTCAGGTTTTTCGTCCTCTCAAATCTTTCTGAGCTGATACCGCCTATATACCAGTTTTCGCCTTTACGACGGGCAATGGTTATATTCCGGCCAGGATTGCCATCGATGAATTTTATATCATCCCAGGCTGTAGGAACTTCTTTCAGGAAGCTTCTTGCTGCATCGGGAAGACCAATATAGCCAGCCGGTCTGTCAGCAAGGTGCTGCAGAGCCGATTCGAATAATACACTCAGTGCCAGTTCGTGTCCAAAGGAAGTTATATGGGGATATTGAGAGTTAGTAAATGTTACAGGTGTATAATCCATCGGTCCGACCACATTCCTTGTGAAGGGCAGCATTGTATTATGTTCAGGACCTGTAGTAGTAAGATCAGGACCATTATTATACCATTCTGCTCCGCGGACTCCTTCGAGTGTCATAAGGTTTGGATAGGTTCGCTCCCAGCCACGCGGAACAATACATCCGTGAAAATATACCATCATTTCAAAAGCGGCAGCGTCGTCGAGGATATCGAGATAATACTTTATCATGTCTTGCTTTTCACTTTCAAAAAAGTCGATTTTAACTCCTACTACTCCAAGTTTCTTGAGTTTTGTAAATTCTTCCACACGGTTTTCATGTGTGAGCATCCGGTCGCGAGGAGTAGAAGTAACTCCTGTATGAGGGCCTCCTGAATTATACCACATCAAAGGTTTAACTCCAAGGGAATGAATGTATTTCAGTGCATCTTCAAGATTTCCTCCGTTACCCATTGCGTCCCATTCCCAGTCAAGGAGAGTATATGGCCAGTCCATGCTGGCTGCAAGGTCGGCAAAATCACAAACGATCTTGTAATCTTTTGTCCCGTGATTGCTCGACCAGTAGTTCCACGAGACAAGTCCAGGTTTAATCCAACCGGGATTTGATATGACCGAAGGAGTGCTTACATCGTGAACAAGTGTTGATTCGACAATATCTGCCAGTGATCCGATTATAATAACCCTCCAGGGTGATTTCCAGGGAAGTGCTATAGTCGGGGCAGATTTCCCCAGTCCCCTTCCGTCTTTCGGATCGGGGAATGTGATTTTGTATTCTGATTTCTCTGCCGTATTGCTAAGCTTTGAGCCGCAATAGTTTCGATCAACATCGGCTTCATGTATAAGATACCAGCAGATGTTATCCTGTGCATTGAACAGAGCCGGATAACACCAGCTTTGCTGAGTATTATCGTCATTCATGGCGGTGTAGAGTCCTTCATTTGCAGTGCTCCATTTTTCAAGCCATCTCCTTGTCCCTGAAGGGATCGAATATGAGGTCAGTTCATCCTTTATAACAATTGAGTCCCCTTTATAAGGGAAGGAATAGCGGAAAGCGATCCCATCGTTATAAGCCCTGATTATTAAATTGAGTTTTGTTTTGGAAGAGTTTTCAAAGAAGACGGTAATTTCGCTGGCTGAGTTTTCACAAAGAGATCTTTTACCGTGCAGCATTGTATAGCTTTCGTTGATCTGTAATAGTTTTCCTGTTTTAATAAACTTCAGGCTTTTGGAAAAATCATTGTCATCTGACGTCAATCCCAATTTTATCTTTGGTATGATCTCAGAATTTGTACCGCTGTTTGAATAGCTTACATTGAGATACCATTCCCCGGTCCCAGATCCTTGCTGATTGAACAATGATACTGTTATTTTCTGGTTTGGAGATTGAACTGTTGCCTGTTGGGTAAATACTGGCATAACAAGCATTAAGAAAAAGCCTGAAAGTATGAGTCTTTTCATTTGATTGTATATTAATTAGTTAGTATGTTATAAAAATTGGCATATCAAAATGGCTTCCTGAAATACTGATTTGGTTCTCCGGGGGTTGGGATATTGTTAGCTACCTGGGTTCCCCTGTCATGGTTCAGCGTAAGCGGTGAAGTCAGTGTTATACCGCTACCGGAAACAAGAGTTCCAACCGAGTGTGCTTTTGTAAGTGGATCAGCAATGGTAAGTGATTGAACAGGACCGGCGCCCTGAACTCCGGGACGACCACGTGCAGCAGTAATTGAAGCAACAACTGCAGTTTCGTTGTCGGCACCGCTGCCTATAGTTATGGTCTGGCCAACACTGAACCCTTCAACACCGGCAACCTGCACAACAGTTGTTCCAGGGCTTGCTTCCGAGCTGATTGTTGTTCCTCCTGATGTTCCGACGCCAGCAATTACAACCGTTTCGCTTGCAGCTCCTGAGCCAATTATGATTTTCTGGCCATAGCTCAGTTCATCTACACTGGCGACTTTAATATTAGTGGAACCTGCCGCGGCCTTTATTAAAAGGTTTACTGAGTTCTGGAGCAGATAATCTTTGCAATTACTGTCTGTATCGTTACCATCGGGGAAGCGGCCTATGCTTTTGTTGACCATCGAGGTCGACTGAAGGGCAAGACCCTGTCCGGAGAATCCTGTTCCGGGAACAACTACCATGCATCCGCCCTGGCTCTGTTCACCCTCGAGAGTTGCCAGTTCAGGACTTGGAACGGTTCCGTTGGCGCTCGAATTACTCTGAAGCGATCCATAGACCATTGCATCAACAACAAGCTTCCCGCTGCTATCCATCAGGGCTACCGATCCTGAAGCAGACGATAGAGACATTCCGTATAGCTGATTTGGTTTTACGGTTCCCTGATAACCTTCTGTTGGGACAAGAGAATTATTTACGGGAGCACCGGTATCGTGGTTTTTCTCAAGAGCACTTTCAAGCGTTATACCGCTGCCGAGAGCCTGAACAGCATCACCGCTTCTGTGGGCAAACCGTGTGGCCGGAGAAAAGCTGATTCCTGTTCCGGGTGTAGAGACATCCTCGTCAAGCATGTGACTGAACCGTAGCGGTGTGGCAAGCTCAACTTCACCCGGAGCATTCTGAGTCGCCTGCCCGAATCCTCCACGCGAGGGGGCTACAGCAACAGTGACTATACGTTTTACAGTTGCCAGCTCCATGCGCGAACCCGTGCCAATTGTAAGTACATCACCGGGCGTCATGTTTGAATTGGCCGCTACTTTAATTGTTGTTTCTCCTGTTCTGGCTTCAACTGCCAGGTTTGTCAGGGTCGAGGCCTTGCCAACGGCAGTTACTGTTGCAATCTCGAAATTGCCGCCGGCATCAATGCCCATTTTCTGCCCAACCTCAAAACCGGCTGAGTTAACTACCGGTATATTTGAAGAACCTGCAGGTATATTGAGCCATGGACCTGTTGAGACAGGAACAAATATTGTTGTTATTGGCAAAGCGGCTGTTCCGACCTTTGTAATTGTGCGCTTTTCACCATCAATGTCGATCATTTGTCCTGCAACAAAACCCTCGGCGGACCTGACATTGACTATACTCTCGCCACTTTTTGCCGGGATTACCAGTCCTGATGAGGATAGTCCGAGCAGGTAGAAGCCATGTGCCGGCAACCTGGTTCCTGAAGGTACAACTGCCAGTCTCGTGGGAGCTAAACCGGCCTGGGTGTTTATCAATGTCCAACCGGACAGATCCACTTCACTGTTTCCGGAGTTGTAAAGTTCGATAAACTGGTTGGTTGGGCTGGCACCTGTGCTTAACCGGACCTCGTTGATCTTGACAGGGAATGCATTCCTCACTCTCTGAGATGAGGTTTCGGAGGCTTTCTGCCTGTTTTTCTGATTTTTCCAGTCAGCTCTGCACGTAAGGTAATCGGCGCCTGTCAAAGAAGCAGAGGTCAATGTAAATCCAGCGCTCACACTTTCTCCGGGCTTAAGAGTGTTACTGAAAGTTCTGGATGAGCCTGCAGATCCTGGAACCCGGGCGGTCCATCCTTTTGGTACAACAACGCTCAATATGACATTCTTAACCGGAAATCCTGTTGTATTGGTGAATGTATGGGTTATTTCCTGTGATGAACGCGGGGTAAATGTTGTCAACTTCGACGCTTTGATCCTTTCAACATCGTATCTGGCTGCTACTATATTTGATTGAACGGCATTTATTGCGTCGTCGGTTGGATAGCCCCTGGTCATTACCCCCTCGTAAAAGGTGCCTGCAGAGCCGTTGCCGTTATCGCCGCCATTACCAAGCTGGACTGCCCCCTTTCTGTGCATCGGATAGTAGAAATTATTCTCATTCGAACCAGGCCGTAAACCGCTGTAAAATGTAGTAAGTCTGCCCTCCTGTGCATTGCCTCCCCTGATCTCCCACTTGTTTCCTCCTCCTCCGTTAACGACACCTGTCACGAACCGCCATGAATCAATAGTCGGATTCGCAACATTCTGTTTTGCACTGTATCCTGAGAATAGTCCTGCTTCCATGTCGGACATTATCCATGGGCCAGGTCCATTGCCGCTTCCCCATGCTGTTGCTGTGCCGAAGTAGACTGTTTCCATTGTGCCCCTGCCCACTGCACGGCTGTTTGTTGAGGTATTCCCATAATTGAAACAGCATCCGCTGTCGAAATGTTTACCGTCAAACACCATGTATATGCCCTGGGGCTCATCTTTTACAGCAATGCCGGAAGCATTGTTGTTCCTCAGGCCCATGCCAGGAATAATATATACTCCATAAGCTTTATGTCCCATTATAGTTATTGGAGCCATATCAGCTATGGGAAGAGTATTGAACCCGCCCTTTGCGGGACCCCGGAATGTTCCGGGAGGTGCCTGGACAAGATTATTACCGTTACCCGACTGGTCGTAGATAGTTGTAATCCAGCATAATGTATTGGCACAAAATGAATCCTGTGCAGCAGCATCAGCGTATCCACCCGAATCACCTGATGCAGGCTTCACCACAGCAATATCAAGTGTTTTACCGTCCGACTGACGCATTACCTGATATAAAGGACCGGTGTATGATGCCAGCAGGGCTCGCGTACTGCTGTGAGCAGCAACACAGGGGAAGCCTGCGGCTGCATAGATATCGCAAGGGCCATCCGGCCTTGCAGCAGCATTTTTTTCACTTGAGAATGTCATTGACCAAAGTATCATCAATGTCACCGGTACAATGAACACCAGAGCCAGAATGGCCAGAAATCGATTTTTACTTTTCATAATATGTAGAGTTATTTTTCTTTTTATCCGGGTCCGCAGAACTTAAAAATTCTTAAAAATAGCATTGACATCGACCACAACAGAAACCGGTAATAAGACTATCAATTTGGGTTTCTGGTTTAGTCTGATAGTCTCTTAAACAATTCAGGATCTAATTCTTCCAACCAGTAAATGCCCCGTAAATGGTTCGTAGTCACCCATGGAAGCCAGAATCTGTGACTTCCGATTCCACGACCGCTGCCACCCGGTCCCATACGCCAGTTTTCCTGCTGCCAGCCTGGTCCTCTCAGATCATACAGCCGGCCGGGCAGAGCTACCATAGATTTTGTATCATGAAGCAGCACCCGTGCAACATCAAGGTAATGTTCATCACCTGTATATTTATAGAGCTTTGCATATGCCGGCACTGACCACGACATATATTCATCGACACTTCCGGCAACCCTGGCAGTTATTCCCTGAAGTCCGATTGTGGGCACTCCTTTTTTCCAGTGTAGTAATGAGTCAGGGGCATCAGCCGGCATTGGCAGGTTCCATATCCATATCCAGCTTTCAGCAAAGTCTGCCGCCACTTTTGCACGCTCAAGCCATTTCGTTTCTCTGGTCGCATCATAAAGACTTAGAAATGCTTCCAGGCTTAGCATTCCGGCCTCCTTATCGGTGATATTCGGATTGTCACTTGCACCGCCGATAAAAAATCCCTTTTTGCCAGAGTTCTCCCATACGAAATCCGCTGCACGGACAGCAGCCTGCAAATATTTCTGATCGCCTGTTTCTTCTGTCATTAAGACCAGCAGGGGTACAGGAGAGTAGCTTGTTGTTCCGGTGGGTTCAGCAACAATACTGGTACCCGGTTCCCATCGGCGGGGGAAAGAGCCGTCTTGTCTCTGCTGAAGCAGGAGCCAGTCGACATACTTTTTAACCCAGTTAAACCATTCAGGATTATTCCGTCCAAGGTCGCGTTCTCGCTTAAAGGCCAGTACCAGGGTCCGCATATCTTCCGTAGCATTCCTTAACCAGGGTGCAAGCCACTCGTGGTTCCATGGTTTTCCTGTGGCAAGGTCGTAACCTGTAGCCTGAAGAGGAACAGTATTCAAAGCCTGGATCATCGAAGCAATAATGTCAGTACCAAGCTTGTGCATTTTTTGACCCCGTTCACTTTTATCGTGCATAGCTTCACGCAATAACAAGTCAGCTCCCTCAAGATTCTTACCTACAAACCCCATTGCAATCATGGTCCAGTTCCACTGACGAAGGGAAGTATCCTGTGTTGACATGACGAAAGGAAGACCTGTCCGGCCGCCGATTGTTGTGACCTGGCTTGCCAGCTGGTCAATAAGTACACGGCGCATCTGTTCAACATCGGTGTGACTGGTCGGAGGATTAAGTGTATGCCAGGCCCATCGCCAGGAATTACGTATTAAATCAGTGAAAGATTCATTTGCTCCAAAGCGGAAACTTATCTGATACTGATGATTAGTTTCTTCATTTACAGGGTGAAAACGTCTTATCCATCTTATTCTTACCGGTGTTTCAGTTCCTCTTCCGAATGCAGTTGTAATACCGGGAAAAGTAAATCCGAACTCTACAGGCTTTCCATCATTCTGCCAGGCTCCGAGAGAACCAAACCGGAGCCGTGGATCTGTCATAATTTCTTTTGTCAGTTTTGTCTCTTCAACAGTTGATTCACCGTCGGGAGAGGGATTCAGGATCGCTACTGAAGAACCATTCTTAAATGACATTGCGAAAAGCGGGGCAGGAAGAAGATCCTCCCTCATAATAAATCTTTTCGCCTCATAGTTCATAGTTCCTCCGGGAGACCTGTCGCCATCAAACGTCGGGTCCCCGTATAGTGCTCCCGGTGCAAGACATTGGACATCAGTCCAGGCAAGAGATGAGTCGGCTGCAAATACAACCGAGCTGCTGAAACCGCCAGGAGCGTTTCCCTTCACTTTGATCTGGCGATTAACGGTTAAAACCGCTTCATTTATGCTCCAATTATCCTTTACATGGAATACAACACCTTCACCCAGATCAATAACGGCAACTGCTTCTATGCCTGAACGCGATTTTTTAACTGAGGAATAGCCTGACACTTTCTCCCGGATTTCATCTTCATTCTGAAGAATATCTAATCTAACGGGATTGGGCTGTTTTATTTCAGGAGTATTGCCTCCGGAAATATTAATACCAAAGGTCGCTGTTGAGTTGCGAATGAAAGAAACTTTTTCACCGGAGGGCAAAGATCCCAGATTTACTTCATTTATTCTGCTGCATGATACAAGAAAAACTGTTCCTGTCAAAAGGATAAGACTGGTTCTGAAGATTTTCATAAATCATGGTTTTTTTTATGGTTGCTGTTTTCCCGGAGCAACAAATTCAGTTTTGCGGTCCTGCAGCTCCGGCATTTTTTTTCCCTGAATAGCCAGAGAATCGAGATATTTACGGCTCTTTTCCTCATTCATGACCATCCAGTATATTGTATAGCGGGAATCGTGGATACGGGCAAAGGGCTCCAGCTCAATTTCGCGAGGGTTTATCATTTTACTATCCCGTGAAAAAACGAAGTTAACGGGATTATCTTTTGACTGAACAAGATTGTCAGAAATTTTGGAAATATCGTCTGCGATCAATACAGGTGATTCGGTAACCGGAAGTTTCTTCCCGCCTGCAATATGTCCCCACCTGCTGTCGTCGGCGATCAGGCCTTTCAGATCCTCATTTCCGGTCCTGGCTCCAAGAAGGATCGGGCCATTAAGGAAGGCTATGTATTGAGGTACGTTGGGAAGATGTTCTATGGAGATGTGCATCGGAAGGATTATGGTGACAACATCACCGGCATTCCACTTCCTGTCTATAGCCACATATGATGAAGGCTTTGAACTAATACCAAATTGCTCTCCGTTTATCATTACTTTTAATGCACCTTTATCCACCCAGCCCGGGTAGCGAACCATAAGTTTAAATCGTGCAGATCCTTCGGTGATTGTAATTTTCGTCTTCCCTTCGTCAGGGAATGTGGTTTCCTGCTTAAACTTCAGTCCTTTTTCTTTCCATGTCAGTTCAGATGCTATAAACAGATTAAGATAAAGTGCATCATCGTTATGAGTATAGATGAACTGGTTGTATTTGCTATGGTTTTCCATTCCGCTTCCCACACAGCACCACATAGCCTGGTTGGGAGCAGAATAAACCCTGTAATGCCCCGGCCGTGCCGGAGTAAAATAAACATACCCTCCGTGTTCAGGATGCTGAGACGAAAGAATATGGTTAAACAGGGTTTTCTCATAGTAATCAGCAAATCTTGCATCGGGACTGATCCGGAACAGCTCCTCGGTAAGCTTCAGCATATTGTACGAATTGCAAGTCTCTGGTCCTTCAATATCGCTAATGAATTCTTGGCACGCTGCCACACCCGGAAAGTGCTCTCTCCTGCTATTTCCTCCAAATGCCAATGACCTGTTGCCGGTAACGGTTTCCCAGAAAAAAAGACCTGCATTATAGTAAGTTTCATCATTAGTCAGTTCAGCAATCCGTTGGAAACCAACCGCCTTTGGAACCTGGGTGTTTGCGTGTTTATTGTCGAGGTTGTCAATCTTTGAAGCCATTGCATCGAGAAGCATCCTGTGGGAGAATCGTTTCGCGGCAATAAGGTATTTTTCATCGCCTGTCATATGCCATGCATCAGCGAATATTTCATTCATACCTCCATGCTCAATGTCGAGCATAAGCTGCATCTGGGCATCTGTCAATGGGCTTGTGATGTTCAAGCCCCAGTCACAGAATTTCAGAAAGATCTGCTTAGCATCTTCATTGCCGGTATACAACCAGGCATCGCGTAGACCGGCATATAACTTATGTACATTATACCATGGCACCCAGGCTGCCCTGTAGGCTTTGAAATCGCCATTTTTTAAATCCGGCCATATAACTTTCCCGTTCGGAACACCTCCTATATAACCTACAGCCCATTCAGGATGATTAATTTCATTTGCTTTCTGGCATGCTTTCAGCTCCGACAGGAAATACTCCATTCGTCTTTTACACTCTGCATTGCCGGTTGATGCATAATTCATTGCCAACGCAGTGAGATAATGGCCCCCCACATGGCCATCAAGACCTGCCCAGTTTGGGAACAAAGGCGCTTTCTCCGGCAAACCGGCCTCTTTTCTGTAGGGGGCCACCAGCCGGTCGACATCATATTTCAGAAGAGTCTGAATATTCAGATCGCGAGCATGTTTGAACGTGCCATCCATCAATTTGACATCACTCAGGGGAAACTCATTTCTGTAGAGCCTTTCCTGTCCGCTTACGATGACCGTGGTGCAGAAGAGAAAAGGGAGGATTGTATATAACAGCCTGGTTTTGTACATATTTCAGGATGATGAATATTTATTGATCTATCTTTAATCTTATTTGCCAGAGGTACTTCTGAAGAGGTTAGGCAGGAACCTGTAATAGAGGAGGTGCCGCCAGGTTATAAGATCATGAGCCCCATTCGATCCGACGTAATATTCATGTTTAACATTCAGCTTTACAAGGTCGTTATGAAGAACTTCGTGTCTTACCCCGGGTCTCGTCTCATGAGTCCCTGCTCCGACAAAGAGATAATCAAGTTTTGAGTTAATGTCAGGATCCTTAAGAGCCGGTGTCTGGTCAACAGGAAGCGCTGCACTCAGCAGTCCGATTGATGCAAACAGGTCAAGATTTTTCAGACCAACATACTGTGCATGTCTGCCGCCCATTGAAAGTCCGCTGATGGCTCTTCCATGACTGTTTTTAATAACGCTGTAATGACTCTCGATGTAAGGAATTATCACTTCTTTCATTTCTCTTTCCACAAGGGTGAATGTCAGATCAGTATGTTTTGGGTCACTACGGTGAACCAGCTGGTTGTTAGGCATTACAATGATCATCGGAAGGGCTTTTTTCTCAGCAAGAAGGTTATCCATTATAAAATTTGCCTGTCCGTGGAAAGCCCATGTTTGTGCAAGGTCGCCTGAACCGCCAAGAAGATACAATACAGGATATTTCTTCTTTGGATTGTATGAAGGCGGGGTATAAACGAGCATCTCTCTCTGGCCGTTGGAAACAGATGAATAATAGTAATGAGTTATCAGGTCGCCATGAGGAACATTTTTAGCATCATAGAAAGCAGGACCATCGCCATGAACCCATAGCATGCTAAAGGCTGGCATATTTGCAAAGCCAACATAGGTATTGTTAGGATCGATAACCTTTACACCATCGATAATAAAATAATAAAGGTAAATATCCGGCACAAGAGGGCCGATTTTACATGTCCACAAACCTTTCTCGTCTTTAGTGAAATCAACCTGTTTCCCGGCTTCGCCTGCGACGAACATTGTTCCGGTCAGCTTAACCGAAGACACATTCGGAGCCCTGAGCCTGAAGATCACTGTATGATCATCAAAGACTTCAGGCGATATTACATTAGCTGAAAAAGGGACAAGGTTCTCCGGCCTTGTTCTCTGAGGATCCCAGTCAATATTAATGTGAGGCTGCTGGGCTGATAACTTAAAGAAAGGAACAATTATCAGCAGTAAAAGGAATAATCTGGTTTTCATTATCAACGTTTTAAAGATTGTTACTAAAATATGTTTCAATTCTATTTGAACAGTTGCGGCAGGGTGGTTGCCAGGAAGATCTTGCAGTTCATCCAGGTATGTCCACCCGGTACGGACATAGTCACGAGATTAAATTTTTTGTCCTCGTAAATTGCTATGGTACGATTAATTATCGGCCTGTATTGATCACTTTCACCAGCATAAATAGTGAAAAGCTTAAGCTGTTTGTTATAATTCTCCACATCGGGATTCCAGTTCCCGAAATTTGCATTGAATTCCGGGGTTTGGGTATAAGGTGCATAAGCACATACATATGCAAACTTGTCGAGGTTCATAAGACCTATATTCAGGGTAGCGCCGCCACCTACTGAAAATCCTGTTATAGCCCTGTTATTTCTATCGGTCAGGACAGGATAATTAGCTTCAACATAAGGAATAATCTTATTAATCATATCCTCTCCGAATGCCTTTTGCATCATCAGGCCTGTGTTGGCATACGGCATTACAATTATCATAGGTTTAACCTTTCCCTGGGCTATCAGGTTATCGGCAATGAGGTTGGCTTTCCCAACCTTTGTCCAGGTCTCTTCAGTATCTGATCCGCCATGAATAAGGTAAAGCACAGGGTACTTTGTTTTACCGTTGGCGTTAAATCCTGCGGGAGTATAGATTACAAGTGTTCCCGGAATACCCTGGGCAGTAGTATAGGTACGATAGCTTACCTTGCCATGAGGTACATTTTGCAATGAATGCACCAGAGGCTTGTCTCCCTTAATATCAACAAGACTATGCTTAAATCCTTCGTTTGAAAAAAGATAAGTGTTATTGGGATCATTGACTTCAATGCTGTCGACCCAGAAGCTGTAAGGATAAATATCAGGCTTTGCCGGAGGAATTGTTATAGTCCATACACCTGAAGCATCTTTGGTCATTTTAGCTGGTGCCGGCAGTATCTCGGTATCCAGAGAAACACGTTTGGCGTTCCTTGCAGAAAACCTGAAAGTAACGCTGTTGTCAGGATGTACCTCAGGTGATATGACGGAAGGTCTCTGGGCGTTCATTAAGGCGCCGGAAGAGACTATTATTATTAATGTTAAAAGTATCTTTTTCATCTGTAATGCTATATGATCGGATTATTATTTAAATAGTAAAGGCGCGGTGTTTGCAAGATATAGTTTGGTATTCATCCAGGTATGCCCACCTGTTGATATGAGGGTTTTATGATTGATGTTCTTAGCCTTCAGATATTCAATGAATTCGGTTGTCTGTTTGTAGAGAAAGTCCTCATTGCCGACGCTGACCCATAATAATTTAAGCTTCTTGTTTGTAAGCTTCGGATTCTCGACAACCACCTTGAAATCACGCTCCAGCTCTGTGTTTGTCAGGTATGCGCTGTAGCAGCATATCCATCCAAACTTATCCATATTTCCGAAACCGGTCCTGAGAGTCTGGCCTCCACCGCGTGAGAAGCCGCCGATTGCCCGGTTTTTACTGTTGGCAATAACCCTGTAATTCTTTTCGATATATGGAATCAGGTTATCAACCAGGTCTCTTTCGAATGTTTTTGACCTTGTAACAGCGTCAGCGCTTTCCCTTCCTGCAGGGTCAGCCGGTTTAAGTCCTCCCTTTTGTTCTGTAATCCTGGCTTCAATATTGCCATAAGGCATCACTATTATCATGGGCTTTGCTTTTCCTTCGGCGATAAGGTTATCAAGTATAAGATTAGCCTTGCCTACTTTAAACCAGGTCTCTTCGGTATCCGTTGTTCCGCTTATAAGATAAAACACCGGGTATTTCTGTTTGGGATTCTTGTCATATTCAGGCGGGGTATAAACAAGCACGGTGCCTGTTGTTCCTTCAGCCGAGGGATATAACTCATAAGTCACTGCTCCGTGAGGAACATCTCTCATTGAATGTATCAGTGATGAATCGCCGGGTACATCAAGGAGGCTGCCTTTGAATCGTTCATTCGGGAAATAGTACATATTGCCCGGATCCATAACCTGAACACCGTCAACAATAAAATTATAAGGATAGATGTCAGGTTTGACAGGACCAACAGTTGCGCTCCATGA
>CAZXAM010000007.1:78078-91272 GCA_964638545.1 uncultured Rikenellaceae bacterium | reverse complement strand
TTTTCTTCGTTTGCCCCTGACCCTAAAGGGTGCGAAGAAAATCAATTACTCCCTTTAGGGATGGGGCATGTAATTGATTTTCAAGCACCCATAATCATTTGCCTTTTATCCGGTCATGCAATCCCGGCAACAGGATCTCGAGGCAGGTGTGTACCTGATGGTTGGTGACCCCGTCGCGAGGTATAATAAGTATTGTGTCGTCACCGGCTATAGTTCCTGCTATCTCATATTTTGCTGCACTGTCGATGTAGATTGCGGTATTGTTTGCATTGCCGGGGAGCGTCCTTATCACCAGAAGGCCCTTTGCATCAATAACACCGGTAATAACAGGAAGTATCTGCAACCCGTTGATGCCAGGCTGGTTATTATTGGGACTTTCCGGAAGGGAATACCTGTAACCGCCTTTCCCGTCAGGCACCCTGCCGGCTCCGAGCTCCCTCAGGTTGCGTGATAATGTTGCCTGGGTGCATGCAATTCCTTTTGATTTCAGCTTTCTGAGAAGCACTTCATGCGAGGATATGTTTTCTTCAGAGATTATCCTCCCGATCGCAAGAAGCCTTTTTGTCTTTTGCATATTTATACATGTTTTTTGCAAATATATGCATTTTTTACATAATACAAAACTCAATCAAAAAAATATGCTATTTTTGACGCCAAATCCTGCAGATGACCGATAAGATTAAGAAAGTAGTTATCCTTGGCTCGGGTGCACTCAAAATAGGTGAAGCAGGCGAGTTTGATTATTCCGGGTCACAGGCTCTAAAAGCTCTCAGGGAAGAGGGAATAAAGACAGTTCTGATTAATCCGAATATTGCCACAGTTCAGACATCCGAAGAATTGGCAGGCAGGATTTATTTTCTTCCTGTCACTCCATATTATGTTGAAGAGGTAATCAGGAAAGAACATCCTGACGGTATACTTCTCTCCTTCGGCGGACAGACCGCTCTTAACTGCGGAACCGAATTATACCGGGCCGGGGTATTTGACAAATATAAAGTGAAGGTTCTCGGGACTCCCGTGAAAGCAATAATGGATACGGAGGACCGTGAGCTTTTTGTAAAAAAGCTTGCCGAAATAAGCGTAAAGACTCCAAAAAGCACAGCAGTTCACAACACCGAAGAAGCTCTTGAAGCCGCAGGCAAGCTTGGATACCCTGTCATCATAAGGGCAGCCTATACGCTTGGAGGGCAGGGAAGCGGTTTTGCATCAGATGTCAATGAACTAAGAACTCTTGCCTCAAAGGCCTTTTCATATACTAACCAGATACTTGTTGAAGAGTCATTGAAGGGATGGAAGGAAGTTGAATATGAAGTGGTGCGTGACAAATACGACAACTGCATAACTGTCTGTAACATGGAGAATTTCGATCCGCTCGGCATACATACAGGTGAAAGCATTGTTGTCGCACCTTCCCAGACCCTTACTAACAGTGAATACCACAAACTGCGTGAGCTTTCAATAAGGATAATCAGGCATGTAGGAATAGTCGGTGAATGCAATGTTCAGTATGCCCTTTCGCCCGATTCCGAAGAGTATCGTGTTATTGAAGTTAATGCCAGGTTATCGAGGTCCAGCGCACTGGCATCAAAGGCTACCGGATACCCCCTTGCATTTATTGCCGCCAAGCTTGGGATTGGCTATGGTCTTCACGAGCTTAAAAACTCGGTTACAAAAACCACAACGGCATGCTTTGAGCCTGCCCTTGATTATATCGTTTGTAAAATCCCGAGATGGGACCTGAACAAGTTTGAAGGTGTTTCTCATGCTATTGGCAGCAGCATGAAGAGTGTGGGAGAAGTTATGTCGATAGGCAGGAACTTCGAGGAAGCTATCCAGAAGGGACTGAGGATGATAGGCCAGGGAATGCATGGATTTACAGGAAACCGTGAGCTCAAGTTCAGAGAAATAGAGACAGAACTGTCCGAACCGACCGATATGAGGATATTCTCAATAGCTGAAGCCCTGGAAAAAGGGATGTCTGTTGATGAGATCCACAGGCTTACCATGATTGACAAATGGTTCCTTTTCAAGCTCAGGAACATCATCAGCATAAAGGATGAACTCTGTAAATGCAAATCCCTGGATGATCTTTCCACCGGGCTTCTTTCCCATGCCAAAATAAACGGATTCAGCGATTTCCAGATTGCCAGGCACGTCATGAGGTCGGGTCCCGCCAATATAAACGAGGACCTGCTGAAGGTTAGGGCCAGGAGAAAGATGCTCGGCATTGTGCCTTTTGTCAAACAGATAGATACCCTTGCAGCAGAATACCCGGCTGTTACAAATTACCTTTATCTTACTTACTGCGGCTCCGAACACGACATCAGCTTCGAGAACGACAACAGGTCGGTAATTGTCCTTGGTTCAGGCGCTTACCGTATAGGATCCAGTGTAGAATTTGACTGGTGCTCAGTAAACGCAATCGAGACGATCAGGAAGGAAGGATTCCGGTCGGTGATGATCAATTACAATCCGGAAACTGTAAGCACGGATTATGACACATGCGACAGGCTCTACTTCGATGAGCTCACTTTTGAAAGGATCCTCGATATAATAGATCTCGAGAATCCCCGCGGCGTTATAGTTTCAGTCGGCGGACAGATACCCAATAATCTGGCATTGAGACTTTTCAGAGAAAATGTTACCGTACTTGGCACTTCTCCACTTTCGATAGACAGGGCTGAGAACAGGCATAAATTCTCAAAAATGCTCGACAACCTTGCTGTCGACCAGCCCAGATGGAAAGAGCTTTCAACGATTGACGATATATTTGAATTCACAGACAAAATCGGATTTCCGGTCCTGATACGCCCTTCATATGTTCTTTCCGGAGCCGCTATGAACGTTGTATCAAACAAGAATGAGCTCACTCATTACCTCGAGCTTGCCGCTCAGGTTTCAAAGCAATATCCGGTTGTAGTCTCTGAATTCATTGAGAATGCCAAGGAGATCGAGATAGATGCAGTGGCCAGGGAAGGTGAAATACTTGCTTATGCAATAAGTGAGCATGTAGAGTTTGCCGGTGTCCACTCAGGAGACGCCACGATAGTTTTTCCCCCTCAGAAGATATATTTTGAAACTGTAAGGCGAATAAAAAGAATCACCAGGCAGATTGCAAAGGAACTCAATATCAGTGGCCCGTTCAATATACAATACCTGGCCAGGGATAATGACATTAAGGTTATCGAGTGCAACCTGCGTGCAAGCCGGAGCATGCCGTTCGTTTCCAAAGTCCTGAAAACTAACCTGATAGAACTTGCAACAAAAGTGATGCTCGGCGTCCCTGCCGAGAAGCCCCGCAAATCTGTTTTCGAGCTCGATTATGTTGGAGTGAAAGCTCCCCAGTTCAGCTTCTCAAGGCTTGCAAAAGCCGATCCTGTGCTTGGGGTGGATATGTCGTCAACCGGAGAAGTGGGATGCATAGGTGAAGGATTTTATGAGGCTATCCTGAAAGCCATGTTCTCGGTAGGCTACAGGGTGCCGGCGAAAAGCATTCTTCTTTCAACAGGTCCTGCCCGTTCAAAGGTTGAGCTTCTCAACAGCGCCAGGGCCCTCCGTGAAAGAGGCCACAAGCTCTACGCAACCCGAGGAACGCAGCAGTTCCTTAAAAGTTCAGGAGTAGAAGCCGAGGTGGCTTACTGGCCCGATGAGGATAAGTCGCCAAACACGATTGAACTTATCAAAACCAAAGAGGTTGACCTTGTTGTTAACATTCCTAAGGATTTGTCAGACACCGAGCTGAATAATGATTATTCCATAAGAAGAACCGCTGTGGATTTCAATGTTCCGCTCATAACAAATTCAAGGCTTGCCAGCGCATTTATCCTGGCGTTCTGCAGGATCAGGGAGGAGGACCTGGCTATCAAGAGCTGGGACGAATATAAGTAGGAGGGGGAGAAGAGGTGAGGGGGTGAAAGGGTGAAGGGGTGAAAAATCCCCTCCTGGGAGGCTTGTCCCGCGAGGTGAAAGCGGAGCGGGGGGACAGGGGTGGTTCTGAATAAAATAAAATAAGTATATATATGATAACGATCCGCAAAGCAGAACCATCCGACGTTGAAGCAATAATCTATTTCCAGCTTAATATGGCCTGGGAAACAGAAGCCATGAGACTCGTCCCTGAAACAGTTACAAAAGGCGTCAAAGCGGTTTTCGAAGATGCCTCAAGAGGGCAGTACTATATTGCTGAAGATGACGGACACAGAATAGCTTCCCTGCTGATAACCTATGAATGGAGCGACTGGCGAAACAGCAATGTGTGGTGGCTTCAGTCGGTTTATGTGGTTCCGGAATTTCGGAGGAAAGGTGTTTTCAGAAAGATGTACGGTTATATAAAGCAGCTTGCAGAGGAACAAGATATTGCAGGACTGAGGCTTTATGTCGAAACCGGAAACTCAACAGCTCAAAAGACCTATGAGGCCCTTGGGATGAGCTCCGAGCATTACAGCTTCTATGAATGGATGAGAAAATGAAATGGAGTGGCTCTTACTCATATTGCTTCTGCCATATGCATATCTGTTGCTGAGGATATATTCCTCACTGCGAGAGACAAAGACATATCACCCTCATAATCAGCCAGATATCTTTGTATCAGTATTATTAGCCTGCCGGAATGAAGAGATAAATCTCCCTGATCTCCTTTCATGCATTGCTGCCCAGGATTATCCGCAGGACTCTTTTGAGCTTATCATTGTAGATGACAATTCAACCGACAATACATGGCAGACTGCAGCTTTGAACCCGGGGATAAGAAATCTTAAAGCCATTAAAAGCAAGGGAACAGGAAAAAAGAAAGCGATCAGAACAGGTATCGGGGAATGCAGAGGGGAGCTGATAGTAACAACTGATGCCGATTGCAGACCAGTTCAGGGGTGGCTCAGTGCCATAGCATCATTTTATTCGGAAAACACGCCAGCAATGATCATTTGTCCTGTAGCGATGAAAGGTTCGGGGGGCTTTCTCCAGAGGTTCCAGGAAATTGAATTCCTGGCGCTCCAGGGTGTTACAGCCGGAACTGCAGCTGGCGGGAATCCGGTTATGTGCAACGGAGCCAATCTCGCATTTACAAAAGAAGCTTACAATAAATATTCACGCAGTATGCATGAGGAGAAAGTCAGCGGCGATGATATTTTCCTTCTTCACGGCATTAAGGAAGGAAAAGGCTTGATCTCCTGGCTTGAATCAACAGAAGCGATAGTAACAACAGCAACTTCACCAGAGTTTTATTCATTTATTAAGCAGAGAGCACGGTGGATCTCCAAAGCAGGAGCCTACCGCGACAGTCATACGATCATTCTGTCAATTGTAACATTTGTTACAATTTTGCTTATGCCGGGATTGCTCGTCGCCGGATTTTTTAATCCGGTTTTCCTGCCGGTTTTTCTTGCAGCCTTCATTCTGAAATCGATCCCCGATTTCCTGATCCTGAAGAATACTTCCTCACGATATGGCATGAACAACCTGATGAAATGGTTCCTGCCATCGCAGATATTTTTTATTATTTATGTATTGGTAATTGTCCCTCTTGCCTTATATAAAGGAAACAGGTGGAATTAGGCCCGGTTATTCTTCTTCACAGATTATTGTCAGTTACCCATCTCAGACAGGAACTTGATCCTCATCAGGCGGATCTCTTCTTCTTCAAATTCGTTTCCCAGCTCTTTGATAGCAGCTTCAAGAGAATCTGATTCCGCTTCTTCCCTGAAATACGAATATATATCGTGCTGTCTGTCTTCGTCGATAACCGTGTTTATATAATAATCGAGGTTAAGTCTTGTGCCTGAATTGACGATTGCTTCGATCTCTGATATTACTTCAGCCATTTCAAGTCCTTTCGCTTCGGCAATATCCTCGAGCGGCCGCTTCATGTCGATGCTCTGGATAATATAGACCTTGATCCCCGACTTGTTTACAACCGATTTCACCACCATGTCGAGGGGTCTTATTATTTCCTTTTCCTCTACATACTTTTTGATTATTTCGATGAACTCCTTTCCGTATCTCTGAGCTTTCCCTGCTCCGACCCCGGATATATTCTGCAATTCGTCGAGTGTAACAGGATATTGAATCGCCATATCTTCGAGAGAAGGGTCCTGGAATATCACAAATGGTGGCACATCCTTCAGTTTTGATATCTTTTTCCTGAGGTCTTTCAGGATGCTGAAGAGTTCTTCGTCAACTGCGGCAGTTTTTGCCCCGAAAGCATTTTCTTCATCGGTTGTGTCGGCATAATCGTGATCCTCGGCCAGCATGAAGGAAGCCGGGTTCTCAATGAACTGCATTCCTAAATCGGTGATTTTCAGGAGCCCGTAATTCTCAATGTCCTTGGTAAGGAATTTTGCTATGAGCGCCTGCCTGATCACCATGTTCCAGAATTTCTCATCCTTATCTTCTCCGATTCCGAAATATTCAAGTTTGTTATGCTTGTAGGATTTGACTGCAGACGTGACTTTTCCGGAAAGGATATGGGCTATATGATCGGCTTTGAATTTCTCTTTCACCGCCAGTATTGTCTCGAGCACGCTGACAACAGCATCGCTTCCTTCGAACTGGTCTTTTGGATGAAGGCAGTTATCGCAGGCTTCGCAGTTCTCCTTTTCATACTCTTCACCGAAATAATGAAGGAGAAGCTTCCTGCGGCACACTGAAGATTCAGCATAGGAAACCGTTTCAAGGAGCAGCTGTTTCCCTATCTCCTGTTCTGCGATTGGCTTCCCCTGCATGAATTTTTCCAGCTTCACAATATCGTTATAGCTGTAATAGGCGATACAGTTGCCTTCGCCCCCATCCCGGCCTGCCCGTCCGGTTTCCTGGTAATAACCTTCAAGGCTTTTCGGGATGTCGTAGTGTATGACGAACCTTACATCAGGCTTGTCGATACCCATTCCGAATGCTATAGTAGCTACGATTACGTCAGCTTCCTCCATCAGGAACTTATCCTGGTTTGCCGTTCTTGTCGGAGAGTCCATGCCTGCATGGTATGGCAGCGCTTTTATTCCATTCACCTTCAGTACCTCAGCCATCTCCTCAACCTTCTTTCGGCTCAGGCAATAAATTATGCCTGATTTGCCCGAATTGTTCTTGATGTACTTTATAATCTCCTTGGTGACGTCCTGTTTTGATTTCACCTCGTAGTAGAGGTTTGGTCTGTTAAACGACGACTTGAAAACGTCAGCCTCGAGGATCCCGAGATTCTTCTGGATGTCGTGCTGCACTTTAGGAGTTGCTGTTGCCGTAAGGGCAATTATAGGTGAACGTCCGATACTGTCTATTATAGGTCTGATCCGTCGGTATTCAGGTCTGAAATCGTGCCCCCATTCCGATATGCAATGTGCTTCATCGATTGCATAAAATGACACCTTGATATTCTTCAGGAATTCAATGTTTTCTTCCTTGGTAAGCGATTCCGGAGCTACATAGAGAAGCTTTGTCTGATGTTCCAGAACATCATTTTTCACCCTGGCAATCTCTGTTTTTGTAAGCGACGAATTCAGGAAATGAGCCACATCATCGTTTGTGCTGAAATTACGCATGGCATCTACCTGGTTCTTCATCAGGGCAATGAGAGGCGAGATCACAATGGCAGTTCCCTCTCCTATTACTGCAGGCAGCTGATAGCAAAGCGATTTACCCCCTCCGGTAGGCATGAGCACAAAAGTATCCCGCCCTTCCAGAACGTTCCTGATTATGGATTCCTGGTTCCCCTTGAAGGTGTCAAATCCAAAGTATCTTTTCAGATAATCATGAATTGTTCTATCGGTTACCATCGATTTTTCCTGAAGAATTAACCTGATCTGTAAGATTTTCTATTTATACAGTTTATCTAAGTTAATTATTTTATTTATTAAAAATCAGATTTAAAGAATAATTAACATAATTGTTTTTCCTAAATACAACATAACCTGATGCCATATTGTTTTCAATTGTAAGATTTATCATCTTTACACGCTGAATTTCAAACCTGGGGAACTATAATGAGGGTTAAGGGGAAAAAGGGAGAAGCAGAGATGTCGTTCCTTGAGCATCTCGAAGAACTCAGATGGCATATTATCCGTTCAGTAATCGCAATAGTGGCATTTATGTTCGTGGCTTTTGCATTTAAAAGCCTGCTTTTTGACACCATCCTGATCGCTCCTTCCAGGCCGGATTTCATTTCAAACCGTCTTTTATGCCAGCTCGGACATTACCTTAATGACTCAGGGATAATTGAAAACCGTGAAATACTCTGCATAAACAATAATGATTTCCAGCTGATAAGCATAAAGATGGCCGGGCAGATCACAACCCATATCATCGTTGCCCTGGTTGCCGGATTCATCCTTGCCTTTCCATTCGTTATAAGGGAGTTCTGGTCTTTCTTCCGTCCCGCTCTTCATTCCAATGAAGCAAAGCATGCCAGGGGAGCCGTTCTTTCATCCACCTTACTTTTCTTCATCGGGATCCTTTTCGGGTATTTTGTTCTTGCACCTCTTTCAATTCATTTCCTTACTTCATACCAAGTCAGTCCGAACGTACTGAACCAGATCAATATAAGATCCTACATAGGCACACTGACTTCAGTATGCTTTGCAACCGGGATCGTGTTCGAGCTTCCTATCGTTGCATTTTTCCTGACAAAAATAGGGATTATCACTCCTTCCTTCATGAGGAAATACAGGAAGCACTCCATCGTGGTTATTTTCATCCTGGCTGCCATAATAACCCCTCCTGACATATTCTCTCAGATCCTTGTCGCAATTCCGCTCCTCCTTCTCTATGAAGTGAGCATTTTCATTTCTGCAGGCGTTCTTAGGTCTAAACAGAAGAAGCACGACGAGTTTATGAATGATGAATCTCACAAATGAACAGTTAACATTATATAACAATCCCCTCTGATGAAGCTTTATACTGAAAACCTGGTTAAAAAATATCGCAACAGAACAGTTGTCGACCATGTTTCGATTGAGGTTGAACAGGGAGAAATAGTCGGTCTTCTTGGTCCCAACGGCGCCGGCAAGACTACTTCTTTTTATATGATTGTAGGTCTTATCAGACCCAGGGAAGGAAAGATTTTTCTTGACGAGGAGGAGATCACATCACTGCCGGTCTATATGCGTGCCCGTAAAGGTATCGGATACCTGGCGCAGGAAGCCTCAGTGTTCAGGAACCTTTCTGTTGAGGATAACCTGAAAGCAGTGCTGGAAATGTCGGGATTCCCCAAAAGAGAGCAGCAGGAAAGAATGGAAAACCTGATAAACGAATTCGGATTGCAGAAGATCCGCAAGAGCAAGGGCATTCAGCTTTCGGGAGGAGAAAGGAGACGTACCGAGATAGCAAGAGCTCTGGCTCTGAAACCGAGATTCATCCTCCTTGATGAACCTTTTGCGGGAGTGGATCCTATAGCCGTGGAGGATATTCAAAGTATTGTTTCGCATTTGAAAGATAAAAACATAGGCATTCTTATAACCGATCATAACGTCCACGAAACACTTTCAATAACCGACCGTGCCTACCTCCTTTTCGAAGGGAAAATACTCAAATCGGGCACTTCTGCACAGCTTGCCGAAGATGAACATGTGAGAAAAGTCTACCTCGGAAAGAACTTCGAGCTGCGCAGGTGAACCCGGATCTTTGCCAAACAAATAATTTTCTGTACTTTTGCACCGGTTTTACGCGGATGTGTCGTAATTGGTAGCCGAGCAAGACTTAGGATCTTGTGTCTTAATGACGTGGGGGTTCGAGTCCCTTCATCCGCACAATAAGGGAAACCGCCTATAACCTTAACATAATCCGGTCTGGCGGTTTTTTAAATTCAATTAAAAAAGAAAAATGAACATTACAAGGGAAAACATCGATGATCTGAATGCAGTTCTGAATGTGCAGATCGAGAAAGCCGATTACCAGGAGAAAGTTGAGAAAGTCCTGAGGGACTATCGTAAAAAAGCCAATATCAAGGGATTCCGGCCCGGAATGGTGCCTATTGATCTTATCCGTAAAATGTATGGCTTTGCCGTGAAAGTGGACGAAATAAACAAGACAGTCAGCGAAAATCTCCACAAATATATTACCGATGAGAAAATAGAGATCCTTGGCGATCCCCTCCCAAAAACTGACGAGCAGGAAAAGATCAATTTCGAGACCCAGGACGATTTCAAATTTAAATTCGAACTCGGCCTTGCACCTGCCTTTGAGCTCAGCTTCGGGAAGAAGGAAAAGGTTGATGCCTATGAGATCATCATCGATGATAAGATGAAGAATGATTACCTCAACAACTATACCCGCAGGTTCGGGGAATTTAAAAAAGCCGAAACAGTTGAAGACAAGGATATCTTAAAAGGAAAGATTGAAGCTCTCGACGATCAGTCAAATCCGAAAATCGAAGGGCCGGTGAACGAGAAAGCTACTCTTGCTGTGGACATTATAAAAGATGAAGAGATAAAGAAAAGCTTCATCGGAAGAAAAGAAAACGAAACAATCGAATTTGATCTGAGAAAAGCATTCCCGAATGACACAGAGATAGCTGGTCTCGTTGGCAAAAAGAAGGAAGAGGCTGCAGAAATAAACGGCACGTTCCGGTTCACGGTTGGCGAGATAACCAGGTTCCATAATGCCGAGGTCAACCAGGAGCTCTTCAACAGGATATATGGCGAAGGTCAGGTAAACTCTGAAGAGGAATTCATGAAAAAAATAGAAGAGGAAATCGGGACCAGCCTAAAACGGGAAAGTGAATTCAGGCTCATGCAGGATGTCAGGAAACTTGTTCTGGAAAATACAGCTTTCAGCCTTCCTGAGGAGTTCCTAAAAAAATGGCTTCTCAAAGTCAATGAGAACTCTACCGGCGAACAGATCGAGAAGGAATTCGAGAGTTTCAGGAACGACCTCAAATGGCAGCTAATTAAGAACAAGGTGGCAAAAGACAACGAGATGAAGATCAGCGAAGAAGAGCTTCACGGAGAAGCTGAGAAAATAACAAGATACCAGTTCCAGCAGTACGGCCTCTTTTATGCAACAGATGAACAGATAGCCAATTACGCCCGGGAGACTCTCAAAAGAGAGGAAGATGCCAAGAGAATAGCTGATAAAATCCTCGACGACAAGGTTTTAACTCATCTTAAAGGCCAGGTAAAGACTGAGAATAAGAAGGTTACAGCTGAAGAATTCAATAAGCTTTTTGAATAGAAATCAGCAGTTTACGCTCGTATTTCTAATTTTCATATCTTTGATACCTGATATTAAATAAAATGAAATGAATATAAAAGACGATTTTGAAAAATTTGCAAGAAGCAACCGCGGGATCAGCAGTCTCAACCTGCACAGATATTCATCCGTCGTCGCCAACAGCTATATTTCTCCCACAATCATAGAGGAGAGACAGCTTAACATAGCATCAATGGACGTCTTTTCAAGGCTGATGATGGACAGGATAATATTTCTCGGCCTTCCGATCGATGATTATGTTGCCAATATAATCCAGGCCCAGCTACTGTATCTCGATTCATCAGACCCCGGGAAGGATATCCAGATCTACTTCAATACACCCGGAGGAGGAGTGAATGCGGGACTCGGCATCTACGACACGATGCAGTACATCTCGGCCGACATTGCAACAATATGCACCGGAATGGCAGCATCCATGGGAGCTGTTCTTCTTACCGCCGGAACAAAAGGAAAAAGATCAGCTCTTAAGCACTCAAGGATAATGATCCACCAGCCCATGGGTGGATTTGAAGGCCAGGCTTCAGATATTGAAATTCAGGCGCGTGAGATAATGAAGATCAAGAACGAGCTTTATGAGATCATAGCCCTGCATTCCGGGAATCCTGTTGAAAAAGTAGCAAAAGATTCCGACAGAGATCACTGGATGACAGCCCAGGAAGCAAAGGATTACGGAATGATTGATGAGATCCTCTCCAGAAACGATCATAAGTAGTAATGGATAAGTGTTCATTTTGCGGCAGGACTAAGAAAGAGGCCAACATCCTTATTGCAGGCCTCGAAGGACATATCTGCGACCATTGCATCGAGCAGGCGTATGGCATAATGAACGAAGAACTCGGTATTAAGAAAAATGTCGCTTTCGACACTATCAACCTTCTTAAGCCCGCTGAAATAAAGAATTTTCTCGATCAGTATATCATCGGACAGGATATGGCCAAAAAAGTCATATCCGTGGCTGTATACAACCACTATAAGAGACTGATGCAAAAGACTGATGCAGAAGATATTGAGATCGAGAAATCAAACATAATCCTGGTGGGAGAAACAGGAACAGGCAAGACGCTTCTGGCAAGGACTGTGGCCAGGATGCTTCATGTTCCCTTCACGATTGTTGATGCAACGGTCCTTACCGAGGCCGGGTATGTGGGCGAAGATATCGAGAGCCTTCTCACCCGCCTTCTTCAGAACGCCGATTATGATGTAAAAGCAGCGGAAAAAGGAATTGTATTTATCGATGAGATTGACAAAATAGCCAGAAAAGAGGGTGATAATCCTTCAATAACCCGCGACGTTTCAGGTGAGGGCGTTCAGCAGGGTCTTCTGAAGCTTCTTGAAGGATCAATAGTGAATGTACCCCCGCAGGGTGGAAGAAAGCATCCCGAGCAGAAAATGATACCCGTCGATACTAAAAATATCCTGTTTATATGCGGCGGTGCCTTTGTGGGAATAGAGAAAAAGATCGCACAACGCCTCAACACACAGATCGTGGGGTATGGAGCATCGAAAAACAGGGAAAAAGTCGATAAGGACAACCTTTTAAAATATATAGCTCCACAGGATCTCAGAGCTTTCGGAATGATCCCTGAAATAGTTGGAAGATTACCGGTTGTCACTCACCTTGATCCGCTCGACAGAAAAGCTCTGAGGGCCATTCTCACAGAACCTAAAAATGCACTGGTAAAACAGTACATCAAGCTTTTCAAGATGGATAACATAGACCTTACCTTTGCTGACGGCGTTCTGGATTTCATTGTCGATAAGGCGGTTGAATTCAAGCTTGGAGCCCGCGGCCTCAGATCCATCTGCGAGACTATCATGCTCGATGCCATGTTCGAAATGCCTTCTCTTGGAAGAGACGAGCTGACAATCACCATCGATTATGCCAGCAGCAAGCTCGAAAGAATAGACATGAAGGTGCTGAAAGCATCATAAGAATTTCGGATTGCGGATTGCGGATTGCGGATTCTTTGCGTCCTTTGCGTAGAACCTTTGCGCACTTTG
>CAZXAM010000007.1:68020-77978 GCA_964638545.1 uncultured Rikenellaceae bacterium | reverse complement strand
GGATTGCGGATTGCGGATTCTTTGCGTCCTTTGCGTAGAACCTTTGCGCACTTTGCGGTTAATTCTTCTTCCTTTCGTATATTACATATGTATACGGAATACCTTCGCCTTCAGGCTTAAATTCTTCTTTTTCAACAACTTTCCAGGTTCTCTTATTGATCCTTGGAAAAAAGACATCAGCTTCGGTTTTCTTATGAACATGTGTGATGTAAAGCCGGTCGGCCAGAGGCATGAATTGCCTGTAAATGCTTCCTCCTCCTATAATGAATACCTCTTTATCGTCCTTGCATCTGGAAATTGCATCATCTATTGAATATGCAGTTACGGCTCCTTCAAAAGACTCGCCGGCAATATCGGTTATCACAACATTTTTCCGGTTTGGCAGCGGCCTCCTCGGAAGCGACTCCCATGTCTTTTTGCCCATTATCACTGTATTCCCTGTGGTCAGCCTTTTGAAACGCTTCATATCTTCAGGAAGATGCCATAAAAGATCATTGTTTTTTCCAATGCCCCAGTCATCTGAAACTGCAACTATAATCGAGATCATAAAAATATATTTTAAACAGCTATATCTCCTTTAATATGAGGGTGAGCAACATAATCCGTTAAGGTAAAATCCTCAAACCTGAATTTGAGTATGTCGTCCACATCAGGGTTTATTTTCATCACAGGCAGCGGAAAAGGCTCCCTTGTCATCTGAAGCCTGACCTGATCGATGTGGTTATTATAAACATGCACGTCACCCAGAGTGTGTATAAAATCTCCCGGTTTCAATCCTGCTGCCTGCGATACCATCATCGTAAGCAGTGCATAGGATGCTATATTAAAAGGCACCCCGATGAAGATGTCGCAGCTTCTCTGGTAAAGCTGGCATGACAATTTCCCTCCTGCAACGTAGAACTGGAACATCACATGGCACGGCGGCAGAGCCATTTTGCCGAGATCACCCACATTCCATGCGCTCACAATATGACGCCTTGAATCGGGCGATTTTTTTATGCTGGCAATCACATCAAGAAGCTGGTCAATCTTTCTTCCGTCGGCAGCCGGCCACGACCTCCACTGATAGCCATAGACGGGTCCCAGGTTTCCATCTTTGTCCGCCCATTCGTTCCAGATCCTGACACCGTTATCTCTAAGGTACTTTATGTTAGTATCGCCTGAAATGAACCACAGAAGCTCATGAATTATCGATTTGACATGAAGCTTTTTTGTTGTAAGCAGCGGAAATCCTTCTTCAAGGTTAAACCTCATCTGATAACCGAATACACTTAATGTGCCGATCCCGGTCCGGTCTCCCTTTGGCGTACCATTTTTCAGAACATGATCTATCAGATCAAGATACTGCTTCATTCAAAAATTATCATTGAATGTTACCGGGGAGAGATTTTTGCCACCCATCCTCCTCCTGAAACCATGTTTATTTTAATCCTGTCGCCCTGCTTTGCTTGCTGAGTCAGGTGCTTGTAATCCTGTGCATGGCTGTCTGCGTTGATACCGTCACGGAAAATTTCAACATTGTAATTCCCTGCAGGAAGGAAAGAAAGATCCAGCTCCATTTCCCGGGCTTTCCAGTCGGTCATTGCTGCAACGAACCAGTCATTGCCCGATCTCCTGGCGAGAAGAAGGTAATCGCCTATTTTGGCATCGAAAACCTTTATATCATCCCATACCACAGGAATATTCACTATAAAGTTAGTGCATTCCTGCTCTTTCATATAGTTTGTGGGAGAATCGGCGAGCATCTGGAGAGGACTCTCAAAGACCACATAAAGCGCCATCTGATGCACTCTTGTGCCCTGGCTCCCCGGACGATTGAATATCGGATTGAAGTTATTCCTTTCGAAGTTCAGCATTGCTCCCGGGGTGTAATCAAGGGGGCCTGCAACCATCCTGATGAATGGCAGGGTCAGGTTATGATCAGGAGTGATATCCCTGCTCCACTTGCTGTTCTCAAGACCTTTGACCCCTTCCCGTGTAAGAGCATTAGGCCATGTCCGGCCTTCACCATCAGGCTTATAGGCTCCATGGAAATCGATCAGGAGGTGATGTTCTGCCGTCTTTTTCATCGCTTCCTGGTAAAAATTGACTACAGGCTGGTCGTCTCTCTGCATGAAGTCGACCTTAACTCCTTTAACTCCCCACTTCTCATAAAGAGCGCATGCTTCGTCAATATCGTCATAGAAGGTCTTCCAGATTACCCAGAGAATAATACCTACATTTTTGCTCTCCGCATACCTGCAAAGTTCAGGGACATCAATGGAAGGAATCGATTGTAATACGGGGGTTCCTATCTTGTACCACCCCTCATCAAGGATAACATACTCAATCCCGTTGGCAGAGGCAAAATCAATGTAGTATTTGTATGTTTCATTGTTTATGCCCGACTTGAAATCAACTCCATAAATGTTATTTGCATTCCACCAGTCCCAGGCTACCTTTCCCGGTTTTATCCACTTGGTGTCGGTAATTTTGCATGGCGCTGCGAGTTTCCAAACGAGGTCGCTTTCAATAAGCTGGCCATCGTTCCCTGCAATCACGAATGCTCTCCAAGGGAATGTACGAGTGCCTTTTGTTGAAGCAATATAATCCTTCGTTTTGGTTATGGCTATATCGCGGTCGTTTCTTGCTTTTTCTTCTTCAGGATAGAAGGGATGAATCCCTTTAATCCTGCCAGGACCATTGCCGTTGAGCCACATTCCCGGATAATCGTTTATATCAGATTCTGTAATGAGCACATTTACTCCATTTGCAATAAAAAGAGCCGGAAGGCTTGCCAGGTGCTTATTGCCGAGAGTGTCAAGCGAACAATATTTGTACAGCCTCTCATTGTGCGACATGAAGCTGTCTTCGAGAGGATACCAGGAGAGCGATCCCTGCGGGAACCTGATATCGGTCACTTCATCTTTAACAATAATATCATTTTTCAGAATCGTTTCAAATCTGTATGCCAAACCGTCGTTATAGGCCCTGAATTGCACTTTGACGCCTGATTTAAATGATATCAAAAGCGTGTTGCAATTATCGTCAATCCTGGATCTTTTATTTGGCACAACCGGAATAAGTTCCTGGCTGATCTTTCCAAAAACTGCTTTTCTGATCATTTCGGTGTTTCCGGGAATATTCCCGCCGGCAAGCGTCATTCCGGCTTTTGCAGATGTAATTATTTCCCTGCCTTCATAAGTTGCGGACCACTCGATTCCCGGACCGGGTTTTACTGTCAGAATGATTTTACCGTTGGGGGAAGCAAGCTTGTAATCATTTGCAAAAGAACCTATTGCTAATGCAAAGAATAAAATAACTCCTGAAATAATCTGTTTCATCTTAATTTTGTTTTGATAGGTTTTTATCGGGCGAAATCGTGCCGGGCATTCATGTTTGGAGATGATGCATGAATGAAGGCTATCCTTTTTTCTTTTTCCTCTTGTCTATTTCATCCCTGATGGAAGCGGCACGCTCATAATCTTCTGTCTTCACGGCTTCATCGATCATCTTGAAAAGCTCTTCATCTGAGAATGAATCATATCTGCCGTTCGTCTCATTCTTATTCTCGCTTTCACTTGTCATTGCAGGTTCAGTATCCGAAGGGCTGTTAGTCAGCTGAGCCTTTTCAAGAATATCTTCGGCGATATATATCGGACAGCCAAACCTGAGGGCAATGGCTACTGCATCTGATGTCCTGCTGTCAATCGAATATTCACTGGAGCCATTGCTGCAGACGAGCCGTGAAAAGAATACACCCTCCTCAAGCTTGTGTATCATGACCTCGGTGACTACAATCCCGAACTGATCTGCGAATTTCTTGAAAAGGTCGTGAGTAAGCGGTCTGGGAGGTTCAAGGTTTTCAAGTTTTATCACTATTGCCTGTGCCTCGAAACCGCCAATAATAATCGGGATCCTCCTGTCTCCGTTCTCCTCAATCAGCAGCAAAGCATAAGCTCCCGACTGAGTCTGGCTGTACGACATCCCCATAACCTTCAGTTTAACTCTTTTCATACCGAATGCAGATTACTGACAGATAGTCCTGCTTCAGACAAATATAAAGATAATAGAAGAAGGATACAGGGTTCGCTTAAAAAAATTATCAGAACTGATTTGTTAATTACCTATTTTGTATATCTTTGCAGTCCGAATTTGAGATAAATCCGCCGGGGCTGCAGGAAGTTATCTGCCACATGAACCAGATACGCCTCACGGAGTAACATAATAAGAGAAAAAATGTACGCAATAGTAGAAGTTGCAGGTCAGCAGTTTAAAGTCGAAGAAGGGAAAAAGATTTTTGTACATCGTCTTGATATTGAGGACGGCAAGAAAATTGAATTCGATCAGGTCCTCCTTCTTGACGAAGATGGCAAAATATCGGTAGGCGAACCTACTGTTAAAGATGCCAAAGTTCAGGCAAAGGTTATTGAAGGTGTAAGGGGCGATAAAGTGATCGTCTTCAAGAAGAAGAATAAAAAAGGTTACAGGGTAAGAAACGGACACCGCCAGGACTTTACACAGGTCGAGATAATAAGCATCAACGGCAAGGTATCGCCTAAGAAGCATGTAGCAAAGAAAGAAGCTCCTGTTACTGTTGAAGAAACTGTTAAGGAAAAGAAAGTCGAAGCAAAAAAACCGGCTGCAAAAAAAACAGTAACTGAAGAAAAGAAAACAGAAAAAAAGCATGCTGAGAAAAAAGCAGCTGTGAAAAAGACTGATGCAAAAAAGTCAGGCACAGGTAAAGCATAATTTATTGTCAGTCAAAACATCTAAAAGAATATAACTATGGCACACAAGAAAGGAGCAGGCAGCTCACGCAACGGTCGCGATTCTCAAAGCAAGCGACTGGGCGTCAAGCTCTTCGGAGGACAGACCGCCAAAGCAGGAAATATAATTGTACGTCAGCGTGGTACAAAGCATAATCCGGGACTAAACGTAGGACTTGGAAGAGATCATACTCTCTTTGCTCTTGTCGACGGAGAAATCATCTTTAGAAAAAGAAAAGATAACAAGTCAGTCGTATCGGTTAAACCGGTCAGCGAATAACGACATATCACAACAGATATTGACTCCCGGAATTCTTTTCATGCTGTGAAAAGAATTTTCGGGAGTTTTTTTAATACTTTTACGGCAGGTTTTCCAGAGCCTGCTTTTTTAATTAATTATTATACTATATGCTTACTATCAGTCTGATCCGTGAAAAAAGGGATTTCATAATTGAACGTCTCAGGATAAAGAATTTTGAAGCCGCGGAAATACTCGACAGGATAATCTCACTCGATACTGAAAGAAGAGACATACAGACCCGAACCGATCAGATGCAGGCTGAGATGAACCGGATTTCAAAAGAGATAGGCTCGCTGATGAAGGACGGTAAAGTCGCTGAAGCGACTGCTTCAAAGGAAAAAACATACAAACTGAAAGAAGAGATCAAAACCCTCTCCGATAAGTTCCTGCCACTCGATACCCAGCTTCGGAATGAGATCGTTAAGCTTCCTAATCTGCCGCATGAATCTGTTGCTCCGGGAAAAAGCGCTGAAGATAACGTTTTGGTACGTGAAGGCGGGAAAATCCCAGCGCTACCTGAAACAGCACTGGCCCATTGGGATCTGATAAAGAAATATGACATAATTGACTTCGACCTTGGTATTAAACTTACAGGCGCGGGCTTCCCTGTTTACAAAGGAAAAGGAGCAAGACTTGAACGTGCCCTGATCAATTTCTTCCTCGATGAAGGAGGAAAAGCAGGCTACAGGGAAATTATGCCGCCGATAATGGTGAACGAAGATTCAGGATTCGGCACAGGACAGCTTCCCGATAAGGAAGGACAGATGTATCATGTGGGAATTGATAACTTCTATCTTATTCCCACTGCAGAAGTGCCCGTTACAAATATATACAGGGATGTGATCCTCGCTGCAGAGGAGCTGCCTGTAAAAAATGTTGCCTATACACCCTGCTTCAGAAGAGAGGCAGGTTCCTGGGGAGCACATGTAAGAGGGCTCAACAGGCTCCACCAGTTCGACAAGGTTGAGATCGTCCAGATAGCACATCCCGATCATAGCTATGAATGCCTGGAGGATATGGTCAGCCATGTCGAAGGACTCGTTTCAAAGCTTGGATTGCCTTACCGGATCTTACGATTGTGCGGAGGCGACATGTCATTTACATCAGCACTCACCTACGATTTTGAAGTCTGGTCGGGAGCCCAGAAAAGATGGCTGGAAGTAAGCTCAACTTCAAATTTTGAGTCTTTCCAGGCAAACAGGCTGAAGTGCAGGTTCAGGGAAAAGGGAGGAAAGCAGACAAGGCTTGTCCATACACTGAACGGAAGCGCGCTGGCGTTGCCAAGGATAGTTGCTGCCATACTCGAGAACAACCAGACCGAAGCCGGGATAACGGTGCCTGAGGCGCTGGTCCCTTATACAGGATTTGATTTGATTAACTAGCCCCCCCAGCCCCCCTGAAGGGGGTTGGGGGGTATTAGACCATGGATAAAAATCGTAAATCTTATATTTATGCCGGTCTGGCTATCTTCTTCTGGTCGACTGTCCCGACTGTTTTCAAGATCAGCCTGAAAGAACTCGATATTCTTCCGATGCTGACAATCGCAACAGGCACATCTGCCTGCGTGCTTCTTGCAGTGATTATCGCCGAAAAGAAAACGCACCTGCTCTTCACGAACAGCGCAAAGGAGATGCTCGGCTCAGCACTGCTGGGTCTGATCAATCCATTCATATATTACATTCTGCTGCTCAATGGGTACAAATTGCTCCCTGCCCAGATCGCCCAGCCTCTGAACCAGATATGGCCCATCATTATAGTTTTTTTGTCAGTACCCATACTTGGACAAAAAATAAAGAAAAGAAGCTTCCTTGCTCTCTTTATAAGTTTCGCCGGAGTTTATATTATATCATCACAGGGCAACCTTTTCGGCGGCAGCCATGCCAACCTCAGGGGTGTGCTTTTTGCAACCGTAAGCGCGATATTCTGGGCAATCTACTTTATCTTCAATGTAAAGGATAAAAGGGATGAGTCAGTTAAACTGTTTTTAAATTTCTTATTTGGCTACATGTATCTTTCTATTGCCCTGATAGTTACAAAAACATGGCAGATCTCTCCCTCAGCAATGAAAGGTATTCTTGCTGCGGTCTATGTCGGAGTTTTTGAAATGGGCATAACATTCCTTTTCTGGCTGAAAGCCCTTCAGATGGCAGAGACTACTGACAAAGTGAGCAGCCTTGTGTACCTTGCACCCTTTCTTTCGCTCGTTTTTGTACACTTTATCCTCCACGAGCCCGTTTATTACACAACACCTATAGGATTGATACTTATAATATCAGGCATATGGCTGCAGAACCGGAAACCTTCCAGGGTATAAAAATGTTATCTTTGCAATTGACTGAGGCATTCAGACTAATGTTCACTATGAAAAGATTTTCACATTGCCTTATAATCTTCCTGGCGCTTGCCGGATTATTCAGTTCCTGCCGTCCTCATGATGAAAACACGGAGGTAACTCCTGAAATGGCCAGAGATTCGCTCCATTATATTATGAAGACGTACTATTACTGGTACGATCTCATGCCTCTTATAAATAAGGATGACTACTCAAATCCTTATGATCTGCTGGATGCAATGAGGTATACCGAAAGTGACAGATGGAGTTTTGTAGCAGATTATGACGAGTTCCTGGATGAAATGGAGGGAACTTTCGTCGGCCACGGAATAAGGGTGTCTCTCAGCGAGGATAAGAAGGCAAGGATTGCCCAGATATATAATAATTCGCCTCTATATGCAGAAGGAGTGCGGCGCGGCTGGATAATAAAAACCATTAATGGATATGACCTGGCAGCTATCCTGCTGGCAAATGACAATGCTGCATACAACACAGCTTTCGGTGAACCCAAAGCCGGTGTCGTGAATAATTTTGTATTTGAGAATCCTGAAGGCACTACTAAAAACATTTCATCGACCAAACAAAGCTTTACTATCAACAGCGTTATTCTTTTTGATACGATATGGCTTGACAAGCAGGGAACTAAAAAAGCAGGTCACCTCGTGTTCGAATCTTTCATTCTGCCTTCGCAACAAGAGCTTCAAACCGCATTTTCATTCTTCAGAGCCAATAATGTTACAGATCTGATCCTCGACTTGCGTTATAATTCAGGCGGGTATCTGGATATCGCCCAGCAGCTGGCCAGCTATATCGGAGGCAGCTCCCTGGCAGGCAAAACATTTGCGATGCTTCAGTATAATAAAAAACTGCAGGGAGCCAATGTAACCTATTCTTTCAGAACTTCTCCCTACTCGATCTCCCTTCCAAGGGTGGTCGTGATAACTTCCCGCCTTACTGCATCTGCAAGTGAAGCTGTGATGAACGGCCTTGCTCCGCATATTACGGTTGCGTCTGTAGGAGATACAACCAATGGCAAACCAGTTGGAATGAACGGATGGCCCTGCGGCGAAAAATATTACTTCTGGCCCATCACTTTCAAACTTGTCAACTCAACCGGTTTCGGAGACTATTATGAAGGATTCGCTCCGAACCAAACTGCGACTGACGACGTGGCACATGATTTTAATGACAGGAAAGAAAAATGTCTGAGTGAAGCTATTCTCTATCTTCAGACCGGTTCTTTCTCAGGAAAAGGGACAGGGACATTCATCCGTACCAGACAATATTCTGAAAAACCAGCCTGGATGAATAATATGTTCATCCGCGAGTAACTCAATAACCACAATTTACTTTTTTGAAAGGAAAACCCAAAGAGAGGATCATACTCGGAATCGACCCCGGCACAAATATTACAGGTTATGGTGTAATTAAAATTGCCGGGAAGAATCCTGAACTGGTGGCAATCGGATTGATAGATCTTTCAAAATCAGGAGACCATTATTTTAAGCTTAAGGAGATATTTGACCGGACTATCTCCATCATCGACGAATATCATCCCGACGAGCTGGCGATCGAAGCGCCCTTTTACGGCAAGAACGTTCAATCGATGCTTAAGCTGGGCAGGGCACAGGGAGCTGCCATAGCCGCTGCCCTGTCCCGTTCAATTCCCATTTTTGAATATGCTCCCAGGAAGATCAAAATGTCAATAACAGGCCAGGGAGCAGCATCAAAGGAGCAGGTGGCTGCCATGCTGAAGAGAATCCTGAAGTTCAGCAGCAGCAAAATGAAACTCGATGCCACTGACGGTCTCGCAGCTGCAATGTGTCATTTCTACCAGTCAATCACACTCTCTTCCGGAAAAGCATTTACAGGGTGGAAGGACTTTATGAGAAAGAATCCCGGCAGGGTAAAATAGAATGACTGCCTTCAGACAACAGCGACAGCCAGCGCCGCAACGCTTACCCTGGCACCCTCACTTTTAAGTATTTCATCAGTGCACGATTCGAGTGTGGAACCCGTCGTTATGACGTCGTCAATGATCAGTATATGTTTCCCTTCGAGCAGACTGCCATCGGAAACGGTAAATATCCCTTCCACATTAACCCATCTGTCGTACCTCGACCTTTTGGTCTGTGTTTCCGATCTGGAGGTCCTTTCCAGGATTCCATTCAGAACAGGCAACCCGGTCGCTTCTGAAAATCCGTCCGCAATTATTTCGCTCTGGTTGAAGCCTCTTATCCGTTTTTTTGAAGGATGAAGCGGGACCGGAATAATCATATCGATTCCTTTCAGGAAATCTGTACCGGATAATGACAGACCATAAATCCTGCCCAGCTCTAAGCCTATTTCTTTAATTCCTTTGTATTTGAGGTTGTGTATCAGCCTTCTTATCCTGCTCTCTCTGTTATAAAATGAGAATGCCGCGGCGCGTTCTATTTTGCACCGGCCCCAGAAAAGTCTTGCCACAGGATTATCATCCTGAAGGTGGTAATTGGTACGTGGTATCAGGACATAGCACTCTGTGCAGATAAGTTTCTCGTTCCTTAAAAGGTTAGCTCCGCAGGCATAGCAAAGCCT
>CAZXAM010000007.1:50483-67920 GCA_964638545.1 uncultured Rikenellaceae bacterium | reverse complement strand
TGCAGATAAGTTTCTCGTTCCTTAAAAGGTTAGCTCCGCAGGCATAGCAAAGCCTCGGAAAGAGAAGACTTATGAAATCGTCCCACAGATCATACAGATAACTCATGCAGCGAGCAGAATTATCTTCTAAAGGTAAATAATTTTTAAGAACTTACACAGAGTTACACAGAGAACCACAGAGTTACACAGAGAAATACTCTGTGGATCTCTGTGCTCCTCCTGATTTCCTCTGTGAAACTATTATTATTTTAATAATTGTGCGCTGATCTTTTCAGCAGTTACCTTGAATTGTTCCGGGGTGAATTTGAGCTTCGGGTTCCTGAAATTAACATCTTCCATAGAGTTCATTGGAACCAGGTGAATATGAGCATGAGGCACCTCGAGACCCAGTATTGCCACTCCTATTCTGACGCATGGGATAGCAGCCTGCAGCGCTGCCGCAATCTTTTTTGAAAAGACCATCATTCCAGCCAAAGTCTCATCATCCAGGTCAAAAATATAATCGGTTTCCTTCTTTGGCACGACCAATGTATGGCCCTCTCTCAGCGGATTAATATCAAGAAATGCAAAATACCTGTCGTCCTCGGCTATCTTATAGCAGGGGATCTCCCCTTTAATGATCCTTGTGAATATTGATGCCATGCTATTTATCTTCTGATGGTTACAGTGATATAGAGACAATCTCAAAAGGTATAATTCCCGACGGGACTTTAATTTCCACCACCTCTCCCACTTTCTTGCCTATGAGGCCCATGGCGATAGGCGAATTGACAGCGATTTTTCCTATTTTCAGGTTAGCTTCGCTTTCAGGTACCAGCTGGTACTCCATGACAGCATTGTTGGACTTGTTCCGTATCTTTACCTTATTCAGAATCCTGACTGTCGTAGTGTCAATTTTAGATTCATCGATGATCCTTGATCTTGAAATGATATCCTCAAGCCTGGCAATTTTAGCTTCCAGCATTCCCTGAGCTTCCTTTGCAGCAGCATATTCAGCATTCTCTGTAAGGTCGCCCTTATCCCTGGCGTCGGATAACATCCTGGATATATTAGGTCTTTCAACGGTTCTGAGCTGTTCAAGTTCGTTTTTCAGCTTCTGAAGACCCTCTTCGGTATTGTATAAAACCTCTGACATTTTGAGCCTGTTATATTATAAAAAACATGAAGAATCCCGGAATTTCCGGAACTCTTCATTAGACAAATATAATAAAACTTTTCTGAAAATCCAAAAGAATACTGTAAATAAGATGCTTACAGAACCAGAATTGTAATTTTACCTTTATCTGTATTTTCTCCCTGCCTGTTTTGACCTGTTTGAATTATGCTTCTTTTTTGCCTTATAGCTGGCATCGGCATTTTTAACATTCTGTTTCATTCTTTCCTTGACCTCAGGGGTCTGTATTTCAATGGAGCGTTGTTGATTTGACTTAACAAATTTCTCGTAGTCCTTTTTGAGTCTTCTGTCGTTTGCAGCCTGCTCCATCTGTTTTCTTTTCACCGACTTTGGACCGTAATACCTGTCCTTCTTCTGCTTTACTTTGTTCTTCGAGACGTTCCTGGTCAACTTAGTCGCCGGTTTGTCGAACGACTGTGCGTTACAAATACCAGGTGAAAAGGAAATAATTAGAGAAAAGATAATAATCCTTTTGATCAGCAGAAAATTCATCTTCAGACATTTAAAATAAACATGCGATGAATTTCGTTACTTTTCGGGCAGTAATGCTAATTTTGTTTTAACAAATAAATGAAGATGTCAACAGCCGCCGGAAGAATATTTCTCATCTTGTCACTGGTGCTGGGCATGCTGCTTAGCTCATGCCATAAGAATGACAATGACGTCATCCCGGACCGGTATGTCAGCTTTGTCATGGATATATCCGGAGATATCTTGTTTTCAGATTTAAATGCAATCGGCAATTCAGTTATCATAACCTCACAGACCAACAACTGGGGAAGCCGGTCGGCAGGCTATGACAACAACGGGATTATTGTGTACAGGGCAAACCTCGACCAGTTCTATGCATATGACAGAACCTGCCCTCATGATTATGCTGTTGACAATAGTAGCGTAAAAATAAATGTGGATTTCATTCAGGCTTTATGTCCTGTCTGCAGCACAGCATACTCTCTTCCGACCGGGGGTATTCCCATTTCGGGACCAGGGAAATACCCGCTTAAAAATTACAGGACCTTTTTCGACGGGAGGTATCTCTCTGTTGAGAACTACTAAAAATCTTAACCCTTCCCCCGACCCCTTCCCTTAAGACTAAGGAAAGGGGAGTAATTCATTGATATATAATAATATCACTCCCTCCCTTAGCCTTAAGGGAGGGAGAAGGAGGGAGGGTTATGATAATAATGAGAATGTGTGTTAGTACCTGTAGTGCTCCGGTTTATACGGACCCTCTTTTGGCACACCTATATAATCAGCCTGCTCCCTGGTAAGCGAAGTAAGCTTCACACCCAGCTGGTCGAGATGGAGCCTGGCTACCTCTTCATCAAGATATTTAGGAAGCCTGTAAACCCCGATCTTGTAATTCTTTTTCCATAAGTCAAGCTGAGCCAGTGTCTGGTTGCTGAAAGAGTTGCTCATTACAAATGAGGGATGGCCTGTTGCGCAGCCCAGGTTCACCAGCCTGCCTTCGGCGAGAATGAAAATTGCATGTCCGTCAGGGAAAACATATTTATCCACCTGAGGTTTGATGTTAATCTTTTTAATGCCCTTCATTTCATTCAGGTTGTCGACTTGAATTTCATTGTCGAAGTGCCCTATATTGCAGACAATTGCCTGATCCTTCATCTTCTTCATATGCTCCAGGGTTATAATATCCCTGTTGCCCGTGGCCGTCACGAAAATGTTCCCTTCGTCCAGCGTATCCTCAACCGTCTTAACCTCAAAACCTTCCATCGATGCCTGAAGAGCGCAGATAGGATCGATTTCTGTGACGATCACTCTCGCGCCATACGCTCTCATCGACCTGGCACAGCCTTTTCCGACATCGCCATAACCGCAAACAACGACAACTTTGCCTGCTATCATAACATCGGTTGCCCTTTTTATGCCATCGGCAAGAGATTCGCGGCACCCATAGAGATTGTCAAATTTTGATTTTGTTACAGAGTCATTCACATTTATGGCAGGAACAAGAAGTTCATTGTTTTCGAGCATCTGGTAGAGCCTGTGAACCCCTGTTGTTGTTTCTTCAGAAATACCTTTAAGGTCAGGGATCATTTTATGCCATTTTCCGGGTTCGTCGGAAAGTAGGTTTTTCAGCGTTGAAAGGATTATCCCTTCCTCCCTGTTTGAAGGCTTCTTATCAAGAATAGAAGGATCATTTTCAGCTTTGTAACCCAGATGCACCAGAAGCGAAGCATCGCCGCCATCATCCACAATGAGGTTAGGGCCCTTGCCTCCCGGGAATGAAAGCGCCCGGGCTGTGCACCACCAGTACTCCTCGAGGCTCTCACCTTTCCAGGCAAAAACAGGTATCCCGGCAGCAGCAATTGCAGCAGCGGCATGATCCTGGGTTGAAAAAATGTTACAGCTTGCCCAGCGGACATCAGCACCCAGAGCTTTAAGTGTTTCGATCAGAACCGCTGTCTGAATTGTCATATGAAGCGATCCGGTTATCCTGGCTCCCTTAAATGGTTTTTCTGAAGCGAACTTCTTCCTGATAGCCAGAAGACCGGGCATTTCCTTTTCTGCTATCTCTATTTCCTTCCGCCCGAAATCGGCAAGCGAGATGTCTTTTACCTTATAATCCATTTTTTCTTTTACTAAAGTCATTCAGATAAGTTTTGAGGCGCAAATTTAACAAAATTATTGCGCATTTGTTCAGTTCAGCAGTTTCATTGCAATCGCCCTGTCGTGCTCCATTTGCATTACAAGCTGCTCAATGTTTTTAAATCTGATCTCATTACGCAGCCGGTACCTTAAGGCTATTTGTATTTCAAGTCCATAAATTTCTTCCTTGAAATCGAAAATATTTACCTCAATGGATCTCTTCCGGGAATTCATGTTGACAGTAGGATTTGTTCCTATGCTGAGCATCCCAGGTTTTATTTCGCCCTTTACTTTTATATCTACCGCATAAACGCCGTCGCAAGGGATAAGCTTATACCTGTAATCCGGTTTTATGTTTGCTGTCGGAAATCCCAGACTCCTCCCGATCTTCTTTCCAGTAACAACATGACCCTTAATAGAATAACAATATCCAAGCCATTTATTCGCATTGTCAAGATCCCCTTTCAGAAGGGCATCGCGGATGAGTGATGAACTTATTGCTCCTTCCCTCGACCTGAGCCCTGGCACCTGTTCGACCACAAATCCCATCGAAGCCGCACAGTCGTTGACAGTCTCAAAGTTCCCTTCTCCCTGATAACCAAAGTGATGATCATACCCGATTATAAGATGTCTTGTCTTCACCTGTTCCGAGAGGACGTTCATTACAAAATCACAGGCTCTCATTCTGCTGAAGGCTTTTGTAAATCTCATGATTATCAGATGACCAACGTGAGCCTTCTCCAGAAGAGCAATCTTCTCTTCCATTGTTGAAAGGAATGAAAGCTTTGCCTTGTTAGCTTCAACAACGAGCCGGGGATGAGGGTCAAAAGTGATGACGGCAGAATCGCCTCCTGTCTCTTTTGAACGATTCACTACAGCATCAAGCAGGACCCTGTGTCCGCGATGAACGCCATCAAAAACGCCCAGTGTTACAACAGGTTCCCTGAGATTCAGGTTATCACATCCCCAATGAATTTCCATTCAATGAATTTATGCCTGTAAAATTAACAAAGCAATATGAATAGAAAGAACATTCTGATTTTGTTTTTGTACTTTTAGAGTTGGATAACCTAACGATGAAACCTGGTTCAGGAAAATTTTACAGCGCCGATCCATATCTCGAACCATTCATTCCGGTAATCGAAGAAAGGATAAGCAAATGTCAGGTAAAAGAGCGTAAACTTGCAGGTAACAGCTCTCTTGCCGATTTTGCCATGGGCCATTTTTACTACGGTCTCCATCGGGAAAATGACTACTGGATCTTCAGGGAATGGGCTCCCAATGCTACCGATATATACCTTACAGGTACATTCACGGGATGGAAGGAAAAACGGGAATTCAGGCTCAACAGGATCAACACGTATGGCGACTGGGAAATAAAACTTGCTGCAGGATACCTCCGCCATGGCGATCTATTCAAGCTGAGCGTCCATTGGAATGGAGGAAAGGGCGAAAGGATCCCTTCATACGCTAACCGCCTGGTTCAGGATGACAGGACAAAGATATTCTCAGCCCAGGTCTGGTGCCCTGAAGATCCCTACAAATGGAAGATCGCGAATTTTGTTTCAGATGCAACAACTCCTGTAATTTACGAAGCCCATGTGGGAATGGCCAGTCCTCTCGAAAAGACAGGCACATACTGTGAATTCACAAAAAACATTATCCCGATAATTGCAAGAGCCGGATATAATACAATACAGTTGATGGCAGTCCAGGAGCATCCTTTCTATGGTTCATTCGGTTATCATGTATCCAGCTTCTTTGCTGCCTCTTCGCGTTTCGGAACCCCGGAAGATCTGAAGGAACTTGTCGATACCGCCCATAAAAAAGGATTGAGAGTAATTATGGACCTGGTTCATTCCCATTCAGTAAAGAATGTAAATGAAGGACTGGGGCTCTTTGATGGTTCCCCGGGGCAGTATTTCCATACAAATTCCAGAAGAAGCCATGTTGCCTGGGACTCACTTTGCTTCGACTATGGCAAGGACAATGTGTTGCATTTCCTGCTGTCGAACTGCCGCTACTGGCTGGAGGAATACAAATTTGACGGGTTCCGGTTCGACGGTATTACCAGCATGATCTACTACGATCACGGACTGGGAAAGAATTTCACTTCCTATGGTGAATACTTTGACGGAGGCCAGGATATTGACGCTCTGATCTACCTTTACATGGCAAATAAGATGATCCATGAATTCAGGCCTCATGCGATAACTATTGCCGAGGAGATGAGCGGCATGCCCGGACTTGCTGCCCCCACATCAAAAAAAGGCTATGGTTTTAACTACCGTCTTTCGATGGGGGTGCCGGATTTATGGATCAAGCTCGTTAAGGAGACGTTGGATGAAAACTGGGACATGGGTCACCTTATGCACGAACTTACCCAGCACAGGCCTGAAGAAAAGATCATTTCGTACTGCGAATCTCATGATCAGGCCCTGGTCGGCGATAAAACTCTTATATTCAGAATGTTAGATGCCGAGATGTACACCGGCATGACAAAATCGCACCACAGCTTCAGCATAGATCGGGGAATTGCCCTTCACAAGATGATCAGACTGCTAACCTTCAGTACTGCGGGGGGAGGATACCTGAATTTCATGGGTAATGAATTCGGGCATCCTGAATGGATAGATTTTCCTCGTGAGGGAAACAACTGGAGCTATAAATATGCACGGAGGCAATGGCACCTTCTTGAGAACAGTGATCTTAAATATCAGTTCCTGGCACGATTCGACAGGCAGATGACAGCGCTTCAGAACGATTTCAGGATCCTTGACGAAATGTATATCGGAAGAATAATTGAGAACAGCCATGATAAGGTCATAGCTTTCACCAGGGGAGATCTCCTCTTTGTGTTCAATTTCCACCCTTCCCTCTCATTTACCGATTATGGGATACAGATCAAGGGCAAGTTCAGAGTTATTATCGATTCTGACGATCCTGAATTCGGAGGATTTGACCGTATCGACAGGAAATCGATTTACACTTCTATCAGAAAAGCGGAAAGGGCTGCATTGAATGTGCCTTTCCGCCTTTATCTGTATCTTCCCTCCCGTACAGCAATTGTTTTTAAAAGGGAAGTGATCAAAAAAGCTACCGAAATTTAGTCTATCCAGCGCAGGAGGTAGAAATCCTGTTTATGAGGAAGATCCTTATGCTTTGGATATATTCTGATGCCATAGAAGAATGTGCCAGCCTTCTCCGGTACCAGATTCGCCCTGTACAGGCATTTTCCGTTCCTGCAGTTTACAAGTACGAACTCATTGCTTGCAACAAATTCATGCTCGCCATCCTTGCTCATGTGTGTGATTATGAATTCAACCCCTACGTTATCCTTTGGAATTTTATGGACATTAAGCGCTATCTCAGCCTTGTAGTCGTGACCTGAATGGTAAATGTTTTCGCTTGGTTTTTCAAAACTGTAATTAAGGACCTCTATATTATCCCATTCATCCTTCATGGTCTGTTTCCAGGCAGCCAGTTCCTTTGCTTTCTGGAAATCGTTGGCAATAAGATATTTGCTGCGGACAAAGAGCTTGTTATAAAACTTCTCGCAATAATCATCAAGCTGCCGTTTCATTGTAAACTCCGGGGCAATCTTGGTCATGGTGTTCTTGATAAGGCTCACCCATTCAACCGGTATACCCTGGTCGTTGAATGAATAGTACGCAGGGATGATCTCATATTCGAGCATATTGTAAATTGTCTCGGCATCAACGTCGTCCTGGAGATCCTGATTGGAGAATGTTCTCTTCTTAGGAAGCGCCCATCCGGCATAAGCCCTGTATCCTTCAACCCACCATCCGTCGAGAACACTGAAATGAATTGTACCATTCATAACAGCCTTTTCACCGCTTGTACCTGAAGCTTCCATTGGCCTTGTCGGAGTATTCAGCCATATATCAACACCCCTGACAAGATGTTTTGCCAGCTCAATATCATAGTTCTCAAGGAAAATTACTTTGCCGGTAAATTGGGGCATCTGTGATATTTCATGCACTCTTTTTATCAGATCCTGTCCACCACCGTCATGAGGATGAGCTTTCCCTGCAAATATAAACTGAACAGGTTTTTGCGGGTTGTTGACCATTCGTGCGAGCCTGTCAAGGTCCCTGAATATCAGTGATGCTCTTTTATAGGTTGCAAAGCGTCGTGCAAAACCAATTGTCAGCGCTTTTTCATCCAGATGGCTGCTGATGTTCATCAGGGTTCTCGGGCTTACATGCCTTTCCATCATATCCGACTGGAGCCTTTTTCTTATATTTTCAAAGAGCGATTTCTTTAGGCCTTTCTTGATCTCGTATATCCTCTTATCATCTACATTGTAGATCTTCTCCCAAAGGGTTCTGTCGGTTTGATCGAAATGGTCAGAGCCTGTTATTTCCCTGTATACTTCCTTCCATTCGTGTGCCGTCCAGGTCGGATGATGAACGCCGTTTGTCACATAATCGATATACAATTCGTCTTTCAGATATCCCGGCCAGAGCTTATTGAACATTCCCTGGCTTACTTCACCGTGAGTCTTGCTTACGCCATTCAGCGCCTGCGACATTCGTGTGGCAAGAAAGCTCATGTTGAATTTTCTGTCCATGTCAGTGTCACAGCGGCCGAGCGCCATCAGCTCATCCCAGGTTATGTTAAGGCGGCTGTGATAGTGCGAAATATATTTCCTGAGCAGATCCTCATCAAAGGCATCATGACCTGCAGGAACAGGCGTATGGGTTGTAAATAGAGTTGATGCCCTTACGGCTTCAAGCGCCTGGTTAAAAGTAAGATGATAGTTTTCTATCAACGTCCTCATCCTTTCGAGGCTTATAAATGCCGAATGGCCTTCATTGCTGTGGTAGATATCCGGTTTAAGTCCCATTGCCACAAGCGCCCTTATCCCGGCTATCCCAAGAATAAGCTCCTGCCTCAGTCTGTTCTCAATATCGCCTCCATATAGGTGATGGGTTATAGAACGGTCCTCAGGGATATTGTCATCACAGTCGGTATCAAGAAGTATCAGGCTCACCTTGCCAACCTTAGCTTCCCATACACGTATCTTCACTGTTCTTCCCGGCCAGACAAGGCTGACAGACAGATTATTCCCTTTATCGTCCTTAACCGGATTTATAGGAAGCCTGGAAAATTCCTCCGCTTCATAAATGGCGAGCTGTTCTCCCTTCGGACCCAGTTTCTGCCTGAAATAACCATATCTGTAAAGGAGTCCGATGCCGATGATTGGAATATTTGAATCGCTTGCCTCCTTGAGATAATCACCTGCAAGAATTCCAAGGCCGCCAGAATAGATCTTCAGGCAGGTATGTATTCCAAATTCCATGCTGAAGTATGCCACAACCGGCACTTCATGGTTATCGGGCCTGTTAATGTATTCCCTGAAAGTATTCGTAACGTTGGCGAGATCCTCAACAAATTCCTCATCATCCTCCAGCACCAGGAGTCTCTTGTAATCGATCTTTTCGATGAGAAGTTTAGGATTATGCTTTACTTCCTCCCAGAGCGAGGGATCCATTCTTTTAAACAATGATTCCGCTTCGTTGTTCCATGACCACCACAGGTTATTTGAGAGTTCTTTAAGTGAAGAAAGTTTATCCGGGACATGGCTCTGGACATAAATATCTTTCCAAACCGGCACCTGGTGAGGTTTGCGTACCGGCACTCCGGCAGCCTCAACAAAACCTACAAATTCCCGGGGTTCATCTCTTCTTTCAGCGCTCTTATCGAGCCCCATTTCATATGCTGTAAAATAATGCTGAACAAGGCTGTCCCACATGGCAATCCGGGAGATCTCATGAGCCTTGGCTCTTGCTTCTTTCACACCATTTTCATCCAATCCGGTAAACATGGCGAGGAACTGCCTTATATCACTGACAACTTTTGCTTCGTTATCGTCGGTTCGTTCTATGATTGAAATCCCATTCCCGGGCTCCTTAAAGTAGTCGCGCACCCACAATCCAAATCCGGAAAGCGATGTTGTGATCGTTGGGATCGAGAACATAAGGCTCTCAAGGGGAGTATAACCCCATGGTTCATAATATGAAGGAAATACCGAAAGATCGAATCCTATCAGCAGATCATAGTAGGGCAGATTGAAGATGCCATCATTTCCGTTCAGGTAGCAGGGTACGAAGATCACCTTGACATGGGATTTCTCGTCGTTATAAAGGTTATTGGCCTGTACTCTCTGAAGGACCGGGTCATTTGATGGGTAGTGCAGGTTATGTGTGAGATATCTGTCACCTCCGTTAACAGGGCCGTTGTTGTAGAGTATATCAACGACATCCTGACGCGGGCCTTTGTGATATGCCGGCATCATTATGAAGGCAACGCATTGCCTGTCGATTTTCTCCATTTTGTTCAGCTCTCCAAGGGAATCAATGAAAATATCAACCCCTTTGTTTCTGAACTCATATCTGCCGCTGTTAGCTATATAGGTGCACTTATCAGACAGAGTGTATCCGAGAACCGCTTCAGCAACACTCTTAAGCTTTTCCCTCGCTGTGGTTCTCCTTTCATCGAAGACATCTGCAGGAGGAACGAATGAATCTTCGAAGCCGTTAGGAGTTACAATATCTACATCCTTACCCAGGAAATGGCTGCATTCCTTTGATGTGATCCCGCTCACGGTAGTAAAAACATCAGCTTCGATGGCAGATATTTTTTCAAGTGACTGTTTTGCAATAACATTAAACTCGCGTGCCACCTGTGCCGGAACAAAATCTTTCATCTTACCGTATAGAGGTCGGTTGTTGCCTGCAATGCAACGACCCAGGACAGTTGCATGCGTAGTGAATGAGGTGGTTATCCAGGGAACCTGTTTTTTCAGGTAAAGTATTGCAGTTCCTGTCATCCATTCATGGAACTGGGCTATAATGTTGTGATATTCATGATAGAAAGCTGTGAAACTCTCTATGAGTTTGCCTGCTGCATATCCGAAAAGGGCAGGTTCGACATAATCCCACTGGCCTGAAATACTATCGAGCTTATATGTCTCCCAGAATTTTGCAAAGATCTCATTCTGTTGTCCGAAATACGGAGTGAAATCGATGAGCATCACGATCGGTTTGCCTGCTATGTTCCAGCGGCCTGTTTTGACCCTTAGACCCTCGCCGACAGCACGTGCTTTCCATTCAGCAAAAAGTGATTCATCCTGGATAAACTCAGGGTTTTTAACATCTTCCCTCCATACATCCGGTCCGATAAGCACATAGTTGTCTCCCAGTTCTTCGACGATATTGAGGACCTTTGTGGAAATTACTGTGTGTATGCCGCCAACTTTATTGCATACTTCCCAGCTGGTTTCAAAAATAAAATCAACCTTCATTTTCAGATTATATATTTGTGGATTTTTAATATGATACTACTCCTTTGACCGTGCAGCTTTGCTTGATCTCTTTTTAGGAACTGATTTCCTGACTGCACTCTTTTTTACAGGTTTTTTCTTAGCAGGTTTTACCGTGCTTTTGGCAGCTGCAACTTTCTTTCCGGCTGCAGGCTTTTTAAGGCTTGCGGCTGCCAGTTTGGTCGCAAGTTCCTTAAGTGAGGGGATTGACTCTTTTTTAGCAGAAGCGGCAGGACGTCCGCGTTTAGTTGCTTTCTTTGCTTTTCCGGCAAGCTTTGCGATCTCAGCCGATTGTCTCTCAATGATCTTATCCTTTTCCAGAATCGTGTTTTCGAGTTCTGCGATCTGCTCCTGCTCGCTTGTTGAAGGAAGGCATCTCTTAAGCCTGATTTCAAAATCGCTCAGAACGTTCATATAGTTCATAAAAGCGTCGTACGGTGTTTCATAAGGATTAAAATAGGCATGAACGGCGCCGTCAGAGAAGAATTTTGTTGCCATGTAATAAAAATGGTCGCTTGACTGAAGGTATTCCCAGTCTTTATTCATCAGGTCATTATTGCATTTCCTAACCTTATCCGACAATTCATAAAGTTTTTCGAGGGCTGCAACCTGCAGTTCGTTTCCGAGCCAGGCTGTAATATCCCTTTCTTCATCGGCCCAGGATATTGGAGAAGGAACATTTATTGCAGAAACCGGCTGCAGGGAATCGGCTATTTCGGATGGGGTCATGAACCTGAATGGTGTTTTCTTCAGAATGGCGCCGGGCATATGCAGGAGAAAATCGAATATGCCTGTTTCCTTCCAGTTATGTTCGCCAAAGGTCTCATAATCAAGGAAAATATTCACAAGCTCACTCTTGGGGGCGAGCTTGTTCAGCCACGATGCATATTTGTCGGCTGTAAGCGGCCAGGCGCTCCACTGCTTGTTGGAGAACCTGAAAGCAATATCATCGCTCAGCACAAAGTTTCTCAGAAGCACTTTCAGCCTGGGATTTATGGCGTTACAGTAGAGGTAATTCGGACTTTTCCAACCAAGAACATGCTTGGCTCCTTCAGTCAGCATCGCTTTGTATCCCATTTCTGCCACCCATGAACCTATCTGGTCCGAATAGATCAGCTCCGTATTTCTGAAGGAAATGGCTTCGACTCCGAGATATTGCTTCATCATTTCATTATGTGCCCTGACCTGCTGTTCAAACTGGTCCCTGCTCTTGAGGGCAGAAAGTGAGTGTGAATTTGTTTCTGCCAGGAATTCAACCATTCCGGTTTCCGCAAGTTGTCTGAACGAATCAAGTACCTCAGGGGCATAAAGCCTGAATTGGTTGATTACAATCCCTGACAGGGAAAAAGTGACCCTGAATTTTCCTTTATTCTTTTGTATCAGGTCGAGAATGATCCTGTTGGCAGGCAGGTAGCATTTGTCCGCAACCTTTCTCAGTATAGATTCATTTGAGAAGTCATCATAATAATAATGATCATGGCCGAGGTCAAAGAACCTGTACCTTTTGAGCCTGAAAGGCTGGTGTACCTGAAAATATAAGCAGATTGCTTTTTTGCCTGTTGCACTCATTTTATATACTTATTTATGCCAGATGACTCGTTCATATATATCCCTTACATGTCTTGCTGAATTATCCCATTTCAGCCTGATAACCTCCTCCTTGCCGTTCCTTATGAACTCGTTTGCCAGGGCAGGGTAGTTAAGGATCCCATAGATGGCATCAGCCATTGCATCAATGTCCCAGAAATCTGTTTTAACGGCATGTGTAAGGATTTCAGCCACTCCTGACTGTTTGCTGATAATCACAGGGACATTGGATTGCATTGCTTCCAGGGGAGATATGCCAAAAGGCTCAGACACAGAAGGCATTATGTAGACATCGCTCATTGTGAGCATCGTGAATACATCCTTGCCTCTCAGGAAACCCGTGAAGTGAAAACGGTCAGTGATTTTCAGTGAGGCAGCTCTTCTCATCATTCTTTCCATCATGTCACCGGAGCCTGCCATGACGAACCTGACATTGTGCATTGCCTTAAGGACTTTATAGGCTGCTTCGATAAAGTATTCAGGTCCTTTTTGCAGGGTTATCCTTCCCAGGAATGTAACTACCTTATCGTCGAAGCCCTTATTTACAACAACATCTTCCGTAAAATGGACAGGTTCAACGGCATTATATACAGTCTCAACCTTATCAGGATGTATGTTGTACTTATTTATAACAATATCCCTGGTAAGATTGCTGACGGTAATAATTTTTGAAGCAGCATCCATGCCTGCCTTTTCTATCCTGTAAACATCGGGATTAACATTTCCTCCGCTCCTGTCGAAGTCGGTGGCATGCACATGTATTACCAGGGGTTTCCCGGAGACATCCCTGGCAGCTATGCCTGCAGGATAAGCGAGCCAGTCATGGGCATGGATTATGTCAAATTCATTTTCTTCAGCGATGACTGAAGCGACAATTGAGTATTTGTATATTTCATCGAGGAGATTTCCATCATACTTTCCTGAAAAATCGACCGTTCCTTTTCTGTTGGTCTGCACGAAGAGTCTGTGTGAGTAATTCTCCGACCTGGTCATTTTCCAGAATTCCTCCGGATCGGTATAGGGGACTATCTTTGATGATATTTCAATTTTTTCAATGGGTCTTCTGGATCCCTTGTAGTAGATCTGCTTGAAGGCGACAGGCACCTTGTTGGCTCCAATAAGCCGTACAACGCTCTGATTCTCGTCGCCCCACGCTTTAGGGACTACAAAGACAACTTCGAGGTCGTCGAGCGTTGCCATTCCTTTAGTCAGACCATAGCTGGCTGTCCCCAATCCGCCTGAAATATGCGGAGGAAATTCCCAACCAAACATTAACACACGCATATCCTGACTCCTTATGTTTTAAAATTCTCCTCAAGAAGGTCAATTATTCTTAGAATCTCTCCTACGCTCCATGCCTGGGAAATAGCTCCCCGGGGGGCATGAGGCGGGTCTCCGTCATGTATTTCCGACAGGGTTGTGATCCCATGTTCGCTCATGCATTCTTCCATTCCGTAAACCAGTCTCCTGACCTTCTCTACTCCCTGTTTACCATAAACTTTCAGCCAGCCTTCGCAGAAGGGACCGAAAAGCCAGGGCCATACTGTTCCCTGGTGATAAGCATTATCCCTTGTTTCCTGATTTCCGCAATAAATGCCTTTATAGAATTTATTGCCGGGAGAAAGTGTTCTCAGCCCGCGGGGAGTTACAAGTTCTTTGTCTGCCACATCCAGAACTTTTTTCATCTGCTCCTTATCGAGCATCGAGTATGGGAGAGAGACAGCGATGACCATGTTTGGTCTCTTGAAGAGGTTTTTGCCTTCCTCATCATTTACATAATCAGCAAGGTATCCCGCTTTATCATCCCAGAAGGTCTCAAGGAAAGAATTCTTCACAAGCTCCGGAAGATCCTCAAATTCCTTTATGAATTTCTTGTCCCTGATCGATTTTGACATTTCAAGGGTAAAGCATATCGCATTGTACCATAAGGCATTAATCTCAACAGCAAATCCCCGCCTTTGGGTTACCGGGACTCCATTGACCACGGCATCCATCCACGTAAGGGATTTGCCGGCAGCATCGGCGTAAACTAATCCGTTCTCCCTCATGTGGATATTATAACCTGTTCCGTTTTTATAGGCGCGAAGGATCGATTTTGCTGCTTCGCCGTAGCGTTCACAGCAGTCCTTTCCTCCCTGAAAGACGTACTGCTGAAGCGCCCAGAAGAACCAAAGCGGTGCATCAACGGAATTGAATGCATAATTACCTGCTGTGCCCATGTTCGGGAAGAGCCCGTCTTTCATTTTTTTCACCTGGGTGTCGAGGACCTCCCTGTACAGCGGCAGTTTAAGGCGGGCAAGTGCTATTCCCGGAATGGAGATGAAGGTATCTCTTCCCCACGAACCGAACCAGGGGTATCCTGCAATAATGAGTGTATCATCGCCTCTTTTTTCAACAAACTGCTGCGCAGCATTCCTGAGACAATCGATAAAATTATCCCTGGGGATTTTCCCGGAGATGGTTTTTGTGAATTTGGCTTTAAATCCGGAAGGATTTTCATCTTTCGTCGAGGCTGAGAAAACTATGCTGTCGCCCTTTTTTGCTTCAAGTTCAAAGAAGCCCGGAGTAAAAAGATCTTCTGAATAATCATATCCTCTTTTCTGTTCTTCAATATATTCAACCCCAAGATACCAGTCGGGTACAGGTATAAATTCAGCTTTTGTTGAGAACTGCATATGCAGAAAAGGAAAGCCGTTATACATCTTTGATTTTATTCCATTTCTGATAAACTCAACTTTTGTATTTGCAGAAAGGTTGGCATGAGTGAGCTCATGGATGCCGCGGAAAGCAAGAAAAGGTCTGATCTGCAGTTTCATTTTTTCAGGGGCATCAAGAACGGTGTACCTTACCAGCAGCTGTTCCTCATAATGTACAAGAAGTCTTTCCATCTTCAGAAGGACACTGCCTACACGGAAAATACGCTCAGGAATGACCTCGGTTGCAAAGTCCTCAATATATTTATGACCCTTCGGGCTGAAATAATCACCCTTATATTTCCTGATTCCGATATTAAAACTCTGATTATCATTCAAAACCGTAACATCGAGCGCTGAAAGCAGCACAAATCGCCCCCCTCCCAGTTCATCGACAGGGCAAACAAGCAAACCGTGATACTTGCGGGTATTGCATTCCACTAATGTCGTAGAGGCATAAGATCCGGCCCTGTTCGTCCTTAACAGTTCTCTTCCCAGGGAGAATTCCAGGTTCACTATCTGCCCTTTTTCGAACTTAATGTAACTCATAAAATGAAAATAATTTGTATCGAACAAAAAGTCTTTTAAGATAACATTTTTTCTTCAACATTGCAAAAATGTCATGGCCGGGTAAATAATTAATAGTTTCTGCCTCTTGCCTGACGGTTAAAAAAATGAATAACTTTGCAATTCCATAAATATTAAAGAATACTAAATTAATCCCGGATTAATGATTAAAAAAGTACTTTTCCTTTTACTGACTGCGTTGATTTTTGCAGGCTGTAAAAATAACAATATTGAGATTAACGGCAAACTTTTGGCTCCTGCAAAAGGAGAATTTTTATACCTCGATGAACTAAGGTCAAGCGAGCTGATAACCGTCGACTCATCTGTTATTGCGGAGGACGGGACTTTTTCGTTCAGAAGGAGAATCGAATACCCTTCTTTTTATCTTATCAAGACCGATGAAACAAATTTCCTCACTATGCTTCTCGAACCCGGTCAGGAGATCTTTATAAAAGCTTACCTCGATTCCCTAAATTACCCTGTATCCATCACTGGGTCAAAGGGGACTGAACTGATGAACGAATACAACAGGAAGCTTCTCTCCACGATTGACGAACTCAAGGACCTGTATGATATTTACATCCGGAATCTTGGGACCGATCAGCTTTCAGAGGTAATGGACAGGCTTGACAGCCTTGCCCAGATCCATCTTGATGAACTGAACACATATACTAAAGAGTATATTGACAAGAACCTGAATTCGCTTGTCAGCCTGGTTGCGCTCTACCAACAGGTGGCCCCCGGCGAATATATTCTTCATCCAGAAAAGGACCTTGACTATTTTATCAGGGTCGATTCCTCATTAATGCTCCAATATCCAGGCTATGAGCCTGTCCAGTCATTGCATGAACAGGTTATGGGGCTGAAATCAGACGTTGATGCCCGGAGGCTGAGATCTCCTGTAGCCGGTGATTTTGCAGAAGCGCCTGAAATAATTCTCCCCGATCCGAATGGAGATACAATAAAGCTTTCTTCTACCAGGGGCAATATCGTCCTGCTGGATTTCTGGGCATCGTGGTGCACTCCCTGCCGGAAGGAGAATCCCAACCTGGTGAAAGCATATGACACGTTTCACAGAAAAGGATTCCAGATCTACCAGGTTTCGCTCGACAAGACAAAGGAAGCATGGATCAAAGGAATAGAGCAGGACCATCTTGAAAAATGGATTCATGTAAGCGATATTAAATACTGGCAATCCGTTGTTGTTTCACTTTATGAACTGGAGTCGATCCCATCCAATTTTCTGCTCGACAGGGAAGGACGGATCATTGGGGTCAATCTCAGGGGAGAGATGCTCCAAAGAAAACTCGCTGAGGTATTTTCCAATTGATGGCTGAATCATTTTATACTAAAATAAATATCTGTCTATGAGAAAAATCCTGATCCTTTTAATCCCGCTCATTTTGATGTCGGGATGCAGGAATAAGAACTTTATCACTGTTGAGGGAACCATTAAGA
>CAZXAM010000007.1:27054-50383 GCA_964638545.1 uncultured Rikenellaceae bacterium | reverse complement strand
TTGATGTCGGGATGCAGGAATAAGAACTTTATCACTGTTGAGGGAACCATTAAGAAGAATTCAAAAGAATATATTTCTATAAGCAGGATTGATGTGAACAACAGTGAGCTTATAGACTCTGCCAGGATCAACAGCAAGGGGCATTTCAAAATAAGAATTAAATCAGGCGAGACTGATTTCTTTCAGATCGGGTTTTCCGGCACTAATTTTATCACTATTCTGGCAGAACCCGGAGAAAAGATAAATCTCATATTTGAAAGTGAAAACCTGTACAGTAACTATAAGGTAGAAGGTTCAAACGGGTCGGAACTCATAAGAATGCTTGACAAAAAGCTTCTGGAAACAAAAACGAAACTCGATTCTCTTAATGCCATCTATGAAACAGCTTACGGAAAGCCGGGACTTGATACAATTCAGGCAAGTCTCTCCGAAGCTGCAACAAACCTTGCCAAAGCTCAGAGAAGATACAATATAGAGTTTGTAGTCACTAATATGACTTCGCTTGCTTCGATAAAAGCCATTTACCAGAGACTGAACGATGAAACCTATGTCCTGTATGAAACACGAGATCTTCAATACCTGAAGATACTTTCTGACTCTCTGAAGGTTCATTATCCAAACTCGAGGCACACAAAAGCCATTGTCAATTCTTTTGAAGAGGGAATGAGGCAGCTGAATGCAGCAAGGATGAATCAGATGATCGAAAGCATACCCGAGACCAAACTTGATCCAAACCTGAAAGATATAAATGGCAAAACAATAGCTCTTTCATCGCTCAGGGGGAAATACGTCCTGCTTGCATTCTGGTTGTCAGGATCGAAGGATTGCATCACCGATAACCTTCAGCTGAAGGAGTTTTACAAGGTGTACCACAAAAAAGGATTTGAAATCTACCAGATAAGTCTCGACACCAGTGATTCGGCATGGAGAAGGGCTGTGAAATTTGATGAGCTCCCGTGGATAAGCACGAGAGAAGATGAATCTCAAAAACAGAAAAATGCAGTCCTCTTCAATGTAAAAACCGTTCCGACAAATTATCTGTTCGACCCGAAGGGGACCATCATCGCATCAAACCTGCACGGAAAAGCCCTGCAGCTTAAGCTTAATCAGATATTCAGCAACTGACACGGACTGTGATCTCTTCCCCTAAAATATATTTTGCATCTGATTTTCACCTGGGACTACACACCGGGATGCCGCCGCTTGAGCGCGAGAAGAAGATCATAAGATGGCTCGACAGCATCGTTAAGGATGCCAGGGAGATTTATCTTCTCGGAGATATCTTCGACTTCTGGTGGGAATACAGGCTTGTGGTTCCCAGGGGATTCACCAGATTCCTTGGAAAGATCGCCTCTATAACCGATTCCGGGATACCGGTCCATTTTTTTACCGGAAATCACGATATGTGGGTTGGAAATTATCTTTCAAGCGAATGCGGAGTCATCATCCATACAAAACCACTGACTGTCTCATACAATGGTAAAATGTTCCATCTGGCTCACGGGGAGGGACTGGGCACAAGAAACACAGGCTATAAAATACTGTTGTGGATATTTCGCAATAAGACGCTGAGAGCACTATATTCGGCATTGCACCCTTCAATAGGAGTTGCAATAGGTCACAAATGGTCGCTTAGCTCCAGGCTGGGAAAGGGAATATCGGTTGATTTCCTTGGCGAGGATAAAGAGGATCTTATCAGGTATTCAGCTTCGGTTTCTGCTAATGAGAAGATAGATTATTTTGTTTTCGGGCACAGGCACATGGCAATGACCTTTAAAGTTAAAGAGGGAGGCGAAATTGTATTTCTCGGCGACTGGATAAAGCATAGCAGTTATGCTGAATGGGACGGCACCTCCCTGGTCCTTAAAATGTTCGATTAATCAGGCCTTTCTTCAACCCTGACGGTCAGGGTATAATATGAATAAAGGTCATTCACTTCTTCAAATTCATATGCAAGCTTGCTTCCCGATTTTCTTGCCATATCGATAAGACCCATATTGCCAGTGCTTTCTGTCTGGGACGTCTGACCTGAAAGCGATTTTCTGAAGAGATCCTTAAGTCCGGGTTTGTCGTACGTATTAATCATATCTATCTTTTCCTTAAGGTGCCCGACATTCTCGTTGAGGATCAGGTTTCCGGTAGTGAGAATATATGTTCTGTTTTCAAGCCTTATCATTGCAACCGGCATTCCAAATTTTTCCTCGGGCTCTGTGCCGGGGCTGTATTTAGCGACGTTTTCAAGAATCTCAACCAGTATGCTGAACACTCTTCTTCTCTGATTGGCTTCAACATCTTCTTCGGAAAGCTTGGTTTCGGTGAATGATATAACTTCTTTGCCGACATCGGGAGTAATATGTCCTGACCAGAGAAAGTAAATGTTGTTATCGGCAAGAATTCTTTCCAGCTGCGTAACAGCTTTGCCCTGAAAAGGTTTTTCCTGTGTCCCGTAATGTATTCCCATTCCTTCAGAGTCAACTGTTTTGCTAAGGATGAAGTAGGAATTCTGGTCATCAAGTCTCAGGAAGTCGTAATCAAGCTTATTACCTGTTTTTTTTGCCATTTCTATCAGGCCCAGTCCTGCTCCTCCCTTGCTGCTGAATACGGAATTGCTGAGCATTTGACGGTATACGTTCCTGATTTCCCGGGTCTGCAGGTTGTTTATTTCATCGAGCCGTTTCTTAAGTTCAAATGTATTTTCGGTGGAAATGACATTGGCAGTTGTCACAGTATACCCTCCATTCACTTTGGAATATACAACGAGCGACATGTTTGAATGGGGTGAGCCGTCGCTGTGCCTGGAAACGTTCTGAAGGCTCTCGAGGACGAACATGAAAAGTCTTTTCCGCCCTACAAAGCCAAATTCCGAAGTTTCCATTTCTTTTTCGAGGAGCATGAGCAAAGGAACTGAATTCTCATTTGTAACAACACCCCTGTAGACAAACATAAGGCGTTGCTCCATAAGCATTTTACGTATCTTGGCCGTGAAATCCATGCAAAGAATTCAGATAGGTTGAACCTGCTAAAATTAAAAAAGTTTAACCATTCTGCAAAAAACATCTTTATTCATGGTAAATGTCCTGTCTTAGATCGCATTGTTATCCTGCCCAGCCGTCTCGGTCAAGGTTACGGTAGTTTATAGCTTCGGAGATATGTTCTGTGGTTATGTTTTCCGATTCAGCAAGGTCGGCAATGGTCCTTGCCACCTTAAGTATCCTGTCATAAGCTCTCGCGGACAGGCCTCTCAGCTCCATCGCTGTTTTCAGGAGCCTTCCTCCTGCCTCGTCGAGCTGGCAGTATTTTCTCTGCATTGATGATGACATCTGTGCATTTGAATAGACTCCTTTTATTGAGGAGAACCTGGCAGCCTGGATCTGTCTTGCTCTCACCACTCTTTCACGGACAACAGCTGACCTCTCGGTTTTTCCTGAATCGGAAAGCTTGTCATATTTCACAGGCACCACCTCGATGTGAATATCTATCCTGTCGAGCAGTGGTCCTGAGATTCTGTTAAGGTATTTCTGCACCATACCCGGGGAGCACATGCACTCTTTCTCAGGATGGTTATGGAATCCGCAGGGACACGGGTTCATGCTTGCCACCAGCATAAACGAGGCAGGGTAATCTACAGTTGATTTTGCGCGTGAAATTGTTATCACACGGTCTTCAAGAGGCTGTCTCATAACCTCCAGGACCGTACGTTTAAACTCCGGCAGCTCGTCGAGGAAAAGCACTCCGTTATGTCCGAGTGATATTTCGCCAGGCTGAGGGAAAGTGCCTCCACCGACGAGGGCGACATCTGAAATTGTATGATGAGGACTTCTGAATGGCCGCCTTGTCATCAATGCAGTATGGTCGTCGATTTTGCCTGCTACTGAATGTATCTTGGTAGTTTCCAAAGCCTCCTCAAGAGTGAGAGGAGGAATTATTGTCGGGATCCTTTTTGCCAGCATAGTCTTCCCTGCTCCCGGCGGGCCTATCATAATTATATTATGTCCGCCGGCGGCCGCCACTTCCAGAGCCCTTTTCACATTTTCCTGACCCCTGACATCAGAAAAGTCAATGTCGTACCTGTTTGCTTCATTGTTAAAGATCTCCATCAGATCTACTTTAACGGGTTCAAATTTCTTTATGCCGTTAAAAAAGTCGACAACGTCTCTGAGGTTTTCCATGCCATAAACATCCAGCCCTCCTACAACAGCTGCTTCGCGGGCATTCTTGAGGGGAACGATCACACCTTTGAATTTTTCTTCCCTTGCACTGAGAGCAATGGGAAGGACTCCCCTCACAGGCTGGAGAGTGCCATCGAGTGAAAGCTCTCCCATCAGAATATAGGATCCGAGCTGGTCCCTTGCAATTTTCTCATCGGCTGCCAGGATACCCAGTGCGAGTGAAAGGTCATAAGACGAACCTTCCTTGCGGATGTCGGCAGGAGCCATGTTTATAAGCACCTGCCTCCCCGGCCATTTGAAACCAAGCGACCGCAGGGCTGATTCTATTCTCTGCTGACTTTCCTTCACCGCCACATCCGGCAATCCCACAAGAAAAAAACGTACACCCTGCGACACGTTCACCTCAATAGTAACTGTCGCCGCATCAATTCCGGTTACGGAACTGGCAAATGTTCTGACTAACATATTCCAAATTATTTAGCACTTTGCGAAACACTAATCAAAGATAAAAGAAACAAGATAAAAGAAAAAAGAAAGAAGTTATAAAAAGCAAAAGGATTATTAAAACAGTTAATTTTAGCTTTAAAATGTGACGATAAAAGCTGGAAAGGCAACACCATGATAAGAAAAACACTCATAAGCAGCCTGATAATTATTTTATCAATGAGCTGTTCGCGTAAAGCAACTGAATATTTAACAGTTGATAAAGCAACAGAATCGCTGAAAGTGCCGCAAGCTGCAGCAAAACTATCAGATTATTCCAGAGAAGTAACTGAAGTTCCGGCGGGATATCGTCCGCCCTACAGATCAATTAAGCCATTGAAGCTGTTTGATAATCTTTACTTTGTGGGTACCACTGTTGTAGGTGCGTTCATAATCGATTCAGGTGATGGTTTGATAATGCTCGATACAGGAAATGGCGATACCGATGCTGAAATGATGGTTGATGATATGAAGAAATTGGGCCTCGATCCAGCTGAGATAAAAGTGATCTTCATCTCTCATGAACATTTCGACCATTATGGGGGAGTAAGGTATCTTAAAAAGAACGTCTGTCCTGATGCAAAAGTGGCTATGAGTCTGACCGGATGGAATTTACTTCAGAGTGTACCACCCGAATGGGTTTACGTCGGTTCAAGGCCTGAGTCAGTGGATATTTTCCTCAACGACGGGATGAAAATCAAGGTCGGGAACCTATATGTACAGGCTGTCGCGACTCCTGGTCACAGTCCGGGTTGTATGTCTTATATCTTCCCGGTATACGATAACGGAGTGAAGCATATGGCAGGCGTAATGGGAGGAAGAGGTGTATGGCCTACCGATACTGAGGCCAGGCTCTATAAATCATCAGTTGAATATTTCAGTGCAGTTGCCCGTGAAGCAGGATGCGACGTCGGTCTCTGGTTCCATTCTTCTGAAAGAGATCTTGCCGCTCTCCGATCCCGGAAACCCGGTGAACCAAATCCCCTGGTGACAGGAACAGAACAGTTTGATACCGTTTATCTTGAGAAATACAGGGATTCATTCAGGCAAATGATGAATTCCGGAAAAATCCCGGCTCCGGTTATCTGAGCGTACCAGGGCGCTGATTTTAAAACAATGTCGGAAATCATATCTATTTCCGGATTTTTTGACTATCTTGAAATATTTATAACCAACTAAAACTAATCTTACAAATAATTTAACGACATGAAAAAACTTCAGAATGCAAAAATCAGCTGGACGAAATCTTTCCTGCTATCTTCATTATTTGCCCTCATATTCTTCCCTGCCCTTCTGTCAGCTCAAACGGCAGATGATCTTACAGGCACATGGAAAGCTGAATTCGACACTCCGGTCGGAATACAGAATTATACTTATGTTATCAAGCAGGAAGGAACAAAGCTGACGGGAAAAATAACCAGGATAATAGAAGGACAGAAAAGTGAGACCGACATACTCGAAGGTAAATTTGAAAACGGAGTCATTTCATTTGTTGAAATGATGGATATAATGGAGGAGAAGATAAGAGTCAGCTATAAAGGGAAACTTGCAGGCGGTGTAATCAATTTCACGAGAGAAGTGGGTGAATTCGGTACTGATACTCTTGTCGCCAAACGGGCGGAAAAAGAGAAATAGAAAATATAATAATAACAAGGAACCGGACTTTGAACATCTTGACGTCAGCGATTTGGGGGATATGACTACGGAAGCCATCGGTCAACATAAGTGGTTTGAAATAAGGGAAGAATGTCCTGCCTGTTCATCTGACAGATTTAAAACAGTTTATGAGAGCCGGTATGATGAAAGTCCGGTTAAGGATTATCTGCTGGGATTCTATCTGCCGCAGGGAATGGTGGAGTTTGAATATCTGAAAAGCTCTTATTACAGGCTTTGCGAATGTGAAAATTGCGGGCTGATCTTCCAGAAGGATGTCCCGAATGATGCTTTGATGGAAAGGCTCTATGAGCATTGGATCGATCCCGGAAAGGCAATGACAAGGCATCAGAAAGAAAACATCGGGTATTACCTTACTCTTGAGCAGGAACTTATTAAGATCATTGCATATATCAGAAAAGATCCTTCAGACCTGTGTTTTCTTGATTTTGGAATGGGCTGGGGCGACTGGGCGATAAAAGCAAAGAAAATAGGCTGCGACACCTATGGCACAGAGCTCTCGGAAGAAAGAATAAAATATGCCAGCGCTAACGGAGTAAAAATACTGAATTGGAATCAGATCCCGGAGCATAGTTTTGATTTCATAAATACTGAACAGGTTCTGGAGCATTTGCCGCAACCCCTTAATACATTGCTCTACCTGAAATCAGCTTTAAAACCTGACGGGATTATTAAAATTAGCGTCCCAACCGCCAATAATATCAGGCATCGTCTGAAAAACATGGACTGGAAAGCCAGAAGAGGGACAAGGAATTCGCTCAATCCGGTAGCTCCGCTGGAACACCTGAATTTCTTTACAAGGAATGCTCTCCTGAATATGGCCTCCAAAGCCGGGATGAAAGAAGTAGTAATACCCCTGGCAATGCAATATAAACATTTGAATTTCAGGGGTGGATCAAAATATATCTTGAGAAGTTTTCTCGATCCTCTTCGCAGGAATATCCTTAAGAGTCAGAATTATCTTTTTTTCAGGAATGTTTAGCTCTTAAATGTCACTCACTTCCTTGCGGCAAATGCTGTGCTGAATGAAATGCCGATCACCCGGTTCTTCATTTCTACTATACCCTGATTATTGACAGCTACATTTGTCAGACCCATTCCATATTGAGCAGCCAAAATAAACCTGTTCACCTGAACTCCGATTCCAAAATTCAACCCGGCGTCAAAAAATCTGAGATCAGCTCTTCTTTCTCCCGAACAATTTTCTCCCGAATTTCAATAAAATGAAGGTAACAGCAAGGATAACCAGAACGGCAATTATGAGAGGTATGAAAAGTGACAATACCGATGAGCCGAATGCTGCAGCATGTTCGCCAGTTGCCAATACCGGATTCCCCACACCGGCAGTCAGTTTTGAAGAAGCCAGCCTGGTAAGGACCGTGCCTCCCTGAACGGTAGCTGCGGTGCCTCCTCCTACAATAAATCCTGTTATCCATTTAATAAGATTATTGTCGATTGGAAGGACGGAGGTAAGCAGAAGAGTTCCGGCTCCTATTGCCAGGGGTGTTGTCAATGTATCCAGAAGGTTGTCGATAAAAGGGATATAGTAAGCGATAATCTCAATAATTGTTGCCGTCCCCAGGGCGACGATAGCTGTCCAGCTGCCCAGCCATTGAAAGCTTTCGTTTAGCGGAAGAATACCTGTTTTTGCAGCTATTGCTGCTACCAGCATAGGTACAAACACCCTGAATCCGCAGCTTGCAGCCAAACCGATTCCTATTGCTATGGCGATAAGCGTTTCCTTTTCCATTATTGAGTATTAGTATAAGCCTGTAAAAATCTAAAATATCCACTAAATTACTCATTTTAGCATTGATTGTCTAATCTTATTTCCTTAACTTTAACGATCGATACTATAAATGGAGATCCCCTGATTTTTCAGTTATAGAAATATTACTTAACTTATTAATGTTATGGAAGAAGAAACAAAAAAAGTCCCTGAAAAACCTGAAGAAAAAGGTTGGGCAGAAAAGGCTAAGAACCTTATTGACAAGGCTGATGACTTCATTGATGAGAAAGTTGACAAGGTTAAAAAAAGCAAGGCTTTCACAAAAGCCTCTGAGGCTCTTGATAAGGCCGAAGATTATGTCGAAGACAAGGTTGAAGACATCAAGAAGGTCAATGTAAAGGAAAAACTGGATGCTTTCAGCGACAAGGCTGAGATTGAAGCAAAGGAGAAACTGTCAAAGGCAAAGGAATTCGGTAAAAAGGTTGCAGCCAAAGCAGCAGACAAGCTGGATGATATTGCCGACAGCATCAGGAATAAGGCAAAGGATGAAACAAAACCTGAGGAACCTAAAGCCAATCCCCAGACCTGATTGATTAAATTCTCTTGAAACAGCTTAAAAGCGAAAAGGCAGGTTCATCATCGAACCTGCCTTTTAAATTGATAACCGCAGCTAGTTTATCACCTCAAATGTAATTTTAGCATTAACACGGTATTCAGCGATCTTGTTGTTCTTCACCAGGGCGCTCATGTCCTGTATATAAACAGAACGGATCCCTTTGACGGTTTTACCTGCAGTCTTAACAGCAGTATTCGCAGCTTCTTCCCAGCTCTTTGGGGAGGAAGCCATTACTTCAATAACTTTCAAAACAGCCATAAATTGATTTTTTTTAGTTATAAAAAGAAAATAAAATACATTCTATTCTGGTACGGCCCTATTCCTGAACTAAAATACGAAGAAAAACTGACAACACTGACAAATAACTTTGTGTAATCAGAAAAAATTGCGTAATTTTACATTCCTTGTCTGCAAGGGTTTCAGTCGCTTTCGTAAAGTTTTATATAGATTGATCATCAACACATTAGGAGTAATCAATTTTGTACGACATTAAACGTTGAAATATGAGGAATTTCTTTTCGGCACATAATTTGATCTGAACAAAATTCACTAACTAAAATTTTTATAATCATGAAATTTTTTAAAACAGGTTTAGTCGTTGTATTGAGCGCATCTCTTGTTTTATCGGGCTGTGCATCGATGAATAAAACAACAAAAGGGGCAGCAGCAGGTACTGCTGCCGGAGCAGCTGCAGGAGCTGTTGTTGGAAGGGCTTCGGGCAATACGGCCCTTGGAGCAATTATCGGAGCTGCTGTAGGCGGGGCTGCCGGCGCTGTAATCGGGCGCCAGATGGATAAGCAGGCTGAACAAATCGAGCAAACCGTACCTGATGCAAAAGTTGAGCGCGTCGGAGAAGGTATTGTTGTTGAATTCAGCAGTGCTGTCTTGTTCGGATTTGATAAGTCAGATCTCTCAACAGAAGCTAAAACCAATCTTGATAAGCTGGTGACGGTTCTTAACACTTATCCTGACACAAATCTCGAGATTCAGGGACATACCGACAGCAAGGGAACTGAAGCCTATAACCAGACCCTTTCTGAAAAGCGTTCAGCCACTGTTTCATCATACCTGGCTTCAAAAAACATAACAACCTCAAGACTTACAACCAAGGGATTTGGCGAAACTGTTCCGAAATATGACAATTCAACACCTGAAGGCCAGGCACAGAACCGCAGGGTTGAGTTCCTTATCTCTGCAAATGAAAAAATGGTCTCTGACGCACAGAAAGAAGCAGCTGCCAAATAATTAGCAATCATTATTTAATAATCTGATATCTAATACATTATAACATGAAAACAAAATTATTCTCAGTCATTCTTATTCTCCTGCTGGCCGCACCGATGTTAAGTGCTCAGAGTGAAAAAGGTAAAACCACTCTCGGGATACTTGGCGGCGTAAACTTCCAGAATCTTAACGGTAAAGATGCCGTCGGCGATAAGCTGGAGAATGGTCTTATCTTTGGATTTCACGGAGGTGTAAACGTACAGATCCCGCTTGTTCCTGATTTTTACATTCAACCCGGGCTTCTGTTTTCCACCAAAGGTGCAAATGTAACCCCTGACGCTACCGACATTAAGCATAAATTATCATATCTTGAGCTTCCGGTCAATTTCATGTATAAAGGGGCGCTGGGTTCAGGACATGTCATGCTTGGTTTCGGCCCTTACCTTGGCTACGCCATAGCCGGCAATGTTGTTGATAACAACGGGAACAAGGTAAAAATCGAATTCGAAAATGAAGTAGCTTCAGTTGGAACCGCTACTTACTACAAACCTTTGGATCTGGGAGGAAATATCTTCTTCGGTTATGAGCTTGAAATGGGACTGTTCTTCCAGTTCAACGCCCAGCTCGGAATGATCAAGATCAATCCCGATTATACCGCATTGCCGAATAGCAAAGCTGCAGTAAAGAATACCGGATTCGGAATTTCGGCCGGATACAGGTTTTAAATTATTCAGTAAAAGAAAAAGCCGTCATTGTTCCGACATGACGGTTTTTTTATTTTACAGATTGTAACAAATGTTACAATTTGTCATATGGGGATTTCTGATCTTTGTAAAATTATAAGATTCATGATCTGATTGAATGAAACTAATTACAAACTTAAAACAGATATAATTATGAGCATGTTTTGTTATCAATGTCAGGAAACAGCCAAAGGAACCGGTTGTACTATAACTGGAGTATGCGGGAAAAGCGAAGAAGTTGCAAGAATGCAGGACCTCCTTATGTTCGTTGTCAGGGGCATTTCTTTTTACAGTACGCGCGCCCGGGAGCTTGGAATTGAAAATGCCAGGGTAAACAAGTTCGTTTTCGACAGTATTTTCATGACAATCACCAATGCCAATTTCGACAACGACCGCTTTATCAAGAAGATAAGTGAAGGCCTGGAATTGCGTGAGGAGGTAAAAAGAGAATTCCTCAATGCGGGGGGCACTCTTCCTGAAAAAATTGATGAATCTGCAACATGGACAGGAAACAGCATCGAAGAGTTTGAAATCAAAAATGCCTCTATAGGAGTGCTTCGCACACAAAATGAGGACATCAGATCGCTTCGTGAACTTGTTACATACGGAGTCAAGGGAATGGCCGCTTACACCGAGCATGCTTTCAACCTCGGATTTGAAGACAAGGCTCTCTATAAATTCATGCAGGAGGCGCTTGTTGCAACTGCCGACGATTCTCTTACAGCAGACCAGCTTGTGAATCTCGTCCTCGAAACCGGCAGGCATGGCGTCGTTGCAATGGCACTTCTCGACAAGGCGAATACAACCAGGTATGGCAATCCGGAGATCACAAAGGTTAACATTGGTGTAAGGAATAATCCCGGCATCCTGATCAGCGGGCACGATCTGAGGGATATGGAAGACCTCCTGATTCAGACAGAAGGATCCGGTGTTGATGTTTATACGCACAGCGAAATGCTTCCTGCAAATTATTATCCGGCTTTCAGGAAATACAGCCATTTCGTAGGCAACTACGGAAGCTCATGGTGGCGCCAGAAAGAGGAATTTGAAACATTCAACGGACCTGTCCTTTTCACAACCAACTGTATCGTTCCTCCGAAGAAGGATGCTTCATACTTTGACAAGGTTTACACTACAGGTGCTGCCGGGTTCAAAGGCTTTAAGCACATTGCCGACAGGCCGGCAGGAGGAGTTAAGGATTTTTCTGAGATAATTGCTCATGCAAAGAAATGCAAGCCTCCTGTGGAGATAGAGAAGGGTGAGATAATCGGAGGATTTGCACATAACCAGGTTATAGCACTGGCCGACAAGATCGTTGAAGCAGTAAAATCAGGAGCCATCAGGAAGTTTTTTGTTATGGCAGGTTGCGACGGCCGCTTTAAGGATCGCAATTACTACACGGAGTTTGCCCTGGCTCTTCCGAAAGATACTGTCATACTGACGGCCGGATGCGCAAAATACAGGTACAATAAGCTTCCTCTGGGAGATATTAACGGAATTCCAAGGGTGCTTGATGCCGGTCAGTGCAACGATTCATACTCTCTTGCCGTTATCGCACTGAAGCTTAAGGAGGTATTTAACCTCGACGATATCAATAAGCTGCCTATAGCATTTAACATTGCTTGGTACGAGCAGAAGGCGGTGATTGTCCTGCTCGCGCTTCTTTCCCTGGGGGTGAAGAATATACACCTGGGACCGACATTGCCGGGGTTCCTCTCTCCTAATGTTGCAAAAGTGCTGGTTGAAAAATTCGGTATCGCCGGAATAGGAACGGTTGAAGATGATATTAAGTTATTCCTGAGCTGAATTATTAAATAGCCTTCCCGCCTCTTTCCCCGGTTCTGATGCGGATACATTCTTCAAGAGGAGTAATGAAGATTTTCCCATCACCCACAACACCTTCAGTGCCATTTGTTTTCGCGGATCTCAGTATGGCATCCACGGTTATATCCACAAATGAATCATTGACTGCAATCTCGATCTTGATCTTTGGGATTAGATCGGGAACGATTCGCTGGCCCCTGTACATTTCCTCTATTCTTTGCTGGCCATGCCCCGAGACCCGGCTGACCGTTATCCTTGTTATTTCGGCTTCGATTAGCGCTTCGCGCACCTTGTCGAGCTGAACTTCACGTATTATTGCTGTTATAAGTTTCATTTCTGTCGGTTTATAGATAAATCAGCTTGGATTCAACATGCCGTAAGCTCTTTCACCGTGGAAAGTCCTGTCGAGTCCGGCCATTTCTTCTTCTTCAGCTGATCTGAATTTTACGAATTTGTTAAGCAACCATATTATCAGGAGAGTCATAGCACCAGCAAAAGCAATTGCGATCAATACTGCCACAGCCTGAACGCCAAGCTGATTCCAAACTGTCCACGAGCTTCCTGCTGCTGTTGCTGCATCTGCCATCCACGATCTCCTGATAAAAAAGGTCAGGAAAATTGCTCCGACAATTCCTCCAATACCGTGAATCCCGAAAGCATCGAGACTGTCGTCATAGCCAAGCTTGTTTTTTGCCTGGATAGCCATGTAGCATATCAGGGAGGCAAGGATCCCCAGGATCATGGCGCCGTAAGGCTGAACGACACCTGCGGCAGGAGTAACAGCTACCAGACCTGCAAGAATGCCGGATGCGAATCCGAGCGCCGTGGCTTTTCCCTGATGAAACCCTTCTATTATTGCCCAGGTAAGTGCACCTGCTGCAGCTGCGATCTGGGTGGCTGTAAGGGCCTGAGCTGTACTGAGACCGCTTGAAATGCTGCTTCCGGCATTGAATCCGAACCATCCCACCCAGAGAAGTCCGGCTCCCAACATTGTTATCACCAGGTTGTTGGGTCTTATCACCTGGTAAGGATATCCTCTTCTTGAACCAAGGAAGAGGGCAGCCACAAGACCGCTGATCCCTGCTGAAATATGGACCACGGTACCACCTGCAAAATCAATGGCTCCTTTTGCACCAAGATTATAAAGGAATCCGTCAGAGGCCCAGACCCAGTGACAAAGAGGATTGTAAACGAGAAGGCTCCATAATGTTATGAAAAGGCAATATGCCTTAAATGAGACTCTTTCTGCAAAAGCTCCTGCAATCAGTGCAGGGGTAATGATCGCAAACTTTCCCTGGAACATCGAGAACACGTATTCCGGAATGCCTGCATCGAGAATATTAGTGTCTATTCCCTTTAGAAAGAAATAATCGGGATTCCACCCTATAAAGCCGCCCAGGATATTCTTCCCGAAGGCCATTGCATAACCCACAGCCACCCAAAGGATACTGATAATACCCATAGCCACAAAACTGTGCATGATGGTTCCGAGAACATTTTTTGAACGGACAAGTCCGCCATAAAACATTGCCAGTCCCGGCACCATCAACAGCACGAGTGCCGTTGATGTCAGCATCCAGGCAGTAGCTCCCGAATCTATTGGAGTGGCATCTGAAGCATAAAGTCCAGCCGTGCCTGTCAGTGAAAACAGAAGCAGCAAAAGGACTCTTTTCCATTTTGATTTCATAAACCTAGTAATTTGTTAGTAAGACATATTTTTTGAATTATCCTATTGCAGAGTAATGCCTGCAACAATGAACATTTTCTCAGTATCGGGATTGAAGATAAGCTGTCCGTTAACCGGTATGCCGAACTTATCTGTAATTTTGATTTCACTGGCCACGCCGAGACCAAGATTACAAATTGTAAACTTGTCCTTGCCAGATTCAGTATCAACGGAGAGCCAGCCATCGCCGGCGCCCATGAAGAGATATACTGACTTGAATGAATACTTCGCTTCGAAATATTTATCTCCTCCAGCTGAACCGGCATTGCCTGCCTTGTTAAGCACATAATTTCCTGCAAGAGTCAGCCCCCATTTTGAAAAACAGACATTGATCTCAAAAGCATGACTTCCCGCTGTTTCGGTGTAATCAAAATAGTCGAATTCAGGGAAATAGTAATCAGTCATTCCAATGCTGAATCCTGCGGGAAGCGAGAACGATAACCACAGGTCTGTTTCCTGGTATCCATGAAAATCGAAAGATCCCCATGCTCCGGCGCTGAATGCCCCGGTAGAGAACTTCAGAGAAGGCTGGACAGATGGTCCTGTACCATACTGGGTTCCTCTCCAAAGATAGCTGCTGTAAAAATCTGCCCCGGCTGTGAATTTTGATTGTGCTTCATCCTGCGATTTAACCTGAAGACTACAAATCAATCCTGTCAAAACGATGATAAACCTGTAAATCCATGTCGTTTCTTTCATTCATGTTAGATTTTTGCTTATAAACATTAAGAAATATGATGCAATTATAATATATATTTTATATATTTCATATTATACCCCATATTATTTTGGGGTATATTCAATTTTTTTATATGTTTTTTACCTTATACCCCCCTTTTTTTGTATGTATTTCCCTCTTTTTATATACTATTTCTCAATTACCACCTATTTTTATAGAGGATGACTGGAATTTTTTCTATTGATGTCGGATCTGATAATACTTCTATTGATTGGCAGAGTTATGCCGTATACGTTTTTGATTCCTGAAAGGAGACAAATGAAATTCAGGAAAGTAAACGAATTGGAATGAGAGGAGATCTCAGGACAGAAGGCAATGTTGATGATCCTTCAACAAGACAGGTGTTTCTTAAAGATCAGCCAGGATTGAAATTTATGAAAACATAATTGATCCCTGGAAATCGACGATAAAAAAAAAGGTTCTTATTTCATTCCTTTGAAATAAAAACCTATCTATGAAAAAAGTTGTCGGCTGTCTGACTAAATATTTGCGTTAAATGTATCGCCCTGGTCAAAGTCGCCAGTCTGGTATCCTCTGCTGAACCAGGATTTGCGCTGTTCTGCTGATCCATGTGTAAAGGAGTCGGGGTAAACTCGCCCCTGATACTTCTTCTGAAGCACATCATCGCCTACCGAAGACGCTGCATTCATGGCTTCTTCAATGTCTCCGGTTTCCAGGTACCCGAGTCCTTCTTCATAATGTGCCCACATTCCGGCAAGAAAATCTGCCTGAAGCTCAAGCCTGACAAGCAGCTGGTTGGCTCTTGTTTCGCTGAGCCTTGATCTCTGGGAGTTTACCTGCTCGAGTATGCCAAGCAGGTTCTGGACGTGATGCCCTATCTCATGTGATATAACATAAGCAATTGCAAAATCGCCATAGGCACCGAATTTTGTTTTCAGTTCCGAACAGAAGCTCAGATCGATATACACTTTTTCATCACCGGGGCAATAGAACGGGCCGCTCGATGCGCTGGCATATCCGCAGGCCGATTGTACCTGTCCGCTGAATAATACAAGTGTTGGCATGCGGTATGTTGATCCTGATTCCTGAAATATTTTCCCCCATACAGTTTCTGTATCCTTAAGGACGACCTTTACAAAATCGGCCAGCTGAGCCTCTTCTGCGGTAGGCTGATAATCTTCAGTTCCGGCAACACTGCCGCCGCCTCCGGAATTGAGTATCTGCGACGGATCACCTCCCAGCAGCAGGACAAGAAGAACTATTACTATTGTTCCTATACCGCCGCCGACGGCCATTTTACCTGTCGACATACCTCTGCGGTCCTCAACGTTGCCACTGCCTTCTCTGCCCTGCCATTTCATTTGTTTAGGTTTTAATTGATTTTCGGTTAGCTAATGCAAATCTAATATTTTTTGTTTGAAGTTCAACCATTTTAACATTCAACTGTTTCATTAGAAATGCCGGATAATAATGACCGGTTCTAATATATCTTTGACAGCTATCCAGATTGCATTTAAAATGCCGGTAAAAGTCAACATATCAAAAACATATCCAGTTACGGGAATGCACTGTGCTTCTTGTGCTATCAGGACGGAGTCATTTGTAAAAACTCTATCCGGCGTTTCCGGGGCATCAGTGAATTATGCCGACTCCTCTTTAAATGTTGAATTTTCGCCGGAGGAAATTTCGCCTGATGAAATAAAACAGGCTGTCCGTTCAATCGGCTACGACATAATAACTGATGAAGCCAACAGTTTCGAACTTAAGGAAGAGGCTCATAAAGAGCAGCTTAAGGAAGCCCGGATAAATACAATCGGAGCTGCAGCATTCAGCATTCCCCTCCTTGTTATTGCCATGGCATTCATGGATATTCCTTATGCCAATTATATAATGATGGCTTTAGCCACCCCGGTGGTTTTCTGGTTTGGCAGACAATTTCCGGCAGGAGCAATAAAACAGTTGAGGCACGGCTCTGCCAATATGGACACTCTTGTTGCGCTGAGCACAGGAATAGCATATTTGTACAGCGCTGTGGTGACTTTTTTTCCCGGAGTGTTTCAAAGGGAAGGGATAGGCCCTCATGTCTATTTTGAGGCCTCGGCTGTAATCATTACATTCATTTTGCTTGGACGGCTTCTGGAACAGAAAGCAAAATCAAACACATCTGCTTCTCTTAAAAAGCTTATTGGCCTGCAATCAAAGAGCGTGGTAGTAATAAGGGATAATGGAGAACAGGAAGAGATCCCTGCCGGTGAAGTAGTGAAGGGAGATGTAATTCTCGTAAAACCAGGCAATAAGATACCGGTTGACGGCACGGTAGTCTCAGGTACGACATTTATCGATGAAAGTATGCTGAGCGGAGAACCTGTTCCTGTTGAGAAGAGCTCCGGTGAAAAGGTTTATGCGGGCACTATAAACCAGAAGGGAAGCATCTTGTTCAAAGCTGAAAAAGTTGGAAGCGACACTCTTCTTTCTCAGATTATTAAAATGGTAAGAGATGCCCAGGGAAGCAAAGCCCCTGTTCAGCACCTGGTCGATAGGATAGCAGGAATTTTTGTACCCGTGGTCATCGGAATCGCTTTTGTCAGCGGAATTGCATGGCTGCTTCTGTCAAAGGAGAATACCCTTGTTCACAGCCTTCTGGCGATTGTAACAGTGCTGATAATTGCCTGTCCCTGTGCACTTGGTCTCGCTACCCCAACAGCCATAATGGTAGGGATAGGCAAGGGAGCTGACAACGGGATACTCATCAAGGATGCAGAAAGTCTCGAGACTGCCTACAAAGTCAATGCCGTTGTGTTAGATAAAACCGGAACAATAACACTTGGAGAACCTGTGGTACATGAAATCAAATGGAGAGAAGGACTGTTTGCCGGTAAATTAGGAAGAGTGCTTCACAGTATAGAAAGGAACAGTGATCATCCTCTTGCGGCTCCTGTGGTAAGGTATCTTGAAGATTCAGGGATTGATAGTATTTCGGAACAAGTGACTCTTGAAAACATTGCCGGAAAAGGGATCAAAGCTGCTGCGGCTGATGGAGTATATTTTGTCGGCAGCAAAATCCTGATGGAGGAATACGGTATAGAAATTGACAGCGAAATTCTTTCTGCTGCTGAAAAATGGCAGAAGGAGGCAATGAGCATCGCATTTTTCTCCGACGAAGAGAAAGTCCTGTCGGTAATTGCAGTTTCAGACAGGATAAAGGAATCTTCGAGGGCAGCAATTAAGCATCTTCATGAACTTGGCATTGAAGTGTATATGCTTACAGGCGACAATGAACAGAGTGCTTCGGCAATTGCACGGGAAGCTGGCATATCAAGGTACAGGTCGGGCATGTTGCCTCAGGATAAGCATGATTTCATCAAAAAGCTTCAGTCGGAGGGAAAAACGGTAGCTATGGCCGGCGATGGCATAAATGATTCACAGGCTTTGGCTCAGGCTGACGTAAGCATTGCTATGGGCAGGGGATCAGATATCGCCATCGATGTGGCAAAAATGACAATAGTATCTTCTGATCTTTCAAAAATACCTCAGGCCTTGAAGCTGTCAAGATTAACCATTAAGACAATCCGGCAGAACCTTTTCTGGGCATTCATATATAATATAATAGGTATCCCCGTTGCAGCAGGGCTGCTGTATCCTTTCACGGGATTTCTTCTGAATCCAATGATAGCCGGGGCAGCAATGGCGCTCAGCTCAGTAAGCGTAGTGAGCAACAGTCTCCGGCTAAAGCTGAAAAAACTTAATTAAAAATCACCTTGACTCCGGAGCTTTGAAATTAATATTTACAGGCTCATCTCTGTCACATATAATTTGTCCGTCAAAATATTTAAGTTCGGCTACCTGAATCACTGTCCTTCTTGATCGGGAGAAATCATTATAGCCGGAATAATCCTTAGCCTGGCCGTAGTGTGTAAAATAGAAGATAAATGCCTTGTCGCCGTTAACCACAACGCACGGGTGCTGACCTTTTGCTCCGCCATCGGATGATTCAGCTATGCCGATACGTGTTCCGTGAGCCCATTTTACGCCATCAAGTCCCGGGGCATTTGCCCGGTGGTTAGTATAGAGCATAAACCATTTCTTTTCCTTCTTATTCCAGGTTTTCAAGCCATCGTGAAAGGAAAAGATCGTAAACTGAATAAAAGGATCCTTTTTTATCATTCTCCCTGAATATCATTTCTTTATTTAGAAGCGATTCCAGTCCACGCTGGACATTAGCAGGGATGCCTATTTTATATTTTTCAATGAATCCTTTAGAGGTTGGCTGATAGACTTTGTCTTCTTTTGCAATAGCTTCCAGAAGGTTCCATTGAACCGGAGTCAGCAGGTTTCTGTACTGGAAGAAAAGCAGTTCATGATCTGCAATCAATTGGTTACATTCCTGCATCACAATCTCCCGAGAAATCATTTTTATCCCCGAGGCAAATAATCTGTTGCAGATACTTTGAGTATAAAAAGTATGTGCCTTGCTGAAATGCATTATATAATCAAGGGCATCTTCGTCTATATTTCTGCCGTTACTAATCAGAATGCCTTTAATGAAATCCTTATAGATGTCTTGCTCAATTTCTTTCAGATAAAGAAACTGAGTACTTGCAAAGAAAGGACGGTTTCCATTGCTGAACATTTCAGATAATAAATGATGACTGCTTCCTGAGAAGATCAGATTCACGTTTTTAAGTGTTTGAATCTGGCTACGCAGTAAAGCTTCAATATTTTTTTCAGGGTAATCGGTTATCTGCTGAAATTCATCTATTGCAATGAGAACAGGTTGTCTGTTAGAGTCCAGGAACCGGAAAAGGCTTTCAACAGATTGTTCATACTGCTGTTGTGTTGCAAAAGTAAATGATAATTGCGGCTGACCTGACAGAGCATCATAGCTGAATACAGGACGAAGTCCTTTCAGGAGGTCCATAAATTTCTTCCCGACCGGTTTTTTTTCCGGTAGTGCCCGCAGGATTGAGCTGCCCAGTTTATTTGTAAAATCCTTAAGATCGCCGGTTGCATAAATATCGCAATAGATGCAGGTATGGTCTCCTTCCCTTGTCAATTGGTCCATGGTGTGCCAGATAAGTCCCGATTTTCCCATTCGACGTATTGAAACAAGAGTTGTATTAACACCATTCCTGGCATTGGTTATTAAAGTCCGGGTCTCCTCTTTCCTGTCACAGAAAAGGTCAGGACCAAAATAGCCGCTGGTTATAAAAGGATTTCGCTCTGCCATTTTAGTAAACTGATTATCAGAAGTGCTAAAATAATAAATAAATTTCAATTATACAAATTGTATAATACATTCTGTATAATGCCTAACGTATACTGTGAAGGGATTATTTTACAGTCATTCATCAGATTCTATTCCTGGCTCGATTCGTGTCTTTCGACAGGTATGTTTTTAAGTTTAGCATACTCGATGAAGAAACTGTATATCTGTGTCTTCTGATCTTTTTCGAATGATCCAACATCCAGCCTGACCGGTTTCTTCCCTGTTCTGTTGATAATAATGAAAAGCCTGCTCAGTACTATCTTATCCACCTCAGCGGGGCGGATAAGCTTCCATAAAACCCAGCCCCGCCATTTGATCCTGAGGTCATGGTTACGGGGTATCAGGCTGGCCGCAGCGGAACCCGAAAACGTTGTGAAATTGCTGATCCCCAGGATTATTAAAAGGATATTGGTAATCCAGCTGACAATGCGCGTCTCGAATGAACTGCTCAGGATATTGTATGTACCGAGAGTAATGAAGATGATACCGGCAATGATCTTAATGATCACATGCCATTTACGTTTAATAATCAGTGGTTCCATAGTATTTATGCCATATTTAGCCTCATGAAAAGAAAAATCATCAGTCATTCCTCCTTGCCAAAACCTATCTTTTCGAGTGGAAAATTCCTTTGTTTGGAAAGCTCAATGAAATAGGCATATACTTCTCTTTTCTGATCCTGTTCGAAAAAATCAATGGGAAGCTTCAGGGGTTTCTGATCTTTCCTGTTAATCAGAATATGATACTTCGTTATAGTTATATCAGCGATTTCAGTATCCTGAATAATCTTTGATCTTATCCAGTTGACCCATCTGATAATCAGGGACTTGTTGTCTGGCCTTACTGAAGATGTATTGGAATACATGGATGTTATGAACCAGGTTGATCCTATCAGGATCCAGAAGAGTGACAGAAATATATAAAGCGTTCTTGAAGATTCGAAAATCAGAAAAAAGTAAACTATGCCGCATATAAAAGCTATAACTCCCAGTATCTTCCGAACCATTGAATGAGTTTTATGTTTTATTGACAGGTTTTCCATTTCACTCAGGATTTAGTAAAACAGCCAGAAGTTTCGTTAACTTAAAAGTAGAAAATTTTTTTCGGAAATATTTGCATTTAATCTAAATCTGTCGTACATTTGACCATCTGGTTAAACTAAATTGTTAATCTGTATGGTTAAACTTATTGGTCAAACATTATGACAGACAATGACAGGCAGACCGATGAAAAGATCTTTGAATCGGCAACAGATGTTTTCCTGGAGAAAGGAATGGATGGAGCGAGGATGCAGGATATTGCAGACCACGCAGGGATAAACAAGTCTCTGCTCCATTATTATTACCGCACCAAGGATCATCTGTTCAATGCGGTATTCGAAAAAATAGCCGGACAGATGTTTAAAAAGTTTGCACCTGTCTTTGACGAGAAACTGAGCCTTGAAGAAAAGATCAGGTTCTTCTACAGGGAACACATTGCCTTTCTTCAGAAAAATCCGAGGCTCCCTGCATTTCTTATAAATGAATTACACCGGAATCCCGAAAGGATAAAGAAACTCATTCAGGGGATTGACATTAATAAGATCTGGTCGACGCTCGAATCACAACATAAGGAAGATCTGGCAAAGTACAACATTACCAGAGAGTCTATTCCTCAACTGATGACATCAATAGCCGCCATGAGTGTCTTTCCGTTTTTAGCAAAACCAATTGTCAGCAGCCTTATGGAAAGAATGGGATACGACTTTGACAAATATATTGAGGAAAGGAAAGTGTATGCCGCCGATTTTGTGATCAGGGCAATAATGAAATGATATTGGAAAGGGTACAAGGTACAGGGTACAAGGTACACGGTACACGGTAAAGGGAACAAGGATAAGGTTTTAAAGTTATAGAAACATAATGAAAAGGAATATTCTGATTTTGATTTTAATACTGAGCGAAGGTACAGCAGCGCTCAATGCACAGAAGATTCTGACGCTACGGGAGTGCTATGACGGAGCGATGTCAACCTCGGCATTAGCCGGAGATAAAAACGCATTTACCACGATCTGGCAGCTGAAGGATAAGAATCTGTCGAGAGGATGGCTTCCATCGCTTGACGCCAGCGGAAACTTTGTCTACAATTCAGAGGTTGTAGACATTGGAAGCTCGCTTGGAGCAATTCCCATCCCCGGAATTGCTGATGCAATAAAACCCTTGCCACATGAGCAGTATAAGCTTGCAATTGAAATAAACCAGCTGATCTACGACGGTGGCGCCATCAAGGGAGCTCGTGCTCTTGAAGAAGCCGACCTCCGGATAAACGAGAAACAGACAGAAGCGGATCTGTACAAGCTTCGCAGCCAGATAAATACATATTTCTTCAACCTATTGCTGCTTGACAGGCAAAAAGAACTTCTCAATAATTACCTGGAGCTTATCAGCAAACGTATTTCTTCAATGCAGTCTGCTGTGAACAATGGTTTTATGCTAAAGACTGACATTGACGTAATGACAACTGAAAAGATAAAACTCAGCCAGCAGTTAATGGAGAATGAGATCCGTAAAGCTTCATTGCAGAAAATCTTGTCGGAGATTACAGGTATAACTATAGATCCTGAGGCAGAACTTCAGTTACCGGGAGTGGCATGGGAATATAATGGTGAGCTTTCGAGGCCTGAGCTTGAGTTTTTCGACCTCAGGAAGGAACAGCTTGCAGCCAGCCTTAAGGTAATAAGCAGTAAAAGGATGCCCAAAGCCTTCGGATTCGCCACGCTCGGCTATGGAAATCCGCCCGGAAATAATTTTTTCAGGGATGAATTTGCACCATATTATGTTGTAGGAGCCGGAGTTAAATGGAATATTTTCGACTGGAACAAGACTAAAAATGAGAAACAGATCACAAACCTCCAGAGTGAATTAATTGACAGCCGGAAGAATGACCTGACCGACAATCTTAACCGGCTTATTGAGGCTAAGAATGCCGAGATTGAAAGTCTCAGATCCATAATAATTACCGACACCGAGCTGATTGATCTCCGGAAAAGGATAACGGCTTCTGCAGAATCTCAATATGAAAACGGAACCATAACTGCCACTGAGCTGCTCAATGAGATCAATTCGGAAAAGCAGGCTCTTATCAATTACGAAATACATAAAATAAACCTCGCGATGGCGAAAGTGGAGCTTGTGAA
>CAZXAM010000007.1:3552-26954 GCA_964638545.1 uncultured Rikenellaceae bacterium | reverse complement strand
TCAATTACGAAATACATAAAATAAACCTCGCGATGGCGAAAGTGGAGCTTGTGAATATAAGAGGGAAGGAGATAAATTGAAACACCATATGAAAACAATATCATTAATAATGATTGCATCAGTAGTTCTTGCCGGGTGCAGGGACACTTCTGACAAGGCCGATGCCTACGGCAACTTTGAAGCAACTGAGGTTATAGTATCAGCAGAGACCAGCGGGCGCATACTGGAATTTGGAATTACTGAAGGAACTGAAATTGAAAAGGGCGGGGTTATAGCGCTTATCGACACCACTCTTTTTCATCTTCAGAAAGCTGAAATCGATGCAGGCATGAAAAGCGTCAGGACAAGGATCGGATCAATAAATGCCCAGAATGACATTCTGAATCAGCAGATTGCCAACCTTAATGTAAATATAAACAGGATAGGAAACATGCTTAAGGATGATGCCGCCACAAAGAAACAATATGACGATCTTACAGGCCAGGTGGCAGTTCTGGAAAAACAGATATCTGCAAACAATACCCAGAAATCATCCATCGCTGCTGAACTGTCGGTATACGAATCGAAGAAGGCGACTCTTAATGAACAACTGGCAAGGAGCAATGTAAGAAGTCCGCTGAAAGGAACAATTATCGAAAAATATTCTGAAGCCGGTGAAATGACTGCTGCAGGCAAGCCGCTTGTCAAGATCGCTGACCTGTCCGTGATCAGGCTTAAAGTGTATGTCAGCGGAGCACAGCTGTCGGATATTAAAATCGGCCGGGAATGTGCTGTAAGGGTCGATGATGGCAGGAAAGGATACAAATCATATCAGGGAACCATCAGTTATATTTCGGGAAAGGCTGAATTCACTCCTAAGATCATTCAGACAAAGGAAGAAAGGGTTACGCTTGTTTATGCGGTTACAATTGATGTGAAAAACGACGGCACCATGAAATCAGGAATGCCCGGAGAGGCCATATTATGAAAGAAGGAAGAAGAACTTACACGGAGGAAAACATGAGAAACACAACTTGTCCCGACTTGTCGGGAGAGGGCCACAGAGAAAAACTGAGAAAACAGTGAAAGAGGTTATTCGGGCATCGGGAATAAGCAAGAAGTTTGAAGCTGCACAGGCTTTAAAAGATATCTCATTTAAAATAAATGAAGGGGAGATATTCGGATTCATAGGTCCTGACGGTGCAGGCAAGACAACTCTTTTCCGGATCATTGCAACCCTTCTCCTTCCCGATGAAGGACAAATAAAAGTGCTTGGGTTAGATGCGACTGAAGGGTTCAGGGAGCTGAGAAGGAACATTGGGTATATGCCCGGACGATTCAGTCTTTACAACGACCTTACTGTCGAGGAGAATCTGAATTTCTATGCCACTGTTTTCGGAACCACGGTAAAAGCCAACTATGACCTGATTGCAGACATTTACTCTCATATCGAACCGTTTAAAAAAAGACTTGCAGGAAAGCTTTCAGGAGGGATGAAGCAGAAACTTGCTCTTTCGTGTGCGCTTATCCATAATCCGAGGCTCCTAATCCTTGATGAACCGACAACCGGAGTTGACGCTGTCTCGAGATCTGAATTCTGGGATATGCTGAGAAAGCTGAAACAACATGACATTACAATACTTGTTTCAACGCCGTATATGGATGAGGCAATGAGGTGCAGCAGAGTGGCTCTTATTCAGAACGGACAAATTCTGTTGACTGATGATCCTCTCAGTATTAAGAGAGAATTCAGCCGTAAACTTTACAGCGCTAGGGCAACGGATAAATACAGGCTTCTGAATGTTTTAAGGGAATACCCGGAAACACTGACTGCATACCCTTTCGGCAATTCAATCCATATAACCTTCAGAAAAGATGTTTTCGATGAATCGCTGTATGACTATATTAAGAAATCAGGTATTGAAGATGCATCGATCACCGAATCAGAAGCCGGAATCGAGGACAGGTTCCTGGAGCTTATGGAAAACGATGAATTGTAAATAATCCCTTCCAGGGAGGGGTTGGGGTGAGTAAAAAATGAAAAATAATATCGTAATATCAGTCAGCAACCTTGTAAAGAAATTCGGAAGCTTTACAGCCAACGATAACCTGAATTTTGAGGTTTACGAAGGGGAGATATTTGGATTCCTGGGAGCAAACGGAGCCGGGAAGACAACCGCCCTTAGGATCCTCTCAGGCCTTTCCTCCCCAACGTCAGGAGAAGCTATAGTGGCAGGCTTTAACGCAAAAACTGATCCTGAGAAAATTAAAAAGAACATTGGATACATGTCTCAGAAATTCTCACTTTATGAAGATCTTACAACAAGGGAGAATATTATGCTTTACGGAGGCATATACAGGATGCCTGAAAAGATGATTAAAATGAAGACCGAAGTTCTTCTTGACAAGCTGAACTTCAGGAAATACGGCGACAGGTTAATCTCTGAACTTCCGCTTGGCATGAAGCAGAAACTGGCTTTCTCCGTTGCTGTGTTCCATGAACCAAAAATAGTTTTCCTGGATGAACCCACAGGAGGTGTCGATCCGATTACCCGCCGGCAATTCTGGGAGATGATTTACGAAACAGCCGACAGGGGCATAACTGTTTTTGTCACAACTCATTATATGGACGAAGCCGAGTATTGCGACCGGATTTCAATTATGAGCGAAGGAAAAATCGTTGCGCTTGATACTCCTGAGGCGCTGAAAAAGATGTATGATGCAGAATCAGTTGATGAGGTATTTGTAAAGATAGCAAGGCCGAAATGAAAAGGTTTCTCGGATTTGTAAGAAAAGAGTTCCTGCACATCTTCAGGGATTTCCGGACACTGATAATTCTGTTCGGGATTCCAACTGCCCAGATACTTATATTCGGCTTTGTGGTCACTACTGATATTAAGGATGCAGGGGTGGCATTTCTTGACCTTTCCAAAGATGAAGTTACCCGGAAGATCTCGGACAAGATTTGCTCGTCAGGTTTCTTCACAAGAGCAGAGGATCTCAGGAGCTATGAGGAAATAGACCAGGTTATGAAAAAAGGCAAAGCAAAAGCGGTGGTTATTTTTGGCGCCGGTTTCGGCCATGACCTGATCAGTCAGAACAAAGCAACGGTAAGCATCATTGCAGACGGATCTGAGCCAAATGCTGCAACACTTGTCACCAACTACATATCGGCTATCGTGACAGACTATAACAGGGAGCTTGCCGGCAGCTCATTAAGCGGAAATCTGCTTGTGCAGCCTGAGGTCAGGATGTTCTACAATCCGGAAATGAAAAGCCATTTCATGTTTGTTCCGGGAGTTATAACACTTATCCTGACGCTGATTTGCGCTCTGATGACTTCCGTAACAATAACCAGGGAGAAGGAGTTCGGAACAATGGAAGTGCTTCTTGTTTCACCATTGAAGCCCCTGCAGATAATCCTGGGAAAAGTAACTCCTTATTTCCTTCTGTCTTTTATCAATGTGATATTTATACTTCTTCTTTCATATTTTGTCTTTAACCTGCCAGTGAAGGGCAGTGTTGTTCTTCTGCTGGCCGAGACAATGCTCTATATCCTGCTCAGCCTGTCTCTGGGTATCCTGATTTCTACAGTGTCAAAAACTATCCAGCAGGCAATTTTCATTTCCTTCGTAGGGCTTATGCTTCCGACAATTCTTCTTTCCGGGTTCATCTTCCCGATAGAGAACATGCATGAAGCATACAACTGGGTAAGTGCTGTCCTTCCGCCAAGATATTTTGTCGTAATAATAAAATCGATCATGATCAAGGGAACCGGTTTGCTTTTCGTATGGAAGGAGACTCTGATACTTACAGCAATGACTGTACTTTTTATAGCGCTTAGTGTCAGGAATTTTAAGGTAAGATTACAATAAGTTACTATGTGATAGTACATGAAAAAGATTGCTTCGTCACTATGCTCCTCACAATGACAAGATTAAAAAACAGAAACAGCCAAAAAATATGAGAACTGTATTTTATCTCATAAGGAAAGAGTTCCTGCAGATATTCCGTAACAAGTTTATCAGCAAGGCTATTATAGGAGTTCCGATAGTACAGATGCTCATTCTCGTTCCGGCAGTGACCTTCGAGATCAGGGAAGTACGGTTATGCATCATTGACAGAGATATGTCTTCTGATTCAAAAGCCCTTGTCAATAAGCTTGAAGGATCGACTTTTTTTAAAACGAACTTTTCGACTTACTCGGAAGATGAGGCAAATAACCTTCTTAGCAAAAACAAATGTGATGCAGTGCTTCAGATCCCGCCTGAATTCGGAAAGAATATCGGGACAGGAAATGCAGGTAAGATCCTTGCGTCAATAAATGCAATTAACGCAACAAATGCACAGCTTACCTATGCATACCTTAATGGTATACTGATGGACTACAATAAGAGTTTACTGACTGAAAATACAGGACAATTGGCTGTCTCAGCTGTGCCACGGATTGACATAACAAACAGATACTGGTATAATGAGCTGCTGAACTACAAGTATTATATGCTTCCGGGGATACTTGGAATACTGGTCACAGCTATAGGATTCCTTCTCGCCGGACTTAACCTGGTGAAAGAGAAGGAGGCTGGAACAATAGAACAGATTAATGTGACTCCAGTAAGAAAGTATCAGTTCATCATAGCTAAAATGGTCCCTTTCCTTATAATCGGACTTGTTGATCTTGCGATCGGTCTGGTTCTCGGGAAATTGTTCTTCGGCATCCCCTTCAGAGGAAGCCTTGGTCTTGTTTTCCTTGGATCATCTGTTTTCCTGATTGCGGTTCTTGGTCTTGCACTTTTGATTTCAACTTTCTCATCCACCCAGCAGCAGTTCATGTTCGTTGCATTCTTCTTTATGATTATATTCATTCTGATGAGCGGGGTATTCACACCGCTTGAAAGCATGCCGGTATGGGCGCAGAAATTTGACATAATCAACCCGATGGCTTACCTGATGCGCATCAACAGGATGGTGATGCTTAAAGGATCGTCTTTCCAGGATATCAGCAGGGATATATATGCCCTTACAATCATTGCAATTGCATTTACAGCCCTGGCTGTCAACAGGTACAGAAAAACAGCCTGAGAAATTTAGTATTATATGAGTGAAATTATCGCCTCCACGGGCCAATGGTCGGAGATGTAAACATTGTTCTTCCTTCTAACTATAATATTGTGTTCAAGCACTTTCATTCCGTCTTTGACAAAAATATAATCAACCCTTCCGCTTCCCTGTTTGTGGGAAAATCCGTTGAATGTGTAAACCGGACCATTGGGATTGTCTTCTGATATCACAAAGGCATCCTTTATGAGAGGTATGCTCTCGGCTGGTCCGGTAAGTATCTTATAGCCTCTGCTGGTCGGCAGCTGGTTGAAATCGCCGGTAATTATGAACGGGAAATCAGAAGCTATGCTGTCGGCTTTAGCAAGCAGTAATCTGGAACTCATGATTCTTGCTGAATCGGAGTCGTGAGCAAAATGAGTATTGAAAAAAAAGAAATGCTGATGGGTTATCTTGTCGACAAGCTCCATCCATGTCACTATCCGGGGAAGACCTGCCCCCCACGCCATTGATCCCTTAGTTTCCGGAGTTTCCGACAACCAGAATGTTTTTGTGCGGGCCATATCGAACCGGTCCTTCAAATAAAAGACCGGATTCATTTCGCCTCCTTTTGCCCCATCACTGCGCCCAACACTCACTGATGCATATTCATTAAGAGCTGAATCGAGTTCTTCATACTGGTTCAGCAGAACCTCCTGCAAACCGAGTATATCAGGCTTCTCGTCCTTAATAAAATCAAGAACCATCGATACCCTGTTCGGCCACGCGTTAATGCTGTCGTTCGGTGTATCGTATCTGACATTTAATGTGATCACCTTGATTGCATTCTTCCTTGAATCATTTGAGCATCCGCAGAGGAAACCGATCAAAAGGACAGTAATGCATAAAAGTGTTTTCTTCATCTCGTTCAGTTTTGATCCAAATATAATCATAATGATTGAATCCGTTTGATTGACTGCGGCACTCATGAAAAGGTCGTACGGTAAATATTTCTATCTTAGTGGTCGATTTTTTAAGCACTTAAAATGCCAGATATTATAAAGCTTCTTCCCGATTCGGTAGCGAACCAGATTGCAGCGGGTGAAGTTATCCAAAGGCCGGCTTCTGTAGTGAAGGAGCTGATGGAAAATGCAGTTGATGCAGGAGCTGGAAATATCTCCGTCATTATCAGGGATTCTGGCAAAACCCTGATCCAGGTTATTGACGATGGCTCAGGAATGTCTGAAACCGATGCACGGCTTTCCTTTGAACGACATGCAACCTCCAAAATAGCTTCAGCAAAAGACCTTTTTGCCATCGTGACAAAAGGCTTCAGGGGTGAAGCGCTTGCTTCTATTGCGGCGGTAGCAATGGTTGAACTGAAAACGAGAAAAGATGGCGATGAAACCGGGACACTCGTTATGATTAATGGGTCAAGGGTTGAGATCCAGGAGCCCTGCAGCTGCCCCAAGGGCTCCAGCTTTTCAGTAAAGAACCTGTTTTACAATGTGCCGGCCAGGAGGAAATTCCTCAAGTCGGATAATACTGAAATGAGGCATATTATAAATGAGTTTCAGAAAGTGGCACTGGCACACCCCGATATAAGGTTTATTTTCTATCATAACGACAGTGAGGTCTACAATGTGATCCCCGGGAATCTAAGACAAAGGATCATCGGAGTCTTCGGAAAACAGATTAACCAGGATCTCATAACGCTTGAAACCGATACAAGCCTTATCTCGATTAAAGGGTTCATTGGCAAGCCTGAAAGTGCAAGGCGCACATATGGAGAGCAGTTTTTTTTCGTCAACAACCGCTTCATGAAACATCCATATTTTCACAAGGCGGTCGCTGAAGCATTTCAGAATATTCTTCCTCCTGAGGCGATACCAACATATTTCATTTTTATGGAGGCAGATCCTTCATCGATCGATATAAACATTCATCCGACGAAAACAGAGATTAAATTCGAAGATGAAAGATCGATATGGCAGATCCTCATGGCATCGGTCAGGGAGGCTCTCGGCAGATTTAATATCGTTCCTTCGCTTGATTTTGAAAGTGAGGCGCTCGTCGATATCCCTGTGAAAAGGTCAAGTGATCCATTCCCGGAACAGCCAGATATTAAAATTAATCCACAGTACAACCCTTTCGACGGAGACGAATCGACGTACCGGAGACCAGGCTTCCTTGATAGATTTGAGAGGGAAAATGCTGCAAACTGGGAGAGACTTTATTCTGATACTGAAAAAGGAAATGCCATACAACAACAGGAACGCATCGTTGATACTGGCAGAACATTATTTCAGATAAAGAATAAATATATCGTCTGTCCCGTCAAGTCAGGGCTTATGTTCATAGATCAGAAAAGAGCCCATGAACGCATACTTTATGAAAAATACCTGGAATGCCTCAGCCATGAAACTCCTTTGAGCCAGACAGAGCTATTCCCACTGGTTGTTGAACTTAATCCTGTTGATTTACAGGTACTGAAGGAAATGGTGCACGATTTGAAGCTTCTTGGCTTCACTCTTGATTTTTCAGGAGCAGGCAGTGTAACAATAACCGGACGACCATCGAATTCTACATCTTCTGATCCTGCAGCCATGCTGGGTGCCTTTATCGAGGAATTCAAGGCAACACAAGGCAGTCCCATCGAAGGTGAAAGGGAAAAATTTGCTGCTGCCATGGCAGGCGCATCAGCGATTCAATATGGGAAGACACTCGTCAGGGTAGAAATGGAGGATCTCTTTGATGCCCTGTTCGCATGCGCCTCTCCTAATTATTCTCCAAAAGGGAAATCCGTCATAAACATAATTACCCTTGAAGAACTGGATAAAAGGTTCAGGTAGTAAAATGATGGCATATTGCCTGATTTATGAATAAAGATTAGCTTTGGCGCGACAATTAAAAGAATTTGAAAAACTAAAAACCTGATATGAACGGATACGGAAGAGGTTTCCTGAACATAACCCCTGTTGTCAAGAACATCATTCTTGTCAACGTTGTGGTATTTGTTGCATATTACATCGGCGCAAGGGCATTCAACACAGACCTGAGAGGCATTCTGGGGATCTACTTCCCGAAATCCGATAGTTTCGCTCCGGTGCAGATTATATCACACATGTTCATGCATGCCGACTTCATGCATATTTTATTCAACATGTATGCGCTGTTTATTTTCGGGCAGGCCCTTGAAAACGTCTGGGGACCTAAACGCTTTCTGATCTATTATTTTGTTACAGGGCTTGGCGCTTTGCTTTTGCACGAATCGGTCCTGGCTATCCAGTATAACAGCCTTGCAAAGATGCTTTCTCCTGAAGCTGTACAAACGATAATCAATGAAGGTTCATCGGGAGAATACCCGAATATGATCATGCAATCTCTCCAGGCACTTCTGAATACTCCGACTATGGGTGCGTCAGGAGCAGTTTTCGGAGTTTTGCTGGCATTTGGCATCCTGTTCCCGAACACACAGCTTATGATAATATTCCCTCCCATCCCGATCAAGGCAAAATATTTTGTCCTGATCTATGGAGTGCTTGAGCTGGTGCTTGCTTTTACGCAGCCTGGAAGCAACATTGCTCATTTTGCACATCTTGGAGGAATGTTGTTCGGTTACCTTCTAATTAGATACTGGCGTAAAACCACTAAAACTTTATATTGATGGGATCCTGGGATGAAATAAAGAGCAGTTTCCGTCGAGGTGATTTCGTTTCAAGGCTTATCTATATAAATATTGCAGTATTCGTAGCTCTGCTGATAGTATCTGCTGTCAGCTTCCTGCTGAAGAATCCGTTGATATCAGAAACTACGATAAGTTTTCTCGCCATACCGGCATCTTTAAAAACACTCCTGTTAAGACCGTGGACAATAATTACATACATGTTCACGCATAAGGATATCTGGCATATAATCTTCAATATACTGTGGCTTTACTGGTTCGGGAAAATATTCCTTGAATACCTTGACCAGAAAAAACTGGTGGCTGTCTACTTTCTCGGGGGAATAAGCGGAGCGATTGTCTATGTTCTTTCCTTTAACATATTTCCTGTTTTTGATGAGCAGATTGCTTCGTCTGTTGCTATTGGTGCGTCAGCATCGGTGATGGCAATTGTAATAGCTATAGCCTCATACGTACCCAATTACACAATAAACCTCTTTCTTTTTGGAAGGATAAGGATCATTTACGTTGCGCTGACAATCTTTATCCTCACTTCAATCATGGATTTTCCGTCAAATTCAGGTGGCAAGCTGGCACATATCGGCGGTGCCATTTTCGGATACCTTTACATCCTGAATTTAAAGAAGGGGAAAGATATAGGCAAAGGCATAAACAGGATATTTGACCTGATTGCCACCTTTTTCAAGCCGGGAAAGAAAATGAAGGTAACCTATAAAAAAGAACCCAGGGATTATGAATACAACAAGCAAAAAGCAGAACACCAGTCCAGGATCAACCTCATTCTCGACAAGATATCGAAAGGAGGCTATGACAGTCTTACCCGGGAAGAAAAGGATGCGCTCTTCAAAGAGAGCCAGAAGAGAAATTGACCTTTAAAAAGATCCTGCTGACATAAGCTTTTTCCTGAGTGGTCAAAAAAACAATCCACAAACTTTAAATTTGCCTGATTACTGGTATTTTCGCTACAATAATTCTTCTCCTTGAAAAGAATCTTCTATAGGATTATGCTTGCTGCGAACATTTTCTTCGCAGCTACGCTTCTCATGGCTTACCTTGCAGTGCATATCAGCCCTGAAACATTTGCATTGCCTGCTTTTTTCGGACTTGCCTATCCATATATTCTGTTATGCAACATCATATTTGCGTTAGCATGGGCCATACTTCTTAAATTTGAAACACTAATCTCTGTTCTTGTGATCCTCCTGGGAATTACACATCTTACCAATTATATAAAAATCGGTAAAACATCCGGAAACAAAGAGGGGACCTTCAGGGTGCTCAGCTATAATGTAAGACTTTTTAATTCATTTGAAAATAAGGACCAGGGATCAGAAAAGAAGGTGATCTCGTTGCTAAGGGAACAGAATCCCGACATAATCTGCCTTCAGGAATTCTATTTCAGAGGAGATCCCGAAGAGAAGGATCTTAATTTCAGGACAGCCCTTGGAGGCAAGTACCAGTCGCATATGAAAATTGTGGGAAGCGGGAAGAACCGTTATTATGGGATTGTCACTTACAGCAAATACCCGATAATAGGGAGAGGACAGGTTAGTCACCCTAAGTCGTCCAGTCTCTCCATCTTCACAGACGTGGTTATAGGAACGGATACAATCAGGATTTTCAACAACCATCTTCAGTCATTCAGGCTTAAAAGCATGGAAAGGTCGTTTGTGGAAGAGATGACTGATCCTGCCGACAATGAAGCTTTTGATGCAGTTAAAAGCCTGTCCCTTAGTCTGAAGCAGGGATTCATAAGGAGAGCTAAACAGGCTGAATCGCTGAAAGCCCAGATAGAGAAATCGCCTTATCCCGTGATTGTAGCAGGCGATTTCAACGATACTCCTGTATCATATTCCTACAGGAAGATCCGTGGAGGATTGAATGATTCTTTTGTCCACTCCGGATATGGCGCCGGATTTACTTACAGAGGAAATTACCCTGCAAACCGGATAGATTACATCCTTTATGACAACAAGCTCGAAAACAGGTATTTTGAAATACTGAAAGCCCGTTATTCGGACCACTACCCGGTAGAAGCTTATTTTGCAAAACGGATCAGAAAGGCAGCTTCCTGAAATCGACATTTCCTCCGCTTATAATAAGCCCAACCTTCTTTTCTCTGAAATACCCGGGATTTTCTTTTACTACCGCCAGTACTGTTGCAGAAGAAGGCTCAATGACTATCTTCATTCTCTCCCAAACCAGAAGCATGCACTCGATTATTGATTCCTCTCTGACTGTAAATATGTCATCCACATTCTTTCGTACGATTGTAAAAGTGAGTTCACTGAGAGAGGTAAGAAGTCCATCGGCTACTGTTAATGGATTAACAGAAGGTGCCAGAACCCCGGTAGTAAACGATTTCCATGCGTCACTGGCGTTAAGGGGCTCTGCTCCGATCACTTTTATTTGCTTATTCAAGCTCTTTACAACTGTTGATGTGCCGCTCATTAATCCGCCTCCGCCTATCGGAGCAACCACAATATCAAGATCTCCATGTTCTTCAAGAAGCTCAAGCGCGGATGTCCCTTGTCCGCATATCACGTTGAAGTCATCGTAGGGATGAACAAGCGTTGAGCCAGTTTCTTTAATTATCAGCCTTGTAGTCTCCTCTCTGGCCTGAAGAGTAGGCTTGCAGAAAGTTATCTCTGCTCCATATCCGGCTACTGCATTCTTTTTTACCGTAGGGGCTGTTTCGGGCATCACGATTCTTGCCTTAACTCCGTTCATGGAAGCTGCCAGGGCCAGTGCTGCAGCATGATTGCCCGATGAATGAGTGACAACACCTCTTTTCTTTTCTTCAACCGTTAATGACAAAACTGCATTTGTTGCGCCCCTGAACTTGAATGCACCTACTTTCTGGAAATTCTCGCATTTGAAAAACAACTGACAACCGAAAATTCTGTTCAGCTGTTGCGAGGTCAGAACAGGTGTCCGATGTATAAAGGGCCTGATGCGTTGGTGGGCAGATTGAATATCGGAAATATCGGGGACGTGCATCAGGTATGTAATAAATTGTGTAGAGACGCCCAATTTGGGCGTCTCTCGGAGAGACGCCCAAATTGGGCGTCCCTACACAATTAATGTTGATTTAACTATTAACCAAATATGCTGAATGCAACTGTAAGTCCTGCAAGAACCACGGATACCATTGACATCAGCTTTATAAGTATGTTGAGGGCCGGGCCTGATGTATCCTTGAAAGGATCGCCGACTGTATCGCCAACGACAGAAGCCTTATGAGGTTCGCTCTTCTTGCCTCCGTAGTTGCCTCTTTCAATGTATTTCTTTGCATTATCCCATGCACCTCCCGAATTGTTGAGCATGCTTGCCAGTACAAAGCCTGCGCTCATTCCTCCGGCGAGGAGTCCGATAACACCGGGAACACCGAAAATAACACCAACCAATAATGGAACGGCAATAGCGAGCAATGAAGGTATAAGCATCTCCTTCTGGGCGCCTGCGGTCGAAATAGCAACACACTTTGCATATTCAGGCTTAGCTTTTCCATCCATAATTCCAGGTATCTCGCGGAACTGGCGGCGAACTTCCTCCACCATTTTGCCTGCGGCACGACCGACAGCTTTCATGCTCATTGAGCTGAAGAGAAATGCCATCATTGCTCCGATAAAGACACCTCCGAGGAGAATAGGATTGAAAAGTGACAGGTCATAAGCATTTGCGAAGTCCTTTATTGAAGCAGTTGTAATGTTTACAGCAGTCTGACCGTCATGAACTGCCGGAATTGATGAATTATAAAATAAAACATCACCTATTTGCTTGAATCCTTCAGGAGCTTTGTCGATAAGTCTTCCCAGCCAGAGTCTTACCTCTTCCATATAGGCAGCCATAAGAGCCAGGGCTGTCAGGGCGGCAGAGCCTATTGCAAAACCTTTTCCTGTTGCAGCTGTGGTGTTTCCCAGACCATCGAGAGCGTCTGTTCTTTCCCTAACCTCTTTTGGAAGTTCCGACATTTCAGCATTACCGCCTGCGTTATCAGCGATAGGGCCGAAAGCGTCAGTTGCCAGTGTAACTCCGAGCGTTGAAAGCATTCCGACAGCAGCAAACCCGATGCCGTATACACCCATCGGGAAATTATGGAAACCTCCTGCAAAGCCGAATGCGGCAATGATACCTGCTACAATTGTAATAACAGGGATCCAGGTTGAGGACATCCCGACTGCCATACCTTCAATAATTACTGTTGCCGGACCCTGCAGAGCCTGTTTTGCTATGCCCTGTGTAGGTTTGTTGGCATCTGAGGTAAAATACTCTGTTGACTGTCCGATGATCACGCCTGCGAGAAGACCAGCGACTGCAGACCCAAATACTCCCCAGGTGATCATTCCGGCAAAAGCCATAATTGCAAGCACTACAAGAATAAGTGCCGAGCTTCCGCCCGTCCCCAGAAGAAGCGCCTGCAGAAGTGCTTTTGGTGTGGCAGATTCCTTGGTTCTTACGAGATATACGCCAGCTATTGACAAAAATATTCCTATTGCAGATACAATCATAGGTGCGATAACAGCTTTCATGGGGGTCATGCCGGCTGCAACAGGAAGTGCAGCGCCCAGGGCAGCTGTTGCCAGAATTGATCCTGCATATGATTCATAAAGGTCGGCTCCCATACCTGCAACGTCACCGACATTGTCGCCAACGTTATCAGCTATTGTAGCAGGATTACGGGGATCGTCTTCCGGGATACCGGCTTCAACTTTTCCTACAAGGTCGGCACCTACGTCGGCAGCTTTGGTGAAAATACCGCCTCCGACACGTGCAAAAAGAGCCTGTGTTGAAGCGCCCATACCGAAAGTAAGCATTACGGCAGTTATTTCAATAAGTTTGACTCTTTGTCCTGCTTCCGTGATTATCCCATTAGCAGCATAATCAGGACTTCCATGCACTAATTGAAGCCCCAGGAATTTAAGACCTGTCTCCATATTTTCCGGTGTGAAAACCCACTGATTCAGGATCAGGAACCAGAGGGCAATGTCGAGAAGTCCGAAGCCTACGACAACAAGACCCATTACGGCACCGCTCCTGAGGGCAACCTGCAGACCTTTGTTGAGTGATTTTGAAGCTGCCCAGGCAGTCCTGTTGGATGCAAAAGTTGCAGTCTTCATTCCAAGGTAACCGCAGAGTCCTGAAAAGAAACCACCGGTAAGGAATGCAACTGGAACGAACGGATTCTGAATTCCGAAATATGCCAGGATGAGAAGAAGAACAACCAGGATGGCGAAAACTTTTATAACGACTGAGTACTGGCGTCTCAGGTAAGCCATAGCGCCTTCCCTGACGTATGCAGCGATCTCCTTCATCCTTTCCGTTCCTTCTTCCTGCTTTTTCATATTCCTGTAGAATATCCAGGCGAACAGCAGTGCGGTAAGCGCTGCAACGGGGACAATCCAAAAAATAGCGTCAATCATGATATAAGTGTTTAATTAATTGTGAAATTGAAATGTTAAAATTCAAGGCTACAAAACTAAACTAACTTTTTATTTATTCAAATGAAAAAATTGTTAATCTTGAATCAGATTTGAACAACTATTTCAGATCATATGCGATGGAAAAAACCTGATTGGTATCCGCCTGATGCTGCCTGTATTACTTTCTGCAACATTGTTATTACTTTTACCATGTTATATAAAATCATTTCATCCCTGAATAAAAATGAGCAATTTCTTTGATGACAAGATAGCTGAACGTCTGGGAGGCATCAATTTTGGCAAATCGACAACCGTATATAAGTTTGAACTTATAAAGCGCGCAAAAGGAGCAGCAAGAAAAGCACACCCTGATATTGACCTTATCGACATGGGAGTGGGCGAACCCGACTGGCCTGCGGATGAACTTGTTGTCAAAGCTCTGTCGGAAGAAGCAGGGAAGCCTGAAAACAGGTGGTATGCTGATAACGGAATCCCCGAATTCCGGGAGGCTGCAGCGAAGTACCTTGAGAAAGTGTATGGTCTCCGCAACATCAATCCCGAAGAAAATATTGTTCATGGAATAGGCTCCAAGCCAGTGCTGGCCATGCTACCCATATGCTTTATAAACCCCGGCGATTATCTTCTCACAACAGTCCCGGGTTATCCTGTAACTGCAACATATACAAAATACCTCGGAGGAGAGGTTTTTAACCTGCCGTTGCTTGAATCGAATTCGTTCTACCCCGATTTCAGCATGGTGCCTCAGGAGATCCTGAAGAAAGCCAGGCTTCTCTACCTGAATTATCCGAACAATCCTACAGGTGCAGTAGCTACCCCGGAATTCTTTGACAAAGTCGTCGACTTTGCCCGGAAGAATAATATAATAGTCATACACGACGCTCCATATGCTGCACTTACTTATGACGGATACAAGCCTCTCAGCTTCCTTTCGGCCAAGGGGGCGATGGATGTAGGCATTGAGGTTCATTCATTATCCAAGGCATTCAATATGACCGGCTGGAGAATCGGCTTTATATGCGGAAACAGCAAAGCGGTAAAAGCATATGCCACTGTCAAAGACAACTCCGATTCCGGTCAGTTCAGGGCTATTCAGAAGGCAGCCATAAAGGCTTTGCAGCACACTGAGATCACTGATAAAACCGTTGAAAAATATTCCAGAAGATTTGATCTTCTTGTCGGGGCCCTTAATGAACTTGGTTTTGATGCCAGCAAGCCAAAAGGTTCATTTTATTGTTATGTTAAGGCTCCTTCAGGGACAGAAAGCGGAAGAGCATTTAGTTCGGCACAGGAGTTTTCAGAATATCTTATTACGGAAGCACAGATCTCAACGGTGCCATGGGATGATGCCGGGAAATACATCCGTTTCTCAGTTACATTTGAAGCTGCAAGCCTGGAAGAAGAGAAAAAGGTCATCAATGAGATGAAAAATAGAATCAGAAGGCTTAAGCTTAAATTCTAAACCAAAAGTTAAATGCCGGATATTTCAGCAGTTATAATAACATTCAATGAGGAGAGGTATATCGGAAGATGTATTTCATCCCTTGAAGGAGTTGCTGATGAGATAATTGTGGTTGATTCATACTCTACGGACAGGACCGGGGAGAAATGCCGTGAATATAATGTGAAGTTCAGCCATCACAGTTTTGAAGGTTATGTGGAACAGAAGAATTATGCCATGTCTCTGGCCTCCAATCAATGGATCCTTTCCCTGGATGCCGATGAGGCACTGAGCGAAGAATCAAGAAGGTCGATCCTGGAGATTAAAGACAATCTTAACCATGACGGGTATATATTCAACCGGCTTAATAATTACTGCGGGAAATGGATAAGGTATTCGAGATGGTACCCCGACAGGCACCTGAGGCTCTTCAACAGGACAAAAGGCAGATGGACAGGATTTAATCCTCATGACACCTTCAGGCTGGATAAAGGATACAGGGCTGCGAGGCTGAAGGGGGATATCCATCATATCTTATACGAATCAATTGAAGAACACGTGGAAAAAATAAACCGGTTTTCCTCTATAAGCGCTGATGCGTATTTCAGTGCTGGGAGAAAAGCCGGACCGTTAACAGCTCATTTCCACATGGCATGGTCCTTTTTCAGGTCATTTATCTTAAATGCAGGTTTCCTCGACGGATACTACGGTTATACGGGATGCATGATATCGGCGATGGGAACCTACCTGAAGTATTCAAAGCTCAGAGATCTGCAATTCAGGGCAAAACATTCAACAAAGAGTTAAAATGGATTTTGAAGATGACATTAAAAAATCACTTTCTGCGCTTAAAACCGGAGGTGTTATTTTATATCCCACCGACACAGTCTGGGGATTAGGATGTGATGCTACCAATGCCTCTGCAATTGAAAAGATAATCAGGATAAAGTCGAGGGCAGAAGGCAGAAGCATGATAATCCTTGTCAATGGCATCGATATGCTTGAAAGATATGTGAAAGAGATCCCTCAGACTGCTTTACAGCTGATAAGTGTTTCGGATTCACCCCTTACGATCATCTATCCTGAAGGAAAAAATCTTGCTGCCGGGATCTGCAATGAGGATAAATCGGTTGGGATCAGGATCTGCAACGAGGCTTTCTGCAATGAACTAATTTCGAGGTTCAGGAAGCCGCTTGTCTCTACATCAGCCAACATAAGCGGGAGAACGGCTCCGGGGAACTTCAGCGAAATAGAAGAAATTCTTATTGGTTCTGTTGATTATTGTGTCACCTATAAGCAGGATGACCGACGAAAGTATGTTCCTTCGCCGGTCATCAGCATCGATAAAAATGGAATCCTCAGGATCCTGAGGAAGTAAAATTATTTTGCAGATCGTACATGTCCTGACCCTGAAACCCTTGCATCTATTCTCGGATCACCCTTGTAGGTTACATTCCCGCTGCCTGAGATCCTTGCTTCAAGTGAGTCTCCTGCCTTGCAGAAGCAGCTACCGCTTCCTGATACGCTGACCTCCAGACGGTCAATTTCAAAATCAGGAGCGTTATAACCACCTGACCCGCTGATTGATATCTCTCCCGTGTCGGCGCTTCCATTACCAGTAATCATAATATCACCGGATCCTGAGATGCTGCAGTCGATTTTGTCGACTTCCGGTTCTTTGAGATAAAGCTTCCCGCTGCCGCTCACGCTAAGGTCCAGGAAATCGGCATTCTTTACCGGATCCAGTACTTCTGCCCTTCCTGAGCCCGAGACACTCAGTCCGGACAGTTCCGGAAGAGTCACATAAGCATTGACCTTTTCGTTGAAGTTGAACCGCCAGTTGTCCATCCTGATTCTCAGCCTTCCGTCAGATACATCAGTGATGACTTCTCTCAGATCATCCTTTTCTCCTTCAAGCACAACGCTGAATTGAGGGCCGATTTTAATAATCAGGTTTCCTGAAATTCCATAACTGATCTTTGTGAATCCCTTAACATTCCTGGTTTCCTTTGTTGCAGTCTGGCCAAAAGTTACAGAGGCAGCAAGGATTGCAGGAATTAAAAATGCTGCGATTTTTTTCATTACAGTTCTGATTAATTAGGATTGGTTTTAGCTAAAGACGGATGAAATTGTGAAATGTTGCAGGAGATTGGGGATCAATTCAGATCCGTCAGTCCCTCGGGAAGATCCATTATGATGATCTTCTTTCTTTTATCGATCGATACAATGAAATCCTCATGAAAAGGAATAAGCAATTCTTTTCCGGCTGGTGTATTGATTTCCAGGAGCCACTGCCCGGGATTCTCTATTAATTCCCGGATCGTTCCGACAAGTGAGTTGTCGGGAAGGCATACTTTATAGTTACAGAATGTTCTGATATCTGATCCGGGTCTCTTTTTATCCCCTTTAGTAAGAAAAACCATGCAACCGGCAAATTCATTTACTTTTTCGAATGTATCGTAGCCATCGAAAATCAGCCTCAGAATATCACCTCCGGGGTAATATGATTCCTTTAAAAAAAAAGGAACCGGTTTTCCTTCAATCTCAAGAAAAACCGATTCCATATCAGGTACATTTTCTATAAGGTTTTTTTCCAGCTTAACTGTAACGGCACCTTCGAAACCGTGTACTTTTGAGATCCGACCCAGCAATATGTTTGCTTCGTAAGCCATCGGACCGATTCTGATTCTGCGATTACTCCTGAGGCTTTTCTTCCGGAGCAATTTCTGCAGCCGGAGCTTCAGGGGCTTCAGGAACCACTTCAGCGGGAGCTTCTGCTGTAATTACTTCTGCAGCTGCGGTTTCCGGTGCAGCTTCAGGCTTGCCTGCAGCTTCTTCTTTAGCTGCCAGTGCGGCTTGTTTCTTTGCCAGTCTGGCTGCCCTTGTTTCGTTGATCTTCTTCTCTGCGGCCAGTTTCTTTTCAAGTTCATCATCCTTCGATTTCTCGAGACCTGATTTCTTTGATTCGATTTTTGACTCATTCTGCTTCATCCACTCATCAAAACGACGTGTGGCTTCGGTTTCGTCGAATGCGCCTTTTTTCACTCCTTCGAGCAGGTGCTTTTTCATAAGAACACCTTTGTAAGACAGGATAGCCCTGCATGTTTCAGAGGGCAATGCGCCATTTTGCAGCCAACCGAGAGCCTTATCGAAATCGAGTTCGATAGTGGCTGGGTTAGTGAGCGGATTATACTTTCCGATCAATTCAACATATCTGCCATCCCGTGGCGACCTGCTATCAGCTACCACGATGTGGTAGTAGGCCAGTTTCTTGCGGCCTTTCCTAGCTAATCTGATTTTAACTGCCATTAAATTTTTACGCTTTTTATTTTACCTGTTTTTAATTGTGGGTGCAAAGATAGAAGTAATATTTTATTGAACAAGTGTCTGATAGTGATTTAAATGAAAAAACCAGTAATGATTTGGTCCTTTTATGTCTGTGATCAGGGTTTGTCAGCAATCCATCAAACCAAAATTAAAATGAGAATTGTTGATAAAATATTTGAATCAACGGATTGCATGATCAGGTTTACATTTGACACTTCCTGATGAACCGATATTTGAAGAACGCTCCCGGATCGGGGATTTCAATAACCCAATTTTAAGTATTTTTGCTTGCGGACCGGATAACCATTCTGAATCATATTTATGTCAGGATTTGCTCACTTGCATGTTCATACCCAATACTCTATTCTGGATGGAGCATCAAATATTTCTCACCTGATTGAGAAGGCAAAATCACTGGGGATGGAGGCAATTGCCATTACCGATCATGGGAACATGTTCGGAGTAAAGGAGTTCCACAACACAGCATCAAAAAAGGGGATCAAGCCGGTCATTGGCTGTGAAATCTATGTAGCAAAAAGAACTATTTCCGATGTTACCGGGAAAGAAGACAGGTCAGGCGATCATCTGATATTGCTTGCTAAAAATCTTACCGGGTATAAGAATCTCATTAAGCTTGTTACAATTGCCTGGATAAGAGGCTTTTATTACAAGCCGCGGATCGACAAGGAGATCCTTGCAGAATACAGGGAGGGATTAATTGCCTCATCGGCTTGTTTGGCCGGCGAGATCCAGGATGAGATACTGAACGGTACCTTTGAAAGGGCTGAATCAGCACTCAAAAGCTATATTGACATCTTTGGCGATGATTTTTATCTCGAAGTGATGCGGCATGAGACAAATGATCCTGATGCCGACAGGAGCGTCTTCCCTTTGCAGCAAAAAGCAATAGAGTCGCTTAAAAAGCTTGCACTCAGGCATAATGTAAAACTGATCGCCACCAACGATGTTCACTTCATAAATGAAGAGGATGCAGAGGCGCATGACAGATTGATCTGCATAAATACCGCAAAGGACATTGATGACCCAAACAGATTGAGGTATTCAAAGCAGGAATTTCTTAAATCGGAAGAGCAGATGAAAGAAATTTTCAGCGATATTCCGGAGGCGGTGGAAAATGTTTCCGAAGTTCTTTCCAAGATTGAAAAATACAAACTCGACCATGGCCCTGTAATGCCGGAATTTGATCTTCCGGAAGGCTACACCGATAAAGACCAATACCTGAGGTTCCTGACGTATGAAGGAGCAAAAAAGAGATGGGGCGCACTTACTACGGAGCAGACAGAGAGAATTGACTTTGAGCTGGCGATGATCGCAAAAATGGGATTCCCGGGTTATTTTCTTATCGTCCAGGATTTCCTTGATGCAGCCCGGAAGATGGGAGTCTCAGTCGGGCCGGGCAGGGGTTCTGCTGCCGGTTCAGCCGTTGCTTACTGCCTTAGGATCACTGATATAGACCCGATAAAGTACGGCTTGCTTTTTGAGCGCTTCCTTAACCTCGACAGGATCTCGATGCCGGACATTGACATAGATTTTGATGAAGACGGACGTGAATCGGTGCTTAAATATGTGGTCGGCAAATACGGCCACGATAAGGTTGCCCATATCATCACGTTCGGTTCTATGGGAGCAAAAATGGCAATAAGGGATGTGGCAAGGGTACAGAAATTGCCCCTGCCTGATGCCGATCGTCTTGCCAAAATGATACCTGAACGGCCGGGAATCACTCTTTCTCAGGCTTACGCCGAAGTCCCTGAGCTGGCAAAGGAAAAAGAATCATCAAACAAACTGATTGCACAAACCCTGAGATATGCCGAGGTCCTTGAAGGCTCAGTAAGGCAGACCGGCGTTCATGCCTGCGGGATCATCATCGGAAAGGATTCACTCGATAACTATATCCCCCTCTGCACTGCAAAAGACACTGATCTTTACGCCACTCAATACGACGGAAGTCACGTTGAGTCGGTGGGACTTCTCAAAATGGATTTCCTTGGCCTGAAGACACTGTCAATCATAAAGGATGCCCTTGAAAACATAAAGAAATCAAGGGGAATTGAGATTGATATTGACCATCTTCCGCTGGAAGACAAAAAAACATTCGAGCTTTTCAGCAACGGAGAAACTACGGGAATCTTCCAGTTCGAATCCACCGGGATGAAAAGGTACCTGAAAGAACTTAAACCCAACAGGTTAGAGGACCTTGTTGCAATGAATGCGCTCTTTCGTCCCGGACCCATGGAGTATATTCCGAAATTCATACGAAGGAAGCATGGACTGGAAAAGATCGATTATCCGCTTCCTGTGATGGAGAAATACCTTAACGATTCCTACGGGATCACAGTGTACCAGGAACAGGTGATGCTTTTGTCCCAGGAACTTGCCGGATTCACTAAAGGGGAAGCCGACTCACTCCGGAAGGCCATGGGAAAGAAAAAGAAATCGATCATGGATGAAATGCAGGTCAAGTTCCTGGAAGGCTGCAGGAAGAAAGGTTACGATGAAGCAATAATTAGCAAGATATGGTCCGACTGGGAAGCCTTCGCCCAATATGCTTTTAACAAGTCTCATTCCACATGTTACGCACTCATAGCATACCAGACAGGTTATCTGAAAGCCAATTACCCGGCTGAATTCATGGCTGCAGTGCTAAGCAGGAACATAAGCGATATAAAGAAGATCACAACATTCATGGACGAAACCCGCAGGATGGGAATGGAAGTCCTCGGTCCGGACGTTAATGAGAGCAATGTAAAATTCACTGTTAACAAGGACGGAAATATAAGGTTCGGACTGGGTGCAATAAAAGGTGTCGGAGAAAGCGCAGTGGTCCAGCTAATTGAAGAAAGAGAAAATAATGGATTATATAAGAGCATCTATGACCTCGTAGAAAGGGTAAACCTCAATTCCCTCAACAAGAAAAACCTGGAGGCAATGTCCGTTGCAGGAGCATTCGACTGCTTCCCGGATATCAGCAGAGCGCAATTTTTTGCCCTCGACACAAAAGGATCAAGTTTAATTGAAAGCCTGATCCGGTACGGGAATAATGCCAAAACGATAAAGCAGTCAAGCAAGCAGACACTCTTTGGCGATACGACCGGCTTTGACGTGATAAAGCCTGAACCTACTGCATGTCCCGACTGGCCAAAGCTGGAAAAACTGAACAGGGAGAAGGAGGTAATCGGGATCTACCTTTCATCACATCCTCTTGACGACTTCAGGCTGGAGATATCAAATTTTGCGACAGCCAATCTGGCCGATCTTCAGAACCTCCGCGATTATCTCGACAGGGAGGTGACAGTTGCCGGGATGGTGACCGACACAAAGAACGGGATTAGCAAGAACGGAAAACCCTATGGCTCATTTACGCTGCAGGATTATTCCGATTCATTCAGGTTCATGCTTTTCGACAAGGATTATCTGGATAACAGCAAGTTTTTTACGGTCGGGTACTATCTTCTCGTAAAAGGAAGAGTGCAGAAGAAAAAATACCGTGAGGATGAGATTGAGTTCAGCATTCGGAAGATATATCTCTTATCAAGCGTGAAGGATGAGCTTATTAAGACAGTGACAATAAAAATAAACCCGGAAAACATTAATGCTGAAATGATAAACAGGCTGAAGGAGCTGATACGCGAACACAAGGGAGAAACTGAGCTGAGATTCCTTTTTCTTGATACTGAGGATAAGATCTCTTTGCCAATGTTTTCAAGGACTCTGAGAGTAAGGCTGAACAACGAATTTGTCTCATTCCTCGAAGATCATCCTGGTATTGAATATAAAGTTAATTAGTTATATTTACGGCATTCATACGGTCAAACTCTTTAAATAGAAACATATGGCATTAGAAGTAAATGATGGCAATTTCGAGGAAGTTGTGGTAAAATCAGGTAAACCGGTTGTTGTTGATTTCTGGGCTGAATGGTGCGGCCCCTGCAGAATGATCGCACCTATTATCGAGGAGCTTTCACGGGAATTTTCAGAGAAAGTGGTGGTTGCCAAATGTGACGTTGACAACAGCCCGGCAGTAGCTGCCAAATATGGCATAAGGAACATCCCGACAATATTGTTCTTCAAGAACGGGTCTATTGCTGACAAACAGGTTGGCGCTGCACCAAAGAATGTCTTTGTCAATAAGATAAATGCACTGTTATAGGATCTGTTTTACTTATATAAGGTTGCCTCGAAAGCTTGAATCTTGCCCCCTGTTCCCTTCCCCTGCCCCCTGTCCCGCCTAAGCGGGATTCAATAAATACCTATTAATCAATAAGTCCCCCTTGGGGGATTTAGGGGTGAACTAAAAAGGAAGCCGGCTTTTGAGACAGCCTTTTTAAATTTAAACTTATGACAGTTTGCATTTTCGCGGCATCGAGCAGCAGAATCGACAGTGTGTATGGGATTGAGGCGGCAAGGCTTGGAACACTTCTGGCCACCGAGGGTATCGACGTTGTCTTTGGAGGAGGAGGAATAGGGCTTA
>CAZXAM010000007.1:0-3452 GCA_964638545.1 uncultured Rikenellaceae bacterium | reverse complement strand
CTTCTGGCCACCGAGGGTATCGACGTTGTCTTTGGAGGAGGAGGAATAGGGCTTATGGGTAAGCTGGCTGATGCAGTGCTTGAGAACGGAGGAAAGATCACAGGTGTATTGCCTGCATTCATGAAAGAGGAGGGCTGGGGCCATGAGAGACTTACTGAAATGATCATCACTCCCGACATGAGCGAAAGAAAGAAAAAAATGTTCAGCCTGGCTGATGCGGTTGTTGCTCTGCCAGGGGGGATTGGAACCCTCGAAGAAATGACAGAAGCTATAACGCTTAAGCAGCTAAGCCTGTTCAGCGGGCCCGTGATAATCCTTAACACTCTGGGGTACTACAATGCTCTGCTTGAATTCATTGACCATATGATATCCTCAAACTTTATGAGATTTGAACACAAAGGTATCTGGGAAGTCGTTGAATCACCCGAGGAAGTTATGTCTGCACTCCGAAGAAAAGAGAATATCAGCAGTGAATGGCGGAAGATAGCCAAAATCTAAATCTCCGGCACCCTTGTACCTATAAAAAGGATATCGTCGATCTGTGCGTAATCGCCTTTCCACTCAAGAATTTCCTTTTCAAGTCTGGCTTTCTGCTCATTCACAGGCAGATCCCATATCTGGCAGAGAAGCTTTTTCACATTTCCCGATTTATATTTCTTCGCGGTGACAGCTCCGAACTGGTCAGCATACCCGTCTGATGCCATATAAACCATATCTCCGGGTCTGACATCCACGATTTGTGTCTGGAATGATTTCTTCGCTCTCTGAGACGACATGCCGATAGGAAACCTGTCGCTTTTATAGGTGAATATTTCACCATTCCTGACAACATAGAGCGGATTGTAAGCTCCTGCAAACTCCATTACAAATTTCTTTCTGTCGAATGAAATGAGTGCCATGTCCATTCCGTCCTTGATGGTTTCTTCATGCCGCTGCATCAATGCAGCAACAATTTCATCGTTAAGCTTGTCGAGTATTGGTCCTGGCTCTGTAATACCATATTCCCTGACCACCTTATTCAGGGAATTATATCCGATTATAGACATAAAGGCTCCCGGCACACCATGGCCCGTGCAGTCGCAGGCAGCAAGGAATTGCAATTCACCTGTGTCGTGCATCCAGTAGAAATCGCCGCTCACAATATCCTTAGGCATGAACAGGATAAAAGTTTCAGAAAAAGTATCTTCACCAGGCAGCATAGCTCTCTGGATCCTTTCAGCATACCTGATGCTTGCGGTTATATCGCGGTTCTTCTCCTCTATCTCCACGCTTTTCTGAACTACCTCGGCAGTCCTCTCCTCGACTTTCTGCTCAAGGATTTTCTTTTCGTGCCTCAGATTCCGCTCTCTCATCTTGACTACTGCCACAACTCCCATGGCTACTAAGGCCAAGCATGTTAGTATAAACCAGGGAGTAAGATAGAAGGGAGGTTTGATAATGAAAGAATATTCAGAAGGAGACTCATTCCAATATCCATAACCGTTTGACGCTATCACCCTGAAAGTATAATGTCCGGGGGAAAGTGCAGGGAAGTCTTTCATCGGGATATTTGTTGGAGGGCTCCAGTCGTCATCTGCACCTTCCAGCATGAACCTGTATTTAACGGCATCCGGATTGACAAGACATACACTGTAGAAATTGAACAGAAGCGAATTTTCCTTGTAACTCAGCTTCAGATCCTCTTCCATTTCACGGGGTTGATACTTGACTGTCAGGCTACTGATATGGGTCAACGGCACCTGGCACACAGGCGGCATCTTTCGGGGATCAAGCATTGTGACGCCGTTGGCAGTGCCGAACCACAGGCTGCCCTTGCTGTCACAGAACGCTGCATTTGGTTTTGTCTCTATGCCGGTAAATCCATTCCGCTCAGTAAAAGTCGCGATTGCGCTGTCAGCAAAACTGATCCTGTTAAGACCTTTGTTTGTTCCTATATACAGATAATCTTTCCCCTGAGGAGCAAGAAGATTAATATAATTTGAAAGGAGTCCATCCTGATAATCCAGGGTATCAACTACTTCATTATCCCTTATGGCAAACAATCCTCCGTTTGTACCTATCCATATTGTTTTATCCGGCGTCTGAACTATTGTTTTCGGAACAAAACCCCGGCCCAGATTTATTTTGTAGAATTTATCCGAGCTGCCCAGATATTTTGTCAGTCCCATTTCAGGGCTCGACTCTGAACCTATCCACATATTGCCCTCAGCATCACAGTAAAGTGCAGAAATGTAACTGCCTGGCAATCCGTCATTCTCAGTTATGAGCCTCACATTCTCTTTAACCTGATCCCAAACAACAAGCTGGTCCATGTTCCCGATCCATACCCGGTTATCCTTGTCTATTTCCAGGGCAGTTATATAATTATTGCCTGACAAATATTCGCTGATACGGAAATCATAGATGAATTTATTTTTTGTAATGTCGTACATTATCAGGCCTCTGTCTTCTGTCCCTATCCAGATATTTCCGTTCAGGTCAGACTTCATGAACCTGATCCTGTTTCCCGTTATATTCGTTTCATCTGATAAGAACCGGGCTTTCTTTTTTGAAACCTCCGAGGGATTAAAAACCGAAATGCCTCCATTTGTGCCAAACCAATAATTGCCTGATTTGTCCTCCTCAACTGCATAAACGCTTTTGTCGGGCAGTAACTTATCATCCGAATATGTAACAAAGTGATCTCCTTTATAAACGCTTATGCCTGTTGAATGATCTGCAATGATCATATTCTTCTCCTTATCTTCATAGATGCAATGGATGGATGTTGCTTCCAGACCATTGGACTTATCATAAACTATCATCCTGTCACCTGAGAAAACGGTAATTCCTCCGCCCCATGAACCGGCCCATATATTTCCACGATAATCTTCTGTAATGAAGGATGTCCACTGGTGCGCAAGACCGTCGCGTTTATCATATCTCTTCATCATCCCGGTGGATTTCTCATATTTATATAATCCTCCGTTATGCGTTCCATACCAGAAATTCCCTTTGCTGTCTTCGAACATAAAGGTTGTTGAAAAATAACTTTGCAGGCTGTCGGGCCTAAAAGTTTCAAAGACATCTTTTACAGGATTGTATTTTTTTATTCCTGCATCATCGGTGACAAAGTAGAGGTTGTTATTGCTGTCGACACAGGAGTTTGCAATAACAAGGCCTGACCCTTCCTTTCCCCTGTACTGTTTTCCCTTAAGAATTGAATCCCCCCGGGCAGGCATCTCAGTCCTTATGACTCCGCTTTTTCCGGTTGATATCCATAGATGTTTGTCAAACTCCCTGAATCCGGAAATATCCCCTTCAATGGTTAATGAATCAAACCGGAGCTTTGAAAAAACTGCACCGTCGAAAATGCTTAAATCTCCGTAAAGATGCCCGAACCATATCCTGCCAACCGAATCCTCGAAAATGCTCATTACTCCTCCTCCTGACATTCCGTCAGCAGAAGAGAA
>CAZXAM010000006.1:25493-99310 GCA_964638545.1 uncultured Rikenellaceae bacterium | reverse complement strand
GTTGTACTGGCATGGACGTGGTTTCGATAGCCGCAAAAATGAGAATAGAAATAGAAAACCTTAATATTATTGTTTCAGGAGAGGTAACCGACGACTTCCCAAAACGATATAAAACTATGCACGTTGTATATGAAATATCAGGAAAGAACCTGCCGGAAGAAAAAATCCGCAAGATCGTCGAAATGTCAGAACAAAAATATTGCGGCGTTAGTGCTGTATATAAAGAATCAGTTATTATGACTTCTGAAATCAAATTACTCGAAACCTGACCTCCTGTACATTATTCATTATAACTTACCATGAACTAAGTATCTCATATGCCTCCCCGGGGGTTATACCCATTTTTTCAGCAATGCTCCTTAATGTCGTTTGTCCGTCTGCTTCAATACCCATCTCCCTGAGCCTCCCGATAATTTCTTTCCCGTCTGTCCCTTTATTCCTGGCTATCGTCTCAACCGTTGTCCTGCCGAAACCCTGACCCTGACCTCCACTTCCCTGGGTATGATCTTCGGCTTTCTTGTATTTTGATGTAAGTATGTTATAAATCGAAACGGGCTTTGTTTTATTCCTGTCTGCGATCTGCTTAAGCGTAGAATCATTATCACTGATCTTTATCCCACTGACAGTCAGTGTTCTTTGAATGTCTTGGACAGCTGCGCTGTCAAACAAACCCGATACCTGTTTCAGGGTATAATTCTCCATGTGAAGTGCAGAAGGAGCCTCAAACTTGCTGCTCCAGCCCTCTTTCATCTTTTCACCAAATGACATTACCGGTCCAAAAGGGGTCCATGAATTCAGCGTGCCTATGAAAACAATCGCTGAAAGCAGAACAGCAGCCGCAAGTTCCCATTTCCTGTTCAGCCCGGCTGTTATCTTGCTTTTAAAATATACAAGGAATGTCTTCCAGTTGACGAAGAAGAGATGAATGATGAAAAATATGAAAAAGAGATAAGAGAATATCGTGTGCAGAGCCTGCCATTCAGTTTTTGTAAACAACATAAGCCTCCATGTTCCCCAATTCGCAATCCTTCCCGGCGGAGCTATATAAAGTACAAACCCCGACCAGGCCATGATAACCGTTGAAACGGCAAGAGAGAAACTCGTAAAGCTCCTGAGATTGAATCCTTTCTTTATTTTTGACATAACTTTTTCACAATCAGGTTTTCAGATGCAAATATGAGAATTTCAGAAAGCAATTAAAACTTTTGTTCTTAAATTGCAGATCCTGATCGGACATTAATAATTAGGTACCGGCATGAAAAGCATTGCATCCTTTTTTAAATTGCTGATTATCATCAGCCTCTCTTCATTCATCTATTCCGCCTCCGCTTTCTCACAGGATGATTACACCATAACTGTTGCGCAGGACGGCAGCGGAAATTTCACGACAATACAGGCAGCCATAGATGCTGCCCGTTCTTTTCCCGACAAGCGGATAACAATATCCGTAAAGAATGGAACTTACAGGGAAAAGATCGTTGTTCCCGCTGTAAATACGCGTCTTTCAATTATCGGTGAGGATGCTGAAAAGACAATAATAACCTGGGATGACTATTTCGACAAAATGAACCGTGGAAGGAACAGTACTTTCTATACCTATACCTTGCTGGTAATCGCCGATGATTTCTATGCCGCGAATCTGACAATCGAAAACAGCGCGGGACCGGTCGGACAAGCACTTGCCCTCTATGTGAAAGGTGACAGGTGCGTGTTCCGTAACTGCAGGATACTGGGCAACCAGGATACTCTTTATGCCGATGGACTCAACAGCCGCCAATATTTCGAAGGATGTTTCATTGAGGGAACCACTGATTTCATTTTCGGCCCCGCAACGGCATTGTTCAGTAACTGTACAATCCATAGTAAGCATGATTCCTATATTACCGCAGCCAGCACACCCGAGGGAAAACCATTCGGGTTTGTGTTCATCAATTGCAGGCTGACTGCTGCCCCTGAGGCTGAAAAAGTATTCCTGGGCCGTCCCTGGCGCGATTATGCCAAAACAGTTTTCATAAAATGCGAAATGGGAGATCACATTGTGCCTGCAGGATGGTCAAACTGGTCAGGAACTCAGCGTGATAAATCCGCATATTATGCTGAATACGGGAATACCGGTCCCGGAGCAGATATATCACAACGGGTGCCATGGAGCCATCAGCTTACTGGTGAGGAAGCAGTGAAATATACCGTGAAAAACATCCTTGCACCGGTTCTTCCAATGGAAAAGCCTGTAGAAGAATGGATTAATGGCGGCAATTAGTGATATCAACAAGTCTTGCTACATACTCCGGCGCACTATGAAATAAAATATTGCCAACAGTATTAAAGCGATACCTATTATCCATGAAAGAATATTAAAAAATTTCTTGAATCGCTCTAAAGAAGAAAGGAAAATAGTAAACAGTAGAATAATTCCTAGAATTATAAATATTATACCGAAGTTTAAAGTTGCCATCGTGTATTAGTTTAATTAGTTTAAAATGTAATCAGTTATTCGCTTTTGGGAGCATCTGTTTTATTTGCCATAGGACAGCCTGGCACCGGGCAGTTAACAATCTTATGATCCCGATTGTCTGCTGGTTCCCATCCCATAGTGAGAAACAAAACAGTAAACCCAATAATGTAAGCCACTGCAACATGCCAGCCGTTTTTTACCCATCGACCCACATGGCGGGCTTCAGGAAATTTATTTGTGATCGCTACTCCTGCTGAAGAGCCGAACCATATCATCGATCCTCCAAACCCAACGGTATAAGCAAGCATTCCCCAATCATAATGGCCCTGTTCGAGACATAATTTTGTCAGGGGGATATTATCAAATACAGCCGAAACAAAACCAAGAGCAAGTGCTGTTACCCATGAAGCATCAGGCAGATCTTCGACAGGCATGAGCGAGGCACAAAAAACAAGGCAGAGAAGAAAAACAGTTCCTTTTATAGAGCCAGGTACCTCTTTCCATGGGATAGGTCTTAGAATAGCCCCGATCAGAATTGCAATCCATACCCCCAGGGCAGGCATATCATAGAGGAAATTAGAAATAATTGCACCGACAAGCATTAATAAAACAATCAGCAGCTTTACCCAGTCAACTTTAAAAACCTTGTCAGGATCAATCTGGATTCTCTGGTATCTGTCCTGCTGGTGTGAAGCAAACCATGCAAAGAACACAAGCGCTGTCAGTGCGGCAATAAATGCGTGAAGGACATTTAAGGGACTGACCCCGTCAATCCACATCATTGTAGTTGTAGTGTCACCAACAACACTGCCACTGCCACCGGCATTACTTGCTGCAACAATGGCAGCAATGAAGCCAATATGAACCTTACCCTTAAAAACTACCATGGCTATGGCACCGCCAATCAGGGCAGCTGCAATATTATCGAGAAATGAAGAGATGACACATATAAATACGAGAAGAATGAACGGGCCCCTCCAGTCGTTTGGAAGGTACCTGGGAAGAACGTCGGGGACACCTGATTCCTCAAATATCTTTGCCAGAATCGCAAACCCCAGCAATAATCCCAAAAGGTTCAGAATTATACCCCATTCACCCTGTCGCAGATCTTTATTCATAAGCTGTTCCGGCATGGAATTTTGCCCGAAAATATGCTCCATAAAATTAAACCCGGGATCAAAAATGAATTTAAAAATCAACAGGACTATTAATCCTGTTACGGCAACCCGGAAAGTATGTTTATGAAGAAGTGCAACTCCCAGAAGGATCAACCCGAAAATTATGAATTCAATCCGAACCGGTCCGATTGATGGCACCTTACCTGCAGATACAGAAGCAGAAGCTAAAAGCGGAACCGTCATTAAGATGAAAAAAAGAATACCTTTTTTTGGAATCTGCCGGGTAAATTGTAAGAGACCATTTCTTTTGAAATGAAGTTTAAAGTGGTTCATAAGTTATTATTAATGAATATAATTTCGATTTATTCTTGTTATAACCGTTATATCCTGTGGTGGTTATGCCCTGATTTAATGACTAAGCTCAGCAGTTATCAGAAAATCCAGGTAATTGACGGAAGTACAGGAAATGTACTTCAAGAACATAATTCAACCATAGGGGATATCTTTAAATGCCCCTGATGCCGGTTATGAAAAGTAATTAATTGGAATCGAAATCAAATCCGGAGGATGTTGACTAAAGGACTTAAATGGAGAGTCTTTGAGATTAAAAGATAACAATGTGAGATTAAAGAATAGCTCTTTTTTATTAAGGCTAATTGCTGAAGAGTATAAACATTGACAATTCTGACTTCAGAATTTTTCGAGACGGGACAAGCCAGAACTATCGTCTCGCATTTTTCACCATGATTTGTTGGTCTGGATTCATTTTCCTTCAGTTCTAAATTCTGACAATTCTTTTCCGTCGGTCCATTTTCAGAAATCAGGTTATTGGTAATTTCACCCGCTTCTTTATTGCCAGAGCTTACTTGCCCTTTACTTATTTCAAAGGTGACGAGAAGTATCGTAATTAACGTTAAACATTTTAAAGGCAATAACTTCATTTTGTTATTTTGAAGTATAATGCTGCAAATATATTCGAAAAAGATATTTGTCCTGCTCATGGTTCCCTCTTTTAATTAAACTATTTTAACCTATAGCTTTTTTCAATGATCCAACTGAAGAAACTGCCGACAAGATCTGCCAGCCTTTCCTCAAGTTGAATGTGTATGTCGGGGGTTCCGTTCAGAAAACGCGAACCGAACATCGCGACATCTTTTCCTGAAGTATTCTCATAAGATCTTTGTTTTTCCCTTTGCCAGATCAGATAAAAAAAGATTATTATTAACAAGACAATGTTTAAAAAGTAATATTGAGTTTTTAAGATCAGAATGGAGGGATATGTTTACATTTGATCTTTTCCATCTTTGACAACCTGAATTACAGGCTTATTTTTAATAAGATCATGATAAATATTTTATACAAGGATTCTCTTTATATCATATTTGGCAGTGCAATCATCATTTTTGTGTTGCTTTTCTTTGTTTCGGCTCCTTATGGCAAATTCCAGAGAAAGGGCTGGGGCCCAGATATAAAGTCAAAATGGGCATGGCTGACAATGGAGTTTGCTTCACCGGCGATGATTACACTTTTTTTTATTCTGTCAGATAAGAAAAATGTTGTTCTCATAATTTTCCTGGCTGTCTGGCTTCTTCATTATGTTCACAGGACTTTCTATTATCCATTCAGGCAGTCAGGCAGGAATAAGCCTTATCCGTTGGTACTGGTCCTGATGGCGATTTTATTCAACTTTTTAAATGGGTTTGTTAACGGGTATGGGGTTTTTCATTCACTTGATTATCAGGTGAGATGGTTGATTTCGTGGCAGTTCATTACCGGAATAGTAATTTTTGTTTCCGGCTTTATTATCAACAAGACTTCCGATGAAAAACTGGCTATGCTGAGATCGCAGAACAGGCAGGATTATGTAATACCCAGGGGGTGGCTGTTTGAATATATATCCTGCCCGCATTATTTTGGAGAGCTCCTCGAATGGGGAGGGTGGGCTCTTATGACCTGGTCAGTTCCGGGACTGGCATTCTTTGTTTTTACATTTGCCAACCTTTTTCCGAGGGCCGTTTCATCGCACAAATGGTACAGGAAGCACTTTACTGAGTACCCGAAGAAGAGGAAAGCGATTATACCTTTTATTATATAAGTTATACATACGTACTCATCCCCCTGCCCTCCCGCTGCGCTAAAGCTTCGCGGGACAGGCTCTTCTCTCCGCCAGTTGGCGGAAAGAAGGGGGTGTAAATCATTGTAAAAGAATAAATTCCCCCTCTATACTTCAGTAGAGAGGGGGAAAGCCTGAGCAAAGCGAGGACAAGGGGGTGAGTGCATGAGGTAATGTACTCCAAACTTTCTTAAATATTATTTGGAAAGTTAAATATCGAATTTTACTTTTACGGCCAATAATTTTTAAAATTAAATGGACGACTATCCGGCGAATATAAATTAATCACTGGTACAAGAGGATAGCCGGTTTCTCCGGTCGCTTCCCGCTGTACCACGATCAGCAAGGAGGTGACTATGACTTCACTCACAACTTTCTATTTAAGCGGAATAATTGGCAAGGAAGCCTTTGGATCCGATGGTGACGCTATCGGTGTAATAAGGGACCTTCTGATCAATGCTGTACCCACAGGTCAGAATGATCCCTCGCAGCAGCTTGTTATCGGTGTTAAGCTGAAAACCGGGCGGATAACAAAATTTTATTCTTTCAGCACATTCCGTGTTGTTAAAGCCAGGGAGGCTATAAATGTAACCTGCACAGAACTAATAGAACTGTCAGCAGATGAGGTCAACAACGGTCTTCTTCTGGTCGAGAACATACTCGACAAGCAGATCGTCGACCTGGAAGGAAGGAAACTTGTCCGTGTAAACGACGTAAGGCTTGCAACGCTTCCTGCCGGAACATTTGCAGTGGCAGTTGATATAGGTATTGAAGGATTGCTTCGAAGAATAGGTATATCTTATCCCATAAAAAGAATTCTTTCTCTTTTCAAAGTCAGCATCCCGGCCAAGTTTATACTGTGGGATGATGTCCAGGCAATAGATTTTTCAAATCTGAATATCAAGCTTTCAAAAAGCTATGAGAAGCTTCATACCCTTCATCCGTCTGACCTGGCAGATATTCTGGAAGACCTTGGAAAGAAATTAAGCACATCCGTTTTCTCTGCACTTGATGAGGAAAAGGCCGCCGATGTCCTTGAAGAGCTGGAGACCAGCGCCCAGATACATATTGTCGAAAGCCTTCCGGTAAATAAAGTAGCGGATGTTTTTGAGAAAATGCCTGCTGATGAAGTAGCTGACATTCTTGATGAGCTGGAGGATGATAAAGCCGAGCTCCTTCTGAAGGAGATGGAGGCTGAATCATCGCAGGAAGTCAGGGACCTGCTTGAATATGATGATGATCTTGTGGGAAGTATCATGACAACCGACTACCTCTCCTTCATCGAATCCAAGACTGTGGAAGAGGTCCTGAGGGAGCTTCGTTTCAGGAAGCCTGAACCTTCAGAGCTCTATAATCTGTTTGTAACGGAGGAGAATGACAGGCTTATAGGAACTTTCGGTCTGCACGATCTTGTTATTGCAGATCCTGACACAAAGCTTGGACAGATCATGAAGTCTGAACCCGTCTTCCTGTTTGATGACCAGAAGGCCAAGGAAATTGCTGAGCTTGTATCAAAGTACAACCTTCTGGCTGTTCCCGTAATTGACAGGGACGAACAGCTCCAGGGAATGGTAGTTGTGGATGATGTGGTCGAAGACCTGATAAGTGAAAGGAGAACCAGGAAGAGAAAATAACCCGTAATCATGACTTTCGTCAGACAATCGCGAAGAAATCTTTTCAGGAAGCTCGGGATCTTCCTGATGATACTGGGCCCCGGAATCATTACAGGAAGTGTTGATAATGATGCCGGCGGCATAACAACATATTCCCTCGCAGGAGCGGAGTACGGATACGGTTTGATCTGGACTCTCATACCTTCGTTTATTGTTCTGGTTGTCGTTCAGGAAATGAATGCCAGAATGGGAATTGTGACTGGCAAGGGACTTGCCGACCTGATAAGGGAAAATGCAGGATTCAAGGTCACATTTTTCATTTTCCTCGGACTGCTCTTTTCGGGAATTGGCAATACGACAACAGAATTTGCCGGCGTTGCAGGAAGCATGGAAGTTTTTGGTGTCAGCAAATATATTTCTGTACCTGTGGTTGCTGTGCTCGTCTGGCTCCTGGTAGTCAAAGGGACATACAAGATCGCCGAAAGGATATTCCTCGTATTCAGCGTCTCTCTTCTGACATACGTAGTGTCGGCAATAATGGGAAAGCCCGATTGGAGAGAGATTGGCACGGCAGTTATCCACCCTAAGGTTGAGATGAATACGAGAAGCGTTGCAATGGTTATCGGCCTTGTCGGAACGACCATTGCCCCATGGATGCAGTTTTATATGCAATCCTCGGTTATAGAAAAAGGTCTTAAAATGAAGAATTATAAGTATACTATGGCTGATGTGGTGGTAGGCTGCATAATAACTGTTGTAGTTGCTTTCTTCATTATGGTTGCCTGCGCATCCACTCTTCATCCGAATGGCGTGGAGATAAATGCGGCCAAGGATGCCGCTCTGGCACTGAAGCCGCTGGCAGGAAATCTTGCATCGCAGGTCTTTGCATTCGGTCTGTTCATTGCATCGATCTTCTCCGCAACAATTCTTCCCCTTGCGACGGCATTTTTTATATGCGAAGCTTTTGGCTTCGAGGCAGGGCTTGATAAAAAATGGGATGAAGCAAAGGAGTTTTATATACTGTATACAGGACTATTGATCATCTCTGCCCTTATAATACTGATACCTGGCGCGCCTCTTATTCCGATAACCCTTTGGTCGCAGGTTGTCAATGGGATACTGCTTCCTGTTGTGCTGATATGCATGATGATCCTTGTGAATAAGAAAAAAATAATGGGCGCTTATGTTAACGGCCGGACCACAAATATAATCGGGTGGAGCGCTGTTGTTGTGCTCATAGGATTATCAGCAGCGCTGATAATTATGCCTCTTTTCGGATGATTATAGACCTTATTTCTTACTATCCCGCTGTATAATTATTTGCATTTGAAAAATGAAAAGTAAATTTACACAGGATTTAATGGAATGCATTTCTTATGCGGATAGGTTATTTTGATTCATATACATACGATACTCCTGTGAAGGAGAAGCTGACTCTGGCTGAAAGATTCAAGCTGAATAACCGCTTGTACTTCATATATAAGTATGCAGTGATAGTGCTAAGAACGAGAAAGCAAGCCAGACGAGGTGCTTATGGAGATAAAGAGTGGGCTGATTCCTCATATTACATTTTCAGGTTTATAGAGAAGACAGGAGCCAGGTTTCATATTACGGGAATGGAGAATATTGCAAGATCGCCTGAACCTGTAATCTTCATCGGCAATCATATGAGCACACTTGAGACAATGGTATTGCCGGGACTTATTTCTCCGCTTCGCCGGGTCACTTTTGTTGTGAAGGAGAGTCTGGTAAAACATCCTCTTTTCGGTGATGTAATGTCTTCAAGAGATCCGATTATCGTCGGAAGGACAGATCCACGGAAAGATCTTGAGGCTGTAATGACAGGTGGATTGGACTTGCTTTCCAGGGGTATTTCAATTGTAATATTTCCACAGAGTACCAGGAGCATTGAGTTCAAGCCCGAAGAATTCAATTCCCTGGGTGTGAAACTGGCAAAAAAAGCCGGGGTGAAAGTAGTTCCGATTGCTTTAAAGACTGATTACTGGGGAAACGGCAGGCTGATCAAGGAAGTTGGCCCTATCGACAGGCACAAGCCTATCCATATAAAGTTTGGCGAACCATTTGAAGTGTCAGGATCCGGCAAGGAGGAAAATCAGAAAATCATCGATTTTATTCAGGCTTCACTGGAAGAGTGGACTGTTCCGTCACATTGAGGGGGAAGATCGACAAGTTATAATGGTATTATTTAATTTTTAGAGTGTATATATTACATTTAAAAGAATTATTTTTTTAGTTTTGTAAGCAACAAGGATCGAACATAATAGTTTTTCAATATTTGTTTGCGATTTCGGAAATTATCAACCGGTAAGTTAACCTGATTAAATAAATCTCACTTAAACGTATGTAACATGGCAACATTGGATTGGATTGTTCTGGGAATCTTTTTTCTGGGTTTAATTGGTATAATCGTCTGGGTTTTATATCAGAAGGATAAGGATACTACTGATTATTTCCTGGCAGGAAAAAATGCAGGATGGCTTTCAATAGGTTCATCCATTTTCGCTTCTAATATTGGCTCTGAGCACCTTGTCGGACTGGCAGGCGCCGGGTTCATCAGTGGAATGGCAATGGCACATTGGGAAATGCACGCCTGGTTCATTCTGATTCTTGGCTGGGTTTTCGTTCCTTTTTATGATCGCATCAAGATTTATACGATGCCCGAATTTCTTGAAAAGAGATTTTCTTCAGGATCAAGGAGCATCCTCTCAGGAATCTCACTTGTAAGCTATGTCCTAACGAAAGTCGCAGTGACAGTATACGCAGGAGGTGTTGTATTTGATCAGGTATTCAATATCGATTCGATAAACCTGTTAGGAAGAGAGATCGATTTCTTCTGGGTAAGTGCCATCGGGCTTGTTGTAATTACAGGTTTGTACACTGTTCTGGGTGGAATGAAAGCCGTCATGTACACCTCTGTGCTCCAGACACCTGTTCTTCTTTTCGGATCTATTGTCATACTCATCGTCGGACTTGGAAAAGTCGGCGGCTGGGCTGAGGTGGCAAATATTAATGCTTCCAATATGCACCTTATCAGGTCGGCAGCTGATCCTGACTTCCCCTGGACAGGCGTTCTTCTTGCATCGGCATGTATCGGCTTCTGGTACTGGTGTACTGATCAGTACATTGTTCAGAGGGTTCTCTCAGGAAGAAACCAGCAGCAGGCCAGAAGAGGTGCAATACTTGCAGGCTATTTTAAACTTTTGCCGGTTTTCATATTCCTCATACCAGGCATGATCGCATTCGCTCTTAACCAGAAAGGACTTCTGCAAGTGCCCAGCAGCGATTCAGCATTTGCCGCTATGGTTGCCACCCTGCTGCCAAAAGGCATTACAGGGATTGTTGTTTGCGGACTGCTTGCTGCACTGATGAGCTCTCTGGCGTCATTATTCAATTCTTCAGCAATGTTGTTCGTTGAAGATTTTTATAAGAAGATGCGTCCTAATCAATCGCCGACTCATTATCTACGGGTTGGCAGGGGCGCCACTGCCTCAGTCGTAGTACTTGGTGTTTTATGGATACCAGTAATGCTTGGTCTTGGCAAGGTTCTCTATGAATACCTTCAGGGTGTACAGGGAATGCTTGCTCCGGCTATTGCCACGGTGTTCCTTCTGGGAGTTTTCTGGAAACGAATGTCTTCAAAGGCTGCATTCTGGGGCATGATCACAGGATTCACACTGGGTATGTTCAAGCTTGCGGTAAATATTGTATTTGGACTTGTTGGTAAAGTAGGAGCCCTCGCAAAATCCGTACTTTATATTAATGCAGAAAGTGCCAAGGCAGATGCAATAGATCAGATGACTTCAATAGGCGATAAGATTCAGAAATCCTTTCCGCCTGACCTTGCTGCTACTCTCACAGATAAGCTTAACGCTGCAAAAGATTCGTTTTCCACTCTTACGCTGGAGGGCAAGGCTCATGCTTCAGATCTGTTAACTCAGGTTAAAGCAGGTATAGGTCAGCAATTTGCTGATACGGGAGGCTTTTTCTACAGCATAGCTTCAATGAACACATATCATTTTACCGTTCTGCTTCTGTTCTTCTGCGTTTTGTTTATGGTGATAGTAAGCTTTTTAACGAAAGCTCCTTCTGCTGAGCAGCTGAAATACACCTATAGCGGCGCTTCAACACCTGAAGCCAGGAAGCTGACAAGGGAAAGCTGGAACAAATGGGATGTTATCAACACCATTATTATCCTTGGCGTTATCGTGGCATTCTACATTTATTTCTGGTAGAGGACCGAGCGTTAAGAACCAGCCCTGTGGGCTGGTTTAGCGAAGGAGACAGCCTGCCGCGAGGGACTTTCTCCCGTGGAAAGATTGGGAGGTGGGGTATAAACAGAAAGTAAAATTAATGATATTAATATTTCAATGAATATGGATAAACTTAAAACAAAGGAAGTCTGGTTCGTAACCGGAAGTCAACATTTGTATGGTCCTCAGACACTTAAGCAGGTAGGTGCAGATTCTGCCAAAATAGCAGCAGCGCTTGATAAGTCCCCCAAAATCTCCCAGAAGGTGATTTACAAACCGGTTCTGACAACACCTGACTCAATCTTTGAACTCTGCACAGAAGCAAATAACAGCAAGAACTGTATCGGTCTGATAACATGGATGCATACTTTCTCCCCTGCAAAAATGTGGATAAAAGGCTTATCGGTGCTTACAAAGCCATTCCTGCATTTCCATACACAGCTCAACCGCGATATTCCATGGGATTCCATAGATATGGATTTCATGAACCTGAACCAGTCAGCTCACGGCGACCGTGAATTTGGATTCATAGGGTCGAGGATGAGGCTCAACAGGAAAGTGGTTGTTGGACATTATCAGGATCCCGAAGCAGTCGACAGGATAGCTGTCTGGATAAGGGCTGCTGCAGCTTATAACGACGCACTCGATCTGAAGGTGGCACGGTTCGGCGATAACATGCGCGACGTTGCTGTTACCGAGGGCAATAAAGTCAGCGCTCAGATGAAACTGGGCTATTCAGTATATGGATATGGCATCGGCGACCTGGTAAAAGCGGTTAATAATGTTTCTCCGGCTGCGATCAAAAGACTGCTTTCAGAATACGGATCAGATTATAAAATGACCAGGGAAGTGGCGAATTCGGATACGCTGAAGGAAGCTGCAAGGATTGAAGCAGGTATGGAAGATTTCCTTAAGGAAGGGAATTTCAAGGCTTTTACAACAACATTTGAAGATCTGCATGGACTTAAGCAGCTTCCTGGTCTTGCAGTTCAGAGGCTTATGGCTAAAGGTTATGGATTCGGAGCAGAGGGAGACTGGAAAACAGCTGCTCTTGTAAGATCAATGAAGGTTATGGCAAACGGACTAAAAGGAGGAACATCCTTCATGGAGGATTATACCTATCATTTCGACCCGAAAGGAATGAGGGTGCTTGGCGCTCACATGCTTGAGGTTTGCCCGACGATCGCACTTGGAAAACCCTCTGTTGAAGTTCACCAGCTCTCAATAGGAGGCAAAGCTGATCCTGCCCGGCTGGTCTTCAAGACTGCTCCCGGAATTGCAATAAATGTATCTGTGATCGATCTTGGCAACAGGTTCAGAATGATAGTCAATGATGTTGAGGTGGTCAAGTGTCCCGATATGCCTAAATTGCCTGTGGCAAGCGTGTTGTGGAAACCCCTGCCTGATCTGAAGACAGGAGCTGCCGCATGGATACTGGCAGGCGGAGCTCACCACACAGGCTTCAGCTCAGCTATTAATTCCGAATACCTTGAAGATTTTGCAGGCATGCTGGGAATTGAGTTTGTTCTTATTGATGATAAGTGTGATCTTACTGCATTCAGGAAGGAACTCAGGTGGAATGAGATCAGCTACCATTTTTCAGGCGGAATAAGCTGACACCAATTGAATCCTGCAGGAGTTGTCCCGGTTAAGAATTAATATCGTATGGCGCTCTATTCAAATTACTCACGACACCTTGTTGCTGTTGACTGCATTATATTCGGATACGACATTCATGAAAAGGAAATAAAGCTTCTCCTGGTAAAAAGAAGCTTTGATCCTGCAAGGGGAAAATGGTCGCTTGCTGGGGGATTTGTTGAGCAGTCTGAGAGTCTTGATGTTGCAGCATACAGGGTGTTGCATAATCTTACGGGACTAAAAAATATTTTCCTGAAACAACTTTACTGCTACGGAGAGGTAGACAGGGATCCGGGAGCAAGAGTTATTTCTGTTGCTTACTGGGCTCTTATTAAAATCAAGGATATCAACCAGACACTTTCGAAAAAAAGTGGTGCCCGTTGGCAGTCAATGACCAGACTGCCAGATCTGATCTTTGATCACCAGCTGATGGTTGAAAGAGCTCTCAATGAATTGCGCATGCAGGTCAGGATAAAGCCTGTAGGTTTTGAACTCCTTCCTGTAAAATTCACACTGGTTCAGATGCTTGATCTTTATGAAGCAATCTACCAGAAAAATATCGACAAGAGGAATTTCAGGAAAAAAATCCTTTCGATGGACGTACTTGAGAAACTTGATGAAAAGGAAAAGGAGACTTCCAAGAAGGGAGCCTATTATTTCAGATTCATTAAGGGAAGGTATAAGAAGCTTGTTAAGAATGGCTTCTATTTCAGTCTGGATGTATCTTAAGAAATAAAAAGCGCCTAAAACGCCTTGAGTACTTTGATTTATTTAAGTTTGATAATATGCTGGAAAAACTAAAACTGAGCGTTTTCAGATCGAATCTTGACCTCGTTGATGAAGGTCTGGTGATACACACATGGGGAAATGTAAGCGGCAGGGACAGGGAGAGCGGACTTATTGTCATAAAACCTTCCGGAATAAGCTATAAATCGATGAGACCGGAGGATATGGTAGTCCTGGATCCTGACGGTAATGTTGTCCAGGGTAAATTCAGGCCTTCTACAGATGCTCCCACTCACCTCCTGTTATATAAGTCATATCCCTCAATCGGCGGTGTTGTGCATACTCATTCGACATACGCAGTTGCCTGGGCACAGGCAGAGAAAGACATACCCGCTTTCGGGACAACTCACGCGGATCATTTTTATGGTGAAGTGCCATGTACACGGAAACTTACTGCCAGGGAGGTGAATAAAGATTATGAGATCAACACGGGGAAAGTCATTGTTGAAAGGCTTGGAAATAGTGACCCGATGGCTGTCCCTTCTGTGATTGTCTGCAGCCACGGACCATTCAGCTGGGGGATTGATGCCGAAGAGGCTGTTTATAATGCAGTTGCGCTGGAAGAGATAGCGAGAATGGCTTTTTACACCGTCCTTCTTGGAAAGAAGGAACCGGTTGATGCCTATCTGCTTGACAAGCACTTCAAGAGAAAACACGGCAACGATGCTTACTACGGCCAGAAGAAATCAAACTAAATAATATATACTATGTCCGGAAAATATGTGATTGGACTTGATTACGGAACTGATTCGGTTCGTTCCGTAATTGTAAACGCCTCCAATGGCGAAATAGTTGGAACTTCAGTATTTGAGTATCCAAGGTGGAAGAAAGGACTTTATTGCGATCCCGCATCCAATCGTTTCCGACAACATCCTCTTGATTATATTGAGGGTCTTGAGAATACTGTGAAGGGAGCTATGAAAGGACTAAGCCGTGAGGTAATAGATAATATTTCCGGCATAACTGTGGATACAACCGGATCGACACCAGTGGCTGTCGACAGGAACGGCGTTCCTCTTTCGATGAAACCGGGTTTTGAGAATGACCCTGATGCCATGTTCGTCCTCTGGAAAGACCATACGGCTGTGAAAGAGGCGGCTGAGATAAATGAAACTGCCAGAACATGGGGTGGCGTCGATTTTACAAAATTTGTCGGGGGAATATATTCGTCCGAATGGTTCTGGGCCAAGATATTGCATGTTCTCAGGACCAGCGCGAAAGTCAGGGAAAACGCCTTCTCATGGGTGGAACACTGCGACTGGATACCAGCCCTTCTGACCGGCAACACTGATCCTCTTAAACTGAAACGCGGCCGCTGTTCGGCAGGACACAAAGCCATGTGGCATGAAGACTTCAACGGACTTCCTGATGAGAAATTCCTGGTAAAACTCGATCCGCTTCTCAAAGGACTCAGGGAACGGCTCTTCAGTGAAACTTATGCCTGCGATGTGTCAGTGGGGACAATATCAGCTGAGTGGGCACAGAGGATGGGCTTACCGGCAAATGTTAAAGTCGGGGCTGGTGCTTTTGATGCTCATCTTGGAGCTGTCGGAGGAGAAATTACGCCTTATCAGCTGGTAAAAGTGATGGGAACCTCAACATGCGATATGATCGTTTCACCGAATGAAGAAGCAGGCGATAAACTGGTTGCCGGGATCTGCGGACAGGTGGATGGTTCAATAATCCCTGGCATGCTGGGTCTTGAGGCCGGTCAATCTGCCTTTGGAGATATCTATGCATGGTTTAGCAAGTTATTGCTATGGCCTGTAAATGAGATAGTTGCAAAAATGGATTGGCTGGATGAGAAAACCAGGAAGAGAATTTCCGAAGAAACTTCCGACCGCATAATTGCCGACCTCAGCAGACAGGCTGAATCAGTTCCTGATGAAGAAACTTCATTGGTGGCTCTTGACTGGCTCAATGGAAGAAGAACCCCCGATGCCAACCAGGAGCTTAAGGGAGCGATTGCAGGACTATCACTTGGTTCAGATGCTCCGAGGATCTTTAAAGCACTCGTGGAAGCAACAGCTTTCGGATCAAGAATGATCAATGAAAGATTCATATCCGAGGGTGTCCGTATCGATGGAGTTATTGCCATAGGAGGCGTTGCAAAGAAGAATCCTTATGTAATGCAGATCGTATGTGACGTGCTCAATATGCCTATAAAGGTTGCAAAATCAGATCAGACATGTGCGCTCGGTTCAGCAATGGCGGCAGCTGTAGTGGCTGGTATCTATAAAGATATACCGGCTGCCCAGAAAGCAATGGGAGGAGGATTTGAGAAAGAGTACAAGCCCGATCCGGCAAAGGCAAAAAAATATGATGAGCTCTTTAAAAAATATAAGGAACTTGGATCCTTCATTGAAAAAAAGCTTTAATAACATTAAATGAACATAAAATGAGAAAATCACTCACCGTTCTAACCGGACTTATGATGAATGCCTGCTTTATCGCCAGTGCGCAGACAATCAATTCACCTGCTGTAAACCAGCTCGTAGTTATTGCCAATCATTCAGGTCCTGTTATAAGCAAGGATATCTATGGCCATTTTTCAGAGCATCTGGGAACCTGTATTTATGGAGGCATCTGGGTAGGGAAAGATTCAAAGATCCCCAACACCGACGGTATTAGGAATGATGTGCTTAATGCGCTTAAAGAAATAAAGATTCCGAACCTGCGCTGGCCGGGAGGTTGTTTTGCTGATACCTACCACTGGATGGATGGCATAGGTCCCCAGAAGAACAGGGCCTCCATAATCAATACTCACTGGGGAGGGGTCACTGAAGACAATTCGTTTGGAACACATGAATTCATGAGGCTGACGGAGCTTATTGGCTGTGAACCATATATCAGCGGAAATGTAGGTTCGGGGACAATCAGGGAGATGTCGGATTGGGTGGAATATCTTACTTCAAGTGCCGAAAGCCCTATGACAAGGCTTCGCAAGCAAAACGGACGAGAAGATCCCTGGAAGGTAAAATATTTTGCAATCGGCAATGAGAACTGGGGCTGCGGCGGCAACATGACACCTGATTTTTACGGTGATGTGATGAGACAGTTTTCCACTTATCTCAAGGATTATTCAGGCAACAGGCTCTATCGTGTTGCCTGTGGTGCCAGCGATAATGATGTGGAATGGACAGAAGTCCTGATGAAAGAACCGAAAAACCTTGGCATGTTCCAGGGCATTTCTCTTCACTATTATTCAGTCACGGGAGGATGGACCCTTAAGAGCAGCGCTACCGAATTCACTGAGAATCAATGGTGGGAGACCTTCAGGCTGAATTATGAAATGGACAGGATAATTAAAAGCCATGAAGCGATCATGGACAGATACGATCCAGGGAATACAAAGGGACTTATTATTGATGAATGGGGTAACTGGTTTAACGTTGAACCCGGTACAAATCCCGGATTCCTCTACCAGCAGAACACCTTGAGAGATGCCATTACAGCTGCCATTCATCTTAATATTTTCAATCAGCATGCTGAAAGGGTGAAGGTTGCGAACCTCGCACAGGTAATAAATGTACTTCAGGCAGTGATCCTTACAAAAGAAGATAAGATTGTTCTTACCCCTACATACCATGTCTTCAGGATGTTCAGGGTGCATCAGGATGCACAGCTGCTGAAAACCGACCTTCGTTGTGAAAATTATGTAATGGGAGAAAGAGGGATTCCTTCAATTTCAGCCTCGGCATCTGTTGATAAGGAAGGGAAAATCCATATATCAATCGCAAACCTGAATCCGAATAAAGAAATCGTTATAAACTGCCCTGTTATCGGGGATTCATACAAAACTGTTACGGGAGAAGTCCTGAGTGCTAAGGAAATGGCAGCTTTCAATAGTTTTGAGAAACCGGAAAATATAAAACCGGCCGTTTTCAACGGATTTAAAATGAAAGACGGAGTTCTTGCTGTGACGATGCCGGCAAAATCGGTCGTTGTGCTCGAACTGAAAAAATAAACAATGAAAGGATCAGGGAATTTCTTATTAGCCGTCACGGTATGCATACTGGTAATCCCGGGATGCAGAGGGAATAAGACTTCCGCTGATTATCCCATTCAGCCTGTGCCATTTACATCGGTGAAGCTGACAGATAATTTCTGGGCGCCAAGGATCAGAAAAAATGCATCAGTCACGATCCCGATAGCATTTTCATACTGCGAATCCACAGGAAGGGTAAAGAACTTCGAAATAGCTGGAGGACTTGATACGGGAACGTTTGTGGGATTATATCCTTTCGACGATTCGGATGTCTTCAAAATTATTGAAGGAGCAAGCTATTCGCTCCAGACTTTTCCCGATCCGAAGCTTGAAGCTTACCTCGACTCTCTCATTTATAAAATAGGAGAAGCACAGGAAGATGATGGTTATCTGTACACGAACCGTACTATTGCCGAAATGCATGGAGGTAAAGGCCTTCATGAATGGGCAAGTCCCAACAGGTGGGAACTTGACTCAGTCCTGAGCCATGAGTTATATAATCTTGGCCACCTTTATGAGGCTGCAGCAGCACATTATCAGGCTACTGGCAAACGAACACTTCTTGATATCGCATTGAAATCTGCTGACCTTGTCAATACTGATTTCGGATGGGACAAGGAAAAAGTCTATCCCGGTCACCAGGTGATCGAGATGGGACTTGTAAAATTATACCGGATCACAGGTGACAGAAAATACCTTGATCTGGCAAGATTTTTCCTTGATATCCGCGAAAACGGGAACACTTACAACCAGGCGCATAAAAAGGTTACAGACCAGACAGAAGCTGTCGGCCACTCGGTAAGGGCTGCATATATGTATTCCGGTATGGCTGATATTGCAGCCATCATGAAAGATGAAGCTTATCTGAATGCTATTACGAAGATCTGGGAGGATCTGGTTTACACGAAAATGTATGTCACAGGCGGAATAGGAGCTTCAGGAGGCAATGAAGGTTTTGCTGAACCCTATTTTCTTCCGAATATGTCGGCATACTGTGAAACATGCGCTTCAATAGGCGATATTTTCCTGAACCACAGGCTTTTTCTTCTTCATGGCGAATCAAAATATGTTGATATACTCGAGAAGACATTATACAACTCAGCACTTTCGGGTGTCTCCCTTTCTGCTGACAGGTTCTTCTATCCGAATCCGCTCGAATCGAACGGTCAGCATAACCGCCAGGCATGGTTCGGCTGTGCCTGCTGTCCGTCAAATGTAGCCAGGTTTGTTCCTGCTATACCCGGTTATATCTACGCTGTAACTGATGAAGATCTTTTTGTGAACCTCTATATTTCAAACGAAGCAGAGCTGTCACTTGGACAAATGAAAGTAAAGATCACCCAGAAAACCGGCTTCCCCTGGAACGGATATGTGGAAATTTCACTTTTCCCCTTAAAAGCCGGAAGGTTTTCTTTGAAGCTAAGGCTGCCAGGCTGGTCCGTCAATGAAGCCATTCCCGGAGGATTATACAAGTTCGATGATGAGTCGGATCTGGCCGGAAATATTAAGGTCAACGGCGAGATTGTTGAAGTTAAGGTTGAGAACGGCTATGCGGAAATAGAAAGAAAATGGGAAAAAGGTGACAAGGTAGAGGCTGATTTCCCCCTGCCGGTAAGAAAAGTTGTCGCAGATGAGAAGATTAAAGCCGATATTGGCAGGGTGGCCATACAGAGAGGTCCTGTAATTTATTGTGCAGAATGGCCCGATAATAATTCAGGGAATGTTCTCAATCTGGTCATTGATAAGGACGCAGAAATGAGCACTGAGTTTGTCGATACTCTTCTCGGTGGAATAGAGGTGATAAAAGCCAGAGGATCGCAGACAAGGAAAACACTTTCAGGCACCATAGAAAAACTTCCCACTGAAACAATAACAATGATACCTTATGCTCTCTGGAATAACCGCGGACCAGGTCAGATGATGGTATGGATCCCTTATACAACGGAAAATGCCCATCCGCTTCCGGCTCCTACCATTGCAAACAGGAGCAGGATAAGAGCCGGTAAAATGACCAGTTCGATATCTTCGATAAACGATCAGGCAGAGCCCGAAAATTCAAATGACCATTCGATCTCCTATTATCACTGGTGGCCCGATAAAAATCAGTGGCAATGGATAGAGTATGACTTTGACAAACCGGAAAAAGTATCAAAAACAAGGATTTACTGGTACGATGACAGCCCGGAGGGAGGATGCCGCATTCCTGATGACTGGGAGATACTTTACCTTTCAGGGAATATCTGGAAACCGGTAAAGGCAACAACAAAATACACCATTACCCGCGACGGTTGGGATTCTTTGCAGTTCGTTCCTGTAAGAACGTCTGCGTTGAAAATGAAGGTTAAGCTGACCAGGGACTATTCAGCAGGATTGTTTGAATGGATAGTTGAATAGTCTGTCAATTTTTAAAATAGTCATGAAAAAGATTCTTCTGTTCCCTGCAATTGCCTTTCTGCTAATTTCATGTGTGCCTCAGAACTGGCAGAAGATAGATAACGGAGTTGTACTAAAAGTGCCGGGCAAGACAATCAATGGTGACGGAAGAGTCTCTCTTGAATTGATAACCGATAAAATAGTACATGTTACCGCCTGCCCAAAGAACAGTTATTCAAAGGGAAAAAGCCTGTGTGTAATCAACCAGTCTAATTCCGTGCCATTTACTATAACGGAAAAAGATGAAAGCCTTGTCCTGTCAACTGCATGTTTAAGAACAGAAGTGTCGCTTAAGACTGGCCGTATAATTTTCAGGGACAAGAACGACAATATACTTCTTGCTGAACCGGATACCGGAGGGAAGACTTTTACTCCTGTAGTGGTGGAAGGGACAGCTGGTTATTCACTGCGTCAGGTATTTGAATCTCCCGAAGATGAAGCTTTCTACGGGCTGGGACAACACCAATCAGATGAGTTCAATTATAAAGGATTGAATGAAAGTCTCTTCCAGTACAATACTAAAGTATCTGTTCCATTTATAGTCTCCAATCGTAATTACGGCATCCTGTGGGATAACTATTCCCTTACAAAATTCGGAGATCCCCGCGATTATTCAGAGATTGATCTTTTCAGGCTTTATGATGAGAATGGAGAAGAGGGCGGCCTTACTGCGACATATTATGTTAATTCCGACAAGGATAACATTTTTATTAAAAGAAAGGAATCGACCATCGATTATGAAAACCTCACAACAATAAAGAAATTCCCGGAAAAATTTCCATTTAACAGGTCAGCAATAACATGGACTGGCAAAATTGAACCGGAAGAATCATGTCGGTTTCAGTTCAGACTTTATTATGCAGGATATACAAAGTTATATATTGAAAACCAGCTCGTGGTACCTGAACGATGGAGGACTGCCTGGAATCCGAATACATATAAATTTTTCCTGAATATGGAAAAAGGGAAGAGCTATTCTCTCAGACTCGAGTGGCTGCCCGACGGGGGCACTTCATATATTGGTTTGAAAGCGCTGAGTCCGCGTTTACCTGATGAACAGGGAGACCTGTCGCTCTTATCAGAAATGGGAGATCAGATTGACTATTATTTTATTGCAGGAGAAAATATCGATAATGTGATAAGTGGTTACCGGATGCTCACGGGAAAAGCTCCGATTATGCCTAAATGGGCAATGGGCTACTGGCAGAGCCGCGAAAGATACAAATCGCAGAACGAACTTCTCGGTGTTGTGAATGAATATCGCGGCAGGAAAATTCCTCTTGACAACATTGTCCTTGACTGGTTTTACTGGCCTGAAGATTCGTGGGGATCTCATGAATTTAATCCCAAAACATTCCCTGACCCCTCGGGAATGGTCGATTCAGTCCATAAGCTGAATGCCAGGATAATGATTTCAGTATGGCCAAAGTTTTACCATACAACCGGGCATTTCAGGGAATTTGACGAAAAGGGATGGATGTACAGGCAGGCTATAAAAGATAGTATACGGGACTGGGTTGGAAAAGGTTACATTGGCTCATTCTATGATGCTTATAATCAGGAGGCAAGACAGCTGTTCTGGAACCAGATACGTGAACATTTATATACCAGGGGATTTGATGCCTGGTGGATGGATGCCTCAGAACCTGATATACAGTCGAATTCAAGCCTGGAATACCGAAAACAGCTCATGACACCGACAGCTCTCGGTCCTTCTGCAAAATATTTCAACACATATGCATTGTTGAATGCACAAACTATCTATAATGGCCAGCGTTCAGCTGATCCGGATAAACGTGTTTTCCTGCTGACAAGATCCGGATTTGCAGGACTTCAAAGATATTCAACAGCAACATGGAGCGGTGATATCGGAACAAGATGGGAGGATATGAAAGCGCAGATTCCTGCCGGTCTTAATTACGCCCTGTCCGGAATTCCTTACTGGACATTCGACATAGGAGGTTTCTGTGTCGAGGGCAGATTTACACGGGCAAAGGAAGGTTCGGAAGATCTTGAAGAATGGAGAGAGCTGAATACAAGATGGTACCAGTATGGTTCTTTTTGTCCGCTCTTCAGGAGCCATGGCCAGTTTCCATTCCGGGAAGTTTATAATATCTCCCCGGAAGGCCATCCTGCATATAACAGCATGGTTTACTACGATAAGCTGAGATATCTCCTGATGCCTTACACTTATTCACTTGCTGCTCTTACATATTACAACGATTATACAATAATGAGGGCCATGGTAATGGATTTTGGAAGCGATAAGAATGTTGAAAGCATCGGCGACCAGTATATGTTCGGTCCGTCGCTTCTTGTTGCCCCTGTATATAAATATAAAGCCCGCACACGAGAGGTCTATCTGCCCTCTACCAACGGATGGTATGATCTTTATTCAGGGAAATATTTTGCCGGCGGACAGAAAATATATGCAGATGCTCCGTACGAAAGGATGCCTATTTTTGTAAAGGAAGGATCAATAATCCCGGTTGGTCCTGAATTGCAATATGTTGATGAGAAACCTGCAGATCCTCTGACTCTCCGGGTATATACAGGCCGCGATTGCGCATTCACCCTGTATGAAGATGAAGGAATTAATTACAATTATGAAAAAGGAGCATGCAGCACTATTAAATTCAGCTTCAACAATGAGACAGGGGAACTGACAATTGATGACCGGAAAGGAGAATTCAAGGGAATGCTGAAAACGAGAACTTTCAGTATAGTATGGATCAGCAATGCAAAAGCGATAAAATTTGGATCGGATACTGAGCCGGAAATGAAGATAACCTACGATGGAAAGCAGGCAATCGTTAAAATGAAATGAATATGAATAAAACAGATAACAAGTAAGAAGCAACAATCAACATTTAAAAATATAGAAATATGAAAAAATTAAATCCGGTAATGATTTTAATCTTTGCAGCTCTGATTTTCTCAGGTTGCGGACAGAAGCAGGAAATGGTAAAGAAAGAGCTTTTTGGAACCTTTAAAGGGGGTGAAGTGTACCTGCTTACACTGACAAATAAAGCAGGCAACGTGTTGAAACTGACTAACTTCGGGGCAAGAATCACCTGGCTTGAAGTGCCTGACAAAGACGGCAATAAAGATAATATAACATTCGGATTCGATACATTCGATGGTATGGTTGCCGGAGACCGCTACTTCGGAGCCGTTGTGGGAAGGTATGCAAACAGGATAGCAAATGGGAAATTCACTCTCGACGGGGTCGAATATTCACTGCCGATAAATAACGGACCAAATTCGCTTCATGGCGGACCGGACGGATGGCATAGCGTTGTATGGAGTACAGAAATCCCTGAAAAAACAGAATTCCCGACTGTTAAATTCACATATGCAAGTCCCGATATGGAAGCCGGGTATCCGGGAAACATGAATGTGGAAACTACCTACACCTGGACTGACAATAATGAAATTATAATTGATTATGTGCTGACCACTGATAAAAAGACTGTATTCAACATAACCAATCATGCGTACTTCAACCTTCACGGAGCTGGCAATGGTGACATTCTCGACCATCAGCTTGTCATCAAAGGATCAAAATTTGTACCCGTGGATTCAGTCCTCATTCCAACCGGTGAGCTGAGACCTGTTGCCGGAACCCCGTTTGATTTTACAACACCTCATACAGTCGGCGAAAGGATTGGCGAAGCATATGATCAACTGATATATGGACTTGGATATGACCATACATTTGTTTTTGACAACGTTGAAGAAGTCGATGCCACTGTTTATGAACCTGTCAGCGGAAGGTATATGGAAGTCATTTCCGATCAGCCCGGAGTGCAGTTCTATTGCGGCAATTTCCTGGATGGAACAATGATAGGTCACGGAGGCAAACCTTACGTTTACCGGTCAGGTCTATGCCTCGAAACAGGCCACTATCCCGACAGCCCTAATCATCCCGATTTCCCAAGCACAGTCCTGCTTCCGGATGAAACCTATAAATCGAGGACTATTTACAGGTTCTCTGTTAAATAATTAACAGTGAAACTGATACGCCTGTTCCGGAAGGTTATTCCTATTCAGGCGTGCATTAAGTAGAATTAATTTATTAATTTCAGGCTTCCATTATAAATACTTTATGAATATGACAGAAAAAATAACATTAAGGGAAAAGATAGGCTTCAGCCTTGGCGATGCAGGAGCAAATTTCATCTTTCAGACGATAATGTTGCTTCAGCTCAGCTTTTATACAAACACTTTTGGTATCAGTGCCGCTGCTATTGCAATATTATTTCTTGTAGGCCGCCTCGTGGGAGCTGTCGCTGATCCTGTAATGGGTGTCATCGCCGACAGAACCCAAACACGATGGGGAAAGTTCAGGCCATGGATTCTCTGGACAGCGGTTCCTTTCGGAATCATTGGTTTTCTGGCATTTTATACTCCCAACATGGAACAGGTCGGGAAAATTATCTGGGCCTTTGTCACTTATATCCTCCTGATGCTGGTATATTCCGCCAACAATATCCCCTATGCAGCGCTTGGGGGAGTCATTACAGGCGATCAGAAACAAAGAAATAACCTTTTCTCAATACGGTTTGTGTTTGTTGTGCTTGCCACAATTGCCATCCAGGGTTTTGCTATACCGATGGTCAACCATTTCGGCGGAGGCGACAGTGCTAAGGGCTTCATGATCACAATGGGAATATTCTCTTTTCTCGCTATGATATTCTTTTTCTTTACTTTTTCCTGGACCAAGGAAAGGGTAAAGCCCAGCCCGGAACAAAAACAATCGCTGAAACAGGATATTTCCGACCTTGTGCATAACAGTCAATTTGTGATAATGTTCCTTGTATTCCTGATGCTGTTTATCTTCCTGACGATCCGCAATGGGATGCTGCTATTTTACTTCCAGTATTATCTTGATTCATCAAGCCTGACAAGCTTCATGAATAACCTAAACAGTTCAATGGGCGGATTTCTTAAGGTGATAGGCCTTGCCGGAGAAAAAGCAATAGCCTCCGACAGTGTATTCGGGATCACGAATATCTTTGGACAGCTTGCTGCCATAGTTGGTATCGTTGTATCGAATTTGCTTGTAAACAAGGTTGGCAAGAGGAATGTATTCATACTCGGACTTTCCCTTGCGGTAATTTTTGCAGCCATGTTTTATGTAGTATCTCCCTCTGCGATCGTGATGGTGCTGATGCTGCAGATACTGTTCAATTTTTCATGGGGAATGACAATGCAGATACCCTGGGCAATGATGGCAGATGTGGCAGATTTCTCTGACTGGAAATTCAACAGAAGGTCTACCGGTATTATTTTCGCCGGAGTTGTTATCGGCCTCAAGGTAGGTATGGCAATAGGAGGTGCAATCAGCAGCATGTTGCTTAAGTGGTATGGCTATGTTGCGCCGCCGGCAAAAGTCTCCTGGATTCAACAATCGCCTAAGGCAGTAGAGGGAATAAGGCTCTCCACGAGTATATATCCTATTCTTGCCGTGGTAGTTGCAATTATATTATTGTTCATGTACAAAATAACAAGATCAAAGGAGATCCAGATACAAAACGAACTTGCAGAAAGGCGAAAAGCGTATACGAAATAGGTTAACCGGCAATCAACAACATGTTAAATAATACTAAATCATTTACATCATGAAAAGCAAAAAAATGAATAAACTTCCATATAAAGATCCGAAGCTTTCTGTTCAAACGAGAGTTAAAGATCTTCTGGCAAGAATGACGATCGATGAAAAGGCCTGGCAGCTGATGGGTCTGTGGAATGGAGGAGTAGAGGATTACAATGATGATTTCTTAAGCGATCCTGAAAAGATGAAAGCAACCTTTGGCAAGGGAGCCAACTCGGTGCAACCGGCATTCTGGCATCTGAAAGAAACGGTTGAACAGCGGAATAAAATCCAGAAATACTGTATTGAAAAGTCACGTCTTGGCATCCCTATGATTTTTGTTGATGAAGGGCAGCATGGCATGATGCGTTACGATTCGACTGCTTTTCCCCAGGCAATTGGACTGGCATGTTCGTGGGATCCGGATCTTTTTGAAAAGGTCTATTCTGCAATCGCAAAAGAAATGCGCTCACGTGGCACACACCATGTACTTTCACCGGTAATAGATGTTTGCCGCGAACCTCGCTGGGGCAGGGTGGAAGAGACTTACGGAGAGGACCCTCATCTTAACGGGACACTAAGCTGTGCTGCAGTAAAAGGCCTGCAGGGATCTTCAGACGGCAAAATAGCAAAGGATAATGTTGCAGCAACACTCAAGCATCTTGTTGGTCACGGGCAGTCGGAAGGTGGTCAGAACACAGCTCCTGCCAACTACTCTGAGAGAGTGCTGCGCGATTATCATATGCCGCCTTTTAAAATGTGTATCGACAATGTCAAACCTGCAAGCGTGATGCCATCTTATAATGAGGTTGACGGCCTCCCGTCACATTCCAATAAATGGCTGCTGAAAGATATTCTGAGGAAAGAGTGGGGATTCAAAGGTATGGTAGTATCGGATTATTATGGAGTGGAGCAGCTCTGTAACAAGCATTTCGTTGTAGAGGATATGAAAAAAGCTGCCGAAGTTGGATTCAACAGCGGAGTCCAGTATGAATTTCCTCTTGGCAACTGCTATAAGTATCTTCCGGAACTTGTTAAGGAGGGTAAGGTTGCAATTGCTGATGTTGATAAAGCGGTTTCACAGGTACTTGAGCTGAAGTTCAGGCTAGGCCTGTTTGAAAATCCTTATGTCGATCTTGACAGGGCTTTAAAGATCAGCAAGGATAAAAATTCCAGGGCACTGGCTTTAAAAGCTGCACATGAATCCATTGTCCTGCTGAAGAATGATGGTTTACTGCCTCTTAAGAAGAATAAATATGGAAAAATAGCTGTAATCGGCCCCTGTGCAAAAGATGTTTTCATGGGAGGTTATGCCGGAGAACCATACCAGAAAGTGAGCCTCTTTGACGGAATTAAAGAAAAAGCAGGCAGTAAGACCGAAATATTATTTGCCCAGGGTGTCAAAATAACGACAAATGCCACCATCCCATTTTTCAACTGGAAGCTCGATGAAATAAAATTCCCTTCACGTGAGGAGAACATGAAGCTGATAAAACAGGCTGTAAGCGTTGCCAATAAAGCAGATATAGTCATATTAGCCATCGGGGAAAATGAGCATCTGTGCCGTGAAGCATGGGCTAAAACCCACATTGGCGATAACATGACTCTCGACCTGGTAAGTCAGCAGGATGAGCTTGTAAAAGCAATTGTCGAAACCGGCAAACCTGTTGTTGTTTACCTGATGAATGGAAGACCCCTGTCGATAAATTACATCGAGAAGAATATTCCGGCAATAATTGAAGGCTGGTATATGGGACAGGAGACGGGAACTGCAGCAGCCGACATTATCTTCGGCGATGTCAATCCTTCAGGCAAGCTTACAATAACTTTCCCGAAATCGGCCGGACAGCTGCCAATGTATTATAATTTCAAGCCCAGCGCACAGGCTAATGAGTATATCTCTATGGATAACAAGCCGCTGTACCATTTCGGATACGGACTGAGCTATACAAAATTCAGTTATTCAAATATCCGTCTCGATAAAGCCCGGATCAGGCTCAACGGCTCTGTGAAAGTGAAGATCGACGTTACCAATGCCGGAAAGATTGAAGGTGAAGAGATTGTACAATTGTACATACGCGATAAAGTAAGTACTGTAACACGGCCGGTAAAGGAACTGAAAGGATTTAAGCGCGTATCTCTCAAGCCCAAAGAAACTAAGACGGTGACAATTGAATTAAGGCCGGAGCACCTGGCATTTCATGATGTAGACATGAAATTCAGAGTGGAGCCAGGCGATTTCGATATCATGGTCGGAGGCTCGTCAAGGGATGAGGATCTGCTGAAAACAACCCTTACAGTCGGCTGATTTAAGAGTTGGATCATGTCCGGTAAGATCCTGGATGCTTCTTTATCAAGGAAAAGAATAACCACGGAGTATTGCGGAGTCTACAACGGAGTAACACTGTCATTGTATAGTGAGACTCCCCCATTAGATCGGGGCAAGCTGTTGAAACTCTGTGTTACCCCGTGGTAAAAACTGATTTACCCGTAAATAAAAATTATCTTTCAGCTTCTTAGCCAGCCAGTTGTTAAGCATCTCAACATGCTCAGGAAATGTCCAGAGGGCTTCCGTACCAGCACTTTCAGGATATTATTCGGCGTGATTTGTTCTCAGAGGCAGAGCAAAGTAAATTGCTTTTTAAACTTACTTTCTTAAAATGGTCCTTCGTCTCGATTGATTATTTATTTTTACTGATCAATCATTAACAATGCCAAACCAAAATCACCTTCTTCAGAAGCGCGTCAATCTCTTCGATGGGATATCTCTTGTTGCCGGTGCCATGATTGGTTCCGGCATTTTCATCGTAAGCGCTGATATTGCACGCACTGTTGGATCGCCGGGCTGGCTGATGGTTGCATGGCTTATCACAGGAATAATAACTGTCATTGGCGCTATCAGCTATGGTGAACTTGCCTCCATGATGCCCCGGGTAGGGGGGCAGTATGTTTACCTGAAAGAAGCCTATCATCCGCTTTTGGGTTTTCTTTTCGGATGGACAACATTCCTTGTTATTCAGTGCGGTTCAATAGCTGCGGTCGCTGTTGCATTCGCTAAATTCACGGGTGTTCTGGTACCCTGGATCTCCGACAAGAATATCCTGTTTCATATCGGACCTTTGAATGTCAACAGCACAATGGTTGTCGCTATAGCCATGATAATGTTTCTTACCTGGCTGAATACCAGGGGTATAGTAACAGGAAAAACAGTCCAGAATTTTTTCAGCACAACCAAAGTACTGTCGCTTCTCGGAGTGATTGCCATAGGTTTCTTCGCAACAAAGGCTATCGGATCATGGGAGATAAACAAGGAAGTGTTCTGGAATGCAAGCCAAGTCAATCCTGATGGTAAAGTGATTCACCTTGCAGGATTTGCATTGGTAGCAGCTATTGGAACTGCTATGGTGGGCTCGCTTTTTTCTTCCGATGCGTGGTATAACGTTACTTACATAGCCGGTGAGGTAATTAATCCAAAACGTAATGTGCCTCTCAGCCTTCTGTTCGGGACACTTATTGTGTCGGTGCTTTATATGTTTATCAATTTCATTTATATAAAGATATTGCCGCTTTCGGGTTCTCCTGAAGGCGCTGATGTCTTAAGCAGGGGTATACAGTATGCTACTGACGACAGAGTTGCGACTTCGGCCATGAGCGTGGTCTTTGGCGACAGCGCGGCTATTATCATGGCTGTATTCATAATGATCAGCACTTTCGGCTGTAATCACAGCCTGATCTTATCGGGAGCAAGAGTCTATTTTGCAATGGCCAGGGACGGGCTTTTTTTTAAAAAGGTTGGCGAGATAAACAGGCACGGCGTACCGGGATTTGCAATCACCGTTCAGGGTATCTGGTCTATTTTGCTGTGTTTGTCAGGTACATACAGCAACCTGCTTGATTATGTCATATTCGCAGTCCTTATTTTCTTTACACTTACGATCCTGTCAATATTTGTGCTGCGCAGAAAACGCCCCGACCTTCCAAGACCTTACAAGGCATTCGGTTATCCTGTAATACCTGCCATATATGTTCTGACAACCATAACCATAATGGTTATACTTCTTATCTATAAACCCGCCTACACATTCCCCGGTCTGATTATTGTCATTCTGGGCATCCCTGTCTATTTCATGTGGAGAAGACAGAATAAAAGTATTCCTATTTCTCATTCAGAGAATGAATTTGAAGATTAGACTTTCAGTTGGTCAGAATTTTGATGTTCCCTCTATATAGAATGCGTTTTATCAGTTATATAAGCCTGACAAGCCTTTTCTGATAACTGATATTAAATTATATACTGCAAATTTGTTATTTAAATGATGTTTCCATGAAAAAGAAGGTTATTAGTGGCTGATTATCCGACCGCCATGCTGATGATGAATTTTTACACAAACCTGAAGGAACATCCGATGCAGGAGGCACTGACACTTGCGCAAAGAGATGTTATTAAGCAATATCCGCAGCCTGTTTACTGGGCTCCCTTTGTTCTCATCGGAAACGGAAATATAATCTCACAATAATCAGAGTGAATCTGCGAAATCAACGGGAAAATAATTAATTTCCCGCAGATCAAACCGATTTCCGCGGATCTTAAAATAATTTAATGTTACCGGAATCTTTCATAGAAAGGATTAAGCTGCAGTCGTATATCGATACCGAAGCGTTGCTTAAATCTATCAGTGAGCCATCTCCGGTCTCGGTTCGCATCAATCCAGGCAAATGGGAGCATTCCCCTGTTCATGCTGTTCCTGTTCCATGGTGCAGGAGCGGATTTTATCTCAACGAAAGGCCATCTTACACCCTCGATCCTCTCTTCCATGCAGGCTGTTATTATCCGCAGGAAGCTTCCAGCATGTTCCTTGAAGAGGTTTTTCTTCAAATTGCCGGAGCGAATGCTAAGAATATCAAGGTGCTTGACCTTTGCGGAGCTCCGGGAGGGAAAAGCACCCACCTGTCGGTACTCATTGGCAGTAACGGAGTTCTTGTTGCGAATGAAGTGATCAGGCAGAGGGTAATGGTGCTGAACGAAAACCTGACCAAATGGGGCCAGTCAAATTCAATTATCACACATTCTGATCCTTCTGCGCTCAGCAGGCTTCCTGGCTTCTTTGACATAATTCTTATCGATGCCCCATGTTCAGGAGAAGGCATGTTCCGTGATCCTGCCGCCATAAAAGAATGGTCGCAGGAGAACACCGCCTTATGTTCCGAAAGGCAAAAAAGGATTCTTATGGATGCATGGCCTTCACTGAAGGAAGAGGGTGTGTTGATATACAGCACATGCACATTTAATCCAAATGAGAATGAAGAGAATATCAGATGGCTTTCTGACAGGAAGAAAGCAGAGTCAATCCGGTTGAATATATCAGGATATGAGGGTATTACAGAGATTGACCATGAGGGAGTATATGGTTATGGATTTTTCCCCGGAAAGATCCGTGGAGATGGTCTTTTTATTGCTGCAGTTAGGAAGAAGGAAAAATGCGTCCCCTCTCATGAAAGGACAAGAAGAAATACCGGACAGAAGATAGGCAGGGAAGAAAAGATGGTTGCCGGCGAGTGGACAGATTACACAGAGGAAAGGTTCCTCAGGTTGGGTGACGACCTTTTTGCAGTTCCATGCTCTGCCGCTGATCTTCAGTTACTTTCGGGAGCCCTGAAGATTGCCAGTCCGGGGACCAGGGTCCTTTCGGTCAGGAATAAAAACTTCCTGCCTACCCACGAATTAGCAATGTCAGTTAATTGTAAAAAGAATCGATTCCCGGAAATAGAACTAAGCCTGAATGAAGCTTTATCATACCTGCATAGGGACAATTTTGCCGTAGAATTTGTAGATAAAGGCTGGAATATTGTCACTTATAAAGGAATTAATCTTGGCTTCGTAAATAATATTGGAACACGGTTCAACAACTATTATCCTGTAGAATGGCGAATCAGGATGAATATTTCGGAATATTTCAAAGCGAATGTTATAGATTGGAAAGAATGAACCATTGCTGGAAAGCAACTTGGTGTAACTTGGTGACTTTGTGTCTTAGTGGCGAAATTATTAGCCACCAAGCCACAAAGGCACAAAGGTTCACCAAGAATTTTAAGTCATACTAATGTCTTGTGATTTTCAAATATTCGTAAAACCTGTCGGAGCAGCCTGCAATCTCAGGTGCACCTACTGTTATTATCTTGAAAAAAAGGATCTTTACCAGGGGTCAGATGCATTGAGGATGAGTGATGAGATCCTTGAGATATATATTAAACAACATATCGAAGCGTCGTCTGATGACCAGGTTTTTTTCTCCTGGCACGGCGGAGAACCTCTGCTGGCAGGAATAGATTTTTACAGGAAGGCTGTGGCTCTCCAGAAAAAATATCTTCCGAAGAAGAGGTCAGCAATAAATGGCATTCAGACAAATGGAACCCTTATTGATGATGAGTGGTGCAGGTTCTTCAGAACAGAAAATTTCATTATCGGCATCAGCATCGACGGTCCAGAATACTACCATAACAAACATCGATTGACTTCAACGAGGGAACCGACATTTAAAAGAGTCCTGAAAGGATTTGAAATGCTCAGGGAATATAAAATCACTTCTGAGATATTATGTGTTGTGAATTCTTATAACTCAGGTAACCCGGTTGAGATTTACAATTTTTTCAAAGAGCTGGGAGTCGGTTATTTAACGTTCCTTCCATTGGTTGAGAGAGATCAATCGAAAGTATCAGGGGCAAGCGATTCATCGGTGAAACCTGAGGATTTTAGTCGCTTTCTCTCTGCGATATTTGATGAGTGGACTGAGCACGACATCGGCAGGATAAAAATACAGATTTTCGAGGAAGCCCTCCGCAGAGCTTTTAACCAGGAGCATACTCTCTGCATTTTTAAGCCTGAATGCGGTGGTGTACCGGTAATTGAGCATAACGGAGATTTCTTTTCCTGTGATCATTATGTCGACAGCGATCATATTGTCGGCAATATAAATAATGCTTTACTGTCAGATCTTCTTGACTCACCTCGTCAGAAGGAGTTTGGGAAGGCAAAATCAAAAACGCTTCCCCGTTATTGCCTTGAATGCAATGTAAGGGATATGTGCAATGGCGAATGTCCGAAGAACAGGTTCATATTAACTCCAGACGGAGAACCGGGATTGAATTATTTATGCGAAGGGTACAAGCTGTTTTTTAACCACTGCATTCCGTTTATTGATATGCTGAAGAGGCTTAGGTGACCGGCAACGAGGAACCAGGAACCAGCAACCAGTTATTTCAGCTTCTCCTTAAAGAATCCCACCGTCCTCTGCCAGGCCAGTTTCGCAGCAGCTTCGTTGTACCTGCCGGTATTTGTGTCGTTGTTGAAGCCATGACCGGTACCAGGGTAGCTGAAGATCTGGTATTCCTTGTTGTTCTTTTTCAAAGCTTCTTCAAATGCCTGAATGCCTGCATTGATCCCGGCATCATTCTCGGCATAGTGTGCCATAACAGGGGCTTTGATCTTAGCCACATCTTCAGCCGAGGGCTGGCGGCCATAGTACGGTGCAGCAGCGTCAAGATCGGGTGAGTTTACTGCAACCTGATTTGTCATTGCGCCGCCCCAGCAGAAACCTGTACACCCGACTTTGCCGTTTGATTTAGGATATGTTTCCAGGTATTTCACTGCTGCAACAAAATTTTTCGTTGTCTCCTCATTATTGAGCTTTTTGAACAGTTCCCCCACGTTGCTGATATCGTCAGGTGTTCCTCCCACCGGGGAGAGTGCATCAGGCGCCAATGCCAGGAATCCCTCCTGTGCCATTCGTCTTGTGACGTCCTGAATATGAGGGACAAGGCCTCTGTTCTCATGAATGACAATTACGGCAGGAAATTTCTTGCCTTTTTTTGGTCTTGCCATATATGCCCTCATCTCGCCTGTTGCTGCAGGGTATTTAATAAATTCCGTAATAAGCTCCGTGGCTCCTTTTGGTTTCTTCGAAGCCATTAAGTTGTTTTCCTCAAGAACAGGAATTAGGATCATTGCACCTGCAAGACTGCCCGTGTAAACAGCCAGTTTTTTCAGGAAGCTTCTGCGGGTCAGCTCCCCCTTTTTATAACTATTAAAAAGTTCAGAAATAGGTTTTTCCATTTCATCAGGTTTTAAAATATTTGCTTCCGAATACTTTTTCAATTTACAAAAAAAATCATTAATAATGTTTTTTTGAAAGCTAAGTGTTAGTTTAGCCTTCTGAATTCCAATAAAAATTTAAAGATGAAAAAGGACATTGAGATTGCACAGGAGGCAAAAATTAAACCTATAGCCAGGATTGCCGATAAGCTTGGAATACCTCATGATCAGATTGAGACCTATGGAAAGTTCAAAGCCAAGATTCCGCTTCACTTCATCGATGAAGAAAAGGTAAAACAGTCGAAGCTGGTCCTGGTCACAGCTATTACCCCTACTCCTGCCGGAGAAGGAAAAACAACAACATCGATAGGATTGGCACAGGGACTAAACCGTCTGGGCAAGAGGGCTACTGTTGTTCTCCGTGAACCATCCCTGGGACCTGTTTTTGGCATGAAAGGGGGTGCTGCCGGGGGAGGATATTCACAGGTAATTCCTATGGAGGACATCAACCTGCATTTCACAGGAGATATTTCAGCAGTTGAGAAGGCTCATAATCTGCTCGCAGCGCTGATCGACAACAATATTCAGCTGAAAGAGGGTAATCTCGGCCTTGATCCGAGAACTGTCGAATGGAAAAGGGTGATGGATATGAATGAAAGAGCGCTAAGGGATATTGTGATAGGCCTTGGCGGAACCACAGAAGGTGTGCCTCGTCAATCGGGCTTTGAAATAACTGCAGCTTCTGAAGTGATGGCTACACTCTGCATGGCAAGAGACCTGGATGATCTTAAACAGCGACTTGGAAATATCTTCATCGGCTATACATTTTCCGACAAACCTGTTTTCGCGCGTGACCTGAAAGCTCAGGGAGCCATGGCAGCCCTCCTGAAGGATGCTATCAAGCCTAACCTGGTACAGACTCTTGAGGGAACTCCCGCGATAATTCACGGAGGCCCCTTTGCCAACATAGCACAGGGCACTAATTCGATCATTGCAACGAAAATGGGACTTTCCCTGAGTGAGATAGTCGTTACTGAAGCAGGATTTGCGAGCGAACTTGGAGCTGAGAAGTTCTTTGATATTAAATCACAGTTCGGCAACCTTAGAACAAATGTAGTGGTAATTGTTGCAACCATCAGGGCTCTCAAATATCATGGGGGTGCTAAACTTTCCGCACTTCAGAATGAAGATATTGAAATGCTTATCAAAGGATTCCCCAATCTCGATAAGCATATTGAAAACATGAAGTACTTTGGATTCAATCCCATTGTCTCTATAAACAGATTTGATACAGATGCTGACTCAGAGCTGGATCTTCTTGTAAGACATTGCAAGTCGCAGAATGTTAAGGTGGCAGTTAACGAAGCCTGGGCTAAAGGCGGGGAAGGAGCGGTTGAACTGGCAAATAAAGTGCTGGAGTCGATGACCGATTGTCCTGATTGTTTTAAGCCTCTTTATGAACTCTCCTGGTCGTTTGAGGAAAAGATTGACACAATTTGCAAAAAGATGTACGGTGCGGACCATGTTGAATACACGGTAAAAGCAAAATCCCAGCTGGAAAAGATTGAGAAGCTCGGACTTGGCAACCTGGCTGTTTGTATTGCCAAAACGCAGAAATCACTCTCCGATGACCAAAACAGACGGGGACGTCCCCAGGGATTCACAGTTAAGATCAGGGAGATTGAACTTTCTTCAGGAGCAGGTTTCATTGTACCTATTGCAGGCACTATAATGCGTATGCCAGGGTTACCGCCAATCCCGTCCGCGGAAAAGATCGATATAGATTCAAACGGCAGGATAACCGGACTTTTCTGATAACGGATGATTTTTTAACTTTATCATTACTTAAAACTGATAAGAATGAAGAAGATCCTTTTATCGCTGTTTTTGATTGCTCTGGCAATCACATCATGCAGGAGATTCAGTAAATATGAAGGCGTCGCATTTTCTGAAAAAGAGCCCAGGGATTGGGAAAACCCTGAAATGGTAGGACAGGGAAAGGAACCTCCTCATGCAACCATAATTAGTTATAATGACGAAGCTTCAGCCCTGGAAGCAATAAAGGGAAGCTCTCCGAACACCCTTTCGCTCGACGGGATGTGGAAATTCAATCTTGTCAAAACCCCGGAACAAAGACCTTACTGGTTCTTTAAGGATGACTATGACACCCGCGGCTGGGATGAAATTCCCGTGCCTTCAAACTGGGAGATGAAGGGATATGACGTTCCTATCTATGTCAATGTCTCTTATCCATATAAGAAAGACCCGCCCAGGATTCAGCACGATTATAATCCTGTTGGATCATATAAAAGGACGTTCAGTATTCCCTCCGGCTGGAAGCATAAAGAAGTCTTTCTTCATTTCGGCGGTGTTGCTTCCGCTTTCTACGTCTGGATCAATGAGCAGCTTGTCGGATATAGCCAGGACAGCAAAACACCAGCTGAATTCAATATCACAAAATATCTTAAAAGCGGAAAAAATTCTATCGCAGTTGAGGTTTACAGGTGGTGTGACGGAAGTTACCTGGAAGACCAGGACTTCTGGCGCATGAGTGGAATACAAAGATCCGTTTTTCTTCATGCCAGGCCAAAAACATATATAAGGGATTTCTTTGCTCTGGGCAGCCTCGAAAACAACTATGCTGATGGTTTGCTGAAAGTATCTGTCTCTTTGGCCGGCACTGAAGCAAAGGATGACGATTTATCCGTTGAAGTTTCTTTGTTCGATAACGGACAGGAAGTGTACTCTGAATCTGAAAAAGCAAATTTATCAGATGGAAAAGCAGAATTGTCATTTGAAAAAAGCCTCCCCGAAATAAAAAAATGGTCAGCAGAAATGCCTGATTTGTATACTATAGTTTTAAGCCTTAAGGGTAAAAACGGAGAGATATTGGAGAGTGTCAGTTCGAAGATCGGGTTCAGAAGTGTCGAAATTAAAGATTCACAACTCCTGGTTAACGGGAAGGCGATTTACCTTAAGGGGACCAATATGCATGAACACGACGACATCAATGGCCATGTTGTTGATGAGGCGATGATACTTAAGGATATAAGGGTTATGAAAAGCCACAATATCAATGCGGTGAGAACTTCTCATTACCCCCAGCAGGAGCTATGGTATGAGATGTGCGACAAATATGGCCTCTATCTTATCGATGAGGCTAACATCGAATCGCACGGGATAGGTTACAATAAGGATGAAACACTTGCCGATAAGCCGGAATGGGCTGTCGCTCACATGGCAAGGATGAAAGCAATGGTCGAGAGAGACAAGAACCATCCATCTGTAATTATATGGTCGCTTGGCAATGAAGCCGGTGACGGCAACAATTTCCTGAACAATTACAAATGGACCAAACAGAGGGATCCTTCACGCCCGGTTCAATATGAACGTGCTGAAAAAAGCACCAATACAACTGAAAGGCACACCGATATTGTATGCCCGATGTATGCGAGGATCGAATATCTGGAAGCCTATGCACAAGACGAAAAGAATGACAGACCTCTTATATTGTGTGAGTATGCCCATGCAATGGGAAATTCAACAGGAAATCTTCAGGATTACTGGGACGTGATAGAGAAATATCCTAAACTGCAGGGAGCCTTTGTGTGGGATTGGGTGGACCAGGGTATCCTGACAACCAATGAAAGCGGAGAGAAGTACTGGGCTTATGGAGGTGATTTTGGCGAAGAGGGAGTGCCTAGCGACGGCAACTTCTGCTGCAACGGTCTCACCTGGCCCGACAGAAGTCCCAAGCCTGGGCTTAACGAAGTAAAAAAGGTCTATCAATATGTCGGATTTGAGCCGGTCGACCTGAAAGCAGGTCTTCTGAAGATCAGGAACAAGTATGATTTTACCGATCTGGCACAGTTCAATTTCGACTGGGAAGTTGTTTCAGACGGATCAGTGATCCAATCGGGAAAGATTTCATTCCCGGAACTGAAGCCGGGCAAAGAACTGCAGGTCAAGATCCCTTTGCAAAAAACAGAGCCTGCGCCGGCAACCGAATATTTCCTCAACATTAAAGCCACCAGGAGCGAGGAGTGGAACCTTGTTCCCGAGGATCATGTTTATGCCTCGGCTCAATTTCTGCTGGCTTCAGGAGGAGAGGGAAATGCGGTTAGCGATCATGGTGTTCTTCAGAAGAAGACTGAAGGGACCCTCCTTGAAGTTGCAGGACAGGACCTTAAGGTAGTCTTTAATCTGGTAACGGGAAGGATGTCTTCCCTGACATTCAAAGGGAAAGAGCTTCTGCTGAAAGGTCCGGAACCTGATTTCTGGAGAGCCCCAACCGATAATGATTACGGCTACAGGATGGACAAGCTGCTTGGTGTCTGGAAAAAAGCAGGAGAGATGTCGCGCATTACGAAGGCAGATATCAGCCAGCCTGGACCAGGTAAAGTGTTAGTCGCCTTCAGGTATGATATACCGGCACCTGACAGTTCTAAACTTGCCGGATATGCAACTACATACACTATACTTGGTACAGGTGATATTATTGTCACTAACAGGTTTGAGAAGATCTCGGAAAATGTCCCTGAGATCCCGAGAATGGGAATGCAGATGCAGCTTCCTGAGGAATTCTCGAATCTTAGATGGTATGGTCGCGGACCGCATGAAAATTATTCCGACAGAAAGACGTCAGCCGATGTGGGTCTTTATGAGAGCTCTGTCTCCGACCAGTACGTCCCTTATATCCGTCCGTCTGAAAATGGCTATAAAACTGACACCCGTTGGCTTACCCTTACAGATGATAACGGAACAGGCATACTGATCTGCGGCTATCCGCTGATATGCTTTTCAACGCTTAATAACATTCATGATGATTTTGAATCTCCCGGAAGCCTTTCACGGTACCGCAAGGATGCAAAAACAGCAAATACCCATACAGACGATATCAAGCCGCGCGAGCTTGTCAGCCTTAATGTTGACCTGGGGCAGATGGGTGTCGGGGGCGATGACAGCTGGGGAGCAAGAATACACCCACAATACAGATTGCTGGAGCGGCATTATGAATACTCATACCGCATTCGTCCGATTGTGAAGGATGATGATGTTCTGAAACTTGTTAAGGAAAGATTATGAAAAGTTGAAGGAAGTTTAAAAAGGTTGAAAAGAGTTTAAACTACTTCAACCTCATCAACCCTTTTCAACCCTCTTTCTTCATATCTCTTCATAAAAATATGCCATTTTCTCATCTGCATCGTCCCAGGTGTATATCTTCCTGTGCCTGTTGATATGATAAAAGTTCAGCATTGCAAAATCACCGGCACACATGGTGGCATGGACAAATAGCAGGACGGAGAGGCTCCATTTCCATAATCCGGGCAGATAAAGGATGAATATTATGAGAGCCGCGCTGATAGTAAGGAAGGGGATCAGGGCAACGAATCTGAATTTCCCTGAGCCAAGAACATGTCTGTGGGCGGTTACATAAAAGATATATTGCTTCAGGTCGGCACCGATCCTTATTTTCCTTGCTCCGGTGAGAAAAAAAGGTATAATGTGCATGAGCTCGTGGACGGGGATCAATGCAATGGGGAATAAAATGAAGCCCATAAGCGAATGGAGCAGGATGTTTTTCAACGGGAAATATCCGGCAATGTTTATTCTTACGGCAAGAGCAATACCGGAGAAGATAATGCAGGCGGACCAGAAAAATATTATCAACCAGCTTCTCCGGCGGATATATTCTAATACAAAGCTTATAAGGTCGCTGTAAGGTATTGCCTCCAACTGTCTGAACCGTGACTGATCATCAAAGTCTTCAACCGTTAATGCCATGAAAGAAACTTTTCCCCAAATTTAGTATTCAAAGGAGGCATTACAAAGGTTTTTTGCATAAAGTACTGAGGGTCTTAAACAGGGAGATTTAGTTTCTTAAAAATCTCCCTTTTCAGGTTGTCGATAAATTCCTTCACCCAACCATCATACTTATTGTCCTTCTGGCGGTAACCGATGAAAATGTCGTACTCATAACCGGGAAAATATCTTTGGGTTGTCCGGCGTTAATTATATGGCCCGTAATTTGATACCTTTGCATTAAAAGTCTAATCCTTGAGTGGAAGCCGTTCCATAGTACTATTTCTTATTCTTATTATTCCCGGAATAATATCGGGACAGGCAGATTCTGTCAGGCAAATTGCCGACACCTCTCAGAACCGTGTTTTTGTGTTGCAGGAAGTGGAAAGAAATGGAGAACTCCTGCCCGAAGTGAACATTAAAGAGGTGACTGTAGTAGGAAAAAAGGGTTCTGCGAGAAAAACCTTCTACAGAAGGTACGACAGGCTGACCTACAACCTGAAGAAAGTTTATCCTTATGCACTGATAGTCAGGGAGAAGCTCTATGAGGTGAATGAGGAGCTCAACAGGATAACCGACGACAAGGAACGCAGGAAATATCTCAGGGGAGTTGAAGAGTTTGTGCTCGGGGAATATGAAGATGACATTAGCGATATGACAATTACCCAGGGCAGGCTTCTGATAAAACTGATCGACAGGGAGACTCAGAATACATCATATGATCTTATAAAAGCATACCGGGGCGGCCTTTCAGCAGCTTTCTGGCAGGGTATAGCGAGGCTATTCGGAACTAACCTCAAAGCTGAATATGATCCTTATGGTGAAGATGCCATGATAGAAGCGATCGTTATTGATATAGAATTTGGCCTTATCTGAATTCCCCGACGGAAAATTATGAAAAGGATCTTCATAGCTTTGAAAGTTAATCCGGGAGAGACTCTTCTGAGAATACAATCATCATTGAAAGCAGTTTTGGGAGAAGAAAGGATCAACTGGACCGATCCATTAAACATTCATCTGACACTTTCATTTCTTGGAGATACTGATGATGATCGGATAAAGACACTCTCTATAATGCTAAAGCAGAAATGCACCGGATTCGGTGAATTCAGCTTGATTCTAAAAGGATCAGGGGTTTTTAAAAACTACCGCGATCCCAGAGTGATCTGGATCGGAATTGAGAATAATGAAAAACTCATGAATCTGAATGCTGATATAAACCTCGGATTGAAGGATGCAGGTTTTTCACCTGAAGACCGGCCTTTCAGGCCTCATATTACCCTGGGAAGAATAAAATCGATCAGAAATACAGATATCCTCAGGTCATCCCTTGAAAAATACAAGGATGCTTTTATCCAGGAGGTCCCGGTTAAAGAGGTTATTCTTTTCGAAAGCATCCTGAAACCTTCTGGTCCAGAATACAGACCTGCAGGTAGATTCATCCTACATTAAAAGATTAACCGCAAAGATCGCAAAGGTTGAAGAACCAAGGACGCAAAGTTAAGATGTTATCAGTGAATATCTTTGCGCCCTTTGCGTTTTTCACTTTGCGGCCTTTGCGGTTTAAAAGCTTTAAACGCCTTTGCCTTTGAAAACGGTAACAATTGTATAAATGATGATTTTAAGGTCAAACCACAGTGATCTGTGCTTCATATAGAAAAGGTCATAATCCAGCCTTCTGATCATTTCTTCAACGCTGGACGCATAGCCGTATTTCACCTGTCCCCAGGAAGTAACACCCGGTTTTACAGTCTGCAGTTCAGTATATTCCGGGGCTATCTTTACAATCTGATCAATGAAAAAACTGCGTTCGGGGCGGGGACCTACTACCGACATTTCTCCTCTCAGAACATTGATCAGATTAGGGATCTCATCGATCCTGTATTTCCTCATGATGCTGCCTATCCTTGTCACCTTTTCTCCGTTTTCACCTGCCAGTTTGGGAATACCCTTTTCAGCATCATATACCATTGATCTGAATTTGTAAATTGAAAAAGGCTTCCCGTTTATCCCTATTCTGTCCTGGGAATAAATGACCGGACCCTTTCCTGATACCCAAATAATAAAAGAGAGCAGGATTAGCAACGGACATAAAAGGATAAGCGAAACAACAGCAAATAAAATATCAAATACTTGTTTTACGGGATAATAAAACGGACCTACTCTTTTTGTGATGTTGGGAATATCGTTAATATGTTTGATTTCAGGCATGCAATTCCTACTTCTTCAAAATTTGAAGATAAAGATTTTTCTGCCACAAATGATTTCCATCCTGATTCCTGTGCACTTATTTTTTTATTTTTGTTCCATCAAATCTGAAGCCCCCTATTTCTGATGATTGACGATTTTGAGGCAAGAGGAAAACGGAAGAACCTTGTAGCTGAACTCCGGAAAAAAGGCATATCCGATGAAGAGGTCCTGAGAGCTGTGGATACTGTTCCAAGGCATCTGTTCATGGATCCTGCATTCCTGATTCATGCTTATGTCGATAAGGCTTTCCCGATATCATCCGGGCAAACGATTTCACAGCCTTATACCGTAGCAGTGCAAACATCTCTTTTGCAGGTAAAGAGGAGAGACAAGATACTTGAAATAGGTACTGGATCCGGTTACCAGGCAGCAATCCTGGCTGAGATGGGGGCAAAGGTGTACACCATCGAACGGTTCAGGGAGCTGTATCTGAAAGCTCAGCAAACACTTTCTTCACTTGGTTATTCAGCTGATTTCTTCTACGGCGACGGTTATGCAGGGAAACCACAGTATGGTCCATTTGAAGGAATTATAATTACTGCTGCCATAAAAGAGATCCCTGAAACACTTTTAAAACAATTAAGGATAGGAGGGAGGCTGGTGGCGCCTGTGGGTGACAATTCTTTTCAGGTGATGACACTTATTATACGTAATGGTGAAGAAGCCTTCACAACCACAACCCATGGTACCTTTGTGTTTGTTCCGATGCTCAGGGGGATTGTAAACGATAATTAAAAAAATGGAAGTATCCAGGTTGGTATTTTCTCCAATAGAGGTGAACACCTATATCCTCTCTGACAATTCAGGCAAGTGCGCTGTGATCGATTGCGGTTGTTATAACAAACCTGAATTTGAAAGGCTCACGGAATTTCTGAGCAGCAGGAATCTGATCCCGGAACTGCTCATCAATACACACTGCCATCTCGATCATATCTTCGGAAACGGCATGTTCCTGGAAAAATTTGGTATCGGAACATTCTGCCATAAAGATGAAGAATCCAACAGAAGGGACTCCATACATATTGCTTCGGTTTTCGGAATGAAAATGGAAGCCCCTCCGGAACCAGCCAGACTGATCGAAGAAGGAAGCATTGTGTCATTCGGAAATTCGGAACTCAAGGCTTATTGGGTTCCGGGACACTCATCAGGCAGCCTGGCTTATTACAGCGAAAGAGACAGGGTTGTTTTTACAGGAGATGCGCTTTTTGCAGGCAGCATAGGAAGGACAGACCTGAGAGGCGGAGATTATGACACCCTGGTTCAGAGTATCAGGCAGAAACTTTTTTCCCTTCCTCCGGATACAGTTGTTTATCCGGGACATGGAGAACCTACAACTATTGGAACTGAAATGAAGACCAATCCTTATTTTAAATGACAGGATGTGAACTTTGAAAACTTTAAACTGTTAAACGATAAAATCAGAATTAATGTCATCAGATGAATTTGTAAATCGTCACAATGGACCCCGCACAAGCGAATTGCCGGGGATGCTGAAAGTAATCGGTGTTGATTCCCTCGATCAGCTGATCGACAGAACAGTGCCGGAGAATATCAGGATTCACAAACCTCTTAATGTGCCTGAAGCATTAAGCGAATTTGAGTATCTGAATCACCTGAGAGCACTCGGTTCAAAAAACAAAATGTTCAGATCTTTCATTGGTCAGGGTTACTATGGGGTAGCCCCGCTATCGGTTGTGATCAGGAATGTACTGGAAAATCCTTCATGGTACACATCTTACACTCCATACCAGGCGGAGATCTCACAGGGAAGGCTGGAAGCGTTGCTGAATTTCCAGACGATGATAATTGACCTCACCGGAATGCAGATAGCCAATGCTTCGCTGCTCGATGAAGCCACTGCAGCTGCTGAAGCCATGATAATGATGCTAAATGCCAGGTCGAGAGCTGCTGTGAAAGCAGGAGCCAACAAGTTCTTCGTCGATGAAGATCTTTTCGCACAGTCTCTTGATGTGATAAGAACACGCTCTAAACCACTTGGTATTGAACTGGTTATAGGTAAATGTTCTGATGCTGTTTTTACAGAAATGTTCTTCGGCGCTTTCATTCAGTACCCGGCTGCTTCAGGCCTTATAAAAGATTACAGCGAATTTGTGACAAAGGCCCACACTGCCGGAGCATTGGTAGGTGTTGCCTCCGACCTGATGAGCCTTGCTCTTCTTACACCCCCGGGAGAATGGGGAGCTGATATTGTTGTCGGATCAAGCCAGAGATTCGGACTGCCCATGAGCTTCGGAGGACCACATGCTGGTTTCTTCGCTACAAGGGATGAACTGAAGAGAAGCATGCCCGGCCGCATAATCGGGGTTTCAGTAGATGCACAAGGCAATACTGCGCTTCGAATGGCTCTGCAGACACGGGAGCAGCATATAAAACGTGAGAGGGCTACCTCAAATATATGCACCGCCCAGGCTCTTCTTGCAACAATGAGCGGGATGTATGCGCAGTATCATGGTCCGGAGGGACTGAAAAACATAGCTGCACATATACATCAGACAGCCTGCACGATAAGTACAGCAGTAAGGGAGCTTGGCTATGATCAGACCAATAATCTCTTTTTCGATACGATTAGAATTAAACTTTCGGCTGCAGCAGCAGCTGAGGTTAAAAAGTTGTCCGGATCTGCGGGCATTAATTTCTTCTATCCTGATGAAACAACAATTATTATCAGCACCGATGAGATTACTACAATAAAAGAGGTCAATTCGATTATTGAGATCTTTTCAAAAGTTGCAGGGAAGAAATTCAATCCTGTAAAATCCCTCTGTAGTGAAATCTGCCTGCCGGATAATTTCAGAAGAAAATCGGGATTTCTCAAAGCTGCTGCATTCAACCGTTATTACAGCGAAACGGGAATGATGCGCTATATCAAGATGCTCGAGAGAAAAGATTTCTCCCTGACACATTGCATGATCTCTCTTGGATCGTGTACCATGAAGCTTAACCCGGCAACCTCCATGTTTGCAATGAGCTGGCCGGAATTCGGGAATATTCATCCTTTTGTGCCAAAAGATCAGGCGCAGGGTTATTACCAGCTTATGGAAGAGCTGGGAGAAGCCCTGAAAGAGATCACAGGTTTTTCTGCATTTTCATTTCAGCCGAATTCAGGAGCTGCAGGCGAATATGCAGGCCTGATGGTGATCAGGGAATATCACCTGAGCCGGAATGATCCAGGACGAAATGTTGTACTCATACCATCGTCGGCTCATGGAACCAATCCCGCCAGTGCGGTGATGGCCGGAATGCAGGTGATCGTAGTCGAGTGCGATGAAAAGGGAAATATCAGGGTCGACGACCTTAAGAAAAAAGCTGAGGAAAATAAAGCAGCTTTGGCCGGATTCATGATTACGTACCCTTCAACACATGGTGTTTTTGAAGCCGCCGTAACCGAGATGGTTGACATTATTCATGCAAACGGAGGACTGGTTTATATGGACGGCGCAAATATGAATGCCCAGGTGGGACTGACCAGTCCGGGCAAGATCGGGGCAGATGTCTGTCATCTGAACCTTCACAAGACATTTGCAATACCTCATGGCGGCGGGGGACCTGGCATGGGACCGATACTTGTCAACGAGAAGCTTGCTGAATTTCTGCCATCACATCCACTGGTGAAAACAGGAGGCAGCCGTGGCACTTCAGCAGTAGCAGCAGCGCCTTTCGGCAGTGCACATATTCTTACTATTTCACATGCATACGTTATGATGCTTGGCCGGAAAGGGCTGACAGAAGCTACAAAATATGCAATTCTTAATGCGAATTATATTGCAGCATCACTAAGGGATTGGTACAGGATCCTCTATACAGGCACAGAAGGATATGTTGCTCATGAGATGATCCTTGATTGCCGTAACTTCAAGGCCGAAGCTGGAATAACCGAAGCGGATATCGCTAAAAGGCTCATGGATTACGGCTTCCATGCCCCAACTCTCTCATTCCCGGTGCATGGAACTCTTATGGTTGAACCTACTGAATCAGAACCCCTTAGTGAACTCGATAAGTTCATCGATGCGATGAAATCGATCTGGAAAGAGATACAGGAAGTGAAAGAGGGTAAAGCTGACAGGGAAGATAATGTTCTGCATAATGCTCCCCATACTGCAATGGTGATAACTTCAAATGAGTGGTCTCACAAATATGACAGGCAGAAGGCAGCTTTCCCGGTTAAGTGGATAATTGAGAACAAGTTCTGGCCATCGGTAGGCCGTATCGACGATGGCTACGGCGACCGCAACCTGGTCTGCACGTGTGATCCGATAGAAGCGTACCGTATGTAACTATTTAAAGTTTATTAACTGCCTTGCACTGGCAGTTAAATTATTTCTGATTATTTTTATTCCTTTATAATCATCCTCAAATAAGGGAATATTATGCGTAACTCTTCATGGAATGACCTGGTAAGCATGATCGACGGAAAGACGTTATCATATCAGCCTGCAGGTTTCATTATCGACTCGCCATGGATCCCCGGATGGTACGGGATATCAACAATAGAATACTATACGTCCGATGAACAATGGATAAAATCTAACCTGAAAGCAGTGAATACCTTTCCTGAAACCTGGTTTCTGCCCGGTTTCTGGTCTGAATATGGGATGTGTACCGAACCTTCAGCTTTCGGCGCAAAAATGGTTTTCTTTGAAAAAGGATTCCCGCATGCCGATAAAGTGCTCAAAGGCATAGAGGATGCAGACCTTCTGCCGCAACCGAATGTAAAAACTGACGGCATGCTTCCATTCATGATCAGCCGTCTGAGAAACAACGAGAAAGCCATAAAGAACTCTGACCACCAGATAAGATTCGCAGTAGCACGCGGTCCTCTTAATATCGCCAGTTTTCTTATGGGAACAACCGAATTCATGCTTGCACTTACAATGGATCCCGAAGGTTCGCACAAGCTCCTGAAGAAGATAACGGATTTTATCTGCGACTGGCTCAGCTGGCAGAAGGAGTGCTTCCCTTCGATTGAGGGTGTTCTCATTCTTGATGATATCATCGGATTTGTCGGAGAAACTGAATTTCAGGAATTTGTGTACCCTTACCTTAAAAAGATCTTCTCGGTCACAGGTGCAAAAGCAAGGTTCCTCCATAATGATGCAGAGGGACTTATAACAGCAAAAAACCTTGAGAATGTTGGCATAAACATGTTCAATTTCTCATTCAACCATTCCATGGGAGAGATCCGCGAACTTACCGGTCCCAATGTGGTTCTTGTAGGCAATATCCCGGCAAGGGATGTCCTTGGCTCTGGCACGCCTGCACAGGTTGAAGAGGCTGTAAAAAAAGCTTTCGGAGAGATAGAAAACCACAACAGGATAATCTGGTCGGCGGGAGGAGGAATGCCTCCGGATGTAGGGGACGAAAATATCCATGCATTTGTAAACTCAGTAAAAAAACTGTCAAAATAAGACTATGAGAAAATATCTCATCATCACTGCCCTGTTGCTTTCATCAGGACTCGCAGTTAATTCCCAGAAGAAACAACTTCTTCATTTTTATGTAGAAGCTGGAAATTACCCCAGGATAAACACACCAGTTAGCGTTGAAATAGAAGGCGCTTCAAAAAGCGATACTCTGGGATATCAGCTGGTAGAAAAGGTAAAGGGGAACCTTGTCGAAAAACCTTTCCAGGTGGAGACCGGCTATATTCAGAGGTTATGGTGGATACTTGACGGAAGAACCGAACCAGGAGCAAAAAGGGAATTCTACCTGTATAAAGATGCACCGGGTGCCGTTCAGAAATCTGTAACGACAGTCCTGACAAAAGACAACATAATCCTGAAAAAGGGGAATGCGGAAATCCTTAATTACAGGAAATCAATAATGTACCCTCCTGCCGGAGTTGATACTGCATATAAGAGAAGCGGTTTCATACATCCGATGTACAGTCCTTCGGGAAATATCCTGACAAGAGTCAGTCCCCGCGATCACTATCATCATTTTGGCATCTGGAATCCTTGGACCAAGGTCAGGATCGGCGATCATGAAACAGATTTCTGGAACCTGAACTCCAGGCAGGGCACTGTCAGATTTGCCGGTATTAACTCGACCTTCAACGGTCCGGTTTACGGAGGATTTTCAGTGAAGCAGGATCATATAGATTTCCTTGGTGTTAAAACCGGTGAGTTGGCTATCAATGAGATGTGGGACGTACGAGCCTGGAATGTCGAACCTGTTGAAGGGATAAAGGCATACCTGGTTGACCTGACCACTTTCCTCTCGGTGGCCGGAAGCGAACCAATAGTTTTTGTGGCTTATCGCTATGCAGGAGGCATCGGATTCAGGGCTACGGGCGAATGGAACAATAAGAACAGCAGTGTTCTGACATCTGAGGGTTTGACCAGAAAAGAAGCCGACGGATCAAGAGCCAGGTGGGCTGATATTAACGGAGAGTTTAAAGACAAGGGAAATTCGGGGATAACATTCTTCTCCCACCCCTCAAACAGGGAATTCCCTGAACCCATGCGCGTATGGCCTGAAAACCAGAATGGTGTCGGAGATGTGTATTTTGAGTTCTGCCCCACCCGTCACAAGGATTGGCAGCTCGATCCCGGAAACCAGTACAGGCTGAAATACAGGATGCTTGTTTACGACGGGAAAATTGATAAAGATGTCGCCGAAAGGCTCTGGAATGATTTTGCGTATCCTCCTGTTGTCATGATTTTAAGCAAGTAAAAGAATTGCCACCAAGGCACAAAGACACCAAGGTTCACCAAGTCAGGCCATAATAAAACTTTGTGTAACTTGGAGCCTTAGTGCCTTGGTGGCTAAATATTATTAATCATGAAAAAACTGCTAGTTCTTTTATTTTCTGTTTTTGTTCTTGGTTCTTGCGGAACAGGAGGCTCAAAAAAGCAAAGTGAAAAAACTGATACAATAATGGAACCCCAATATCTGGTATCGCTCATGACTGTCGATCCGGGCCATTTTCACGCAGGTCTTGTCCAGCGGATAATGTACGATCAGGTAAATCCTGAGGTATTCGTATATGCGCCGGAAGGTCCTGATTATGAGAAGCATCTTGACAGGATCAAAGGATTCAACGAGCGTACCGTGGATCCGACATCATGGAATGAAATTGTCTATACCGGACCCGATTTCTTTGAGAAGATGCTTGAAGACAAACCAGGGAATGTTGTGGTGCTTTCAGGAAACAACAAGAAAAAAGCAGAGTATATTACCAGGTCGGTAAACGCAGGGTTGAATGTTTTTGCTGACAAGCCTATGATAATATCTCCCGACGATTTTCCAAAACTGGAGGAGGCATTCAAGGTTGCCGCAGAGAAGGGTGTACTTATCTATGATATCATGACCGAAAGGTATGAGGTGACAACAATCCTTCAAAAGCTGTTATCAATGAAGGATGAAGTATTTGGAAAGCTTACGCCAGGCACACCAGAAGAACCGGCGGTTACGAAGATAAGTGTTCATCATTTCCTTAAACTGGTTGCAGGCGCTCCGAATATTAGACCAGGTTGGTTTTTCGATGTTGAGCAACAGGGTGAAGGCATCGTCGACGTCACAACTCATCTTGTAGATCTTGTTCAATGGGAGTGCTTTCCTGAACAGATTCTTAATCCTTCCGACGTTAACGTTGTTGCAGCAAAGCGCTGGCCTACGATTATCTCGAAGGATGAGTTCAATGCAGTAACCAATCTTGATGAATTCCCCGGTTACCTTCAGAAGGATATTAATGATGGCAAGATCGATGTGTACGCGAACGGTGAGATTGTCTATCAGATCAAGGGAGTATGGGCAAAAGTCTCTGTCACATGGAATTACGCACCTCCTGCCGGAGGCGGTGATACACATTTCTCGGTTATGCGCGGAACAAAATGCGACCTTGTTATAAAACAGGGAGCAGAGGAAAAATTCAAGCCGACACTTTATGTGGAGAATATAAAAGGAATTACTGTTAAAGATTTCACAGAAGCGCTTAAATCAGCGATTTCTTCACTGCCTTATGACAGCCTGACGATCGAGCCTGTAGGAAAAACCGCTTTAAAGATCAATATTCCTGATAAATACAGGATTACACATGAAGAGCATTTTGGTCAGGTCACTGAAAGATTCCTTGAATACATGAAGGAAGGCAAGCTCCCGGAATGGGAAGTGCCGGGCATGATAACAAAGTATTATACCACTACCAGCGCACTCAAGAAAGCAAGGGAACAATAGCTCTTAGCTTTTTTCACCTGACGCCTGCTTTGTCAGCCGAAGCTTTAGCGAAGGATGAACGCCTTTATTTAAACAGATCCTCGATCACCATCGAGTACAGCTCCTGCAGACTGATGCCTGCAGCCAGGGCTTGTCTGGGCACAATGCTCTCATCTGTCATCCCCGGTATAGTATTTATCTCCAGAAAATTCGGGTTCTCATTCACTATAATGAAATCGACTCTGACAATTCCCTTGCAACCCAGGAGATCATAAACCCTCAGGCTTAACTGTTGAATTTCGTCAGTTAAGGTGGCAGTGATCCTGGCAGGGGTCACCTCCTCGGATCTTCCCTGAGTGTATTTTGCCTCATAGTCAAAGAATTCATTCTTGCTGATGATTTCTGTTACCGGCAGGACAAGTGTTTTCCCTTTGACCTTCAGAACACCGCAGGCTACTTCCCTTCCCTTCATAAAAGCTTCTATCATCACCTCGTCGCTCTCCCTGAATGCCTTTTCCATAGCAGGAAGAAGCTCATCCTTCTTTTTAACCTTTGTCACGCCGAAGCTTGAACCGCTGTCATTTGGTTTGACAAAACATGGCAGGCCGGTCTGTTTTAGTATTGCTGAAGGATCGATTTCTTCATCTTTTCTGATCAGGATGGCATCAGCCATCGGGATCCCGTATTCCTTAAGGAAAAGCTTGCAGGCCTGCTTGTTGAAGGTAAGTGCGGAACAAAATGCATCACACCCTGAATACCGGATCTTAAGCATCTCGAAATAGCCCTGCAGCAGCCCATTCTCGCCTGGCGTGCCGTGAATTGCGATAAAAACAGCATCGAACCTGATATGAAAGTCATCAACGACGAGGGTAAAATCATTTTTATCAATATTGTGAAAGCGTCCTTTCGGATCTTCCCAGTACCAGTTTATACCCCTGATAATAATTATATAGGTTTCATATACTTCAGACAAGGCAGCTGCGACTTCGTTGGCACTCTTAACCGAAATCCCATATTCCGAGGAATCCCCTCCCGCAACAATGGCAATAGTTCTCATTTGAATTCAATATACTTTCAAAATTAAACAAAATCCGTTAACCGCAAAGAGCGCAAAGCCCTCCTTCGTCGGGTAAATCCGCAAAGAACGCAAAGATTTTTTGGATATTCTTTGCGTCCTTGGCGTTTTCATGAGGCGCTTCAGCGACGAATGACTTTGCGACCTTTGCGGTTAAAAATTCTTGGAAAATACCAATTATAATTAACTTTGATAAAATTTTAAAATCACGAAAAATGAACAAAGGTTGTTTGCTAAAGGTCATAATAGCCGCTGTAATCGGCATGGTTCTCCTCGGCATAGTTCTCTGGGGAGTGAAGGTATATAATAAGATGGTCTCCCTTCAGGAAGGAGTTACCAGCCAGTGGGGCAATGTTGAAACCCAGTACCAGCGAAGAGCTGATCTGATCCCGAATTTTGTAAATACTGTCAAAGGAGCTGCTGCCTTCGAGCAGGAGACTCTTACACAGGTTATTGAAGCAAGAGCAAAGGCTACACAGGTCACAATTGACCCTACAAAGATGACAGCAGAGAATATGCAGCAGTTTCAGGCAGCCCAGGGTGAACTTAGCTCAGCTCTTTCCCGCCTCATGGTTGTCGTGGAGAAATATCCCGAGCTGAAAGCGACTCAGAATTTCAGAGATCTGCAGGTCGAACTCGAGGGTACTGAAAACCGGATATCAGTTGAGAGAAGGAAATTCAACGAAGTTGCCCAGGGTTTCAATACTTATATTAAAAGTTTTCCGCAGAATCTCTTTGCCGGCATGTTCGGATTCTCGGCGAAACCATATTTCGAATCCATGGAAGGAGCTGAAAAAGCCCCGCAGGTTCAGTTTTGAAAATGAAAGCTTCGGAGTTTTTTACCAGGGAGCAGCAGGCTCAGATAAGAGCTGCAATTAAACAAGCCGAACAAGATACCTCGGGAGAGATAAGGGTTCATATCGAAACCAGCCTTGAAGGTGATGTTCTCGACAGGGCGGCATGGATCTTTAAAAAAATCGGAATGCACAAGACTGAAAGCAGGAATGGGGTGCTCTTCTACCTGGCAGTTTCAAACAAGAAATTTTCAGTTATCGGCGACTGGGCAATTAACCGGAAAGTGACCCCGGACTTCTGGGATGAGACCAGGAAAATTGTTGAAAGGCATTTCAGGGATGAGAAGTATTGTGACGGCCTGGTTGAAGGGATCCTCCTTATTGGTAAACAACTTAGGGAGCATTTCCCCCATAAAAAGGACGATATCAATGAACTTCCTAACGAAATTTCTTATGAAATCCCGGAATAAAAGGAGCAGATGAGAAAAACCAGAACAATTAAAGCATTCCTGTTGTTCCTCATCACACTGCTTACATACGCAGCAGGAGCTCAGAATCTGCCTGAGAGACCTTTCCCTCCGAGGCTTGTCAACGATTTTGCAGGGTTGCTTAATCCCCAGGAAATAAATTCACTCGAGAACAAGCTGGTGGCATTTAACGATTCCACAACAACACAGATAGCTATTGTTGTCGTTGACGACCTGAACGGATATGATGTATCAGACTACGCTCAGCGTCTTGGAGAAAAATGGGGTGTAGGCCAGCAGGGTTTCGATAACGGGATGATCATAGTTGTAAAGACGAGAACAGAATCGTCGCAGGGGAAAATTTCTATACAACAGGGATATGGCCTTGAAGGCGCAATCCCGGATATTCTCTGTGGTCAGGTTATTGATTATGAGATACTTCCTTCCTTTCGTGAAGGCAGATACTACGAAGGACTCGACAAAGCCACCGATGCCCTTATGTCACTGGCAAGAGGCGAATTTCCTGCTGATAAATACAGTAAGAAAAGTGATCTGAGTGCTCTCGCTCCCATTATCATTTTTATCATAATAATCATAATTATTGTGTCAATGCGCAGCGGCGGCGGAAGGAATCAGAAACATATCAGCGATAAGGGGCTGCCTTTGTGGCTGCTGATGTCGATGATGAATTCGGGCCGCGGTTCTCATAGTGGCAGCTGGGGAGGATTTTCCGGTGGCGGCGGCGGAGGCGGTTTCGGAGGATTCGGCGGCGGAAGCTTTGGCGGAGGAGGTGCTTCCGGTTCCTGGTAGTTTCTACAGCAATGATCTAACCGCAAAGAACGCTAAGCCATCCTGCGCTGACGCTCCGGATGGAAAAAACACGCAAAGTTCGCAAAGATAAAAATTTGAAAACCTTTGCGTCCTTTGCGTCCCTGCTTCAGGGCCTTTGCGTACTTTGCGGTTAATATCTTCCTATGTTCGATCTGATTGTGAATCTCTTCCGGAAATATAAGTTCTCCACTTCTCAATGGCCTGTTTCATATCTGCCGGAAGCTCCGAATCGAAAAAAAGCCTTTTACCTGATACCGGATGATCGAACGCCAGTGATTTGGCATGCAAAGCCTGGCGGGGAAGTATCTCAAAGCAGTTCTTCACAAACTGCTGGTATTTTGAGAAAGTGGTCCCTCTCAGGATCCTGTCCCCCCCATACACTTCATCATTGAAGAGAGGATGCCTGATATAGCTGAAATGAACCCTTATCTGGTGGGTTCTTCCGGTTTCGAGCTTGCATTCAACAACTGAAACATAGCTGAAATCCTCAATAACTTTATAATGTGTCACCGCACTCTTCCCCTGGCTTCCGTCGGGGAACACCTGCATTATCTTCCTGTCGCGGATGCTCCTGCCCACATTTCCGGTTATTGTGCCTTCAGGTGGATCGGGTATGCCCCAGGCGAGTGCAATATACTTTCTGTCGGTGGTACGGTCAAAAAATTGTTTTGAAAGCCTGTTCAGAGCAAGTTCATTCTTGGCAATTACAAGAATCCCCGATGTATCCTTGTCTATCCGGTGCACCAGTCCCGGTCTCATTTCTCCTGTATTGAAGAGCGGCAGATCCCTGAAATGCCACATCAGGGCATTTACGAGAGTTCCGGTGTAATTTCCGTATGCCGGGTGAACCACCATCCCTGGTTCCTTATTTACAACAATTACATCTTCATCCTCATATATAATATTGACAGGAATATCCTGGGGGATCAGCTCAATCTCCCTTGGAGGATTTGGCAGGACTACCTGAATGAGGTCATCGGGCTTGACCCGGTAGTTAGGCTTGACCGGATTACTGTTTACCAGGATGTTCCCGGCATTGGCAGCATTCTGTATCCTCGTGCGGGAAACGTTCTCAATCCTTGCCAGCAGGAATTTGTCAATCCTCAGCACCGATTGTCCCGGATCAGCCTTGAAGCGATAATGCTCATAAAGCTCCTGCTGTTCAACAATTTCTTCACGGGCCATATCTTTTTACCTTAGTTTTATAAGGCGGTTGAATCCGACGGGATTGCCGTTGCGGCTGGCAGCAATGATATACATACCTTCATGGAGACTTGAGATATCAATCCTGCCTGTTAACGGTACCTTAAGAATTTCTTTTCCCTGCAGGCTGAAAAATGAGATATATGCTTTTCCTGAAGCGATCAGTTCTTCATTATCAATAGTGATGTAATCCGTAGCCGGGTTTGGATAAAAGTGAAGTAATGGCCTGCTTTTATACAGAATGTCATTAATACCTGTGGTTATCGGCATTCCCATAACAGGCCTGATCATTATGTTTCCCGTCACTCCGGATTGTATCCAGTTTCCATTGATCCAATAAAATTGCCTGCCGTTGTGGGGAGTATTTATATCAAGGCCGGCATTAAGGAAAGTCTCCGACCTTTGCCTCCAGCCTACATAGAAGATGTCATTGACACCGATCCCTTTTCTCAGGATATAAGTGTAAAAACCATTGATAGACTCTCCTTGCTGAACCATGACCTTTTCCTGTGAGTAGAGAACATTGCCGGGTATCCCTGAATTATCGTCCCATACCATAAGGTCGAATGCCCTCTGATTGGAATTGTCATAGCTGTCGTTAAAGCAGATGCTGATGGCACGGACAGTGTCTTCAATGAATGATTTGAACCTGTAAGCCACCATTGCGTTCCTTGAACCAAGTCCGTTAACTCCATAGCCGCCTTCTGAAGACCCGTCGTCAAAGGCAAAATAGTTGCTGAAGATCTGGTAATATTCAACAGTGTCATTCACCTTTGGATCATAAATGTCTGTTATGAGCCAGCTCTTAACTTTAAATAAAGCTGAATCATCATTCAGGGTATTGAATGTATATATCAGATCCTTGTTGTCATCGATATCCGTCAGCGGATCATCCATCTGGGCGCTGGGGGCGATTTGCACAGCCAATGAATTTTCATACATGTTCCGGATTTCAATTACTCTTGTCGTATTCCTGGAAATTGAATCGTTGTTTCGATAGTGCAGAGGAACGGTTGAGCCCATTTCCTGGAAAGCTACCTGCCTGAATTGTTTAAGCGGCATCGATTCGTGGGTGTTCAGGAGGGAGCGGGGAGGGTATCTGAATGCAACATCCCTGAATATTGTGTCAGAATCATTCCTGTATTTGTCGAGAGAGATGTAATCGAGGTTCCATATGTCGCAGTTGCCTATCATTGATGGTACATCAAGGTTTGAGCTCAGGCTTGCATAATTTACGAAACGGAATCTGAAACCTTTTTTCAGGAACTTCTGATCGTCAATTCTCAGAATTACAAGCCTGAATTTGGTGTACTTTCCTCCAAATGTTTTCCAGGCAGTATACCATTTTCCTTCAAGTGGGGCATAGAACTGCAGGACAAGACTGTCGTTCTCTTCAGGAGTGTCAGCCAGTCCTCCCGCCTGGTAAAAAAAGCTTAGTCTTAAGCTGTCTGCAGCAGGAAGATCAAGCTTCATTGGCAGCGAAGTCAGGTAATCGGCCCTGAATCCATATTCTGTGGCAGTTTCATACAGGCTGCCTGTCTGGTCTATCGCATCAAATGTTGCAACACCTGATGAGATCTGATCAGCGGAATAGGTATTATTTATGAAGATATAATTATCGCTCCATCTGGCAGATGAAGGAAAAATATCCCGACCTGAAAAGTCATCAAAAAAAGGAAGTGTAAGAGTATCTGAAGCCAGACTCTTCGACGCGTCGTTCTTGACAAATCGCTGACTGACGGCATGGTTGAATTGCAGTCCTGTAACAACCTCCTGGCCTACGGAAGGTTCAAGGAAGATAAGAAATAATATGATATAAGGTAAGATTCTTCTCATCATCCTGAAAGTGGCCTTACTTACTTAAGAATTTTATCAGTAGGAATTGAATCTGCGGCAACAACCATAGTCGAGTCAACCGGCAATTTGAGTGAATCGAGTGTGAGCCACAGGTACATGAAACGGCCATATTGAATTGTAGCGTCCTCAGTGAATTCAGGCTTCTGCATATAAACAAATGCTTTGAGGCTGTCCTCGGTGGTTGTGATGGAACTGTCGAAGTTATAAGCCCCGAGGTTAAGTGAAGTCCCGTTTATCCTGTCAGTGGCTCCCTCAAGAGTCATCCCCAAAAGATCGGGGACAGAGGTTGTCTGATTGCTGTATCCCTTGCCAAGCACGAGATCAACAATTGATCCTTTAACGAGCGAATCTCCCGGAATGATCTCTTTTCCGTTATGAAGCTGGTTGAGCACAACATCAATCGACAGATCCGGCTTGTACGATTTCTTGCCAATCACCAGGCCTGAGCTCTCGATCAGTGAGTTTGCCTGACGTAGCGGCAGGTTAATCAGATCAGGTATAGCCACCATCTCCGGTCTGAAAGCATTTATTGTCAGCGAGATACTCCTCCATTTCTTTACCTTGAACCCGGGTTTCGGATTCTGCTCTGCGACACATCCCCGTTGAACGAGAGTAGTAAAAACAGAATCAATGATCTGATATTTCATTTTGCTCTTTTTTGCAAGAGCATCAGTCTCCTGTACCGTAAGTCCTACGAAATCAGGAACAGGCTTTGCCTGGCCATGCCTTGTATAGATATTCAGCCACAGGAGGAGGATAGTGATGGCAACGATCATAATTATGGCTGCCAGTCCTATGTTCTTCAGGAATATTTTGCTTAGAAAAAAATCTTTTAGGCTCATAAAGACCGTGAGTGCATTAATTATAACGCAAATGTATTATTTAATATTATAATAAGAGTCCCTTTCAGTCGGTACGAAGCCTGCATCCCTTATAAGTGCTGCAATTTCCTCCGTCGACATCGACGGATTTTTATCTCCGGCTCCGGCCATTGAATAAATCTTTGTTGTATCATCTATTGTTCCATCGAGATCATCGGTCCCGAAAGCCAGGCTTATCTGTGCCGTCTCCCTGCCGATCATTGGCCAGTAGGCTTTGATATGGGGGATATTGTCAAAAAAGATCCTGCATACAGCGTAATTTCTAAGATCCTCAGTTATGCTTACCTCTCCCAGGCAGCCCATACTGTTATTGGCTTTCTTGTATTTCAGGGGAATGAAGGCATTAAAGCCTTTGGTCCTGTCCTGTAGTTCCCGGAGCTTCTCCATATGGCTGATCCTGTGGGAGTAGTTTTCAATATGTCCATACAGCATGGTTGCATTTGATGGTATGCCCAGTTTGTGTGCTTTTTCATGTATGGAAAGCCACATCTCAGATGATGATTTATCAACGCAGATATTCTTTCTGATTTCTTCGTCGAAAATCTCAGCTCCGCCTCCGGGAATGGAATTCAACCCGTTATTCTTTAGGAAAGCCAGTCCTTCCTCAATTGTCATTCCTGCTTTGCCAATCATATAATCAAGCTCGATGGCCGAGAAGGCTTTTATATGGAGTGAGGGTCTGTGCTCCTTTATTTTCTTCAGGAGATCGGCGTAGTAGTATATGTCGTGCGAGGGGTGGACTCCTCCTACGATATGAACCTCAGTTACATCCTTGTTGTCGAATCTCCTGACAATTTCAAGCATTTGCTCGTGACTGTATTCCCAGCTTTCAGGATCTTCTGCAGGTTTGTGGTATGAGCAGAACCGGCAGTTGTACACACACTTGTTGGTCGGTTCAATGTGAAAATTCCTGTTGAAGTAAGCTTTATTTCCATTTATCCTTCTCCTTTGAATTCCTGAAAGTATTCCCAGCAAAGGAAGGTCTGCTGTTTTGAAGAGGATCAATCCTTCCTCGGCAGTAACGCGGATGCCGGCAATTACTTTTTCTGCTATCCCCTTTAGCCTGGTATCGCTTATGTATGAATTGAGGCTGGTCATAAGATGCTGACGAAGAAGTAAAAGTAATAAAAAAGGCGCCTTGTCTGGGCACCTTCAGATTGTTTCAGCCTGATGTTAGTTACTATTTCAGTTTGAGCTCAGGGGTAACTGACAGTTTCTTTCTGCCTTTTGCCCTTCGTGCAGCAAGCACCCTTCTTCCGTTCGCTGTGGACATTCTTTCCCTGAATCCATGTTTGTTTGCCCTTTTCCTTCTTGACGGCTGAAATGTCCTTTTCATTGTATTTTTGTTTTATTGTGTTAATCCTGATTTGAGAGCGCAAAGATAGTGTTCTTTTTCTAAAATCAAACAGGCAGGTATACTATTTTCTTTGTCTCGAAAAAAGATTCGGAAAAGAAATCGCTGATATTCCATATTTTAACCTTATCCTTCAGATTTCCCAGATCATGGTCAAGAACCCCGCCTTTCAGGCAGATTATGCCGTTATTCAGCTGATTTTTGCTGGTTTTTGAAATGTTCTTTGCTGTCAGCTTTACAAATGCCTGAAATTCTGTCACCGCCCTGCTGATGACATAATCATATTTTCCCTTTTCCTCTTCAATTCGTTTTCTCACGGGGATTACATTACCCAGCTTCAGCTCATCTGCAGCGGCACTTACCACTTTTATCTTTTTTTCTATTGAATCCAGGAGAGTAAATTCTGACCGGGGAAAAAGTATTGCCAGGGGTATTCCTGGAAAGCCTCCTCCTGTGCCGGCATCAAGGATTCGGGTGCCTGGTGCGAATGAAACCACTTTTGCGATTGACAGTGAATGAAGGACATGGTGGAGATAGAAGGAGTCCATATCCTTTCTTGAAATCACATTTATTCTGCTGTTCCAGGTGTCATATATTGCTTTTAACCTTTCCAGCCTTTCCGTCTGCTGCTTATCGAGCGAGGGGAAATATTTGAAAACAGTGGAAGGCATTACCTGTTATCCGTTTTAACAAAAATATTGTACAGCAGTGTTTTAGCGCGGAATAACTGCGCTTTAACGGTTCCGATCGGTATTTTAAGCTCCGAGGATATTTCCTCGTAGGAGTACTCCTTGTAATATCTCAGCTCGATGATCTCCCGATATGGCGATTTAAGCTGATTGACAATCTTTCTGAGAGTAGCTATTTTCTGGTCATTGATCAGAGCCTCCTCAGGATCAGGTAGGTCGGACTGGATATTGACAGCAGGATTCTCGGAGCCTTCCTGCCACTGGTCGATCGGCACAGGGGATGAGTGCTTTTTCCTGATAAAATCAATGCAATTGTTGGAAGCGATCATAAAGAGCCAGGTGCTGAATGCAAACCGGGGAACATAGGTATCAATGCTTCTGAAAGCCTTGCCGAAAGCCTCAATTGTAAGATCCTCTGCGTCAGATGGATTATTTACCATTTTCAGCAGCATGAAATAAATGGAATCCCTGTACCGGTTCATAAGTGCAGCAAAGGCTTTCTCGTTCCCTCCTTTCGCTTCTTCAACCAATATCAGATCATTTTTCGCGTTGTCAGACAGGCCCTGATTTACTTCCATTGATTCTTCCCGGGTCTTCTTATTGTATTGCTTAAAAGTACTGCTCCGTATATTATCGGTGAAAAGATATCAAAAATTAGTGAAAAAGCTAACAGGCCTTTTTCATTCAGCTTTTTTTGTGACATTGTCAGCACAAGAATCTGAATGATCAGCCTTAGCCCGAATAAAGCCAGCACAACGGGCCATAGAAATATAAATGACAGCAGGACCACGAAGGCAGCATAGAAAATAACCCTGGAGGCTGGTTCCAGCAACAGGAGGAACTTGTCTCTGGACTTGTAGTACGGGGCAGTCGTCATATGTCTCTTCTTCTGAAGGAACCAATTATTGAATGTCATAGCCGGGAGTGATCTTGTGTGAAATTCCTTGCGGAACTCAACCCTGGTATTCATCTTTCCGGAATTTGAATTGACAAAGAGATCGTCATCACCTGAAATGACATGGGTATGAGATCCGAATCCCTTTTTATTGAAGAAAATACTGCGTCGGTAAGCCAGGTTTCTTCCTACTCCCATATAAGGGATCCCACGGATAGCCATTCCAAGGTACTGGATGCCGATCATCATGCTTTCTGTCCTTATGAATCTGTTCAGAACACCATCTTTTTTCAGGTAACCGCCATAGCCGAGAATAAAATCTGTTTTGTCGCTGAAATTAGAGACCATGCCATCTATCCACCTGGCTGAGTCAGGGCGGCAATCAGCATCCGTGAAAAGGAGGATCTCATTTTTTGCCGCCTTTATCCCAATGAACTGCGCAAATTTCTTATTATGGGTGTACTGAGGATCTTTATTGACGTTTGACACTCTCAGATGAGGATACTTCTTCAGAAATCCGCCAAGGATATTGTATGTGTTGTCCTCAGAGCAGTCATTTACAACAATAACTTCATAATCAGGGTAGTCCTGTTCAAGAACGGCCGGAAGGAACATCTTCAGGTTCTCAGATTCATTCCTTGCGCAGATTATCACTGAGACCGGTTGCCTTGCGGCGTTAGCTTCTCCGGGCTTGTATAGCACGGGAGCCAGATAAAACCACAGATAGTAGAATAACTGAATTGCCGCAGAAAATGCAAAAACAATGAAAAGTACCGACAAGAAAGGATTCTCCTGAAACATATGCTCTGATCTGAAATGCGAAGCAATATTAAGAAGATATTTAATATAGTGTAAGATGAGTTTTCAACATTGATTTTCTAATTACATTTGCACATCCTTTATGGAACCAGGCAAGTGTTTAAAGTAATTACACAGGATAAGGAAAGCAGAGCGCGGACAGGACTGCTGGAAACCCCGCATGGGGAAATAGAAACCCCCGTTTTCATGCCTGTTGGCACGGGCGGAACCGTAAAGGGCATTCTTCAGCGTGACCTTTCGCTGGATATCGATGCAAAGATCATACTCGGAAACACATATCATCTCTATCTCCGTCCGGGAACAGATATCATAAAGCAGGCAGGAGGGCTGCACCGTTTTATTTCATGGGAGCGGCCGATGCTTACCGACAGCGGAGGTTATCAGGTCTTTTCTCTGGCAGGAAACCGAAAGCTCACCGATGAGGGAGCGGTTTTCAGGTCGCATATCGACGGTTCAAAACATGTATTCACTCCTGAAAATACAATTGACATCCAAAGGATCTTAGGATCTGACATAATGATGGTCCTCGACGAATGCGCACCATTTCCCTGCGACCACAAATATGCCAGAAAATCAGTTTCCCTTACTCATCACTGGCTCGACAGGGCAATAATTCATTACAGGAATACGGAAGCAATCTGGGGAAGGAAACAATATCTCTTTCCAATAGTCCAGGGAAGTGTTTTTGATGATCTGCGCAGAGAGTCGGCAGAAAAGATAGCTTCTGCAGGAATGGAAGGGAATGCAATCGGGGGATTATCAGTGGGAGAACCTGCTGAAGAGATGTACCGGGTATTGGAAACAGTCAATGCGATCCTTCCTGAAGATAAGCCCAGGTATCTGATGGGAGTAGGCACTCCCGTAAACCTGCTCGAGGCGATTGCCCGAGGCGTCGATATGTTCGATTGTGTGATGCCGACCAGGAACGGACGCAACGGAATGCTTTTTACGTCAGAGGGAATAATCAACATAAAGAACAGGCAATGGATGAACGACTTCAGCCCTATTGATCCTCAGGGGCCATCGCAGGTGAGCCTGCAATACTCAAAAGCTTACCTCAGGCATCTGGTAATCTCCGGCGAAATACTTGGATCCCAGATATCGAGCATTCATAATCTTGCGTTCTATATAAAGCTTATGCGGGACGCAAGGGATAAAATCAAAGAAGGCAATTTCAGAATATGGAAAGAGTCAATAATAAAAAATCTGTCAGAGAGGCTCTGAACTCTCTGAAGATCAAGATAATTGACAAGTACATCATCAGGAAGTTCCTGGGTACCTTCTTCTTTTGCCTTGTCCTTATACTTATTATCGCAGTTGTCTTCGACTTTGCTGAGAAAATAGACAATTTCATGGAAAGGGAGGCTCCATGGCGTGCAGTTGTCTTTGATTATTACCTGAATTTCATTCCATATTTCGGAACTCTCTTCGCTCCGTTGTTCGTCTTCATTGCCGTAATATTCTTTACATCAAGAATGGCGTTGAATACGGAGATCATTGCAATTCTGAACAGCGGAATGAGCTTCCGAAGAATGATGTGGCCTTATTTTCTATCAGCGCTTTTCATTGCAACTTTGATTTTTTACCTGACAAACTTTGTTATCCCCCAGGCAAACCTGGTAAGGATGGATTTTGAAGATAAATACTACCGGCCTCAGGGAAGAAGGCTGCACGTTGAGAATATTCACAGGCAGGTCTCAAAAAATGTATATGTTTACCTTGAATCGTACAATCCGACTTATTTCAGGGGAAATAAATTCACAGTTGAGAAATTTGACGACGATGGAAAGCTTGTATCCAAGCTTTCTTCCCAGTCTGTATTATGGGACACTGCCATATCGAAATGGGGTGCAATGGATTATGTCCTTCGTGAAGTGGATGGAAATAATGAAATAATAACAAAGGGATCAAGAATCGACACAACACTAAACATCACACCCGCTGATTTTTCAAGAGATCCTTCATTTGTCGGCTCAATGACTTTCCGGGAACTTGAAGATTACATTTATCTGCTGAAATTACAGGGATCAGACGAACTGAAGGTATTCCAGATCGAGAGACACAAACGCTATTCAACTCCATTTGCCGTTTTCATTCTGACATTGATAGGAGTGGCTCTTTCTTCCAGAAAGCTGAGAGGCGGGATCGGAATGAACATCGGCATAGGACTGGCATTGAGCTTCTCCTACATACTTTTCCAGCAGTTTGCTTCGCAGTTTTCGATCAAAGGCAATCTAAGCCCGATGTTTGCCATGTGGATACCTAACATTATTTACATGGTGATAGCAACGGTGTTGTATAAATTGGCGCCTAAATAGTTTCATTAAATCATACGGATTGCTTAAAATTGTAGCCCGGTTACCGGATTTAAGTATTATTTGCAACACTTCATTTATATGGCAATAAAGAGTAAAATCAGGGAATTTCAGGAGAAACGCGAGAAACTTCTGCTTGGAGGAGGAGAACAGGCTATTGAAAAACAGAAAGCTCTGGGAAAAAGAACCGCCCGGGAACGAATAATGGCCCTTCTTGATACGGATTCCTTTAACGAGTATGACCTTTTCGTAGAGCACGATGCCCGTGACTTTGACATGGATAAAAAGTCACTCCCGTCAGATGGTGTTATCATCGGAACAGGAACTATCTACGGAGCCCCTGTGGCAATTTTCGCCCAGGATTTCACAGTCGCAGGAGGTTCCCTTGGATTAATGCACTCCAGGAAAATAACAAAGATAATGGACCATGCCCTGAAGATGCGTATGCCTTTAATAGGCATCAACGACTCAGGCGGTGCAAGGATTCAGGAAGGAGTCAATTCCCTCGCCGGTTATGGCGAGATATTCTTCCGCAATACAATTTCCAGCGGAGTGATTCCACAGATATCCGTTATACTTGGTCCATGTGCCGGTGGTGCAGTTTATTCTCCCGCTCTTACTGATTTTGTATTTGTAGTGGATAATATATCAAAGATGTTCATTACGGGACCCGAAGTGATAAAAACTGTCCTGGGTGAAGAGATATCAATGGAGGACCTTGGCGGAGCAAGAGTCCACAGCGAGATTACAGGCAATGCTCATTTCTTTTCAACGAGCGAGGAAGAATGCTTTGAACAGATAAAGAAGCTGATAACATTCATCCCGTGGAACAATGGTAAGAAAGCCCGGCCTTTTGAACCTGCCGAACCTTTAAAGAAATTCAACATAAACAATATTGTACCCGACGACCCAACGCTTCCCTATGATATCAGGGATGTTATCAGGTCGATCGTCGACAGTTCCGATTTCTTCGAGGTGATGGAGAATTATGCGAAGAATATTGTAATAGGATTTGGCAGAATGGGAGGGAAGACCATAGGTTTTGTTGCCAACCAGCCTCTTGAAATGGCAGGAGTTCTTGATGTAGACTCATCCGACAAAGCCGCCCGGTTCATAAGGTATTGCGATGCATTCAATATTCCTCTCATTACTCTCGTCGACCTGCCCGGTTACATGCCGGGAGTCGATCAGGAATATGCAGGAGTGATCCGTCACGGAGCAAAATTACTCTATGCCTACAGTGAGGCCACGGTTCCCAAGCTTACCGTGATATTAAGGAAAGCATATGGCGGCGGATATATTGCTATGAGCTCAAGACACCTGAGGGCCGATTTCGTATTTGCCTGGCCTTCTGCGGAAATTGCCGTCATGGGCCCCGAAGGAGCAGCAAACATAATCTTCAGGAAAGAGATAATGTCATCCGAAGATCCGGATGGCATGCGAAAGCTGAAAATTGAAGAATACAAACAGAAGTTCGCAAATCCATATGCTGCAGCATCCCGGGGATATGTTGACGCAGTAATAGAGCCTTCGGAGACAAGGAAGTTTCTTCTTCACTCACTATCGGTCTCGGAAAACAAATCCATTCAGATGCCTGAAAAGAAACACGGACTCCCTCCGTTCTGAAAATTATTGATGAAACCAGACAAAGAAACGATGACAAATAAAGAAAATATTGGGATCCTGAATATCGACTCAACCCTGTACAGGACAAGGTTGAGCAAAAAATTTGAAAACAGAACTCCCTATAAAGCCCCGGATCCAGGAAATATTCTGAGCTTTATTCCCGGTACGGTTCTCGACATATTGGTTGAGCCGGGACAAAAAGTCAGAAAAGGTGATGGTCTGATGCTGTTGGACGCAATGAAGATGCAGAACCAGCTTAAAAGCCCGGGCGACGGGATAGTGAAGAAGATAATGGTAAATAAAGGCGATAAAGTATCAAAGGGAACAGTACTGCTGATTCTAAAGTAATCCCTCCCATATCAGATAATTCCTGGTTTTTTTATTGATCTCAGGTTTTTCGCTGAATATCCCATACAGCGTAGATCCGCTTCCTGACATAGATGCATAAAGAGCTCCCGACCTGTACAGCGATCTCTTTATCTCACCGATTTGCGGGTACAACCTGAATACATAATCCTCAAAATCATTGTAAACTGTTTCCTTCCATTCAGACGGACTGTATCTGACCAGTTTCTCCAGGGTTGAATCAGGCTCAGAAGGCTTGCTGTTCATATAAGCCTCTCTGGTGCTGATGTGTATGCCGGGATTTATCAATACAGCATAGTATCCTTCCAGCACAGGGCTTGTAACAGTCAGTTTTTCCCCTCGTCCCCTTGCAACTGACGGCTCGGGATTTATGAAGAAAGGGCAGTCACTTCCAAGGGTCATGGCTGCGGCACGTAATTCATCATCGCTTAAAGAAAGATTAAAGCACCTGTTAATGCTCTTCAGGATGCATGCGGCATCAGATGATCCTCCTCCGAGTCCGGCGCCCGAAGGTATTGCCTTGTGAAGATGTATTTTCAGAAAAGGTATATGATGTTTTTCGCGTATAAGCCTGACAGCCTTTATTACAAGATTTTTATCCTGGCGCGTTTTAATATCTATCCCGGTGACAGTAAGCTCGTCTGAGACAGGTTTGCCGGCAGGAACCACAAACTCCAGGGCGTCGCAAAGCCCGACCGGATAGAACAGAGTCTCAATGTCATGGTAACCGTCAGCGCGCTTCCGGATAATCCTTAACCCAATATTTATCTTCGCCTTCGGGAAGCTGATCATTGTCGGGAATTTTGTGTAAAAATACCATTAGGAATTGAATTTGCCGCTGTATAAATGATTTTTAGCTTTTCAACAAGTTTTAAACAAATCCTGTTTGTAAGAAGTGAGTTTTATAAGAAAAGAAAGATACTCTTATTCATACCTTTGAAACTGCCGGAAAATTTATAATAATATCTTTTAACATTCAGTAAATCAATAAAATACAACAGATGGCTAAACAGACGAAGCCCGTGAGGCCGGTTATTGCCGCGATGCCTGATTACGGCAAAGTACCGCCTCAGGCTCTTGACATGGAGGAGGCAGTTCTGGGTGCAATAATGCTTGAGAAGGAAGCCGTTATAACAATACTCGATATACTTAAGCCGGAGAGCTTTTATAAGGATTCGCACAGGAAAATTTTCAAGGCCGTCTCTGATCTTTCAGCCAGGGAATATCCGGTGGATCTCTACACAGTGACTGAGGAGCTGAGGGCACATAATGAACTTGAGAGTGTCGGAGGACCTGTATATCTTACTCAGCTTACATCGAAGGTTGTCAGCGCAGCAAATGTTGATTACCATGCCAGGATTGTGGCCCAGAAATATATCCAGCGTGAGCTCATCAGGGTTTCAACGGAAATACAGGCCAGGTCGTTTGATGATACCTGGGATGTGACTGAGCTTCTCGATTATTCGGAGAATGAGCTTTTCCAGATAGCTGAAGGAAACATAAAAAGAGAAGTCGCCCCTATCAACCTTGTGATCAGAGAAGCCATAAGGGAGATTGAAGAGGCAGGTAAACGGGAAGATGCACTCGTAGGCATACCTTCAGGTTTCACAAGGCTGGACCGCCTTACTTCCGGATGGCAGAAATCAGAGCTCATAATTATAGCCGGTCGTCCTTCGATGGGAAAAACGGCTTTTGCTCTTTCAATGGCAAGAAACATGGCTATCGATCATGGCAAGAGTGTGGCCATTTTTTCATGCGAGATGTCATCTATTCAGCTCGTCAACCGTCTCATAATTGCAGAAACCGATATCCCCTCCGACAAGATAAGGAACGGAAGGCTTTCCGAGGAAGAGTGGAAGCAGCTCGACACCAGGATCAAGAAGCTCGTTCAGGCTCCGATCTTCATCGATGATACTCCTGCAATCTCGATCTTTGAACTAAGGGCAAAATGCAGGCGCCTGATGGCACAACGAAAACTTGATATCGTGCTTGTCGATTACCTGCAGCTTATGTCAGGACCTGAGAATGCCGGAAGCCGTGAACAGGAAGTAAGCAATATCTCACGCTCCCTCAAAAGCATAGCCAAGGAGCTTAATGTACCTATTCTTGCCCTTTCACAGCTCAACAGGTCGGTGGAAATGAGAGGAGGCACAAAGAGGCCGATGCTTTCCGATCTTCGGGAATCCGGCGCTATAGAGCAGGATGCCGATATGGTCGTTTTCATTCACCGACAGGAAAAATTCGGACTTATGGCCTTCGAGGATGGGTCTTCCACAAAAGGTATCGCGGAAATAATTGTCGCCAAAAACCGTAACGGCCCCGTAGATGATGTCCGGCTGAGATTCCGCGAAGAAAAGGCACAGTTTGTTGATATTGATGAATTTGATCTTGAGACTATTCCCGAGAACGGAGCATCCCAGAGCATTACGCTGGGGTCCAAAATGAATCACGATAAGCTAAGGAGCCCCGGGGGAGGATTTGACGATGAGCTGAATCCTCACGACGAACCTCCGTTCGCGTGATTTCTAGTTCAGATTCAACACCAGCTTTAGGCCAAAGGATCTGAATTTCAGGTTGTCAAATCCTGCATAAACACCCACTTCTCCAAGGAAAAAGAGCTCCGTGATGCTGTAGCCAAGCTCAGTATAGTTTTTTCGGTACCTCGATCCAAGGTAAGATATGCTGAGGTTCTCACGCATCAGCGTTTTGCTTAGTCCAGGCAGATACTTCAAGACCATGTAGGGCGCTGTGTACTTCATGTGAACCTCACCGAAGAACTCAGGAGTGCTCAGGGAATAATAAGCAGGAAGCTTGAATGAATCGCTGTAATCATCGATCAGCACATAGATAGGCTGAGCATTGAAATGGAAAAAATCATAGAAAGTCACATAGGAATTATTTATAAATCCCCCTGATCTGACCCTCCATCTGAATTCAGTGAATGCTCCAAAGCTGTGGTTTTTTGAAATATCAAGCCTTATCATATCGTAATGCCAGTATGGGCTGGCAAATTCGGAAAACTCATTGATGCCATGTTTCCAGGTAAGTCCGAACGTAGGCCAGTCAGATCCCCTGTTTATCTTCGCGCCATTATTGATGCTGTATTTCTGCATCGGAGTATAGGTCAGAGTAGCTGTGAATTCCAGGTGCCTTTGATCGCGAAGGCCGAATATCTTGTTAGCGGTACTGTCGAGGTATGTGTTGACCGGAACATTGGCACTGTATTCCTTTTTAGTGTTGATGAACCTGAAACCGGTGGTGTTTTCAAGCACCCTCCTGTCTTCGAAGCCGCCTGTCAGAGAGAGGCTGAGGCCATTGGCAATATCCGTCCTGTAACCAATGTAGAGGTACCTGGAATCATAAACCTTAAGGTAGTTCCTTTCCATGAACAAGGAACTGACAGAGTTCAGAAACGGATTAATTCCCCCGTTATTCGAAATATCCCTGCTCAGCATCCCGGTGTTGAAAAATAACGACCGCTGCTTCATCCTGTTGAAGCTGAAATTGCCATTCACCCTCCATAGCAAAGTCTGACGGCTGAACGCCCATTTCAGATCAGGAGCTATTGTAAGTGAAGTTCTGTTTTTCCAGCTTTTTGTTATCCTGAAGTCTGTCCCGTATCTGAAGCCGTCAACGGTGTTAAAGCTAAGGCTTTGCATATTTACGAGCCCGTTAAAGTAAAACCGGAGCCCCGTGGTGTCAGACCATGTATGTCCTGTTGCTATATTGTTAAGTGCCTTGCCGAACTTGCTTTTCTGTTTTTTTCCGATAGTTACTGAAATGGAATCCCGTGATGCCGTGGTTGTTATCAGCGAAGTGCCTGTTTTTATGCTGTCGCGAAGCCGGATGCTCTTCGTTTCAAGCTCCGACAACGGGATAGGTCTTATTTCAGCCCAGTATACGCTGTCTTTCTTTCCTGCATCTTTCTCCACAGTACGTTTGTAGTTGTCCTTTATTTCTAGGTTTTTCTTTACACTGTCAGGCTGTGCTTGCTTCGATTCCTTGTCCATAAGCTTCGACAGTTTTATCATGTCCCTGTTGTTCAGTTCATCTTTCTGCAGCAGCTCTTCAATTTTCTCCTGACTTTTTGAAACAGGGGTATCATGCTCTTCACGAGTCTGCATTTTATCAAAACCGGCAGCCAGTGATTCAGGTTTTTTCAGAGAGGTGTTGGGCTTTACCTCAAGGTATTTCACTGAACCCGCGTATCCGACATCAGCCCTGACACCTACAATGCTAACATTTATGATAAATTTATGGCTTACAGGCATCCATATCTGACCGCTTACAGGTATGTATAACTGCTGGATATTTATTTTGCCGATGATATTGTCATTTGTCAGATCGAGACTCTGGATGCACCAAAGATCCTCAATTATATAAATAGTGCCTGCAAAGAGCTGCTGGCTCTTCATTTTGGGAATGACATTTATCTTGTTGATCGTCACGTTTCCCTGGGGTGTAGCACCCAGGTATTGAAACTTATAATATTGAAAAGCCTGGGGCGACAGGGGTGATATTGCCATCTCTGCTATCAACGGCTGGTAAAAGCTGGCGCTGATGTAATCCATTGGTGAAATATCATCGCCTGTTGAAGGGAAAGTGCTGTTCACCGATATGACTTTTTGAACATATTTATCGGGAGAAGTGAATTCAACTTCGTTGAACGACTCCATAAAGTATACATCTCCCTCCTTTATTCTGACACCAGTGCCGCCATTCTTCTCCTCCTCCCTGGCCGCCTTGTCCATTGCTTTCTGGTACAGTTTAGGCATCTTGTTCACAACAAAATTCCCTTTAAGGTAAACATCTGCCTTATAGTAACTTATGTTATTCAGGTAATAGGGAGCCAACCCTATGGCTTTTCTCATTATACTGTATGCAGGATCTTCTCCGGTGGCGCTTATTCTTACTTCCGGTATCATGTAATACTGAAGGGGAAGGATCACATCCCTGACAACAGTTTCACTGGTTATTGTGATTGCAGCCATAAAAGGTCCGTAGCCGAGGCTTTGATATTGAACCATGTATCTGCCAGGGTTGAGCTTAAGCTCGTAATCTCCTTTGGTATTGGCAGTGGTCCCCATCCTGATTTCCTGGATATATACCGTGGCATAAGGAACGGGATCGCCGGCTTCATTGGTGATCCTGCCCTTAAGAACCTGGGCATGGAGCGAGGCTGAAACAACAAATATTGAACAGGAGATAAGCAGAGCTTTGATCATTTCAATCTCTTTTTCCGGCTACAACTATAACAATTTCCCCTTTGGGAGGTTTATTCCTGTAATGATCTGACAGAAAAGACAGAGTGCCTCTGATGTTCTCCTCGTAAATCTTGCTGAGTTCACGGGAGACAGATGCTTCCCTTTCAGGTCCAAGGTGAAGGGAAAGCTCCTCCAGAGTTTTTACAAGCCTGAATGGCGATTCATAAAACACCATCGTTCTTGTCTCTCCAACGAGAGCCTCAAGTCTTTTTAACCTCCCTTTTTTCTGTGGGAGGAATCCTTCAAAACAAAATCTTTCGCAAGGAAGTCCTGAATTTACCAGGGCAGGTATGAGAGCAGTTGGGCCGGGAAGGGTTTCAACAGGGATTCCCTTTTGAATGCACATTCTTACAATCAGGAATCCCGGATCAGAGATTCCTGGTGTGCCTGCATCTGATATCAGAGCAGTTTTGACGCCTGAAAGTATTTTTGAACATACAGCCTCAACACTTTTATGCTCATTGTACATATGATGAGACTGAAGGGAAGATTTGATATTAAAATGATGCAGCAGCTTTCCTGCCTGCCTTGTATCTTCTGCCAGAATGAGGTCGACGTTCTTAAGCACTTCAATGGCACGGAATGTCATATCGCCGAGATTGCCTATAGGAGTCGGGACAAGGAACAGCTTACTCATGTTCAGGGAATTTGCGTTTAACAAGGTCCAGAAGCTGTTGACCCGCTTCGGTCTCAATCCTGTCTCCCGCAAACTCAAGGATCAATGCTTTCGCGTCGGGGAGGTTCTTAGCCTCATCAATCTTCAATATAGCCTTGCTGTAGGTTTCGGAATTTCCACTGAACAGTTCTCTGATGAACAGGAACCTGTCGTTTATTCCGATAGCTTGCGAAAGGTTTGACACCGGCTGTGATTTAAAATAATCGCTGAAGTCATTGTCATCTCTCAGGTTGCCAAGTTTCTCATTAATGCAGTCAGGCGTTTTTTCGAAAGTGTCGGCAAAAATACCGGTTAGCGTTACGCTTTGCGGAATTTCGTCTCCCGATAAACTTCGTTCCTCAACTTCCGTCTCCGGTCTTCGGTTCCCGTCTTGCGGGATTTCGTCTCTTCGTTCCTCAACTTCGGTCTTCACGGGGTCCGGCTTGTTTTTCAACAGTGCGATCGCCTCAGCTGCATTGCGGCATTTTGATTTTGCCATCTCAACCTGTATGGCAGGCACACCCTGGTAATTTTTAAGGTCATCAATTATCTCTCTCGCTTCCTCAAGGTCTCTGATGATAAAATCAACTGTTTTATTGAAATCCATAATTTAATATAAATAAAACGATCCAAATTCCTTATTTTGCAAAATTAAATAATATTCCTCAGGGATAACGGAATATGACTACATTTTGGTATCCCTGAACATTTATTAATTCAAGATGGATTTTCTCGAGAATTCAGTGAGAGCGACCGGTAAGAGGGGATCGGTGGAAGTCATTACCGGATCGATGTTCTCAGGCAAGACGGAAGAACTTATAAGAAGGCTCCGCAGAGCGAAATTCGCCGGATTGAAAGTCGAGATATTCAAACCTTCGCTCGACAACAGATATTCGGAAACAAGGATTGTCTCACACGATGACAAATCAATTGTTTCAACACCTGTTGACCATGCCTCTTCCATACTTCTCCTGTCAGGAAATGTAGATGTGGTTGGAATTGATGAAGCCCAGTTTTTTGACAACTCCATAGTGGAAGTATGCAACAAACTGGCCGACAACGGTATAAGGGTAGTTGCTGCCGGACTCGACATGGATTTCATGGGGAAGCCGTTCGGACCGATGCCTGCACTGCTGGCTATAGCGGAATTTACAACAAAGGTTCATGCCATTTGCATGCGCTGCGGAAATCTCGCCCAATATTCTTACAGGAAATCAGGTGAGGACCAGGTGGTAGTCCTCGGCGAAAAAGATAAATATGAGCCTCTCTGCCGTACCTGCTTTAACAAAGCTTTAAATAAAGAGGATTAAATCAGTACAGGTTGTGACAGGCAGAATTCCTTCACCTTTTTACACTCTTTTCAGGGAGAAAACTGACAATACCTTTTTACAGCTGGTACGGTACACTTTTGTCGGAGGGCTTGCTTTCCTGATTGATTTCGGAACTCTGTACATCCTTACAGAGTTCGCTGGTTTACACTATCTTCTGTCTGCAGGAATAGCATTTATTCTTGGCCTGCTGACTAATTATTTCCTGAGCATTAAATGGGTTTTTGCATCAAGGGTCATAAGGGATAAGAAACTCGAATTCATTATCTTTACCGTGATTGGGCTTATAGGATTAGGTCTGAATGAACTTTTTTTATGGATATTCACCAGTCTTTCAGGATTGCATTATCTGGTTTCCAAGATATTAACAGCTATACTGGTTTATCTGTGGAATTTTTTCGTTCGCAAACTCATACTTTTCAAAAAATGAAAAGTGCCTGTCAATGAGAAAAAAGGCTATAATTATAGGAGCCGGTCCTGCAGGATTAACTGCCGCTTATGAGCTGCTTTCAAAGAGTGATATCGAACCTGTAATTATTGAAAAGTCGAACTGCATCGGAGGTATCTCCCAAACAGTAAACTACAAAGGAAACCGAATAGACCTTGGCGGCCACAGATTCTTCTCGAAGTCGGATACTGTAATGAAGTGGTGGCAGGAAATCCTCCCTCTTCAGGGAGCTGATTCAAAAGATGAGATACTGAAAGAGATCAGATATCACAGAAAAAGCAGTTCGGTAAAACTATCACCGGGAGGCCCTGATCCTGAAAAAACCGACAGGGTGATGCTCATCAGGAACAGGTTGTCACGGATATTCTTCCTTGGAAAGTTCTTTGACTATCCAATTACACTTAACGGGAAAACGATCCACAACCTGGGATTCTTCCGGATACTAAAAATAGGAGTGACCTACCTTCGTGTAAAGATATTTCCCGTACGGAAAATCAGATCGCTGGAGGATTTTTTCATAAGCAGGTTCGGTGAAGAGCTATACAGAACATTTTTTAAGGATTATACTGAGAAGGTGTGGGGTGTATCATGCACCGAGATACCTGCCGACTGGGGCAAACAGC
>CAZXAM010000006.1:21852-25393 GCA_964638545.1 uncultured Rikenellaceae bacterium | reverse complement strand
GAGAAGGTGTGGGGTGTATCATGCACCGAGATACCTGCCGACTGGGGCAAACAGCGGGTCAGGGAATTATCGGTGACACGAGCTTTAATTCATGCGGTGAAGTCTGTCTTTTCAGGAACTAAATCAATTGAGCAGAAAAAAACCGATACAAGCCTGATCGAGCAGTTCCTTTATCCGAAATACGGACCAGGGCAGATGTGGGAGAGTGTGGCTGAAAAAATAATTGAAAAAGGCGGCACTATTATAAAGAATTCCGAAGTAATTGGAATTGCATATTCAGGAAATACAATTACCTCAATAACTTATTCTGACCGTTCCTCCGGTTTAGAAAAATCAATTTCAGGAGACTATTTCTTCTCGACAATGCCTGTGAAGGATCTTATAAATGCTATGGGTGAAGGTGTGCCTCAGCAGGTAAAAGAGATCAGCAGCGGTCTTCAATACAGGGATTTTATAACTGTAGGACTTCTGCTTAACAAGCTGAAGATCAAAAATGAAACCAGAATACCCACACTTAACGGACTTGTACCTGACAACTGGATATATATTCAGGAAAGAGATGTAAAAGTAGGAAGATTGCAAATATTCAATAACTGGTCGCCATATATGGTTTCCGATATTGAAAAGGTGTGGATAGGGCTTGAATATTTTTGCAATGAGGGCGACCAACTATGGTCGATGAATGATGATGAGTTCATTAAATTTGCCATTGATGAGCTCCACAGGATTGAAATAATTGATAAAGCTGACGTTGTTGACAGCACAATAATCAGAATGCCGAAAACATATCCTGCCTATTTCGGAACATATTTGCGTTTCAGTGAGATCAGGGAATTTACCGATACTATTGATAATCTGTTCCTTATCGGCCGGAACGGAATGCATAAGTATAATAACCAGGACCATTCGATGCTGACAGCCATTACCGCTGTAAATAATATTATTCTTAATAAAGTTTCGAAAGAAAATATCTGGAATATAAATACCGAGGAGGAATATCATGAGGAAAAACAAGACTGAAGAGCCGGAAGGTTTCAGTTCCATCCTGAAATTCATGCTGACCCGTGAGAACAAATATCATTTGCTTCTCTTCCTGGCTGCTTACATTGTTATCTATGTCATTCTGATAAGCTTATATCCATATCCTGCAGGTATCTCAGATTCAGGTAGTTATGTCAGAGCTGCAGCTGAAAATACACCTGACACATACAGACCTTTCGGTTATTCAAAATTCCTCATCGGCGTACATGGATTATCTTCCTCGATACATTTTCTGGTATTTATTCAGTATTTCATAAATGCAGTATGCACCCTCATGCTTCTTTTCACCATAAAGTATTTATTTCCTGTGAAACGAAGATTCGTTTTTTACCTCTTTTCCCTTACGGCAGTAGTTTCCCCCTTAACTCTCTACCTTTCCAACTCGGTACTCAGCGATTCACTCTTTACATCACTGACAATGCTCTGGATCGCATCAGGGATCTGGATGGTTTATAACAGGGGATTTACGGAAAAAATCTTCTCATTCGCAGTCCATGCTCTGCTTTTGTACTTTCTGATCAATATCCGCTATACGGGGCTCGTTTATGTCGCTGTTTCTGTTCTGATCGTATTCTTTTCCTTCGGCCGGAAGAAAATCTGGATACCCGCATCCTTTATCATAACTCTGCTTTTAATGCTTTTTCTCATTTACAATAAGCAGAAATCAAGAAACTTTGATCTTGTTCGTGTCGATACTTTTTCAGGCTTCAGCGGATGGCAGAAAGCCAGCAATGCAATGAACTGCGTTCCATATGTGAAAATCAACCCTGCTCAGATCCGCGATAAGAAAGTAAGAGAATTTGCCAGGTTCACCCTTCAGTTTGACACTCTCCTCATAATGAATTCCAAACCCTCAGCGAAATACCTGTGGGACAACAGGTTGCCATTGAAACAATACTGTATGAATGAAGCCCGGAGGACACAGACACCCTATATTTATCAATGGAATTACCTTGGAGCCAACGTTTATGGCAAATTCGGCTCCTATATTATGATGAAATATCCGTTGGCATTTGCCCGCCACTATTTTTTGCCAAACTGCAGACTTGTTTTTTACCCTGTCGACGACCAGGTTGTCAAAGTATTCAGAACAGACTGGATCCCCCGCGATCTGTTGACCAGCTGGTTTGAATTTGGTACTGACGAAAAACTGTTCAATAAAAGCAATTTGTTCGAAAAGATGTTTTTTTTAATTCCGATTTTCAGATCTCTCTTGTGGAGCCTGATGCTGGCTTGTACAATTATGGTCTTTATCAAAAGAAAAAAGATAAACTGGCAAACTCATCAGTGGACAACTTTTTTGCTTCTTCTTGCGTTTGTTCTGATCTATTATGCATTCAGCGCCTATGCCGGCCCATTTGAACTCAGGTACGCCGCACCTGTCCATCTTGCAATTATTTCCTTGATTTACGTTGCTGTGAATGAGACTAATTTTAAACTAAAAGAAAGTGAAACTGACCTCCGGTGATATTGAAAAGATAGTTAACGGAAAGCTGACCGGGGATCCGGAACTGCCGGTCATCGATATCGTTACCGACAGCAGACAGATCAACTATGCTGAAGGAATGGCATTTATTGCAATCCGGGGAAAGAACCATGACGGACACTTTTTTATCGAAAATATTTTTAAGAAGGGTGTCATGACCTTCATCGTTGAGAAACTGCCTGAAGATCTGAAGCGTTTCAGGGAAGCAGCCTTCATCAGGGTAAATGATTCTGTCTCGGCTCTTCAGGATCTTGCAGCATACAAGAGAAACCAGTTCAGCTCTCCCGTTGTGGCAGTAACCGGCAGCGCAGGGAAAACTGTAGTTAAAGAGTGGCTGGCTGATATTTTAGGACTAACTCTGCCGGTAATAAGAAGTCCCAGAAGCTACAACTCGCAGATCGGTGTTCCTCTTTCCGTCTGGAGGCTTGATGAAAAATTCAGGCTGGGAATATTTGAAGCCGGGATCTCGCTTCCGGGGGAGATGGAAAAACTCAGCAGGATAATCAATCCCGATATTGGTGTGTTCACAAATATAGGTGATGCCCACAGTGAGAATTTTCCTGACACTGAAACAAAAGCAAGGGAGAAACTGAAGCTTTTTAAAAATGCCTCCTCAATAATTTATTGCCGCGACCATGAGCTGATCCATAAGCTTTTACGTGAGGACAGCTTGCTCAGATCAAAGAAACTCATCGGCTGGTCGCTTGAGGGACACGATGCGGAAATCTTTGTCAGGAAGTCTGTGATGGAGCAGTCCAGTACCAGCATAGCGATGACCTTCAACAGAAAAAAGTACGATTTCATCATACCTTTCACCGACCGTGCTTCCGTAGAGAATGCAATAACATCCGCTGCTGTATGCCTGGCTATGAACACTGACCCTGAGGTTATCAGAAAGGGTTTGGCGGGTCTGGTTTCCGTGGCAATGAGGATGGAAATGAAGACAGGCATCAACAACTGTCTCCTGATTGAAGATTACTATAACTCCGATCCGGGTTCTCTCGGAATGGCAAT
>CAZXAM010000006.1:9054-21752 GCA_964638545.1 uncultured Rikenellaceae bacterium | reverse complement strand
GTCTCCTGATTGAAGATTACTATAACTCCGATCCGGGTTCTCTCGGAATGGCAATTGAATTCCTCAGAGCTCAGAACGGAAGAAAAACAACACTCATACTTTCTGATTTTATAGAGAGCGGCAGAAATCAAAATGATCTATATGCCGAAGTTGCCGAAAGGATCAGAAAAGCAGGTATTGGAAGGTTTATCGGTATTGGGCCGTTTCTTTCAGCGAACAGATCATTTTTTGATCCCCGGTCTGTATTCCTTTATTCAACCGAGGAATTCATACTTCATTTTAATCCATCTGATTTTTCCGGTGAAGTTATCCTGATCAAGGGAGCCAGAAGATTCGAATTTGAAAGGATCGGTATGCTGCTTGAACACCAGGTTCATCAGACTGTACTGGAAGTTAACCTCGATGCCATCTCCCACAATCTGAGTGAGTTCCGCCAGCATCTCGATCATGGCACACGGATAATGGCAATGGTAAAGGCGTTTGCATATGGTTCCGGTCCGGCAGAGATAGCAACACTGCTTGAATACCACAGGGTGAGCTTCCTGGGAGTAGCTTGCGCTGATGAAGGAATAGAGCTTCGCAAAGCCGGCGTGACACTTCCGGTAATGGTCATGAATCCTGATCCGTCGTCTGCAGATGTTATGATAAGATACCATCTCGAACCGGAGATCTATAGCCTCTCCTCATTCAGGCAGTTCGCAGGAGCGGCTTCCCGGCACGGCCTTGTCGATTATCCGGTTCACATCAAGATAGATTCGGGAATGCACAGATTAGGCTTTATGCCTGAAGAAATCGATGACCTTTGTTCAATGATAAAGAATGAGGGATCAGTGAAGATAGCATCTGTTTTCTCACACTTCGCAGCCAGCGATGATCCGGCATTTGATGATTTTACACACCGCCAGGCGAAGATATATCTCATTGCAGCAGAAAAGATCAGGGAGGCTGCAGGATATAATTTCCTGAGGCATATATGCAATTCATCAGCGATTTTAAGATTTCCGCAGTACCAGTTCGACATGGTTCGTCCGGGGCTTGGATTATATGGAGCAGGAACTTTCAGCGGGCTTAACCTTAAACCTGCAGGACGCTTCAGATCCATGATTTCACAGGTTAAAAGAGTTCCTGCAGGCGAACCTGTCGGATATGGCTGTGCCGATGTATCTGCTCACGACAGGGTGATCGGCATCCTGCCAGTGGGGTATGCCGACGGCCTGAACAGAAAGCTGGGCAATGGGAACGGGAACATTCTGATAAGGAAGACGAAAGTGCCGATTATCGGCAACGTGTGCATGGATTTGTGCATGGTCGATATTACCGGTGTCAACGCTGAAGCGGGTGATGAGGCAGAAATTTTCGGAGAAAATATCAGGATCGAAGAACTGGCCGGGAAATGCGGCACAATACCTTATGAAATACTCACATCCATACCGCCAAGGGTAAAAAGGATTTTCTTCAGGGAATAGATATCGGTCTAGTATCTTGCCACAAGCGGCATTCTTCTGCCATCGCCGAATGATTTAGACGATATCCTCAGGACAGGCGGTGCCTGGTATCTCTTGAATTCGTTATTATTTATCATTCTTATCACTTTCCCGACAGTCAGGGGATCAATCCCTTCACCTGTTATGCGGCTGACAGGCTTCTGAAGTTCAATATACTGGTACAGGATTTCATCAAGAATGCTGTATTCGGGGAGAGAATCAGTGTCGAACTGGCCAGGCTTCAGCTCTGCAGAGGGAAGCTTACTGATTGTATTTTCAGGGATGACCATCTTGTCTCTGTTTATGTAGGATGCAAGCCTGTAAATATCAGTCTTGTAAACATCCCCAAGAACTGAAAGTCCTCCGGCCATGTCTCCGTAAAGAGTCCCATAACCTACGGCGGCCTCACTTTTGTTCGAGGTATTTAATAGAACATACCCGAATTTGTTCGATACAGCCATCAACAGAACAGCTCTTATCCTGGCCTGAATATTTTCCTCTGTCACCTCACTCTTCATTCCCCTGAACAGGGGCCCGAGAGTCTCCCCGAAAGCAGTAAATGGCTTCTCAATGGAGACGATATCGTACTGAACATCAAGTGTTTCTGCCAGGTCAATAGCGTCTTTTACCGAATGCTCTGACGAATATCTGGAAGGCATCAGCAGAACCCTGGCATTCTTATTTCCGAGAGCTTCAACTCCGAGTGTAAGGCAGAGGGCAGAATCAATTCCTCCCGACAATCCAAGGATAAATCTTTTTAGTCCGCTCTTTGAGAAATAATCCCTGATGCCTGTAACAAGCGCATTATGAATTAGTTCCACAGGCTCTCTTATAATTTCTCCTTCCGGCTTTTTCCCTGCTATTATTTCATCGGAACTGAATGAAATAAAACCCTCCTCAAAGAATGGAAGACGTCGCCACATCTCACCCTTGTTGTTAATTATCATTGAAGCGCCGTCAAATATAAGTTCCGTATTGGCGCCTGTCTGGTTTACCTGGATGACCGGTATCCCGTATTTCTCAGCCTTTGCCTTGAAGATCTCTGTCTTGGCTTCGGTCTTTGTGTATGAAAAAGGTGATGCTGAAATATTTATGATTACATCCGGATGCTGCCGGGCAAGCTCCTCCATCGGTGAAATCGTGTAGAGTCTTCTTTTTTCGAATTCATTGTCAAAATGCTGTTCATCCCAAAGATCTTCGCAAATTGTTATCGCAAGCCTCAGTCCTTTGTATTCAAAAACGGAGAATCTTTTCCCGGGTTCAAAATACCTGTATTCATCAAAGATATCGTACGTAGGCAGAAGCGCCTTGTCGGCCGAGAATATTATCTTACCTTCAGACAGCACAAGCGCTGAGTTGAACAATTTCTTTCCTTCCGGATTCTGGTTTATTGTAGGCGATCCGACAATGGCTGCTATGCCCATGCAATGTCCGGCAATCTCCCTGACAGTTTCAGAACATTTTTCGATGAAGTCGGCCCGGTCAAGAAGATCGAGGGGAGGATACCCCGGCACGCTTAATTCCGAGAAAATAACAAGATCCGATTTAGCAGCCTTCGCTTTTTCAATTGCACTGGTGATCAGGCTTTTATTCTTTTCGAAGTTGCCGATATGGTAGTTTATCTGTGCAACGGAGATATTCATTTTACGGCAGATTAAAAATTGACTCCGATCCTGATCGAGAGCAATTTATGCGAAATTCTATCTTTTGGCTGGTTGAACGGGATCTTGTCATAGTCTTTTGTAATATCCGCAAAGTTATTGTCAAAGCCGAGACCAAGAACAATTGCTGTGCGGCCTCCCATATCGTATTCAATCCCTGCAATAATATGATATGAAATATTGAATGATTTGATCTCACCGGGAGCTTTCTGATTTTTCAGCTTGTCGATGTTTACCTTTTTGCCTATCACTACTTTGGGATCTATTCCCAGATCAGTGAAGAAAGTTATATAACCAATCTGATTTGTCTGAAGCTTAAGTCCTATCGGGAATGAAAGATACTGTATCTTATATACCACCGGTGTGTTAGCCGGCACAACCGGATCGATACCGGTAGTCAGGTCAAATGTGGTGGCATTGGAGGTTTTCAGTCTTCCGCCCGCACTGATTATATTAAGCCCGGTCGAAATTGCGTAGTTCGGGCCAAAATAACGGTAAGCTGAAATGCCGAAATTAAATCCTGACCGTGCTCCGTCATTTTTGACAGAATCGAGATCTGACGAGAACCAGCTTATAACAGGATCAATATGAATTCCGAACGTTATCTCAGGCCCTGTCGGTAGCCGGTCTCCCCTTTGTGCGCACAGTCCGGCAGGAAAAAGGATCAATACCATTAAGATTACTGCCGGTTTAAAATTCAATCTCATTCTTCAAGGTATTAAATTCAGATTAACATTTTCCACTGCGAAATTAACAAATATTACCGTAAATTATTGTGTGGAATGCCACTGTTGTTGCAGTGGCAAAAAGTCCTTAATTTAGACGGCTTAAATATCTCGCTTAATGAAAGGTCGTATTTTAGTTGCATTAATAATGCTTGTATGCTTATCCGGGATAATCTCGTGCAAAAGAGACAGGTACAGTGTGAATATATCTTCAGTTGACGCAGATATCCGGATCAGGAGGCTGGAGAACGATCTGTTCAGGCCGGATCCTTCGTCACTGAAGGATTCTCTGCCTCGGCTGATTGATAATTACAAGGGATTCCTTCAGTATTTCAGTTATGTGATAAACACAGGTGAGATTAACGATACGGCATTCGGAGATTATCTTGTCAGTTTTTGCACCGACAGGCTTAACACCGAGGTCTATTCAGCTGTTGCAAAGACTTACCCCGATGTTGGTTTCATTGAAGAGGGGCTGGAAAAAGCTTTCAGGCACTATGTATGGTATTTTCCCGGCAACCCGGTCCCTGCGGTATATACCTGTATGACAGGCTTCAACAGGAGCATTATAACTGCTGATTCGGTGCTTGGCATAAGTCTCGACAGGTATCTCGGAAGTGATTGTGAATATTATCCGCGCCTTGAAATTTACGGATATCTGGCGGCCAGAATGAATCCCTGGAATATTGTGCCTGACTGCATGTATGCCTGGGGGACAAAACTCTGGAGCATTGAGGAAATGAATTATCCGGATCTCAATCTCCTTTCCGAAATGATCCACGAAGGCAAGCTCCGGTATTTTGAAAAGTGCATGATTCCGGATATTAACGACACATTGTTATTTGGATTTACGAGCGATCAGATGAAATTCTGCCGTAACAACGAAGATCAGATGTGGATGTATCTCATCGAACACGACCTTCTTTTCAGCACCGACCAGTTCACAATCCGGAAACTTACCGGAGAAGCTCCTTTCACGTCTTATTTCACGAACGAATCACCCGGTAAGGCAGCCGTCTGGATTGGTTTCAGGATAATTGAATCGTATATGGAGAGGAACGGGAATATTTCTTTGGGGGAGATGATGAAGGATACCGATGTCCAGAATATCCTGGACAAGGCACGGTACAATCCCCGCTGAATTGAAAACGTCTGAAAATGAACAGCAGGATTGCTGAATCCAACAATCCTGCTGCCGTTAATTGTAAGAGATTGCTCTATTGTTCCGGGTGTATTGCTTCAACCGGGCAAACATCTGCACATGCGCCACAGTCGGTGCAAATATCAGGATTGATTTTGTAAATATCCCCTTCAGAAATTGCTTCTACGGGGCATTCATCAATGCAAGTGCCGCATGCAGTGCAATCATCGTTGATTTTGTAAGCCATGTCTATGATTTTTAGTTAATTAAATGTACAACAATCGTACAAATTTATTCAATTATTTTAAATTAAAAAATTACAGATGCAATATACAATAATGATGCCATAAAGGGGGAGATTCTAAAAATCGAGACTGAACGACAAATAAAACATCTTAGGAAGGATATAGTTGTTTTCGATGCCCCATGCCCAGTCGGCCCTGACGAAATAACCAAGAAGCTGAACTCTTGCCCCTGCGCCAAATCCGGCAACTATAGGCTCCCTGTTTGAATCGAGTTTGACTTTTACAGGTCCGTTCTCATAAGTCTGGTTATCGTATGCATTTTCTCCTGACCATGGGGTGGCGCCGGTCCAAGCCGTTCCGATGTCACCGAATCCGACCACCTGGATGCTGTTCAGAAAGTTGGACCTCAGAGGGTGGCCGGCAAGATATCTGACGACTGGCCATCTTATCTCGGAATTTATAAGCGCAAAATTGTTCCCGTTCCTGACATTCTGGCTGAATCCCCTCATATTTGTTGCAAGAGCCTGGAAGCCGTAATTTGCATCAGGATTTACAGGTATCGAATTATCGAACATAGTGTATTTCCTGAAGAAATATCCCATCCAGTTATCCACTCCCCCAAGGTAGTAAACAAGTTTGGTAGGGCCCCACGAAGAGCTGGCTGCAAACCGGTTAGCCCATATCAGCTCCCTGTGAATTTTGGTATATGTCCTGAAATCGGCGCCCACAACGAACATGTCTGATTTTCTTTCAGTGATCTCCCTGTAGTATTCTCCGAATATCTTGAACCGGGTTCCGTAATATATGTTTACGCATCTTTTGCGGGTGTTGTCATAAATTACTTCACCTTTCAGGCTTGCCCAGTGACGTGATATGTTATCCATGCTGAGAGTGGCCATCTCAGTCGACAGGGGAACTATCCGGTCGTACCTGTACGACAATGTCGCTTTCAATGAAAGTGCAGGAGAAAGGGGCTTTGCATAGGAAAGATATAAATTGTGAGTATGTGTCTTATAGAGAGTGTCTCCGCTGTAACCCAGAAAAGCAAGCCTGTGGAAAATGAGTTGTTTGTCGAACTTGCCCTTAAGGTTCTCAACGCTCAACAGATACTCGTTGCTGTCGAAATTGGCTGACAGCCTTAATCCTCCGGTAATTCTGTAATTTTCAAACAGATCGACTATGCCGAAACGGATAAGTCCGTTGACCCCCGGATTATAATACGGCGCACCGGAGCTGTATATCTGATAAGTATTGTTGAGGAAGCTGAAATCAATCTGGCTTACAAGATAATTGTTATAGAACGAAGTTTCATAGATCCTTATCGCCGGGAGATCCAATCCTCCGGTGTCAAGATCAATATCCATATAATCCTTCCTCCAAAGCTGTTCATAATAGTTCTGCTTTTCTTTTTCGAAGATATAGTGATTGATATCAATTGGCTCATTGGTGATGTAATACTCGTATAAAGGTTTAGTCAAGGTGTCCCTTCTCTTACGGTCCTCCTCCACAAGCCACTGGCGAAGCTGCTCAACGCTGTCGGCTTTGTGAAGCATTTTAAGATCGTCTTTTCTGAATGATGTTGTCACGATCTCATTTTCAGGAACAGGCTTCGATTGGCTGAGAAGGCCTTTCCTGATCAGGTATTTGCTCTTGCTGTACAATATTTCCCCGTAAGTGTCGGAACTGTTCGTGACTGACTGATCAAGAATGTTCCGGTCGTAATTGGATATCTGCTTCGATTCAATAAAATATCTGTAATGGGTTGTTGTATCAATATAACTTACTGTGCTGTCGAAAGATGCACTGAAACGGTTCAGGATTCCGTTCGTATTTCCCACATAGTTGAAATTTCCCTTTGAAGTTTCTGAAGCCATCATTCTGTCGCTATATTTTCCTTCAGTGAGCCTTGTGAGCACATTGCCTTTGGTTACCGTATTATAAGTGAAAAGATCGAAAGTCAAGGCAGTTCTCTCATCAGGTCTGGCATTGTTATAAAGAGTATCCGATAACCTGTTTGAAGAGAAAAGAATCTCATCGGGAGAGTTCGCCATGAAAGAAGGATTAAGGTCGTCGGCAATATCCCTGGTGATCTGTTCATTAGTTCCTGAGGCTATTGTGTGAATATAAATATCGGTGATCCCGTCTTTCACTGCCGAGAAAACGAGACGTGAGCCTTCAGGGGCATATGAGAAATCGAGAATCTTGTCGAAATAAAGCAGGTTTCTTTCCTCGGTTGTTTTATCGTTAATTCTGTAGAAATAAAGAACATTGGCAGCCTTTTCCTCATTGATATAGGTCAGAATTTTTCCGCTTGGATGCCAGGCCAGTACCGGATAGCTTCTGTCGCTTTCGATGCTTATTTTAGGTTCCGCCCTGAATATGATCTTATTCTTTTCGGTCACCGTATTGTAGATCCAGATCCTTTTTCTTCCAAGGTCGTTGGTGACATATGCAATGAATTGGCCGTCGGGGCTGACCCTTACCTGCTGATAGATCTGTTCCTTCTTTGACGACCGCAATGTGTTCCCGTCATAACCGGGAAGATTCCTGTCGCCTGAATACACCCCCTTATAATATTCGTTCCATTCCCGGAGAAGTTCCTTGAGCTTTTTACCTGTAACATAAAGGAAACCTTCATCGATGTTCTTATAAACCTTTGTTATGTAGATGATATTTGGAATAAGGGCATCGCCATACCTGCTCCCAATGAATTTCCAGAAAGAATGTCCGGCATTAACAGCATCTTCATTTTCAAGATGGCTGATCTTCCTGTATTTGCCCGACATTATTCCATCCCTGGTCCTGTCATCAGCCTGGTAGTTCCATCCTTCGGCGACATACCTCACAAGACCCTTTATGAACCAGTCGGGCATATTGATCACTGAAGAGCTTGTCACCCTGTCTTTTACATCAGCGTTGTAGAGGATCTCATTGACCAGGACTTCAGTTATTGATGCGGCAATCTGGTTGTCAAAGGATTCATGGTCGCCCTCATAATAGAGCATTACCTTGTTCTTTATTATACGGCTGAATCCTCCAGTGTTATATGTTTCCTCGTCTGAAGTGACAAGCCCGATATTGGATTGCTTGTATTCAGCCTGCTTATTGTAGATCACGAAGATTAGTCTTTTTTCGAGGGTGTAATCGAAGAAATCCTCAATTTCTTCGAGCCTTTTTGTGGCGTAGTCGGCGGTATAATTTGCCAGGTCGCGTCCGTACTCATTGAAGTAGCAGTCGAAATCATCAAACCTGTAGAACGACCAGTAATAGTCAAAATACTGGACCCTGTTCTTGCCGAAATTCATCTGGTGGCCGTTATAAAACTGACCACTGGCATCTACGCCCGATATCAAGGCAATTACAATGGTTAACAGTCTGAAGATTCTTTTCATTCTCTGTCCCTTAGCGTGGTGCTGCCGGATCATCCCCTCAAATAATATTCCAATCAGCCGGCATTCTGAGGCAAAACTAATGATATTATGCTTTATTATGTCTAAAAAAAACAAACTTTAATTATTTTTGCCAGTAATTGAGCCGGACAAGATTTCCGGTCTGATTTTTGTTCTTTGTCATGCAACCAAATACTCTTAAGTGTTGTTTATGTAGAAAAACCGGATTAATCCGGGATTTATTATATTTAACGAACAAATTTTTAAAATGAAACGAATACTTCTGTTTTTACAGTTTATTGCGATCAGCGCAGCTGTTGCCGCACAGCCTATGATGAAAGTTTCCGAATCGGAACATAACTTCGGAACTTTCAAGGAGGAAGCTGGTCCTCAGAAATATGATTTTGTTGTTACAAACTCAGGAAACAGCCCGCTTGTCATCCAGAATATTGTTGCTTCATGCGGCTGTACAACACCTGAATGGACAAAGCAGCCTATCGCTGCGGGAGCAAAAGGTACGATTACGGCGATTTATGATCCGGCGAACCGGCCAGGCAAGTTTTCAAAGACACTTACTGTGTATACTAATTCAAAACCTGAAGTGCAGGTTCTTCAGATCAAGGGAGAAGTCATAGCCCGTGAAAGAACAATTGAGGAATTGTACACCTTCGCTGTGGGCCCGGTAAGGTTTGAAAGCATCAATCTGTCATTCACGAACATAAAAAAGACAGAAAAAAAGATCAGGGTCATGCAGCTGATCAATACATCAAATGAACCTGTCAAAGTGGAATTTGACAATGTCCCCGCTCACCTGACATTAAAGACTAACCCGGAAACACTGAAACCCGGTCAGAAGGGCCTCGTTGAAGGCACCTACGATGCGTCTAAAAATAGCGCCTGGGGTTCGGTGAACGATCTTGTAAGGGTAAAGACTAACGGCAAGCTTCAGGAAGATGCCTGGTATTACGTTTCTGCAAACCTTGTTGAGGATTTTTCTTCAATGTCGAGGGAAGACCTTGAAAAAGCCCCGGTATTCAATCTTCTAAAAACAACCGCAGATCTTGGGAAGATGCAAGGAGCAACAACGGGAGAGGTAGAATTCAAATTCACCAATTCCGGCAAAAGCGACCTGATAATCAGACATGTAAAGGCAACATGCGGATGCACGGCCGTTCAGGAGGGACTGGCCGGCGTTCCGATTAAGCCAGGTCAATCAAGCGCGATTAAAGCTGTATTCAACTCCGGGTCATATAAAGGCAAAGTCACCAAGACGATCTATGTTTATACAAATGATCCAAAGAGATCGGAGGCGGCCCTCACTCTGGTGGCTGATGTTCAGGCTCCCGTTGCAACAAAGTAGTACGTTATTGCGTATAATATATAATGGGTGCCTGCGTTTTCCGGGCACCCAATTATTATTTTTGCACCCGACTGCTTCAGGATATGGAAGAAAAGAAAAAACATAAAAGCGCTCTGTATATCCGGGAAGGAGTCAGCATGCCTCCTTCCATAAATCCGGAAATCTTTTCAGGCCGCGGCAAGCAGAAAAGGAAAAACTATTCGGTCGATGATTTTGTTTCAGGAATATTGTCGGGAAACAGGCCTGTGCTGAGCCAGGCTATTACTTTGATTGAGAGTTCAAGGCCGGAACAATACGAAGCTGCTCAGGCAATAATCGAAAAATGCCTCCCGTACAGCGGGAATTCAATAAGGATAGGCGTTACTGGTGTTCCGGGGGTTGGAAAGAGCACATTTATCGAAGCCCTGGGGCTCTTCATTGCAAAAGAAGGCAGGAAAACAGCAGTGCTTGCAGTAGATCCGAGCAGCCTGCAAACCCGGGGGAGCATCCTTGGCGACAAGACCCGTATGGAAAAGCTGAGCTCTCATCCCCGTGCCTTTATAAGGCCTTCGCCGGCAGCAGGAACTTTGGGCGGTGTGGCACGAAAGACAAGAGAAACCATTATTCTCTGCGAAGCCGCAGGATTCGACACGATAATGGTGGAGACAGTCGGAGTGGGACAATCTGAAACAGAAGTACATTCAATGGTCGATTTTTTTCTTCTTCTGATGCTGTCAGGTGCTGGTGATGAGCTTCAGGGGATGAAAAGAGGCATAATGGAAATGGCTGATGCAGTTGCCATCACCAAAGCCGACGGTGAGAATGAGACAGCCGCTGAAAGAGCCAGGATCCTGTATCAGAACTCACTGCAGCTTTTCCCTGTCCCGCCGTCGGGGTGGAAACCCGAAGTGCTTATCTGCTCATCATTAAGCAATAAAGGCATCCGGGAGCTGTGGATGAAGATCCTCGACTATGAGCATTATACAAAGCTGAACAGTTATTTTGAGAGACGAAGGAAGGAACAGTCTCTGTCGGGAATGGACAATGCAATTGCTGATTACCTTAACTACTCTTTCAACAATAACGAAATGGTCAGATCGATGAGACCAAAAATTGAGAAACTTCTTCATGAAGGCAAGATCACCTCATACACAGCTGCGGTCAGTTTAATAGACAGTTATCTTAAAAAATCATAATTATTAATATCTTTGCGCGTTAATTTATAAATCTGATAACCAATTAATAATGTATATTTTATGAAAAGAATCTTTTATCTGTTCGTTATGGCGGCATTCATCGCTGCATGCAGTTCGGAACCCCATTATGTTATAAAAGGCAATATTGAAGGATCTGACAGTCTTACCTTCTGGCTTCTTAAGAGGGGAACAGGCAAAATGGACACACTTAACAAGGCAGTATCAAAGAAAGGCTCATTCAAAATGGAGGGTGTAGTTGATTATCCTGACCAGGTTTTTCTTATTGCTGAAAATACCCGCAACAGGGCAGTCCTCTATATTGAAAATTCCGAAATAACGATAACCGGAAAGCTTGACTCTCTTGATAATGCAATTATTTCAGGATCAAAAACCCAGGATGAGTACAAGTCATTTGTCGAATTGGACAGGCCATTATCAGATAATTACGAGACACTGGTAAGATCTTACAATGCTGCAAGGGCGGTTAACGATACGGCTCAGATGAGAAAAATAAGGGACGAAGCCCTGACGATCGAGGAAGACATGAAGAACCTCCAGAAGGAATACATCAGGAACAATCCGGGATCTCATTTCACACCCTATCTTATCAGAAGCCTGAGCTCCGATATGAGTGGTGAGGAAATTGAAAATGCAGTTGCAGCCCTCGACACTAATGTGGCAAAGATGCCTGTTGTTATGGAACTTAAAACCAGGGCAGCTGCACTTAAGGCTGTTTCTGTCGGCCAGAAAGCCCCTGATTTTACTCTTAATGATGTTAACGGCAATCCGGTTGCCCTTTCGTCGAAAATAGGCTCAAAGCTTCTGCTGGTTGATTTCTGGGCAGGATGGTGTCCCCCTTGTCGTGAGGAGAATCCAAATGTTGTGAAAATATTTAAAGAATTCAACAAGAAAGGATTTGATGTATTCGGCGTGTCACTCGATCAGACCAAAGATGTCTGGGTTAAGGCAATAGCTGACGACAAACTGACCTGGACACATGTTTCCGATCTGCAATACTGGAACAGCGCAGCTGCAAAACTTTATTCCGTCAATTCAATACCGGCTAATTTCCTGCTTGATGAAAAAGGCACTATCATCGCAAGGGATTTGAGGGGAGATGATCTGTATAAGAAGGTGAAGGAGATACTGGGAGGTAAATAATAAATACGGTACAAGGTACAAGGTACGAGGTACAAGGTACGAGGTACAATTTAGAGAAGAATATTGGTTTCTAAAAATAAAGAGGCTGTCTCAAAAGCTGTTCTTCACCCCCCAACCCCCCAAGGGGGGCTTGCCAAATATCAGTAAATCAATAAGTCCCCCCTGGGGGATTTAGGGGTGTCAGATAAAGGAAGGGTTTTTGAGACACCCTCTTTTTTTTCATGTACCGGACAGCGTGAAGCGTGTACCGCTACTTTGAATCTGATTATTTTTCTTCTTTGTTAAGCTCTTCAAGAATAAACCCCATTCCCCTTACCGTTCTGATATCCAGATTTTTGTCTTCGGAGATATATTTAC
>CAZXAM010000006.1:0-8954 GCA_964638545.1 uncultured Rikenellaceae bacterium | reverse complement strand
CCCATTCCCCTTACCGTTCTGATATCCAGATTTTTGTCTTCGGAGATATATTTACGAAGCCTGCTGATGAAGACATCCATGCTGCGACCGAGAAAGTAATCATCTTCTCCCCAGATTTCCGTCAGGATATCTTCCCTGGCAAGCACCTTGTTCTTGTTTACGATGAAATATCTAAGCAGCTGGGCCTCTTTCAAAGTAAGCTTTTCAGTAGTGTCGCCGCAGATAAGTTCAAGGGAATTTATCTTTAGGGTTGTTTCGGATATCTTGTATTCATCATTCGATGAAGAATAAGCGCGTTTCAGGATGTTGTTGATCCTGAGGATAAGAACCTCCGGGTCGAAAGGCTTTGTTATGTAGTCATCAGCTCCTATCTTAAGGCCCCTGACTATATCTTCCTTGAGGCTCTTCGCTGTAAGGTATATCAGCGGTATGCCCGGCTCCTGCTCCTTGATCTTTTCACCGAGAGTGAATCCGTCCATTTCCGGCATCATCACGTCGAGAACACAAATATCGGGCTTTTCCTGCCTGAACAGATCCCAGGCTTCTTTTCCATCCCTGGCAAGTGTTACGTCAAAGCCATTAATAGATACATACTGCGACAATATGTTGCCAAAATCCCTGTCATCTTCTGCCAGTAATACTTTCATAGTCTGAATATTTTTTCAATAAGGAATTGTTACTGTAAATATACTACCTTTTCCCGGTTTGCTGTTAAGGGTAACATCACCTCCATGGGCTGTTGCTATCTTTTTAACGTAGTAAAGTCCAAGCCCCAGTCCTTTGTACTTATGGATATTCCCGCCTGATGCACGATAGAATTTGTCGAACACACGTTTTTGATCACTTTTGGATATCCCGATACCGTTATCAGCAATGCTGATGCAGATTTTGTTGTCCTGGACCGAGCCCTCTATGTTTATTTCAGGTTTCTTGTCACAATATTTCACTGCATTGGCGAGAAGATTGTTTATCATGGTCGTGAAGTAAACAATGTCTATATTCGCTTGGACACCGTTAAAGTTGTATTTCTGCCACACTGACGAAGAGTTTCCAGAACCTGTCTTGAAACTTTCGACAACATCGTTCATGAACTCCTCCGGATCAACTTTCTTCTTTTCGAGTTGAAACTCTGTTCTTTCCCACATGCTTATCTCAAGGATCATATTTATAAGCTGGTTCAGGTGGATGCTCTGCTTGCCGATAAGTCTTGCAGTCTCAAGGATCTTGCCATCATCTTTCCTTATCTTCTCCATTTCAAGCGTCTTACCGGCAACAGTGATCGTTGCCAGAGGAGTCTTGAGCTCGTGGGTCATATTATTTATAAAGTCGGTTTTCAGGTTCGACAGTCTTTTCTCTTCCATAAGGTTGCGGTAGGTGACCAGAAAGATCATCACGACCACAAGGATGCTCAGGAGGCTTATTATCAGGGAAGCGGCTGTATCCTTAAGGATCTGCTTCTGCTTGTCGGAAAAATCAATAGAGTATTCAAAATTCAGAAAGTAATGATCTGTCCATAACCTTTGCCTCAGGACGGAAATGCTTGATTTTGTGCCATCATTCTGCCAAGGCATCATTCCCGGCCGGTAAGCCGGAGCAGGCCCTCCTGGTCCTCCCGGCCGGGGGCCTATATAAGTGTTGCTCCTGAAAACGATCTGGGAAGATGTATCTGATGTGAAGATCTCAATGTTTGTTATATCGATTTTGTATTTGAAATTCTTCTCGAAGCCCTGCTTGCCGAGATAATCCGAGAGGTAAGCGGTGAAGTCCTGTTCCTTGTTGAGAGCAACGGTAAAATAGTTGAGTATCTCCTTATTTTTTTCATCCCTTGCTTTTTCATCTTTTATTTCAAGCAGTTCTTCAGCCATGTCCCGCGAATACTCATTCAGAAGATACTGCACGGTGTCATGCACTGTGTTTGATTCTCGGAGAGCCCCGATAGCTTCCTGCGGTAATGACCTGTACCTTATGGTGAGCATTTCATTTTGCTGATTCCATAAACCTCTTAAGATAATTATCTGGGATGCTGCCATAAATATTATGGCAAGGATGCCAAGGGTCAGAATGGTGTTTCTTTTTCGCATATTATCCTGGTTTACTGTTCAAAAGTATTCAATTTTAGTTAAAATGACCTGTATGAAAGTGAAACATTAACCTTGCATTAACCCTTCATTAACAGAAAATCTTTGATAAAGGCATTATTTTTGAACTGGTAAGCAGTAAAAAGGCAGTCATGAAAAAGAGCAGTTTAATATTAGCAATTATTTTCCTTATCTCAATATGTTCCTTCCAGAGGATAAATGCTCAGGAAAAGAGCAAGGCGGAAAAGGAAAAGGAGCTTCAGGAACTCATCAATGAGCAGAAGAAGGCGATGGTGGAGCAGAAAAAGACTCAGGAGGAAGCGATGAAGGAAGCCCGTAAGGCTTTTGAGGAATCTAATTCAGAGGTGCAGAAGGCAATGGAAGACATGAAAACAAAGGCTGAAGATCCCGAGTTCCGCGACCAGATGATGAAAGTTTACAGGAATTATAACGGCAACAGGTCGTTTTCAACAGGTGAACCTTTCGTTTACACTCCCGGATTCGATTTCTACGGACGTCATCTTGGCGATGATTCCGAGCGGACCAGCTGGGAGTTCTCCAAATCCATCAAGGAGACATCTTTTGAAAGGGACTACATAATTGATGTGGAGAAATCAGTCAGCAATGTCATGATGTCAATAGTGGGTGATTGCAAAATGGGTGAGATTCGCATTAAGATAATTATGCCCAATGGAAAGACCTATTCCGACATAGTGATCGATGAATTCGGGAATCTGAACTGGAAAAAATCATTCAATGTTACAGAGTCTGAAAATGAAGATAAGAAAGGTGCCTGGAAATTCGAGATCAAATCAATAAAGGCAAACGGTTACTTTAAGATATCTCTTCAGACTTATTAGTTTTCATGACGGCGTCTCCGGATGATTAATTTTCATTCCTTGATAAATAAGGCCGTGATATGATTACGGCCTTATTTTATTATTCAGCTACAACCGAAGTTCTGCCTCCCTTGACGCTCTCCACCCTAATAGTATATCTGGTATCTCCCTTGACGATCCACTTGAGATCTATGGTCTGATAACCCTGGATATTCGGGATTTCCATCCGGTTTGGATTCTTTTTTTGTTCCCTGGTGAGGTTCAGGTCCTTGTTGGTAACGATCATGCCGGCTATTACAGTTCCCCCGTCCAGAAATACATAGTCGGGAGGATCGATCCTGAATTTGAGATTTGATGCTGAATGAGTTGGCAGCAACCTCGTGTTCCTGACTGATGCGGTCACCTCCTTGAGTCCCCCTTCAATTTTCCTGACGTTTATATTCAGGATTTCAAGCTTTGGAGACTGGTAGGCGTTATATATGCAGAATGCAGCGTTTCTGTGGGCATCAGTTTCAAGCATGAACCCGGGATGAAGCCTTCCTATCATTTTGCTGAAACCTCCGATCTCGACTTCGCCGTAAACAGGATGTTTGACTTTTTTCCAGGGAATGAAAGCATCTTCAAAAAGCAACAGCTTATCAAACTCATACTGATCTGTTGAAGAAGTATCATAAAACATAAGATAGGGATTCCAGAGCTCGTTAGAGTAAACGAAGCATCCCATGGCTCCATGCCACCAGTCAATCTCTCCGCCATATACAGTGTACATGTCTTTCGAGATCGTAAGAAGCTTGTAACCGGGAATCATGAGCTCCCCCTTTTTCCCTATTTCGTTTATTACTGCGTCATCCGACCTGCTGTATGATTCGGCTCCGCCTCCCTGAACAGAAGGCCCCCGGAGTATCATACCGCCTGAATTATGAAAGGTTTGAGCGCCCGTTATATTCCTGTGCTTCACAATAAAATCACGAACAGCCTGATTCTCAGGTTGTGAAAATGGATACCTGTTTGCTCCGCTCTGAATATAGTTGGGTTCCCAGTTGAATCCCCAGTCGCGGTTGCCGTCATAACCTCCGGGTCCGTCTTCATTTACCATTCCGTCACCGTCGTTGTCGATCCCTTCCGTACCAAGCATCTCATACTCTCCTTTCTGTCCTGGCTCAACACGGATCATCCTTCTGGGATCTTTTATGTCAGCAATAAAGTTGCCATCAGGGTTTTTACGCCTCATCTGGCTTATATTCTTGTCCTTGTTCATATCGTCAGCGCCATCCTCATCGAACAGTCCATCCCTGTCATTGTCAAGTGGCATAAGGCCTGAGCGGGGCGGAATGCCCACATTTGCAAAATAATCTCGAGCGTCGGGATTTATTGTTGGTGCTATATAGAAGGTTTTATCCTTGAGGAGCTGACTAATATAAAGGTTTTGTCCGAACATCTCGCAGAGATACCATGCGGTATAAAGCGCCATTTCACTGCCCTGTAATTCAATGGAGTGGATATTACCGTCGATCCAGAATCCGGGTTTGAGGTCAGGATTCCCTGAGTTCCTGTCAGAGATTGTCAGAACCCACATCTCTCTTCCCTGGAATGACTTTCCCATTGATTCCAGTTTAACCAGGTTAGGATAGGCGGAAGCAAGTTTTTTAGCAATATCTGTTATTCCGGCATGAGTATAGTACCGGCTCCAGGAGACCTGCACCTTTGGATCAGCAGGAGTGCCGGCAGCCTGGAAAAAATATTCTTCAGTCTGGGCCGACACGGAGCAAGAAGCAATAAGCAATATCGCCGTCAGGAATGTATTTATTGATGATTTTTTCATGATGCCTTAATGAAATTTGTTATTTGAGCTCTATGGCAGTTCTGACAAAACCGGTATTGACCGCACCTGCAGTTATGTTAACTACTCCTTTTCCTATAATGAGCCAGCTGTATTCAGCTGTGCTGTTTCCTGTCAGCCTTGGGATCCTCTGAACTTTTTGTCCGCTGAGTAGTGACTGTCCTTTTCCCATTTCGAGAGTCAGCCTCATGATCCTCACGAACATATTATCCTGGCCTGCTTCAGCACAGGTCGGAAAGAGGCCTTTGTTATGCACCTTAAGAGTGACCCTGTATATTTTTTCTCCGCTGTTTTCTGTTGTCACATCAAGAAACTCCAGTTCAGGATGCATGGCAGCCGCATCGGTGATGAACCTGTAGTTGGCTTCGATCAGCTCTTCGAGTTTCTCCTCCGGGGGGTTGGTCATCAGGAACGGCTTTATCCCTCCGACTTCTGTCTTCTTTCCCGGGAAATCGGGATGCTCTATCTCTGTCCAGGGTACGAATGCATTATTGATATTATTTTCTCCGCAGTTTTTGAGAAAGGCAACCTCTTCGTTCTTTCCCCTTTCAGTCTGTATCCACCACGCAGGGGTTGTAAAACTGTAGCGGCCATAATGGAAATAAACCCAGTCGCTAAAATTTCCGGGAGCTGATTCAGCAGGAGGGCTTCCTTTTACTCCTGTCAGCTCCCTGTATCTCTCTGCAACATATTTTATTATCGTCTCATCTGATTTTAGTATGCCTGTAATCCTTCTTTCACTTGTCCTTGACGATTGCCCTCCTTCCTGCTGAGCGCCTGTTCCTCGCTGTTCCCGGTCCAGCTGTTCCAGTGTGCGTGCCTGGGAAAGCCTTTCAGCAGATCCGGCTGCCTGGCTGAGATTATCCTGAGGGCCGAAAGAGAAAGTAGCGTAGATATTATAGTGATCAAACAGAAAGTCGAGGAGCGCCTTGGTCTCAGGTTCTGAAACAGCATGCAGGCCCGCGTTGATGCCAAACTCTTCATAATTAAAAGATAGGTTCCTGTTGAAATTCACACCTCCGTTTCCATCTTCATTGTATTTGCCGTCTTTGTCGTTGTCAATACCTTCGGAGTAGATAAAATATGTACCGCGTTCGCCTTTGGAAGGATCAGCAGGCACCATGACTCTTTCGTCTTCAGAGCTCTTTTTATGAGTTCCTGAAGAGTCAGATACGCGTACCAAAGTTATAAATCCGTCTTTGTTCAGATCCTCGCAGGGATCCTCATCGGTTACAAAATCCCTGTCTTCATCGACTGGACGTACATTAACGTTCCTCTCATACTTTATTTTCTGAAAATACTGCTCCGTTGCATCAGGGCATACATCAGGAATGACATAAAAAGTCACCTTTTCGAGCAGATCCTTGATTTCAGGTGTCGACGAAGCTTTCAGGAGTGATCCTGCGAAACCAGATGCCAGTTCTTTCCCCAGGATATATGAGCCTTCAACGGTTCCTATCACGGCAATTCCCGGTTTATTATCTCTTGCGCCTGTTCCAATCTCAAGAACCATTATATCTTTTCCTCCATCAGTTTTTCCGATCGATCTTGTTGAACATAATAATGGGTATTCTTTCTGAAGGCTGGCAATCTTCTGAAGGGATGACTGATAATTCAGGTAAGGAACCTGGGCAGCCGAAAACAAGTGAAGCAGCGATCCCAGTGAAGCGAGGATAAAAAATCTGGTGGATTTCATTTTGAAGGATTATTTTTCAGGTCTGGCAGTCCTCTTTGAAGGTTTCCTGTGAGCTGAGTTGTCAAATTTATTGTCCCAGTTCTCGTTTTTAAAAAATTCTGAGGTCTTGTTGTTATAGTAGCCAAGAACATGTTTTGGGGATATCATGTACATCACCTCATCATTTTCGCCGAACCAGGGATCTGTTATCGTCATGACTTCCTCGATCCCCGTATCTGAAATGTTGGAAGCTTCGGAATATTTCTCGTAAGTCGATTTGGGAATCGCAAGTATGATCGTAAATATTCCATAATCTTTTCTCTGGAAGAGAAAGTAAGTAATTTCGATGGATTCATTCGGATTGATGCGGTCTGTTGAATGTGCCAGCTGATTTTCGAAGATGAATCCTTCGTTCATGATTTTTTCCACGACGCTTAATTCCCTGGTATTGTGCAGGAAAAAATAGCACCCTTTAAAATCCTTCAGGATAGATGCAAGAATCTCTCCTTTATTCTTCATCAGCATGACAAATGATTAAGCGCATCAAAAATAGCGTATTTATCTGCAACGCCTAAACCTTTTGTAATCTTATATGTTAAATTTGTGCTTTCGGTTTTAACAGACATGATCAGGAAGACATTTGCACTGGCATTGATAGCGGTTCTGATTTCCTGCGGCAGGAATACGCCTGGCAAGGAGACAGAAATAATCACAGTCAGTATTGCCCCTTTTGAATACTTCGTGAACCAAATAGCAGGAGACGATTTCAGCGTCAATGTAATGGTTCCTGCGGGAGCCAACCCCCATATTTATGAACCTTATCCTGTCCAGATAGCAAAACTCAGAAAATCTGTTGCATATATCAGCAATGGATACCTTGGTTTTGAAATGACCTGGCTTGACCGCTTCTATGAAATGAACAAATCAATGATACGACTTTCAGTTGGAAGCCTGATCAAACCAATAGAAGCTGACCAGGAGCATGAAGCCGGTCATGCCGAGGGCGCAGATCCCCATTACTGGGTTTCTCCGGGATGCGCGGTAATAATTGCTGAAGCGGTCAGGGATCTTGTCATCAGGCTTAATCCTTCCGGGGGAATGAAATATGAAGCGCGCGCAAGTGATCTGATAGCCACCATCAGAGAACTTGACACAAAAGCGAAAGAACTGTTTTCAGGGTTTTCAGGAACACCCTTCATGATCTATCATCCGAATCTTGCCTATCTTGCCAGGGATTACGGCCTGGTGGAAGTTCCCGTGGAATTCGAAGGGAAGGAACCTCTTCCTGCCAGGCTTAAATATCTGATCGACTTTTCAAGGGAAAAAAAGATACGTACCATTTTTGTCCAGAAGGAATACGACAGCAAGAATGCAAAATCAATAGCGGACGAAATCGGTGCTGAGGTGGTGGAAATTGATCCGCTTTCGCCCGACTGGATGAAGGCGACTTCAGAGATAATTGAAAAATTGCATATTAGTTTTACCGGGGAAGGTCAATAGACTATAAATTATGGGAAATCTTCTTGAAATGAATTCCTTGACAGCCGGTTACGATACGGGCATTGTACTTGAAGACATAGAATTCATTGTAAAAGAAAACGATTTCATAGGTGTCATAGGTCCTAACGGGGGAGGTAAAACTACTCTCCTGAAAGTGATACTCGGCCTTATCAAGCCGGTGAAGGGGAAGATTGAATTCAACAGCAAGCTGATAAACGGAAACAGCATTGGTTATCTTCCGCAGATCTCTACAGGTGATTGCAACTATCCTGTTACCGTTACCGATGTCATCCTTTCCGGCATGATGATCAGGAAAAAGATCATCTCCAGGATGTCGGCGGCCGATAAGAAGAGGGCCCATGAGGTTCTCGAGGAACTGGGACTTTCGGGAATGGGAAATTCATCGCTTTCGGAGCTTTCAGGAGGACAGATTCAGAGAGTTTTTCTCGGACGGGCGATAATCGGAGATCCCAGGCTCCTGTTGCTGGATGAACCGGGTAATTTTGTGGATTCCACATTTGAAAAAGATTTCTACGGGAAGCTTAAAGAACTCAACAGCCGGATGGCTATTCTAATGGTTTCACATGACATAGGGATCATATCCTCGCATGTAAAGTCATATGCCTGCGTCAACAGGCGGCTTCATTACCATCCATCGTCGGAAATCTCGAACGAACAGCTTCTTGCCTACGGATGCCCCATACAGCTTATCACACATGGGGCGGTGCCGCATACAGTACTTAAATCCCACGACTGATGGAAGGAGGCATACTGCAATATGATTTTATAGTAAAGGGCTTCCTGGGAGCTGTTTTTGCCAGCATTACAGCAGGGCTGGCAGGAACTTATATAGTGTCAAGAAAAATGGTCTTCCTGAGCGGAGGAATTACACATGCATCCTTTGGCGGGATCGGCATTGGATATTTCTTCGGCTTTAATCCGGTTCTCGGAGCTGCCATTTTCGGGATCCTTTCGGCCCTTGGAGTCGAGTTCCTCTCTGTCAAGCAGAAGATCAGGGAAGA
>CAZXAM010000005.1:30543-100859 GCA_964638545.1 uncultured Rikenellaceae bacterium | reverse complement strand
AAACTGATCCGGGAAAAGTCAGGGCTAACGCTTACGACCTTGTAATTAATGGTGTCGAAATCGGGGGAGGTTCAGTGAGAATTCATGATTCTTCTGTACAGAAGCAGATGTTCAGGGTGCTCGGTTTCTCTGAAACAGAGGCAGAGGAGCAGTTCGGATTCCTTCTGAATGCGTTCCGATACGGAGCTCCGCCTCATGGTGGAATTGCATTCGGATTCGACAGGTGGGTAGCAATGTTCGGTGGTCAGGATTCAATACGCGATTTTATTGCTTTCCCCAAGAATAATTCCGGAAGGGATGTCATGCTTGATACCCCTGCTGAAATATCCCTGAAACAGCTTAATGAACTGATGATTGAAATAACCAGGGAAAAGAAAAACTGACAGACTATTTGTCGCCATGGCTTTTCAGCCTTATAAGAATAACTCCGTTAGCTCCCCTTGATCCATAAATTGATGCTGCAGCTCCTTTCAGCACTTCAATTGATTTTACGCTTCCCGGAGGAATATCATCTATTGTGCTGATTATGGTACCATCAAGTACAAACAATGGCTGACTGTCTCCGTTGAATGTTCCAACTCCCTGAATTGTAATATTCTTTCCATTTACTCTGACACCAGGAATCGTTCCCCTGAGCATGTCATAAATATCTGTATACACCTTCTGATTATCCCCGATTCCTTTTACTTTATCCACCGACATGGTCAGGTCTTTACGTTTTACCTCGCCATAACCGATATTGATTGTCTCCTCATCAGCAGCAAACTTGTCATTATTCTCACTTGTTCCTGCACTCTCTATAGTGAAGTTAACTGAGGTTCTGCCATTAATTAATTCATCACTATTCCCGCCATTGATTGTAAAGACAGTTATTTTTTCAGCATCCGGCATAACTTTTACCCTGTAATAGCCTTTGCTGTCGGTCACAATGTTGGAGTTCATCTTATCAACAAGTATCATTGCCCCTGCTACCGGTTGCCGGGCCGTATCAATCACAAATCCCGAGATTGTTATTTTCTTGCTGCTTTTTTTCTGTGCAAATGAGGTCCCAAAGAGAAAAACAGTAAAAAATATCAGAACAAACACTTTAATTTTCATCGTAGTCTTTTAAAGCCTGACTAAAACCAGCCGGCATGGGATAGATTTATTTTTCCTTTCCTGAAAGAAGGGTTATGCTGATAACCCCGTTAGCTCCTTCATTGCCGTAAATATTGGCGTTGGAGCCTTTCAAAAGCTGTATGGATTTTACCTCAAGAGGATTAATGTGGTCAATGCTCGTCACCCTGACCCCGTTCACCACGAACAGAGGGGATGATGATCCGAAAAATGAGTTTTGCTGCTGGACAACTATGCTTTTCCCGCTTACGACTACTCCGGGAACTTCCTGCCTGATCATCTGGTAGATATCAGTATAAGTGTTGACTTTCTTTGCCTTTACACCTTTTTTTTCAGGCTTGTATTTATTTATGTTCCGGGACAGGAATGAATCCATACCCGTTATATCACCGTTCAAGGCGAGATCGATGGAAGTTCTCCCTTTTATTTCTTCGGAGCAATAGCCAAAATCACGGGAGCTGGCAACTATTTTTTTCGCAGCAGGATTCACCTTGATTCTGTATTTGCCGACATAGTCGGAAAATTTTCCGGTGGAGAGGCTGTCGATATAGATCCTGGCTCCGGGGACCGGATTTCCGATAGCTGAGATTATCGTTCCCGATATTGTTATTTTTTCCTGCGATCCGGAATCAGATCTCTGTCCTTCCAAACCATTTGTCAAAAATAGCTGAAGGGCGAACACGAGAAATACCATTTGTTTCATGGGGGATTATTTTAATAAAAATCCAATTTAGGCTATAAAAGGTAATATGCAACTCATTTGGCAGCAAAAACTTTGCCAAGAAGAGTTGCAGAAGTGCTTTTATTAATTAGTACCCTGACATAGTCTCCTGCTTTATTGTTTTCAGCCGGGAATACGACAACCTTGTTCTGGGAAGTGCGGCCGGATAAATTTTCAGGAGACCTCCTGGAAGGCCCCTCGATGAGCACTTCAAATGTTTTTCCCACATCCTGTTTTTTTGAAATGTTTGACAGCCTGTTCTGAAGTGCAATCATTTCGCTGAGCCTTCTTGCCTTGACATCCTCAGGCACATCATCCTTCATCTTTCTTGCAGCTTTGGTCCCTGGTCTTTCGCTGTATTTGAACATATAAGCGAAATCAAAACCGGCCCATTCCATAAGCGACAGGGATTCCTGATGATCCTGTTCCGTTTCGGAGCAGAATCCGGCTATCATGTCTGTCGACAAGGCGCAATCCGGAATAATTCTCTTAATAGCAGAGATCCTTTCCATGTACCATTCCCTGGTATATTCACGGTCCATGAGCTTGAGGATCCTGGTGCTTCCGCTTTGGGCAGGCAAATGGATATGCCTGCAAATATTCTCATGAAGCGAAATGGCTTCGAGCAGTTCATCGGAGATATCTTTTGGATGAGACGTTGAGAACCTCACCCTGAGCAAAGGATCGATCAACGCTACATCACGGAGCAAACGTGCAAAACCAATTGATTTTCCACTCTCTTCCCAATTGTATGAATCTACGTTCTGCCCAAGGAGGGTAACCTCCCTGTATCCCGATTTAAAGAGTTCCTCTGCCTCCCTGACAATTGAACCGGGATCACGGCTTCGTTCACCTCCTCTGACATACGGTACAACACAGTAAGAACACATATTGTTACAGCCTCTCATAATGGAAATAAATGAGGAAATCCCGTTTTTGTCCATCCTGACGGGAGCTATGTCAGCGTAAGTTTCCTCACGCGAAAGAAGGACATTTACAGCCTTATGTCCTGTTTCGGCTTCAGCAATCAGAGCTGGCAAATGCCTGTATGAATCAGGTCCTGCTATAAGATCAACAATATGTTCAGTTTCCAGCACTTTTTCTTTAAGTCTTTCAGCCATGCATCCGATCAGCCCGACAACCAGAGCTTTGTTTTTCTTCTTCAGATGACTTATAGCCTTTAGTCTTCCCCATATTCTCTGCTCCGCATTTTCTCTTATCGAACAGGTGTTGAGAAGGACCAGGCCAGCGCTGCCTATATCTGTTGCCTGCCTGAATCCTGCGTCCTTAAGAATAGACATAACAACCTCACTGTCAGCAACATTCATCTGGCAACCGTATGTTTCAATATATACTTTTTTGTTCACCTTAAGGTTTTGTTCATTATTAAAATCGTAATTCATAGATCAAGGCAACCGGCGACCGGCTCCCGATAGCTATCGGGACGGCGACCGGCATTAGGAATCATAAATTTTGGCCTGACGCCTGGCGCCATAATTTTAAAGCACAAAAATACATAAGTAGAAAGAAATATATAATTTTGCACTCAAACATTTAAAATAAGTATATGTCAGGTCACAACAAATGGTCCACAATAAAGAGGAAGAAGGGTGCTGCCGATGCAAAGAGAGGCAAGATCTTTACCAAGATCATAAAGGAAATAATCATTGCAGCCAAAGAGGGAGGGGGTGACCCTGATGCCAATGCGCGACTAAGGCTTGCGATACAAAACGCTAAAGGGGCCAACATGCCCAAGGACAACATTGAACGGGCAATAAAGAAAGCTGTCGGCTCAGATGCTGTAAGCTATCAGGAGACTTCTTTTGAAGGATACGCTCCTCACGGAATAGCAGTATTTGCAGAATGTCTGACAGATAACAACAACCGGACGGTTGCTTCAATAAGGTCAGCTTTCAATAAATATGGCGGAAATCTCGGTACCAACGGGTCGCTCAGCTTTCTTTTTGACAGGAAGGGAACATTCACTATCACCAACGAAGGCATCAATCTGGAAGAGATGGAGCTGGAAATGATCGATGCGGGAGCCGAGGATTTTTTTGTCGATGAGGATACAATTACCATCACATGTGCCAAAGAGGACTTTGGAAGCGTGAGCAAGAAACTAGCAAAGCTTGGAATTGAGCCGGAAGAATCGAGTTTGAAAAGAATCCCTAACGACACCAAAAAGCTGGATGTTGAATCAGCTAAAAAAGTACTTAAATTCATTGAAGCCCTGGAAGATGACGATGATATCCAGAATGTCTATCATAACCTTGAAATGACAGACGAACTGGCTGCAGAGCTCGAATAGGTGCAAGATCATGAAAAAACTAATCCCCCTTGTCATTATTATGTTGCTGATGCTTTCCTGCAAAAAGGAAGAAGGAAGCAACATTATCTGGGAAAAATCCCTCGGCCAGGGGAATGCCTGTTTTGTTGAAGCAACGGCAGACTCCGGATTAATCTCCTGCGGAACACTTCTCGGGAAGCCATACCTGGTAAAATTCACTGCCACCAAGATCGTTGAAGCTGATTACACCTCTGAACTCACAGGATCGTTCACATCTGCAGTTTCTTCAGGTTCAGGTTATCTTGCTGCGGGTAGCAGCAAAGGAAAAATGCTTCTTGCACAAATTGACAATAACGGGGAGAAGATGTGGGAAAAAACCATAACCGCCGGTTTTTTTCTCGATATCGCAACATTGCTGGATGAGGGGGACGGAATATTTCTTGCTGTCGGATCAGCAAGTCCGGATTCTACAGACAATACTGATGCTCAGATCCTTTTTGTAAGATTCAATAACTCCGGTCAGGTGCTGGAGAAAGACTCTGTTGAGACAGGCTTCGTATCAGCCAACAGTGCTTGTTATGATAACCTTGGCAATATTTATCTTGCTGTCACGAAAAAAAGCGGCAATCAAAAGCCGAAAGCCGTGATTATGAAATATAACAGCGACCTTCAGAAACTCTGGGAAACCGAACTTTATAACAATCCTGATTTCTCGGCAGCCTGCCTGGATGCTGCTGCCGACGGATCTGGCAATGTTTTTGTTTCCGGACGAACGGAAGCATCAGGCATGCCGCGTACCCTGAGCAATTCCTTCCTGGCCTCGGTGAACAGGAACGGCATTGTGAGCTGGAAAAAGTACATAGAAAATTCAAATTCGGGTTCTTCTGTGATCCTTAACGAAGACGGGGAAGCATATATGCTCAACAGGAATTGCTTTATCATCAGCAAGGCCGATTACACTAACGGATCCGTAACAGGAACAATAAGAATGTTCAGCCAATGCGATTCATATACCACTGATGCATTCGGTAATTACATTTCAATCGCTAAATGCGGGAATTTAATTGCAGCAGGATCGCTGGGCGGAAATTTTTACCTGGCCCTTAAAAGTTCCCAATAACGATTATCTTTGCCGCATGACAAGGAAGGTTCTTTTACTGATCATTTTAGCCTCACTTACTGCAGGCCCGGGTATCGCCCAGGCATTTATCAGAACCACCGACCTTTTCTCAAGACCCGGAAGCCGCGGTTCACTGAATATTGAACAGAACAGCTCCATCGATACACTGTTAAGCAGATATATAGCCTCCAAAAAAAGCATCAGGACAACTGACGGAACTCAGGCTATTTATGGCGTCAGGATCCAGATCTATCAGAGTTCGGTCAGAACAGCCCGCGAAGAAGCCAATAAAGTGATGCTGCAATTCCTCAATGATCACGGAGATATGAAAGCTTACGTACAGTATCAGGATCCGGGATGGTACAAAGTAAGGGTAGGAAATTACAGATCACAGACTGAGGCGTACAGGGATCTGATGATGATCAGGAAGCAGTATCCATCTGCCTATGCAGTGCAGGACAAGATCCCGTACCCCGATTTGATCAAATAATTACAATGAGCGACAGTATTAAACATGAATGCGGCATCGCAATGCTGAGATTGCGAAAGCCGGTCGAATATTTTATTGATAAATACGGATCATGGGATTACGGTTTGCAGAAAATGTACCTCATGATGGAGAAACAGCATAACAGAGGTCAGGATGGTGCCGGTTTAGCTGGAATAAAACTTAATGTTGACCCCGGGAACAGGTATATCTTCAGGCAAAGATCAAATAAAGCGGATCCTCTCAGAGAGATCTTCGGACTCATTTATGAAGATATTGAAAGGATAACCGGGAACAGAAAGGATGAATCGTATAATCCGAAATTTGTAAAAGAAAAAATACCATTTGCCTGTGATGTTTACCTGGGACACCTCCGATACGGTACCTACGGCAATTATAAGATCGATTATGTCCACCCCGTGAGCCGGGAAAATAACTGGAGATCAAGGAACCTGGTTATGGCCGGCAATTTTAACCTTACGAATGTGGGGGAAGTGTTTAATCACCTCATAGATCTGGGACAGAATCCTGTCGATTTTTCAGATACAGTAACTATTCTTGAAAATGTAGGGCACAGGCTCGATGAGGAAAATGAAAGACTCTTCAGACAGTTCAAGGACCAGGGTTATTCCAAAATGGAAATATCTCCGTTAATCGAGAAAAACCTTGATCTTGCTACAGTCCTCTCAAAGGCATGCCGCAACTGGGACGGCGGATATGCAATGGCAGGAATGGTAGGTCATGGCGATGCTTTTGTGATGCGTGACCCATGCGGGATCCGGCCGGCCTTCTACTATATAGATGATGAAGTTGTTGTGGTTGCATCCGAAAGACCTGTGATTCAGACGATCTTCAATATCAGGACTGACAATGTCCGTGAGCTTCCTCCTGCACATGCCCTGATAATAAAAGCTTCAGGAGAAGTATCGGTGGAACGGCTGAAAGATGATGCAGAAACCAGGAAGTGCTCATTCGAAAGGATATATTTCTCCCGCGGAACAGACAAGGCTATCTACCGCGAAAGAAAGAAACTCGGAGAACTTCTGACTGACGCCGTTCTGAAAGCAGTAGATCATGATCTTGACCATACGGTTTTTTCATACATTCCAAATACTGCTGAGAGTGCCTTTTATGGCCTTATAAAGGGAGTTGAGGATTACCTTAACAGGTGGAAGACTGAAACGATCATCAACAGTTCAAGATTGCTTAATAAATCGGAGCTTGCAGAAATAATAGACAGGAGACCGCGGGTTGAAAAGATCGCAGTAAAGGATGCGAAGCTGAGAACTTTCATTACAGGAGATCGCGGAAGGGATGACCTTGTCGGGCATGTATACGACGTTACATACGGAGTCATCAAAAGAGGTGTTGATAACCTCGTGGTGATCGACGACTCAATAGTGAGGGGAACAACACTTAAAAAAAGCATTATCAGGATACTTGACAGGCTCGATCCGAAAAAGATTGTGATAGTTTCATCATCACCTCAGCTAAGATATCCTGATTGCTATGGCATTGATATGGCAAAGCTGGGGGACCTGATTGCTTTCCGCGCTGCTATTGAGCTTCTGAACGATACAGGCAGGGCATCGATCATCAGGGAGATTTATAAAGAAGCTGAAGCTGAAAATAAGAAACCTGTAAGCGAGATAAGGAACCTTGTCAGGGAAATTTACAAACCATTCTGTCCTGATGAGATCTCAAGAAAAATATCTTCGATGCTCAGATCTGAGGAGATAAAATCGGAGATTGAAATAGTATTCCAGTCTATTGAAGGGCTTCACCAGGCATGTCCCGAACATACGGGTGACTGGTATTTTACCGGAAACTACCCAACCCCAGGTGGCAACAGGGTTGCCAACCAGTCTTTCATAAACTATATTGAGGGGAAAAATGTAAGAGCTTATTAATGCTCACGCATGAACCATGGGATGAGAAAATCCTTTTTATAGGATGCAAGATGCCTGTTTATCTTTTCGATGTATATATCCCTCAGGGTTATCATTATGCCGGTTTCTTCAACATTTCCAAAATGATGATTAATGAAAGTGCCGAAAGTGCGCATGGTGGGTGAGAGATTCATATAAGCATTTATCAGGGGAGGGATTGATTCACCGAGATTTCTGACCTGTGCCGACAGTGTCTTGTAATCTTCCTTGTATCTCCAGCTTCTGAAAAGCTTTTTCATCTCCTCCTCGTTAAGATCGATATTCGCGGGATCCATCGGGACAACAAGGTCCTCAGGATCTCCAAAATGCTTAGTGAGAAAATATAGTATCATATTCCTCGCATTCTTGTTAAAATGGGGATACATGGTGACTTTACCGAAAAGATACCTGATATGGTGATTCTCAATGAAGAGCGCACCCAATCCGTCCCAGATATTGTCGAGCGCAAACAGGCTTTTGCGTCCCATGGCCTTCGACTGGTATTCAGGGCAGACAAACGACCTTCCCAGCTCCATCATGTGAGGAAAGTATTTTACCATGAATTTCTCAGAGAATTTAAAATAGGATGAAGATGCCAGCTTTGAAACGTCGCAGTTAATACATCCCTTGGGAGGAAAATAAAAACGGTAGCCGCCAACAATTTCCCTGTTTTCCGGATCCCAGACAATAAGCTGTTTCTGAGGATCTTCAGCTGCAGTGTCAAAATCATCCAGATCGATCGAATGGCCCGTCCCGCCTCCTGCGTGACGAAAAGTTAACTCCCTTACCCTGCCTACCTCCTGCATGAGGACCGGTGAACTTTTATAGTCAAAAACATAGACTTCATTGTCGCTGTTGTTGGTTCTGCGCAAAAGTTTATCGGGCGTGAGCTCAGCCATTATTTTCTCAAGCGGCTGCCTGGGAACAATCGGTTGTAAGTCCATCAGGTTTGGGTTATCGAATATCTTCAAGAAATAGTCAGATGCAATTTACTCTTTTTTTTATTCCGCTATTATTTTTTAATAAGTGATTCAAGTTCATATGATTTTGATTTTACCCATTCGGCCCATTCGACCGGCGATTTTGAGCTGTCAAATACCTGCCACGGGATAGGTTTCCCGAATGCGAGGTAAATATCTTTCTGTTTTTGCCTGAACATCTCGTCGGGCAGGTAGAGCATTTCGATGTTGGCTTTGATCCCTAAAAGTTTCCGGAAATTGGAAAGATTATAGAAGAAATTTGAGTTACGTCCTGAGAAAAATGCAGGAATTACATCTCTTTTGTGCTGTATAGCCTTGGTTATAAAGCTTTTATGCCACACAGTGTCTTTTATTATTCCATTTTTCTTGCGTGAGCAGAGTCCCGCAGGAAAATATAATATCTGACTGTCAGAGGCATACGTTTCCTCAAGTTTTCTTATTGCATCCTTGGCCTGGCTTCCGTGTTTGTTTATCGGAAGGAATATACCGGATAAATTTTCCAGATTCATCAGAAGGTCGTTTACAGGAAATTTGATGTTCCTGTAATATTTACCAAGTTCATTCATGAATACAAGCCCGTCAAGACCTCCGAGCGGATGGTTGGACACAAAAAAGAACCTGCCCTTCTCCGGTAGATTTTCGACACCAAAAGCTTTGTAGGAGATCCCCATGAAGTCGAGCGTTGGTCCGATGAAGCCGACATCCCTAAGGTGCCCGAAATTCTTAAGTATGGTATTAATGTCATCCTGATGGATTATCCTCCTCAGGTAGTTTATCGCAAATGAGGGAATTGCTTTTGCAAGAGACGGGTTTTTTGACCGGAGGACGTTCTCAACATCAATCTGAAACAGTTCTTTCTTTTCTGATGGCTGGTCCATCGGGATCTTGGTTTAAATGAGAAACGCAAATTTAAAGATTTTCCACAAAGTACGCATTTACTCACCCCCTTCTTACAACCCCGCAGGCTGGCTCCTTCGCTAGAGGGTGTCTCAAAAACCCTTCCTTTATCTGATACCCCTAAATCCCCCAGGGGGGACTTATTGATTTACAGATATTTGGCAAGCCCCCCTTGCCTTGCTCCGCCGAAGCGGCTACGCGAAGGCGAGGGGGGGTTGGGGGGTGAAGAACAGCTTTTGAGACAGCCTCTTTTACGCTCGGCCCCCTCTCTGCTGAAGCAAAGAGGGGGAATTGTTTTATATACAATGATATACTCCCCCTTCTTTGGTTTACCAGAAGGGCCGACCGTTAAGAAATTGCCCTGTGGGCAATTTTAGGGAGGAGCCAGCCTGTGGAAGGGAGCTGGGGGGATGAGTGCGTGTTAATGTGAATAAGGGTAGGGAGTGAGTGCATGAGAACAACAAGGCTGAGATTAAGAATGCCTGCGTGGATGGGTTTATACCCCCTCCTAAAAGTTTTCAACAAAAAAGGAAAAAAAGTGGAGCAAAGTGGAGCAAAGTGGATATTTTTCTTTATTTTAGCGTTTTATTGAAAAAAAGTCTTTATGGCCACATTTATTGGCGATTATACGTGCAAGGTGGATGTCAAGGGAAGGATCATCCTTCCAATGGCTTTCAAAAAGCAGATGCCTGCCGATGCACGTGACCATTTTGTGGTTAGGAAGGATATATTCGAAAACTGCCTGGTACTCTATTCCATTGAAGACTGGAACCGGCAGCTGGAGAAGATCAGGAAAAGGATCAATCCCTATAACAGGGAGCACAACAGATTCCTCAGGAACTTTTTCAAGGGAACAGCCGAACTGTCGCTCGACAACAATAACAGGATGCTTATTCCCAAAAGGCTTCTCGATCTGATTGGCGCGCAAAGGGATGTGGTGCTTGCAGGTCAGGATGGCAGGATCGAAATCTGGTCTGCAGATGTTTATGAAACGATCGGACTTCCGGCAAATGATTTCGCCGATCTGGCCGAAAAACTAATGGGTGGAACAATTAACGGTGCCGAAGAGTAATGGCTTACCATATTCCTGCATTGCTGGCTGAGAGTATTGAGGGACTGAATATCCGGCCTGACGGGATATATGTCGACGCTACATTCGGTGGCGGAGGGCATTCGATGGAAATTCTTAAAAGGCTGAGAAGAGGAAAGCTTATTGCATTTGATCAGGATGAAGATGTTAAACTTAATATCCCTGCTGACGAAAGGTTCATTTTCCTGGATCAGAATTTCCGCTTCCTTAAGAACAATCTTTTGTTCAACGGCATTAAGTCGATCGACGGACTGATTGCAGATCTCGGCGTCTCTTTCCATCAGTTTGATGAAGTTCAGAGGGGATTCACTTTCCGCCACGATGCTCCTCTCGATATGAGAATGAGCAGGCGAAGCTCCCAGACTGCCGCTTCATTCATCAATAGCGCCGATGAATCACTACTGGCAGATATCTTTTACAATTACGGGGAGCTTACTAATTCCCGGAGGATAGCCAGGAATATAGCAGCAGCGCGTTCACTAAAACCGTTAACAACAGCTGACGATCTTGTCGGGGCGATCAGCATGCTTGCCCCGGCAAGACAGGAAAATAAGTTCTATGCCCGGGTATTTCAATCATTGCGCATTGCAGTCAATCATGAGATCGACTACCTGAAGGAGATGCTTATCCAGGCGCTCGAGATGCTGAATAAAGGGGGAAGACTCGTGGTGATAACCTACCATTCGCTTGAAGACAGGATTGTGAAGAATTTTATGAGGTCCGGAAATTTCGAGGGAGACAACAAAAAGGATTTTTACGGAAATACTGAAACTCCTTTCAGGGTGCTTGCAAAGAGGGGCGTAACTCCGGGAGAAGCAGAGATAGCGGTAAACAACAGATCGCGCAGCGCACGACTGAGGATTGCAGAAAAAATCTGAGGGATGGAAGGAAAAAAAGCAGACGGCAAAAGCGGACAAAAGTCAGGGAGTTTCCTAAAAGAGCTTCTGAGCGGAACCATGGTTTCAGAAAAGATCATTCTGAAAAACCTATGGTATATTCTGCTTCTTACCCTTCTCGCAGCGATCTATATAGGCAACAGGTTTCATGCCGAAAAGATCACAAGGGAAATGACACGGATCCAGCGTGAGGTTAAAGAACTGAGGGCTGAATCGCTGTCAACATCGGCAGACCTGATGTACCTGAGCAGGCAATCGGAGGTTTTTAAGCTGGTGAAACAAAAAGGACTGAACCTGGAGGAGCTTAAAGTTCCTCCATATAAACTTCTGGTAAGCAAAGAATAATCTGATGGCAGTAAGGGATGAAATAGTGTGGCGGACGGGTATTGTGTACATAGCAGTTGCTGTTGTTGCTCTTGCAATACTTGTCCGGATATTGTTCATCCAGACAGTTCAGCATGGCAAATGGTCAGCCATGGCAGAGAGGTATGTATATACAACCACAGAGATGCCGGCAAACAGGGGAGACATTCTTGCTCACGACGGGCGACTTCTGGCAAGCTCGGTACCCTATTACACGATCTATATGGATACCAGGAGCACAGGCATGTCGGCAAAAACCTGGTCGAATGGGATCAACGGACTCTCCTCAGGACTGGCAAAGTATCTCGGGGTGAGATCTGCTGACGGCTGGAAATCTGTGATTACTGAAGCAAGAAAGAGAGGGGACAGATATTTTCTCATTAAGAGGAGAGTAGATTATGAGACTCTCAAGAAACTGAGGGAGCTGCCCATATTCAGGGAGGGTCAGTACCGGGGCGGATTGATGGCACAACCTGAGAACCGCCGGATTCTGCCCAATATGGAGCTGGCTTCCCGAACCATAGGTTACCTTAATCAGGGCGCCGAAGGAACAGAAGTGGGTATCGAAGGATCATTCAACAAGGAACTGGGAGGCAAAAATGGCGTTGTTGTCAAACAGCGCCTCACCGGTGGCGACTGGATAACCATAAACGATGCCAGCAGTGTGGAACCAAGAGACGGAAACGATATCGTCACTACAATAGATATTGATCTTCAGGATGTTGCAACGTCTGCGCTCATGAGCCAGTTGAAGAACCACAATGCCCACCATGGTTGTGCAGTGGTTATGGAGGTGGAAACAGGTGATATAAGGGCAATTGCCAACCTTGAACAAAGCGACAACGGGACTTATCACGAAACATATAATTACGCTATAGGTGAAAGCACCGAACCAGGATCGACATTCAAACTGCCATCCCTCATGGCAGCTCTCGAGGACGGAGTGATAGATACCGGAGATATTGTGGATACCGGTACAGGTAGTGTTAAGTACTATAATAAAGTGATCAGAGATACCAGGGAGGAGGGTTATGGCAAGCTTACTGTAAATCAGGTCTTTGAAAAATCTTCCAATGTCGGCACGGCAAAGATCATCTGGCAGCATTACAAGGATTCTCCAAAAGACTTTGTTAACAGGCTCTATGCGATGAAGCTTAACGAGAAACTTGATCTCCAGATAAAGGGAGAAGGAACGCCTCTCATAAGGTATCCCGGAGACAAGCTCTGGTCCGGGCTGTCATTGCCCATGATGTCGCACGGATATGAGGTCCAGCTTACCCCGCTTCAGATACTTACATTTTATAACGGTGTTGCAAACGACGGGAAGATGATGAAACCCAGGTTCGTGACTTCGGTGGTACGCAACGGGATCACTGTCAGAAGATATGAAACTGATGTAATAATCAATTCGATGGCTTCACGCTCCACCATCAGGAAAGCAAAGAAAATGATGGAAGGCGTTGTAGAACATGGCACAGCTGTAAACCTCAGGAATGCCAACTACAAAATAGCCGGGAAGACAGGTACAGCCCAGATAGCAAAAGGCACAACCGGCTACAGATCAGGCGCAAGCATTTCATACCAGGCTTCTTTTGTGGGGTATTTTCCTGCAGAAAATCCTCTCTATTCGTGCATTGTGGTCGTAAATGCCCCGTCGAACGGTGTCTATTACGGCAACATAGTGGCAGGTTCCGTCTTCAGGGAAATTTCCGATAAGCTCTATGCAACCAACTTCTTCAGGGATTTTAAGACAGGAGCAGCTGTCAGCAGAAATCAGGCAGCGCCCGAAGCAGGAAATGGATTCAGACCGGACATAAACAATGTGCTCCGTAAGCTCGACGTAAAATACCGGCGGACGGCAACCAGCGATTGGGTTAAAACCAGGGAAAGCGGTGATACAATAAGGCTGGTTGGGATGAACCTGAAAAAAGGGCTTGTCCCGGATGTTCGCGGAATGAGCCTAAGGGATGCTATGTACCTTCTTGAGAATTCAGGGTACAAGGTGAAATTCAGCGGAAAAGGCAAAGTAATGAGGCAATCCCCTGAGCACGGAGCAAGATATTTTGAAGGACAGGTAGTCTCGCTGGAAATGAATATATGATATGATGGAGCTGGGAAAAATATTGTCAGGTATAGTCGTTAACTCTTTCTCCGGCGACAGGGAAAGGCAAATTGAAAATATCACTTTTGATTCCCGCAGTGTGACAAAGGATTCTCTGTTCGTTGCTGTAAGAGGTTCAAAAAGTGACGGCCATGATTTTATAAAAATGGCCGTAAAAGCCGGTGCGTCAGCTGTGATCTGCGAAACCATCCCGGGAGATCCGGATAAGGATATTTCCTGGATACGAACAGAAGACTCTGCCAAAGCGCTTGGAATTGCATCATCAAATTTTTACGGAAATCCTTCCTCACAACTTAAGCTGGTGGGGGTTACAGGGACTAACGGAAAAACAACAATAGCCACTTTACTGTACAAGATGTTCTCCGGGCTTGGTTACAGTTGTGGTCTCTTTTCAACTGTATGCAATTTCATAGCCGACCGGGAAATGCCGGCGACCCATACCACCCCTGATCCTGTTCAGCTCAACAGGACGCTGGCGGAGATGATTACCGCAGGATGCTCCTATGCGTTCATGGAAGTAAGCTCTCATGCGGTTCATCAGCAGCGTATTGCAGGACTTGTGTTTGCAGGAGGGATATTTACGAATCTAACCCACGATCATCTCGATTATCACAAGACTTTCGAAAATTATCTCGCAGCAAAGAAAAGCTGGTTCGATTCTTTGCCGCAAGAAGTTTTTGCACTGGTAAATGCTGATGACAGGAATGGAAAGGTAATGCTGCAGAACTGTAAAGCCCGGCATCATACATTTTCAGTAAGAGGTATGGCTGATTTCAGATGCAGGATAATTGAACAGAGCTTTGAAGGGATGGGATTGAAAATCCAGGATGAAGAAGTATGGACAAGGTTCGTCGGCGACTATAATGCCTCCAACCTGCTTGCTGTATTTGGAGCTTCAATTCTTTTGGGTGCAGATAAAAAAGAAGCCCTGACTATCCTCAGCAGTCTTACGCCGGTTGCAGGAAGGATGGAAGTCATCAGGTCCGGAAACGGCATTACCGGCATAGTCGATTATGCTCATACCCCCGATGCTCTGGTCAACGTGATCGGGACTCTCAATAAGGTCAGGAAAGCAGGCATCCAGCTGATCACTGTAGTTGGAGCCGGTGGCGACCGCGATAAGACCAAGAGGCCGAAAATGGCTGCCATTTCTGCAGAGGGAAGCACAAAAGTCATCCTGACATCAGATAATCCCAGGACAGAGAATCCTGAGACTATCCTTGATGATATGGAAGCAGGATTGACTACCGAAATGAAAAGGAAAACACTCAGGATAGCCGACAGGAGGGAAGCCATAAGGACTGCAGTTATGATGTCCGCTCCCGGCGATGTGATACTGATCGCCGGTAAAGGCCATGAGCCTTACCAGGAGATCAATGGTGTAAGGCACCATTTCGATGACAGGGAAGAGATCAGAAAAGCATTTTTACAGAGATAAAATAAGGAAGGGATGCTCTACTATTTATTTCAATATCTTGACAAACTTAATTTCCCGGGGGCAGGGGTTTTTTCCTACATTTCATTCCGGTCTGCAGCGGCGGTTATCACTTCTCTTATTATTTCACTTCTTATAGGAAGGAGAATAATAAATTTCCTCCAGAAAAAACAGGTTGGGGAAGTTGTCAGGGATCTGGGTCTTGAAGGCCAGTACCAGAAGAAGGGAACTCCATCAATGGGAGGAATAATAATTCTTGCTTCTATAATAATCCCGACACTGTTGTTTGCCAAGCTCAATAATGTTTATGTCATCCTGATGCTTATAACAACCGTATGGCTTGGGTTCATAGGGTTTGTCGATGACTATATTAAAATTTTCAGAAAGAACAAGGAAGGACTGGCCGGGCGATTCAAGATATTGGGACAGTTTTTTCTCGGGCTTGTAATAGCACTTACTCTTTTCCTGAGCGATGAGGCGGTTACTGTCGAGACGCCGAATGTTACGGGAATGAGCCTAAGGGAAAAAAATGAACTGGTTGAGGAGACTGTTGAAGAAATTGAATCTCCCGGCTACATTGCCGACAAGAGCTCAGTAAAAACTACTATTCCCTTCGTCAAGAATAACGAGTTCGATTATTCATGGCTGGTAGGATTCATTGGCAAGGATAACCGTAAACCATGGACCTGGGTCGTCTTTGTTCTGATTGTAATACTCGTGATCACTTCAGTGTCGAATGGTGCAAACCTTACCGACGGACTTGACGGCCTGGCTACCGGAACGTCTGCTATAATAGGAACAGCCCTGGCAATACTGGCTTATGTCTCGAGCAATATTATTTACGCCGACTACCTTAATATAATGTTCATTCCTCATTCCGAGGAACTCGTGATATTTGCCGCTTCAATGATAGGAGCCACTATCGGCTTTCTCTGGTATAATTCTTTCCCTGCCCAGGTATTCATGGGCGATACCGGGTCACTGGCGCTGGGAGGGATAATCGCTGTCTTTGCGATCGTGATCAGGAAAGAACTTCTGATACCCATTCTGTGCGGTATTTTCCTTGTCGAGAATCTATCGGTAGTACTACAGGTTGCCTGGTTTAAGAGAACTAAGAGAAAATATGGAACAGGGCGCAGGATTTTCCTAATGGCGCCGCTGCATCATCATTATCAGAAAAAAGGATTTCCGGAACCGAAAATAGTCACACGGTTCTGGATCGTGGCAATAATTCTTGCCGTGATTAGCATAGTGACGCTCAAGATGAGGTAAGACAATGAAGAAGAAGATTGTAATACTGGGAGCAGGTGAAAGCGGTACAGGATCAGCTGTTCTGGCGCTCAGGAAGGGTTTTAATGTTTTTGTCTCCGATATGGGATCGGTTAAGGAAAAGTACAGGAAGGTACTTGAAGAACATAAGATCGAGTGGGAGGAAGGTCGTCACACCGGGGAGATTGTCCTTTCAGCCGATGAGGTAATAAAGAGCCCCGGAATCAGGGAAGATGCACCCATCATTACAATGTTGAGAAACAAAGGCATTCCTGTCATCTCGGAAATTGAATTTGCGGGCAGATATGCAGAAGGGAAAAAAATCTGTGTTACCGGCAGTAACGGTAAAACCACAGTTACGAACCTGATTTATCATATTCTGCAGAAAGCGGGGAAAAAAGTTGCAATGACCGGCAATGTCGGGAACAGTTTTGCACTGGCAGTTGCAGAAGGTGGGTATGACTACTATGTTATTGAGCTCAGCAGTTTTCAGCTCGACGGGATGTACGAATTCAGGGCCGACATAGCAGTACTTATGAATATCACTCCTGACCATCTCGACAGGTATGACCACAATCTTCAGAATTATATCGACTCAAAAATGAGAGTAGCACAGAACCAGACAAAATCAGAATTCCTTATTTACTGGGCTGATGATCCGATAATCAGGGCTGAGCTTTTAAAGAGATCGTATGAAGCAACTCTGCTTCCCTTTTCCGATACTTCTGCTGAAAATATGACCGCTTACATAGAGAACGAGGAATTAGTAATTGATTACCCAAATAAAACCAACCTTATGTCCATTCATGAACTGGCGCTGAAAGGCCGTCACAACACTTACAATTCAATGGCTGCAGCCATTGCTGCTAAAGTTCTGAATATCCGCAAGGATATCATCAGGGAAAGTCTTGCCGATTTCCAGGGAGTTGAGCACCGGCTTGAACCGGTGATAAAAGTCAGCGGCATCAGCTTTATCAACGACTCCAAGGCGACCAACGTCAACTCTACATGGTACGCCCTGGAATGCATGGAAACTGATGTGATATGGATTGTTGGCGGAGTCGATAAGGGCAATGATTATTCAGAGCTCTTTCCGGTCGTGAAGCAAAAAGTTAAAGCGGTCGTTTGTCTCGGCAGAGATAACAAGAAGATCATAGAGGCCTTTGGTGACAAAGTGCCGACGATCGTCGAAACGGTTTCTATGGAAGAGGCGGTTAGATCATCTTACTATCTTGCAAAAAAGGGGGAAACAGTTCTATTGTCCCCTGCCTGCGCAAGCTTCGACCTTTTCAATAATTATGAGGACAGGGGACGCCAGTTTAAAGCAGCTGTAAGAAACCTTTAAGGATTGACAGGATGGAGAAGGGGTGGCTGACAAGGACGTTTAAAGGAGACAGGGCAATATGGGGTCTTGTTGTCCTTTTTATGATCTATTCTCTTCTTGCAGTTTACAGTTCTTCCGTGGGTGTTGCTTTCAGGAGCTATGGAGGAAATACAACATATTTTCTCAGAACCCAGTTCATCTGGCTGATAATAAGCCTGGGAATAATAGTCGTGGTCTCATACCTCCCCTACAGGATCTATTATTCGATGGCCGGTTTATTCCTTATTATCTCAGCCGGTTTGCTTATTCTGACTCTTTTATTCGGATCCAGGGTCAACGAGGCAACAAGGTGGCTCGTCATACCGGGTACAGGGTTCAAGCTTCAGACATCCGATGTTGCCAAAGTGGCTCTGGTAATTTACCTGGCACGTACACTTTCGAAATACCAGGATGAGCTTCATAATTTTCTTTTGGTTACAAAGCTCTTCATGATACCAATTGCAGTTATCTGCGTGCTTATAATGCCTGAGAACCTTTCCACAGCAATGATGATCTTCGGCGTGTGCCTGATAATTCTTTTCATCGGAAGGGTTCCTATGAAGTTCCTTTTTGCATATGCCGGCATGGCCGTGGTTGGGGTCGTCCTCTTTGCGCTGGTGCTGACCTGGGTTTCTGATGACAACAGGGTACAGGTCTGGAAAAACAGGATAGAGCATTACTTCTCAGGCCAGGCTGATGAAGACGGAGATTACCAGGCAAACCAGGCAAAAATAGCCATTTCCACCGGAGGTCTTTTTGGCAAAGCCCCGGGAAGAAGCACCCAGAGGAATATGCTGCCGCAATCAAATTCTGATTTCATCTTTGCCATAATAATTGAAGAATACGGGTTGTTCCTGGGAGCGATACCTCTATTATTGGCGTATCTGATACTTTTATTCAGGGGAGTGACAATAGCAAAGAAATGCGAGACCGCGTTTCCTGCATTCCTTGTACTTGGGCTTATTGTCATGATAGTGGCTCAGGCATTCCTGAATATGCTTGTAGCTGTCGGACTCTTCCCTGTGACAGGGCAAACTCTCCCGATGGTCAGTTGGGGGAGAACATCAGTTCTTATAATGAGCTTTTCGATAGGGGCAATTCTCAGCGTAAGCAGGGTGGTAAATGCAAAGATCAGGAAGGAAGAGCTTCCTGTGGAGGATACACTTGAAGAAGGAGACAAGATCTATGAATCAGCAAAAGCCTAAAAGGATCATTATCAGCGGAGGCGGTACGGGAGGTCATGTTTTCCCTGCCATTTCCGTAGCCAATGCCCTCAGGAGAATTGATCCTGCGACAGAGATCCTTTTTGTTGGCGCTGAAGGAAGGATGGAAATGGAAAAAGTTCCTGCAGCAGGATATAAAATAGTGGGTCTTCCTGTGGCAGGATTTTTCAGAAGCCTGACTCCAAAGAACTTTGTTGTTCTCTGGAAGCTTGTAACAAGCCTTTTCATAGCACGCAGGATAATATCTGATTTCCACCCCGATGTAGTTGTTGGTGTGGGAGGTTATGCCAGCGGACCGATTTTGAGGCAAGCCGGGAAAATGGGGATACCGATGCTGATACAGGAACAGAACAGCTATGCCGGGATTACCAATAAGCTCCTGGCGCGGAAGGCATCAGTGATATGTGTTGCCTATGACGGGATGGAAAAGTATTTCCCGGCATCCAAAATAATCAAGACTGGTAACCCTGTACGGCAGAATTTTGACAATCTGGATAACTATCACAAAGAAGCCCTCGTATTTTTCAGACTTAATCAGGAAAAACCGGTGATACTGGTCCTGGGAGGCTCTCTCGGCGCCGGAACAATTAACAGGAGTATTTCTGAGAATATCGGCAAAGTTGCAACGTCCGGTTGCCAGTGGCTGTGGCAGACAGGGAAGAATTATTTTGAGGAAATGTCCGGAACAGTTGCCCGTGCAGGAGCTAAGAATATATCGGTGCATCCTTTTATAAACCGGATGGACTATGCCTTTGCAGCAGCCGATATTATTGTCTCAAGAGCAGGAGCAGGGACAATCTCGGAACTGTGCCTGGTAGGCAAGCCGGTGATACTCGTTCCATCGCCTAACGTTGCCGAAGATCACCAGACAAGGAATGCACTGGCGCTTACCTACAAAAACGCTGCTGTGATGATAAAGGATACGGAAGCGGTAAGGATACTCGTGGATGAGGCAATAAAGCTTATTTCAAACGAACAGGAGAAGAAGTCGTTGTCAGCCAATATTTCAAAGATGGCCGACAGAGATGCTGATGCAAGAATTGCAGATGAAATATTAAAGCTGGCAGGCAAATGATCGATCTGGAACACGTCAAAGGATTTTATTTTGTCGGCATCGGAGGAATCGGCATGAGTTCCCTTGCACTTTATTTTGCAGGGAACGGATATATGGTATCAGGATATGACCGTTCCCAAACCAGGCTAACCGACACTCTGGCCGGAGCCGGTTGTAATATTTCGTTCGCGGATGAAACAGAATCTGTTCCTCTGTTCTTTAAAGATCCTGCAAACAAGCATGACGTAATTGTTGTCTATACTCCTGCAATCCCTGAAAAAAGCAGGATAATGGAATACTTCAGGAGCAACGGCTTCAGGGTATTCAAGAGATCAGAAGTTCTGGGATCCATCTCGGCAGAAACCGATACGATAGCGGTAGCCGGCACTCATGGAAAGACAACAGTCTCCACCATGACCGCGCATCTTTTGAAGCAGTCGGCAGTTGACTGCTCGGCATTCCTTGGCGGGATATCGAAGAACTATAATTCAAACCTCGTTACCGGTCACAGCAGGTATACGGTTATTGAAGCTGATGAATATGACCGCTCGTTTCACCGACTCTGTCCCTTCATTGCAGTTGTCACTTCGGTCGATCCTGATCACCTGGAGATATATGGCTCACATGAATCGATGATCGCGGCATACAATGAATTTTGCGAAAAAATAAGGGAAGGAGGCATACTTATATATAATAATGCCATCAGGAGTCATATCCGGTGTCCGGAAGGAGTCAGATGCTTTACCTATGGAAGCGACAAGGCAGCCGACTACTATTATTTCGACATAGAAAATAAAAGGGATCATTACATATTTTCATTGAAGACTCCTGAAAGTACGTTAAGGGATATTCATTTTCCTTTTCCCGGCATAATAAACATAGAAAACCTCACTGCAGCAATTGCTGTAGCTCTCAACTGCGGGGTAAGTGAAAAAGAGATAAGAAAAGCCACACTGCAGTTTCAGGGTGTAAGAAGACGTTTTGATATCAGGATAAACATGCCCGGACTTACTTATGTCGATGATTACGCCCACCATCCTGAAGAGATTAATGCATTTCTTGTTTCGGTAAGGGAGTATTTTGGAGACAGGAAAATCACTGCGATATTCCAGCCTCATCTTTTTACCCGGACACGCGATCACGCCGATGGATTTGCAAAGATACTGGACGAACTGAATGAGGTTATCCTTCTGCCGATTTATCCTGCCAGGGAAGAGCCAATTGCCGGAGTTTCCTCGGAGATGATCCTGCAAAGGATGAAAAACGGAAACAAGAAGCTTCTCGAAATGAAAGATGTTCTGGGGAATCTTGACCGGCACAATCTGGATGTGCTTCTTACTATTGGTGCCGGAGATATCGACAGGCTCGTTGAGCCTATTGAGCATAAATTAAAGGAAGAGAACAAACGATGAAGAAACTGTTTAAAATATTGTTTCTGATTCCTGTCATATACCTGATAGCCATGCCGGTTTACAATGCCGCTTCAAGCAGCAGCAAGCCGTGCAGCGGTATCGTGATAAGCATTGCAGACTCAGCTGATTATCATTTTGTAACCGAGAGGCAGCTGCTTAACCTTGCTTACGAAGGCAGCAGGAAGATCGTGGGACAACCCCTTGGTAAAATCTCTTCACAGGTAATTGAAAAGCGAATTGACCGGCTGCGTGAGCTTAAAGAAGCCGAAGTCTATAAAACAGCAGACGGAGTGCTTCATTTGTACGTAGATCAGCGTAATCCAATGATGCGAATAATCCCTGATGAAGGAGGTGATTATTTCCTTGACGAAGAGGGCTATCTGTTCAGGAAAAGAAACCTCTACAATCCCAGATTGCATATAATCGAAGGCAATATCAACATAACCACCGCCATGCTTGACAGTGTAAGCGTCCTCGACACACTCATAAAAGGAACAATATTGAAGGGCGCCTACCATTTTGTGAAATACATAAGCAGGGACAATTTCTGGTCAGCGCAGATAGACCAGATCCATGTCGACTCCAACGACGAGATTAACCTTATTCCAAGGGTAGGAAATCATGTGATCCACCTTGGATCCTTTGAGGATTATGAAACCAAGCTGAATAACCTTAAAGCTTTCTATGAGGATGTATTGCCGGTGGTGGGATGGAACAAATATTCGGTAATTAACCTGGAATACAACGGACAGGTAGTTTGCAGAAAAAAACTATGAGAAACCATATTTAATTCATATGAGCAAGAAAGAACAGTATGTAGCAGCAATCGACATCGGAACCACAAAAATTGTGGCAATTGTCGGTAAGAAAAACGAGAACGGAAAAATAGAAATTCTCGGGTTGAGCAAAGCCCTTTCAAAAGGCGTAAAAAGAGGTGTTGTCATGAATATCGAGGAGACAGTAAACGCTATCCAGACAACCGTTGAAGATGTACAGAAAAGATCCGGAATAATGTTTTCGGAAGTTTTTGTTGGCATTGCGGGCCAGCATATTAAGAGCATGAAGAACAGGGGATATATAACCCGTGAGAACTATGAAGACGAAATTCGAAAAGAGGAAGTTTTCAGGCTTATCGAGGATATGCATAAAATCCATATAGACATCGGAGAGGAGATAATTCATGTCATTCCCCAGAATTTCATAGTCGACAATGAGACAGGAGTGAAGAGTCCGATAGGAATGTGCGGCAGACGCCTGGAAGCCAATTTCCATATAGTGATCGGTCAGGTGGCTGCGGCCAAAAATATCGAGAAATGCATTCGCAAGGCCGGCCTCGAGGTCAGGGATATGATCCTCGAGCCTCTGGCATCATCGGATGCAGTACTGACCGAAGATGAAAAAGAGGCAGGTGTGGTGCTTGTCGACATCGGCGGCGGAACCACAGATGTTGCAGTCTATTACGACAATATTATCAGACATACTGCCGTGGTCCCGCTGGGTGGAAATGTAGTCACCAAAGACATCAAGGAAGGTTGTGCCATCCTGCAGAGATTTGCAGAGCAGCTTAAGATCCAGTATGGTTCAGCTCTCGGCGACATAGCGCCTGAAGACAAGGTTGTTTCCATACCAGGCATAAGCGGCAGGGAGCCGAAGGAGATCTCATTCAGGAGCCTGGCATATATAATACAATCGAGAATGGAGGAGATAATTGATTTTGTCAATTTTGAAATCCAGAATTCAGGATATGCTGACAGACTTGCTGCAGGAGTCGTTATTACGGGAGGAGGAGCAATGCTAAGGCACCTCCCGCAGCTCATGAAATTCAAGACTGCAATGGATGTCAGGATTGGTTATCCCAACGAACACCTTGCCGGAACCAGCAAGACCGAGATCAATCAACCCATGTATGCAACAAGCGTAGGCCTTATAATGAAGGGATTTGATTATCTTGAAACATACAAGCAGTCTTTCAATGCCGGAACACCTGAAGAATACAGGAAGCCTTCACACCAGCCTGTATATGCTGAAGAGAGCGCGCCTGAACAAATGGCAGAAGTGGAAGACTTCAGGGATGAGGAACCTGAAGATGATCAGAGGTCAGGCAAGATGTCGATCACTGAAAAGATAAAGGCCATGATGAGACAGATGTTCGAAGTGGAAGATCAGTCAATCAGCTGAAAAGTATTAGATATGGTTTTAATAGTGGATTTTACTGTTCTTAACATTTAAAAAGACAAAAATATGTCAGACGATATAATGAACTTTGATCTGCCTGTTGAAAGATCGTCGATAATCAAAGTCCTCGGAATAGGCGGTGGAGGAAACAATGCCGTCAATCATATGTTTGAGAAAGGCATCAGGGATGTGAATTTTATTGTTTGCAATACCGACCATCAGGCTCTTGCAAAGAGCCCTGTCCCGATCAAGGTGCAGATCGGTGAAGCTCTCACAGAGGGAATGGGTGCAGGCAGCCAGCCGGAGAAAGGCAAAAAAGCTGCCCTCGAGAATCTCGACGACGTTATGAAAGCACTCGGAGGCAACACCCGGATGGTTTTCATAACAACGGGGATGGGGGGAGGCACCGGCACTGGAGCTATCCCTGTCATCGCCAAAGCCTGCAGGGAAGCAGGCCTGCTGACAATTGCAGTTGTCACTATTCCATTCAAGTCGGAAGGCAAGGTAAGGATCAGGTATGCCATTGACGGAATAACCGAGCTTAAGGATCATGTCGATTCCCTCCTTGTCATCAACAACGAAAAACTGCGGGAGATATACGGCAACCAGGGAGTATCCAGCGCTTTTTCAATGGCTGATGATGTCCTTACCACTGCAGTAAAGGGTATTGCTGAGATCATCACTGTTACAGGTTATATCAACGTGGATTTTGCCGATGTTGAGACTGTAATGAAAAATTCCGGAGTCGCAATTATGGGAATGGGCATGGCTTCAGGCGAGAACAGGGCTATAAGGGCAATCGAGAATGCACTTGCTTCACCGCTGCTTAACTCTAACGATATCACCGGAGCAAAGAGCATCCTTATAAATATTGCATCAGGAAAGGAAGAACACGAGCTTACAATGGATGAGCTGGGCGAGATAACAGACTATATGTATGATGCTGCATCCGATGATGCATTGATTATAAGGGGATTATCGCAGGACGAAAGCCTTGGGGAGAACATCAGCGTTATCGTGATAGCAACAGGATTTGAGGCAAACAGCATATTTCAGCCTTACAAACCGGGAAAGAAAAGCAGAGTTGAACTTTTCATGGACAACACTCTTGTGCCGCCAAAACTTATAACAGAAAGAACGGAGGGAGAAATGAAAGTCGTTGAAAAGAAGCGTAAATCAATTATTGCTGATTTTGAAGAAGAATCGCAGGGAACCATCGATTTCGGACAGATCGCCGGTGATGGCATAACCTCACTGAGGGACAATTCCGAAGGGAATGAGAAAGATCCGGAGGAAAACAGCGACAGCACTCTGAAGAAGGTGAAACACATGCAGAAGATCCTGAAGAAGGAGGGGCTCTCCAATAAAACCATGAAGGAAAATATTGATACATTCGAGGATGTTCCTGCATATATACGCCGGAACATGCTGCTAAATCCCACCGACAAGAATTCAGACAGCAAACTTTCGAAGTTCACTCTGACCTCTGATGACGAAGAAGGACCTGTACTGAGGGAGAATAATGCATATCTCAATGATAATGTGGATTGAGAACTGTGACCCCTAGATCACCGCTGGTGCGGATTTGGCTTCGCCGATCTCGCAAAGGTTGACCTGTATTACCGCTGGCGCGGATTTGTAATCCGTGCCTTTGCTCGGTTGTAATCTGTGCCATTACATTATATGCTTCTTTGTTTAACTGACTCAAGAATTATATCAAGGCAGCAAATGTGTCCGGCATAATTTCTGGCAGAACTGAAATAATAATCCTCAGGTTTTTCAACTATCATTTCTGAAACAGGATTATTGTGGATGTAATCCAATTTTTCATCAAAGAATTTATTTGATGATATCTCAACTGGATGATTTCCCTCCTGCCACACCTTATAGTAAGTGTTTTTTCTTGCCTTGGCTTCTTTCATGAAATAATCGAGCATCCATTCTTTACGACTTTCTGGGCCATCTATTATCGCTCTAATAAGAGATATGGAAGTGAACTTTTTAAAGGCCCGAATTATATCAGACAAAGTTTCATCCTCTCCTGCCCGGGCAATCATGTGTAAATGACTCGACATTAAGCAATAGCCAAATATTTCCAATCCTTTTTCTTTCTGGCAGTATTTCAATGAATCTATTATCAGAAATTTGTAATCTTTACGGGTAAAAAGATCGAGCCAGCCAACTATTGTTAGAGTTAGGAAATAGGCTTTGCTCTGGTCGCTGATTTTATATTTTTCCGACATAGCACGAGGATTTAAAATAGTAAAATTAATAAAAATTGTCTTAAAGGCACGGATTGCAAATCCGCGCCAGCGATATTTCAGCCCGACGGCATTTTTTATATCTTTGTCCGGATGAGTCGGAGCCTAGCCATATTATTATTGATCAGCTTAACCCTTGGGCTGAACGCCCAGGAAAAAGAGGCTCCGAAGAAAAAGCTACTCAGGCAATGGACACTCTCACCGGATTTTTCTGAAGAGATTCCGATGCCTTTCGATACTGTATTCTCGTTGTGTCACAGATACAGGCTCACAGACAGGTATTCCCCTCTGAATGCCACCCTGGGAAACTACGGGCTGCCTTTCTATCAGATCAATTTCTTCGACAGGATAACAGACCCTGATAAATTCCTTTATGGTGGTTATTTCCCGCTGATGCATCATTTCGACAATGCCGTATTCATGAATACCCAGGTGCCTTTCACTGAAATGGTCTGGACTTACGGAGCACCCAGGGAGACATCGGAGCAGACATTCAGGGTCCGTCATTCGCAGAATGTGAACAGGTACCTGAATTTCGGGCTTATCTACGATATTGTTTACAGCCTTGGGCAATACAACTTCCAGCGTTCAGAAGATAAAACATTCACATTCTTCACTTCATATACGGGACCGAAATATAAGCTTTATGCTGCAGCAGGACTGAATAATCTTAAGGCTTACGAGAATGGCGGGATAATTAATGCTGATGAATTGAAGGAGCTTGACACCCGGGAGGTTCAGGTAAATCTCGGAAGTCTCAATAATGCTGCAAGTGATCTGAGAAACCGCAATGTTCTTCTTGTGCAGCGCTATACACTAGGGAGTAAAGCTGGCGTTAAGGACAGTACCGCAACTGCAGGAAAAGTCAATCCCGGACTGAGCGGCACATTTTCACATATCCTCACTATGGATTATAACAAACGCTCATATTCTGACAAGTATCCTCAGTCGGGATTTTATAAGGAAATTCATATCGACAGCCTTGGCACATTTGATTCACTCTATTTCAGGAGCATAAGGAATACATTGCGATTTGACTTTGTAACCGATACGACAAGGAAGGTGAACCTGGGGATTGGAATAGGACTGAGAAATGAAATTCGCAGGTACAGCCAGATCATACCGACCGGAGATACCAATTACTCCGATACCGTCAGCTGGAACAGAACCAGCAATGTAATTGTCGGACGTCTGTATAATAATATAGGAACGAAATTCGGGTGGAAAGCTGAGGGAGAGCTTTTTCTCACCGGTTACCGCGCAGGTGATTTCAACCTCAGCGGTGAGATAAACAAGACTTTCAAATGGCAAAAAGGAGAAGCTTCATGGTTGATCACTGGATCGCTGACCAATACAGAACCTTCATTCTGGTACAATAAATGGGGGAGCAATAATTTTGAATGGAACAACAATCTCAAAAAGCAATTCAGGATCGACGTCGGAACCTCTTTCTTATATCCGGCCAGGAAGACAGAATTAAGCTTCAACTATGCAATTATTGACAATTACTTTGATTTTGGACCCGCAGCGGTTCCATCGCAGCATGAGGGAGGACTATCTGTGGCAGCAGTTACGGCCAGGAAAGAGCTGAAAGCCTGGAAATTGCATCTTGATGCGGAAATACTTCTGCAAAAGAGCAGTAATGCTGAAGTCCTCGACCTTCCATTATTTTCAACGCGTTCAACTTTCTACTTCGAGCATCTTTTCAAATTCAAATCAACCAATGGCCGTCTTAACATGCAGCTCGGAGCCGATGCTATTTATTATACTGCCTATCATCCCTATTCATACATGCCTGCCACAGGCAGGTTTTACAGGCAGAATCTTGTTACCTCCGGAAACTACCCTTTCATCAATGTCTTTCTTAATCTCAAGCTTCGCCGGGCGAGGATCTTCCTTATGTACGATCATCTGAACTCCGGGCTGATGGGATACGATTACTTCATGATACCCCATTACCCTCAGAATTTCAGGATGTTCCGATACGGAATAGCCTGGACGTTTTACAATTAAAAAAAAGTTGTACCTTTGCACCCACTTTTTTTAAAGCACAGGTAATAACTAAAAGAAAGCATTTGATAAGAAAGACCATCATTTTTTTGATGCTGATTGCAGCGCTCATTTCGTCCTGCAAGCATAACCCGGATCCTTCAGAAAATACAAAAGCCATTTCCTTCGATCTTGATTCGATTTTGAACAGGGGGAAACTGGTCGCCGTGACGGATTTCAACTCAACGAATTATTTTCTGTACAGGGGCGAACCCATGGGATTCCATTATGAGCTGCTCAGGGCATTTACCGAACATCTGGGTGTTGACCTTGAGATCATAACCGAGAATCATCTTGAACATGCATTCCGGTTGCTTAATAACGGGGACGCTGACATGGCTGCAATCGGGCTTACCGTAAGTTCCGACAGGAAAAAAATTGTCAGTTTTACGCAACCTATTTTAGAAACAAGGCAGGTGCTGGTACAGCGCAAACCGCGTTCATGGAAATCGATGACCGGGGAATCCCTTGAAAGGCATCTGATCAGAAATCAGCTCGATCTTGCAGGGAAAACAGTATATGTACAGGAACACTCCATCCATTTCGACAGGCTTAAGACCCTTGCCAATGAAATAGGAGATACCATTAACATTATTCCTGTGCCCCTGGAGTCGGAAGACCTGATAAGGAATGTGGCCAGGGGTGAAATAGAGTACACCATCTGCGATGAAAATATAGCAACGGTAAACGCAACATATTATCCGGGGATTGATGTATATACTCCCGTCAGCTTTCCCCGGAAAGTTGCCTGGGGCGTGAGGAGAGACCATTCAGAAAGACTGCTAAATGAGTTCAACAACTGGATTGAGCTATATCGGAAGACCACATCTTATGCTCTCCTGTATTCTAAATATTTCAGGAACTCAAGATCGAATACAATAGTAAAGAGCGATTATTACTCTCTCAGCACAGGGAAAATATCAATGTGGGACGACCTTATAAAGAAAGCCAGCGCTGAAATAGGCTGGGATTGGAGACTTATAGCTTCTGTAATGTACCAGGAGTCACGATTTGATCCTGATGTTGAATCATGGGCCGGAGCCTACGGGCTTATGCAGATCATGCCCCGGACGGGCGAGAAATTCGGGATCGACATTAAATCTTCACCTTCGGAAAATGTAAGAGCCGGGGTCTTGTACATTAAATCGCTCAACTCAATTTTCGACGACAAAGTACCGGATGAGTCCGAAAGGTTAAAGTTTATTCTCGCCTCTTACAATGCAGGTCCCGGTCATGTTCTTGATGCAATGAAGCTGACCGAGAAAAATGGCATGGACCCCCGGAAGTGGGACGATAATGTGTCCTTCTGGCTCCTGAAAAAGTCAGAGCCGGCTTATTACAGCGACACTGTTGTAAGGAACGGGTACTTCAGAGGGACTGAATCAGTTAATTTCGTGACGGAGATCCTCGACAGGTACGAGCACTATAAGAACATCATTCCCGCAACTGAAAATAACCTCGCACTGATCACCAGCAAATGATTTTGAGGAGTTCGACTGATTTGGAAATCAATCGTACCTGATTGCTTTGACCGGCGTTATCCTGCTTATCAGTTTGGAAGGGACAAGCAGGATAAATATTATGACAGCCATTGTTCCTGCATTCAGAAGCAGGATGTGGAGGATGCTGAAATTGACAGGCACTGTCTTGAGGTAATATGAGGAAGGGTCAAGTGTGACAAGTCCGGTCTTAAGCTGAATCAGTGCAAGGCCGATGCCGATTATGTTCCCCCAGAACAGCCCTTTGCCTATAAGCCACGCTGCCTGATACAAAAAGATCCTGCGTATTGTGACGTCATCCGAACCGAGGGCTTTCATGATCCCGATCATGTTTGTCTTCTCCAGGATGAGGATCAGCAGACCGGAAATCATATTGAATCCGGCAACCACTATCATCAGCAGGATTATTATAATGACATTTACATCCTGGAAGTTCAGCCAGTCGAATATCTGGGGATATTTCATCCTGATGTTCACAACCTTGAACTTTTCCTCACCTTCAATTACCTTGTAGCCGACTGCATCGCTTACAGCCAGGGTCATCTCTTCAAGTCTGTCAAAGTCGTCAATGAATATCTCGAATCCGCTTACCTGGTCGTCCTTCCATCCGTTAAGACTCTTGATGTGGTTTATATCGCAGAATACGTATACCTTGTCAAATTCCTCAAGGTTAGTTTCATAAATGCCGCTTACTGTGAATTTCCTCTGCCTGGGAGGGTCCTGTATGAAATACATTGCAAATGAATCTCCGGTTTTAAGCTTCAGCATGTCAGAGATCTTCTTTGAGATAATAACCATATTGGTGCGGGCAGTATCGTTAACCCTGAAAATATCTCCATCAACAATACTGCTGGCGAAATATCCCCAGTCAAAATCGCTTCCGACACCTTTCAGCAAAACACCCTGGATCTCATCTTCCGTCTTGATTATCCCTGCCTTGGTGGCAAATACCTGTACATGGTCTATTCCTTTTATGTTTCTGATCTTCGAAACAAAATCCTGGCCTTCACTGATCGGTACCGTCTCCAGGGAAAAGTTTGAATCGTAATTTACAATCTGAATATGTGAACCGAATCCGATGACCTTTTCGCGTATCTGCTGCTTGAAACCTGTTAATATTGCGACCGCCAGGATCATAACAGCAAGACCAACAGAAATGCCTATTACAGCGATCACATTTATTGGTTTCGAGAAGGAGGTTCCTTCTTCCCGTCCCTTTATAAGACGCTGTGCTATGAAATATGGAAGGTTCATAAGAAGATAGAATTCAAAATTAGTAGATTTACCGCACAAAACAGCACTATGAAAAAACTATTCCCTGTCTTGTTGACATTTCTTGTTTTGGTCCCATCCTGCTTCGGAGTTGAAAAACCTCCGGTTACCGGGGCAAGACAATTTGATAAGTATAAGCATCTCATAGAAGATAAGTCGATTGCCATAGCTGCAAATCAGACATCAACTGTCGGGGAAGTTCATCTAGTAGATTTTCTTTTGAATAACGGTGTTGAAATTAAAAGAGTTATTAAAATATTCGCTCCTGAACACGGATTTCGCGATATGGCAGATGCAGGCGAAGTGATAAAAGATGGTAAAGATGTAAAAACTGGATTACCGATCACAAGCCTTTATGGCTCGCATCAAAAACCATCAGAAGAAGATCTGAAGGGAGTTGATGTCGTCCTTTTTGATATTCAGGATGTAGGCGTTAGATTCTATACATATATCTCCACATTGCATTATATCCTGGAATCATGTGCTGAACACAACAGGAAATGCATTGTTCTCGACAGGCCGAATCCCAATGGATTCTATTTTGATGGCAATATACTTGATACAGCCTACAGTTCATTTGTTGGCATGCATCCGGTTCCGATAGTTCATGGAATGACTGTGGGGGAGTATGCGATGATGATCAACGGCGAAGGTTGGCTGAAAGGAGGTATTAAATGTGATCTTACAGTTATCAAATGCCTGAATTATGATCACAATACATATTATGATCTTCCCGTCAGGCCTTCGCCAAATCTTCCGAACCAGAACTCAATCTACCTGTATCCTTCCATTTGTTTTTTTGAAGGAACAAATATTTCACTCGGCAGGGGCACTTCATTTCCCTTCCAGGCTTATGGTTCTCCCCTTCTTCCTGACAGGGGATTCAGCTTTACTCCCGAAAGCGTTCCCGGAGCCAGTAATCCACCGCTTCTGGGGATCAAATGCTACGGCGCTGACCTGCGTAACGCATTGAAAGACGGACTGGTACCGGTTCCGAAGATCAACCTCGGATGGGTAATTGACGCATACAATAATTATCCTGAAAAAGACAAGTTCTTTACTTCCTATTTTGATGTTCTTGCCGGTGGACCGACAATCAGGGAACAGATCCGGAAGGGGATGACTTCCGAACAAATCAGGGAAACCTGGAAAGAGGGGCTGGAGAAGTTCAGCAGGATCAGAGTAAAGTACTTGCTTTACAAATAGCTGTTCTATTGCCTCCTGCCGGGATATACCTTCAGCGCCTCAGCCAGCACCTCCATAGCATTTTTCAGGTCGTCGATCTTGAGGACGTATGCGATGCGGACCTCATCTTTGCCGAGACCAGGAGTCGAATAGAACCCTGATGCAGGAGCTACCATTACAGTCTGGTTCTTATACTCAAACTCTTCCAGAAGCCACTGTGCAAATTTGTCGGAATCGTCCACCGGAAGCTTTACAACCGTATAAAATGCACCTTTGGGTTTCGGGCAATAGACACCAGGTATCTTATTCAGAGCCTCAACCATGTAGTTACGGCGTGCGGTATATTCCCTGTTGACATCTTTAAAATATTCCGGAGGAGTGTCGATAGATGCTTCTCCGGCTATCTGACCAAGGCCGGGAGGGGAGAGACGCGCCTGCGCGAATTTCAGGGCAGTGGAGATAACTTCCTTATTCTTAGTAACAAGTGCGCCTATTCTTACACCGCACTCACTGTAGCGCTTCGATACACTGTCGACCATAACGACATTATTATCAACTCCTTCCAGCATCATTGCCGAAAAATGTCTTGCCCTGTCATAGCAGAATTCCCTGTATGCTTCATCGGAGAACAGGTAGAGGTCGTGCCTGACAATGATCTCCCGGAGCTGGAGAAATTCCTCCCTGGAATAAAGATATCCGGTAGGATTGTTCGGGCTGCAGACTATGATCCCCTTTGTCCTGGGTGTTATCCTATTCTCAATTTCGCTTATCGGGGGAAGGGCAAAATCATTTTTAATATGTGATGTCACAGGAACTATATTGATTCCTGACGATATTGCGAAACCATTGTAATTGGCATAGAATGGTTCAGGTGTTATCACCTCGTCGCCCGGATTAAGGCATGAGTTGAACGCGAAGAGAATTGCTTCCGACCCGCCTGTTGTAATCAGCAGGTCGTTATGATCGATCCTGAATCCTTTTTCCTGGTAAAAACGGGCCAGTTTCCGGCGATATGATTCGTTACCTGCCGAATGACTGTATTCAATTACATTTATGTTAAGGTTCCTTATCGCTTTGAGAGCAACCTCAGGAGTAGGGATATCAGGCTGACCTATATTGAGATGGTAAACTTTTATACCTCTTCGTCTGGCTTCATCGTCATAAGGCGCCAGTTTTCTTATGGGTGAGGAAGGCATCGCCCTTCCTTTATCGGATATTGTCGGCATTTTCTGATGTTTTTAATTCTAAGGATTCAAAAGTAAGAAAAATAAGATTTAATAAACCTGATGAAACTATCGTAACGAACCTGCAGAAGTATTTTAGTTCTTATCTGCAAGAAGTGCACATTGCAGCTTCACAACTTCAGCACAGTACCCGAAATTGCAGTTCGCGGCAACATCATTTAAAGTATGATAATTTGGATCGCTGTCTCCCGCGAAGAAGAAAAGTGCTTTATAGCCGTTAGTGAAGAACGGATAGCTGTCGCTCTGCTTGTTATAAGTATTGTCGTTGGTATAGTTCAGAAGTGTATACTTGTCGCATATCGCTTCTGCTTCATGCCTCAGCGAATGTGAATTATCGTAATCCATAATGTTGACATACCAATCAGCGGAGGTGGATGAAACTTCATAAGCGATCATATCAGAGTTGAGCATGAACCTGACTCTCCCTGAAAATCCGTTGGGATACCCGGCAAAGTCCCTGCTTCCAAGCAGCCCAAGCTCCTCTGCTCCAAAAGCAATGAACATAATTGTACTTTTCGGCTTGTAATTATTTTTTTTCATCACTCTCGCAACTTCAAGGACCGCCGAAGTTCCGCTGGCATTGTCATTTGCCCCCGGTACAACTGAAAGATCAGAGATGCCAAGAACATTATCATAATGACCTCCAACCACGCACAGGGAATCAGGATATTCTGTCCCCTCAATGAAGGAAATTACATTATACTGTTTCTGAATGTAGGTAACATTCCTGAAGGTTTTCACTATGCTGAAGGTATCAAGGAATGCATTTGAATATCCAAGATCGCGGAATCTCTTTTCTATCTTCAGGGCAACCGCCAGATGATTGTCGGCAAGAGAAAACCTGGAACCTATGTTTTGAAGCCAGACAATGTCATTCCTGATCGAATCTGCGCTTATATCCTGTAAGAGCGTCCTGATAAGGATTTCCCTTCTTTCCTCTTCGGATTCCTCTTTTTTGCAGGTTGTAAGCGCCAGCAAAAAAGAGCACAGCAACAGTGTAAACAAGGTGTATTTCCGCCGGTTCATTTTGATGCTATTTTTAAGGAGAATCATTCCCGGATTTCCGCGAAAACAGGCAGGCTTTTTGATCTCCAGGGAGCTAATATAACTAATTTTCCTATTTTTGCCTTTCAAATATTCCTGATTAACCTTCACACCTGATGGAAATACCTACGAAATACGAGCCGGGAAAAGCGGAGAGCAAATGGTATGACTACTGGATGAAGCATGGCTTCTTCAGCAGCAAACCCGACAACAGGGAACCTTATACCATCGTCATACCTCCCCCTAACGTAACCGGGGTGCTTCACATGGGCCACATGCTGAATAATACAATACAGGATGTTCTTATACGTCGTGCACGGATGCTTGGTAAGAATGCCTGCTGGGTACCGGGGACAGACCATGCTTCAATAGCGACAGAGGCGAAGGTGGTGGCGAAGCTAAAAAGTGAAGGAATTGAAAAAAAGAATCTCTCCCGTGAAAAATTCCTTGAGCATGCCTGGACGTGGACGAACAAACACGGCGGTATTATTCTCGAACAGCTTAAGAAGCTTGGCGCTTCATGCGACTGGGAGAGGACGCTTTTCACGATGGATAAGCCACGTTATGATTCAGTAATTAAGGTTTTTGTCGACTTGTATAATAAAGGCTTGATATACAGAGGTATAAGGATGGTAAACTGGGATCCACAGGCAAGGACAGCTGTATCTGACGAAGAGGTTTACTTTACCGAAGAACAATCAAAGCTTTATTATGTCAGGTACAAGGTTGTTGGCTGGAATGATTATGTAACCGTTGCGACAACACGTCCGGAGACAATTCTTGGCGATACCGCAGTATGTGCCAATCCGAATGACAAGAGATACCAGCACCTGAAAGGGAAGAAAGTCCTTGTTCCTATGACAAAGCGTGAGGTTCCGTTCATATTCGACGAATATGTCGATATGGAATTCGGAACCGGGTGCCTCAAAATAACACCGGCTCACGATATAAACGACTACGCTATAGGCCAGAGGCATAATCTTGAAACTATTGATATCTTCAATGATGATGGGACAATTCATCCCCGGGCGGGCATATTTGCCGGAGTCGACAGGTTCCTGGCAAAGGACCTGGCTGAAAAAGAACTGAAGCAAACAGGAAACCTTTTCAAGGTTGTTCCGTATAATAATAAGATAGGCCGTTCCGAAAGAACTCATGCAATAATAGAGCCTAAGCTCTCGACCCAGTGGTTCGTCAAAATGCAGGAAATCTCAAAACCTGCCCTTGACGCTGTAATGAACGGAGAGATTCATCTTCACCCCTCAAAATTCAAAAACCTGTACCGCCACTGGATGGAGAATGTACATGACTGGTGCATCAGCCGCCAGCTTTGGTGGGGGCACAGGATTCCTGCTTGGTATTTTAACAAGAATGAATTTGTTGTTGCAGAGAACTTAAGTGAAGCGCTCGAGCTGGCCCGCAAAAAAAGCGGGGACATAACCTTGAAGGAAGAAGATCTTAAGCAGGATGAAGATGTGCTTGACACATGGTTCTCATCATGGCTCTGGCCTATAACTTCATTTGACGGAATTAACAAACCGGATAATCCGGACATGAAATATTATTACCCGACCAATGACCTGATAACAGCGCCGGAAATATTATTTTTCTGGGTGGCCAGGATGATCATCGCAGGATACGAATACAGGGGTGAAAAACCTTTCAGGAATGTGTACCTGACCGGACTGGTGCGCGACCAGAAGAGGAGGAAAATGTCGAAGTCGCTGGGGAATTCACCCGAACCTCTCGATCTTATTGCAAAATACGGTGCCGACGGGGTAAGAGTGGGTATGCTCTTCTGCTCGCCTGCCGGCAACGATCTCCTCTATGATGATTCTCTTCCGGAACAGGGCCGCAATTTTGCCAATAAGATATGGAATGCATTCCGCCTTGTAAAAGGATGGAAGATCGATGAAAAACTCAATCAGCCCGAATCATCAGCGGCAGCTGTTAAATGGATGGACGAAGCTCTGAAGAAAGCTACTGCCGAGATCGATTCAAACTTCAGGAAGTTCAGGATATCTGAAGCCCTGATGATTGTATATAAGCTTTTCTGGGATGAGTTCTCCGGATGGTACCTCGAAGCTATAAAGCCTGAGTATGAAAAACCAGCCGACAAGGCAACATACGAAGCTACTTTCTTATTTTTTGACCGCCTGATGAGGCTGATCCATCCGTTCATGCCATTTATTTCTGAAGACATCTGGCAGATGCTTTCGGAGAGGAAAGAGGGGGAAAGCATTATGATCAGCAAAATGCCCGTCTCGAAAAAATACAATAAGGAAATTATCGCAAAGTTTGAAACTTCCAAGGAGATAATCAGCTCAATCAGGAGTGTAAGGAAGGAGAGAGATATCCCCAGTAAGGAGAAACTTAATCTTGTCATAAAGGCTGATAAGAAAACATTTGAAATGGAATTCCTTCCTGTTATTGTGAAGCTGTGCAACCTTGATGCGGTAACCTTCACTGACATTAAAGAGGAGGGAGCTGCCTCATTCATGGTAGGCACTACCGAATTTTATGTCCCGCTCAGCGGAAAGCTTGACACTGAAGCTGAGCTGTCAAAGATAAGTGAGGAGCTTAAATATTACCGGGGCTTTCTGGCATCGGTAATGAAAAAGCTTGATAATGAGCGGTTTGTTCAGAATGCTCCGGCTAATGTCCTTGAGGTGGAGAGAAAAAAGAAGAGCGATGCAGAGTCGAAAATAAAGTCGCTGGAAGAGAGGGAGAAAAGCCTGAAATAATTATTACACGATTGCACGACAGGATCTACGGCTTCTGCTTTCTTACCAGGTAATTATCATTCACTTTGTCCAGAGCCCATCCGTTGTTTAAGACGAGGTGCCAACCTTCTCCATTTATTCGGTTTTTATCTGCCTTGTAGCCCCTGGCGGTTATACGGAGATATTTCAGGTTATTTGAAACAAGGCAGCCACCGTTTTCGACTGTAAGCTTGCCCCAGTTGTCAGAAACACGCAATGCATTGTAAAGCGTACCGAGCGTATCCATCGGGTGGATATCTGTATCCTCAAAATCAAAATAGGGACTTAATAGTTCAAGGTAAACGACAGGTTTTTCAATGAAGGTGCTCATTCGCCTGTGTATTCTTTCTTTTATATCGGCTTCCCGTTCTGCTTCTTCATTCTGAATGATACCTACTTCATAATTCAGGGCAATGCTTCCGGCAACATCGCGGCAAACTTCAGGAAGCTGAACTTCAAATAGTTTCCTGACTTCTTCTGAAAGATCCACGTTTTCGGATTTAATACTCTTGAAATCATATTCCCTGATATGAAGAAGATTTGCATAAAGCGCACCGGTAACTGCTCCGTATGAGCGGGAAAATGATGGTCTGGAATAAATCCTGTCGAGATATTCAAAAAGCTGCTCCTTATTCTGTTCCGGCGATTCTGCAGTAAGAAGGATAGAGGTAAATGCCGCAAGCCCTTCGTAGTTTTCAAATTTTATCTCCTCAGAAACATATTCCGGATACTGTTCACGATTTGATCCCTTGAAAACAAGGGCATCCCTTAATGCGAGCTGTTGTTCCGCTCCTTCAGAATTAAGAGCCTTTCTGAGAGCTTTCCATTCGAGCTTGATCCACAGGCGGGCATTCTTCTCATCCATATTGTTTGTATTATAGCCCGAGGAGTTCAATCCGGCCGATTCCTGGAAACAGTGGAACAGCGCATGGATGGCCCTGTTTATCATCAGGTCGCCATCTTCTTCGGAGGGTATTGGAGCCATAGCGAACAAAGTGCCTCCGTAACGAACAGCATTGTTGCTGATCATCAGCTCTTTGGGGTATGTCCCCAGGAATATTCCATCCTTTCCCTTAAGCAACCCTTCAAGGTCTGATTGATTTGCGAATATTTTTCTTGAATTCCGGTCAACGAACATTACAGGCCCGTAGAGATTCTTTCCCCATAGCTTACCGTTATCTTTATTGCATGCCTGCTCAATTCTACTGAAGTACTGCAGCGCTTTTTCAGGAACAAGGTAAGTTTCCTGTTGTTTTTCTGCGCAACCTGCAAGAAGCAACAGGAGTGCTGATTTCATCCATCTGTTCATCAAAATTCAATTTTCCGGATCAAAAATAATTAAAATTAGGCATTTGGCCAATCATTCCCTGCAGTCTGATCATAATATGACTTTTAGCATGGTATGAGAGGTTTAAATTCATACTTTTGCCTGAAAGAAAAATCTATATGCTATGCTTGCAGATGATATCTCATTGAATCCAAATGAGCTGGTAAGGTTTATTCAGAAACCCGCAAAAGAATTTACCCGCGACGACATTATAAGATTCGTGGAAGCCAAAGGCATTTTAATGATAAACTTCAGGTATGCCGCCGAAGACGGGAAGCTTAAAACCCTGAATTTCGTGCCTCACAGCAAGGAACATCTGGTTTCTATACTGACTTCCGGAGAAAGAGTCGACGGTTCAAGCCTTTTTTCATTCATGGAGTCCGGTTCAAGCGATCTGTATGTAATCCCGAAATACAGGACAGCCTTCCTTAATCCGTTTACTGAGAAGCCTTCACTGGAGATTCTTTGTTCGTTTTACAATAATGAGGGCAGGCCTCTGGAAAGCTCCCCGGAGTATATTCTCCGAAAAGCCTATACTCGTTTTCAGAAAAACACAGGATTAAAGATCAGGGCTTTCGGAGAGCTTGAGTTCTACATTAATTCAGTTCATGATGATCTCTTTCCCCTGGTCGATCAGAAAGGATATCACCAGTCAAGGCCTTTCTCAAAATTCGAGGAACTGAGGATAGAAGCCCTCGAAAAATGTGCCAGATGTGGTTGCAGGATCAAATATGGCCATTCGGAGGTAGGCAGTTTTACAAAAAATAATGAGGATTTTGAACAGCATGAGATCGAATTTCTCCCGGTTGAGCCTGATGAAGCAGTTGATCAGCTTCTCATTTCCAAATGGATATTAAGGATGCTTGCTTACGAGTACGGCGTCGAGTTAAGCTTTGCACCCAAGATAACTGTCGGAAAAGCAGGCTCCGGAATGCATATTCACATGATGCTCGAAAAGGATGGTAAGAATATAATGACAGAAAACGGCATTCTCAGCAAGCCGGCCAGAAAAATGATTGCAGGCGTACTTGACCTGTCAAAGTCACTTACTGCATTCGGCAATACTATTCCGACATCCTATCTTCGTCTGGTTCCTCACCAGGAAGCTCCTACGAATATCTGCTGGGGAGACAGGAACAGGTCGGTTTTGATCAGGGTACCCCTTGGATGGAACGGCGCAACAGGAATGATAAAGGATGCCAATCCCGGCGACAGCTCTGAATTTCCGGGAATGCCGGCGAAGCAGACAGTGGAGCTTCGTTCTCCCGACGGTTCTGCTGATCTGTACAAGCTTTTTGCCGGAATTGTGGTTGCCATTGAGCACGGGCTTGAAATGCCTGACGCCCTGGAGAAAGCTGAAAGCCTTTATGTTGATTTCAATATTTTCAACGCTTCCGGCGGTGAAAGGGTTAAAAAACTTGAATCGCTCCCTGCTTCGTGCTGGGAATCGGCTGAATGCCTGGTATTACAGCGGGACATCTATGAAAAGGATGGTGTTTTCCCATCGGGGGTGATAGATAATGACATAAAAAGACTTAAGGCTTTTGATGATAAAGGATTAAGTGAGAAGCTTTATAACAAGCAGGAGGAGATCAGCGCTCTTGTCAAGAAATTTATCCACTGCAGTTAACGGCTCCGGGCAGATCCTTATGCTGTTCCCTCGCCTCCTTAATACTCAGGTTAAGTTCGAAGCCTATCAGAAGAGCTATTGAATTAAGATAGAGCCAGATCATTATTACCATAATAGTTCCCATCCAGCCATATAGTTTGTTGTACTGGCCAAAGCTGTTCACGTATGCTGAGAATCCAAGGGAGGTAATTATAAAAAGGATTGTTGCGAGCATCGATCCGGGGGAAATGAATCTGAAATCAGTCTTCCTGGCAGGAGCGAAAAAATAAAGAAATGAGATAGCCAGAAACAGGAGTCCTACAACAAGTATCCATTTAAGCAGGACCACCAAAAATATAACTGATTTTCTTTCGAGGAACCCCACCTCTACAAGCCTGTTCATCGAGCTCTTGCCGAATATTACTAGGATACAGGCAATGGCTATCATCATCAGCACGGCAAAAAGTATCAGGATGGAAACTTTTCTCTGGCTTCTCCAGGATCTTGTCTTGAAGGAGTGTGACGAGACCACAAATGCATGTATCACGGCATGGATCCCGTTCGTTGAAAATATAACAGTTGCGATGAACATGAACAGCAGCAGTCCTCCGCTCTTGTTCGTCACTATGTCGACAATCGTCGTCCTGAGAATATCGAAAGCATTAACAGGCATCATGCTTTCAAAAAGTTTTATAAGCTCTTCCTGGAAGTTAGGGATGGGGATAAATGGTATGAGTGTGAACAGAAAGATTGTGCCGGGGATCAGTGCCATCAGAAGGTTGAAGGCAATTGAAGATGCCCGTGTGACAAGGACCCCTTTCCGGAAACCTTTCATTACAAACCTCAGAACATTTTTTATCGGGACACCGTCAAAACCCGGAAGCACAAGCTTCTCAAGTCTTTCCTTCCCTTTAATCACCGTGATCAGATTCATAGGTTAGACGGCTTTGAGACTCATGTCGAGGCTTCGTATATGATGTGTGAGCGCTCCTACCGAAATGAAGTCGACTCCGCATTCGGCATAAGCGCGAACTGTCTCCAGAGTTATCCCTCCCGATGATTCGGTTTCGTATCGGCCTTTAATAATGTTCACTGCGGTTAAAGTATCTTCAATAGTGAAATTGTCGAGCATTATGCGGTTGACTCCTCCGGCGGCCATTATTCTTCTGACATCATCGAGATTCCTTGCTTCAATTTCTATTTTAAGCTTTCTGTTATTCTTTGCAAGGTATTCCCTGGTCTTGCTTATTGCTGTTTCAATGCCTCCGGCATATACGATATGATTATCCTTCAGCATAATCATATCAAAAAGGCCCATCCTGTGGTTCACTCCACCGCCAATCCTGACAGCCTCCTTCTCGAGGAACCTCACTCCCGGTGTTGTTTTGCGGGTGTCGAGAATCTTTGACTTTGTACCTTCGACCCGGCTGACATACTGATTTGTGCTTGTGGCAATCCCGCTCATTCTCTGCATCACATTCAGCACAAGGCGCTCAGATTTCAAAATGGATTGCTGTTTTCCGGAAACATAAAAGACTATATCTCCGGGTATTATTTTTTTCCCGTCATCGATCAGTATTTCACAGCTTAGTTCTTCATCGATTGTGTGGAATATTTCCCGGGCCACGTTTACCCCTGCCAGCATACCCTCTTCCTTGACCAGGAGTTTTGCCCTGCCGGTTGCTTCCCATGGTATGCAGGCCAGTGATGAATGATCACCGTCTCCCAGATCTTCACCGACACTTCTTAAGATGAATTCCCTGAGAATCCTATTTTCCATTTTCGAGATCTATCCGGATAAGGTGTATCAAAAGCTCCTGATCGACTTTTTTCATCAGGAAATAGACTCTGAAATCGCCTTTTTCAGTCTTCAGGTTGCCGATGGCATATTGTACATCATTCTTTACACCCTGGTAACGTATAACAAAATCCTTTGCGGGATGTGTAGAGAAAAAGTCCTTCAGAATGGCTTCAGCCACATTTTTCTTGTAGAAATCCTCCTTTTCTGGCAGAAGAAGCTCGACTGTCGGATTAAGGTATTTTGATAATTCAGAAGCATTTCCTGCCTTAAAGGCAACGGATATCCCCGCAGGTATTTTTGCCTGTTCCTGGTCAGAGAGATTACTGCCGCCAAGCATCAGGATAATCACCGTAAAAATGTTAAATATGTTCATTCGATCCTTAATTTTTGCATGTCCTGAGTATATCCACACAAATTTAATATAATTAGCAAAAGAAAACCATCGTGTTTCTCAATATATTAAAATTGCGGGGACACATTATTAATTATACTTTTGCAATGTACCCATTGCAGATGTAGTATTTACAAAAGTCGCGCCAATATTTATGAGGATAGTTCTTCTGCTGACAGGCAAAACAACTGAAAAGCATATAGCTGACGGTGTTGAGATCTATGCCGGGCGGTTAAAAAAATACTGCAAATTCGAAATCATCACCATCCCTGAACTTAAGGATGCGCGGAAAATGCCTCTAAAGGAACAGAAGATACGGGAAGGGAAAAAGATTCTGGAGTTTCTGGGGAAGGATGACATTGCCATATTGCTTGATGAGAGAGGGAAAGAGTTCAGAACAGCAGATTTCGCAGCGTGGCTTGAAACCAAATCGCAGATTCAGGGCAAACGCCTTGTTTTTGTTGTCGGAGGACCCTGGGGGTTTTCAGATGAGGTCATCGAAAGCGCCGGATTCTCGATCTCCCTGTCGAAGATGACTTTTCCTCACCAGCTGGTACGATTATTGTTTACTGAACAACTTTACCGGGCGTTTACGATAATCAAGGGCGAACCTTATCATCACGAATAGGATATTGCTTCAGAGTATGGAAAACAAGAAGCGGACATGGATATTTCTTCTGATAACCCTCGTGGTTTTTGCACTGGCCCTGGTTAGCGAATTCATTTATTTCAGCGATTTCGAATATCAGCTGAGGACAAAGCGGTTCAACAGTATACTCAGGGAGAAGGAGAAAATAATGAAAGACTGCCTGAAGCTGTTGGAACCTGTTATCTCTGCAGGAGATCATCACGGTTCTGATTCTGAAAACAATATATTTTCCATTGCCGCGGAAAATGAGATTACTATTCTGGAATACCTCGACAATAAGCTGATCTGGTGGTCGGATAATGCGTTCGATGTGCCACTGGAATTAAATGATACAACATATTCAAAACAATTTATTTTTCTTCAGAACGGATGGTTCCTTCCTGAATCGGTAAAAGCAGGCAATGAAGTAATTGTCGGATTACTCAGAGTGAGCACTGATTTCGGGTTCGAGAACGAAATAATCAGGAACGGATTTGTCAGGCATTTCAAAATGCCTGCCGACGCCGGTTTAAGCATTGCAGACAATGGATCCGGCTACAGGGTTCTCAACACGGAAGGAGAATACCTCTTCTCCCTTTCTTTCCCTGAAGTTAAAAGCAATACCGGATATATTCTAATTCCGCTCATATTCTGGGCTGTTCTTTTCATCCTGTTTGTTCTCCTTTCGAATGATGTCGTTAAGTACCTTTCTGAGAGGGGCTTTACGAATACAGGCTTACTGATCAGCTTCATTGTGTTCGGACTTATCTACATATTCCTTCTTTTCTACGCAAAGCCGGAAGTTGTTTTCAGAACGGAACTATTCTCATCCCATATCTTTTCACTAAACGGATTTATTCCTTCGCTTGGACATCTTACAATTCTGAGTATTCTGGCTGCCGACTTCACATTTATTCTTTTCAGTTACCTGGGGAAGAATTCGCGTACAGATGCAAGCCGGCTGAAAAAGATAATGGTAGTAGCTTTGTTGATCACTTCAGCAGTTGCTGCCATTATTGCAATCCATTTTCTGTTCAGCCGCCTTATTACGGATTCCAATATAAGCTTTGAGGCTTATAAAGTTCTGAAGCTTAACTTTTACAGCTTTGCAGGATTTACATCGGTAATCCTTCTCGCCATAGTACCCTTATTATTAATTGTCAAAGCTGTAATATTATGGAAAGCATCAGGGAAGAACTCCAATGCAGACAGTGAAACCGGAGGGCATAGAAACATATTTAATATGACAGCGGCCTTTTCAATTGCTTTTGGGCTCTATGCTCTCGGGATGATCCTGGTAAACTCCGAAAAGAAGACGACAGAGAACATGAAGATCCAGGCGCTTACGCTATCAGCTGAAAATGATCCTGAAGCTGAACATATTCTGCTCGATATGTGGCCTGAGATGATAAAGGATTCAACCCTGAAAAGAATGATGGACGATAAATTCTTTCAGGACAACGATGCCTCGATCATTGCCTACCTGAGCGATACATATTTAAACGGATACTGGGGAAACTATAATTACACGGTCACTCTCTGCAGGAATGATGATCCTCTGCAGATAGGGCAGACAGTGGAACTGGTCGACAATTGCTTTGGCTTCTTTAATGAACGGATCAGGAAATACGGACATCAGCTTTCCGGAACGGGATTCTGGTTCATCGAAAATCAGGGAGGCCGCTCATACTACCTGGGACAATTGTTCTACAAGCAGGAAGGGACTTATACAAACGGCTTATTCATCGAGCTTTATGGGAATATTGATGTATTCCAGCCCGGCTACTCAGAGCTTCTGCTCGATAAAAAATTCAGAGGATATTCTGGTTTAAGAGACTACTCCTTTGTTAAGTATATCAATGGGGACATTGTTCTGAAATCCGGCGATTTCGCCTACAATAAGTCTGATGTTGACTATATCGACGAAGTTTCGGATTACCGGATCTTTTCTGAAGAAAAATTCAATCATATTCTGTACAGGAACGGAAATGCAACTGTTATTATAAGCAGGCCGGAAATCAATGCCGGCAATATACTGATCACTCTGGCCTATCTTTTCGGATTCACTTTCGTGTTCACCAATCTTCTGATGCTTCTGATCCGAAGACCGGGCATCAGGAAATTCTCAATGCTCAATTTCAGGCAGAAGCTTCAGCTTTCTTTCATAACAATACTTCTGCTTTCGTTCATGCTGATCGGCGTCGTTGTATCATCAATTACAATTAAAGAGTACAGGTCGAGGCATAGTGACAATATAACCGAAAAGCTCAATTCAATTTATCTGGAGCTTGAAAACAAGATAGCAGGAGAGAAGGTTCTGCGGCCCGACTGGAGAAGCGCCAACTATTCCTCACTGAATGAAATGCTTATAAGGCTGTCGAATATTTTCAACACTGATATCAATCTTTATGACCTGAATGGATATCTGATCGCAACCTCGCGGGAGGAGATCTTTACCAGGGAATTGACAGGGCTCAGGATAAACAATATGGCATGGAACCACCTGAGGTATGAAACCAGAAGCTTTTATTCGCAGACTGAGATGATCGGAAAGCTGAAGTATACTTCGGTCTATGTTCCCTTCTTCAATGTGGATAAGGATGTTCTGGTCTATCTGAACCTTCCATACTTCAGGATGCAGAGCCTTCTAGCCAGGGATATCTCGAACCTGGTTGTTGCTGTCATTAATTTCACGCTGCTTCTGATAATCATAACCATGAGTCTGGCAGTATTCATCAGCGGAAGGCTGACATCTCCGCTTACCATGCTTAGCGAGGGACTGGCATCTGTTAAGCTTGGCAAGAAAAGCGAGCACCTGGGATATAAAGGCTCGGATGAGATAGGTGAACTCGTGAAGCAGTATAACAGTATGGTCGATGAGCTTGATGAAAGTGCCAGGAAGCTGGCCGATACCGAGAGGGAATATGCCTGGAGGGAGATGGCAAAACAAATAGCCCACGAGATCAAGAATCCTCTGACTCCAATGAAGCTTAATGTGCAACAACTTTTAAAATCGTGGAAAGACAAAATTCCTGATTTCGGTGATAAAATAGAAAACTTTTCAAGGAACCAGATTGAATACATCGACAATCTTTCATCTATAGCAACAGCTTTCTCTTCTTTTGCAAAAATGCCCGGAACCAATCCGGCAGAAGTCGATCTGCTGGAACAGGTAAGGAGCACACTGGAGCTTTTCAGGAACACTGATAATGTGCAATTTATTGTAACCTGGCCTCATGAAAGCAAAATTTTCATTCTTGCCGACAGGGAGCAGCTGAACGGAATTTTTTCAAATCTCTTTAAAAACAGCATACAGGCAATACCTCCCGGCAGGAAAGGAATTGTGACGGTAGTCACAGAAATTGTCAGGGATAAAGTTGTGATATTAGTTCATGATAATGGCAATGGAATACCGGAAGATCTAAAGAAAAAAATGTTCACTCCGAATTTCACAACAAAATCCTCCGGTATGGGTCTCGGACTTTCGATAGTGAAGAGATATGTTGAAGGAGCGGGAGGAAGAGTCTGGTTCGAATCAGAAGCAGGCAAGGGTACGGTCTTCCATATTGAATTCCCTCTGAAGTACACCGTGGAAAGTCCCGGAGCCTTTCATAATGATTGATATCACACGATAAATATAATTAAATCGTTATATTAGCAGTTCATTTGATCTGTTGATGACAGTAAGGTTGTCTGGCAATATTAAGTATTTAGTTATTGGTCTGTTGCTTTTACCGGGTATTAATAATACCTTGTTTTCTCAGGCAAAATCACTCGGCGGCGTCATCAATAAATATGCCAGGGTCCAGTCAATGGGAACCGATTATGTGATCATCAAGGACGATGGAGTGAATTCGGGCCAGTTTGCCGATTTCGAATACACCGACGGCGATACTGTTATGCTCATTCAGATGAAAGGGCTGATGATCGACGTACCGGAAACCGGTTCCTTCGGTAATTATCAGGGACCTATCGGCAAACCCGGACAGCATGAATTCCTGATAGTTGACTCGGTTGAATCAGCAACAAAAAGAATCGTCTTCAAAAGGTATATCCTGAACACAACCTTCAGTCCCTCAGACGGACTTCAGGTAGTTACAGTGCCTACGTACCATGAGGCAATAGTCAATTCTACACTTACATGTGCACCGTGGGACAGCACAAAAAGAACAGGCGGCGTTCTTGTTTCAATAATAGGTAAGTCCCTTACGCTTAATGCCGATATTAATGTTTCAGGCAATGGATTCCTGGGAGGAGCCAAGGTTCTGGCGAACGGATTTTGTGCTGAGGAAACAGGGATGTCAAAACTTGCATACACTGCTGCATCCGACAGCGGCGGTTTCAAGGGAGAAAGTCCCGTATCGAGAGCATTTATTTCAGCCTTTAATAAACCGCCTATTTATCCTAAATATGCCAAAGGCTACGGAGCTAATTTTACCGGAGGCGGAGGCAGCCGCGGCAGATTCTCCGGCGCCGGGGGAGGAGCAAACTATGGTCTTGGAGGCGGTGACGGAGGCAGGGAAAATCTGAATTGTAATGTAGAATACTCCGGCGGAATCGGAGGCAAGGAGCTTCATTCAATCCTTGTTTCCCAGAAAGTATTATTCCCCGGGAGCGGCGGCGGAGGGCCTACATATCTTGCAGGCGGTGTTGCAAGTGACGGCGGAAGGGGTGGAGGAATGGTTATTATCGTGTGCGACTCCCTGGTTGGCAACACAAAAAGCATCCTGGCCGACGGGGCTCAGCCTTCAGTCAGGGCAAGCGGAGATGCAAGCGCCGGAGGCGGAGGCGGAGGCGGGACAGTGGCAATCTATACCCAGAGTTATTCAAATCTTAGTATAGCTTCCCGTGGTGGAAAAGGAGGAGATACTGATGCTGCTTATGGAGAAGGCGGAGGGGGCGGCGGAGGATTGATCACCACAAGCAATCCCCTGAACATTAATGTAATATCATCTGTTGCCGGCGGAAGCAGAGGAACAAGGTATGGCACTACAGGAGGAGTTACAGGTACTAATGGCGATGCGGGTTCGCTTGTGACTACATTCGCTCCTTACCTTAACGGATTTCTCTTTAATTCGATCAGCTCTTCCGTGACTAAGAACCTGGTCGATTCAATATGCTCAGACAATAATCCGCCGACAATCACCGGGACCGTTCCGGTCGGGGGTACGGGACCTACTTATTCATATACATGGCAGAAAAGCCCTTCTCCTTCAGGCCCATGGTCTCTTATCGGCGGTGCTTCATCACAGAATTACACGTTCTCTTCAGCAGAAGCAGACACCTTCTGGATCAGGAGAATCGTGAAAGATGACGGATCAATCCTTACCGACACCAGCAAAGCAGTGCAGATAAATGTGACACCTGCCATAACGGGCAACATTGTTGGAAAAGACACTACAATCTGCAACGGACAAAATCCTCTTAACCTTATTCCTCTCAATGCAGGTCCGTCGAACGGGAACGGCAGGTATGAATATCAGTGGCTTCAAAATCTTAATGATCTGAACTGGACATCATCGCCGAATGCATCAGGAACGTCTGGCCAGGCTTCTTATGATCCTCCGGCGTTGAATGCAACAACTTACTACCAGCGCAAAGTCACCTCCGGAAGGTGCGTGAACTACAGCACAAGCGTAAAGATAACCGTTCTTCCTTCGATAACCGGTAATATCACAGACCGTACAGATTCAGTGATATGCGAAGGATCAGTTTTTACAAATCTTAGCGCCTCGGCTCCCGGCGGAGGTACAGGTGCTTTCACTTATCTCTGGCAGGACAGTATTACATCAGGCACCTGGCAGCCGGCTTCCGGAACCAATACTACATCAACTCACAATCCTGCTGAATCAATGTTTGCCTCCGTTGAACACAGGTATTTCCGAAGGGTGGTCCTTTCCGGTCCGGATGATGTCTGTAAAAGCTATGCATCACCGATCATGCTTACAATGTGGCAGGCCATCGAGAACAATATCATCGCATCTCCCCAGACAATATGCTCAGGAAGCACTCCTTCACAGCTGACGGGACTCACACCAACCCAGGGTAATCATACATATGCTTATTTGTGGCAGGACAGCTCCAAATCGGCATCCTGGACCACAAGATCAACTTCAGGAACTCCATACGGTCCGCCTTCACTGGTCGATACAACCTGGTACAGAAGGATTGTGAATTCTTCAGTTTGTTCAAATGCAAGCAATAAGATAGTGGTGAATGTTCATGATCCGATCACTAATAATATCATAGAAGCTGATACTACAATATGCAACGGAGGAAATCCCGGCTGGTTAAGGGGAAAACAGCCGGCGGGCGGCAACAGCATCTTCGGATACCAGTGGTATTCATCATCTGATAATTTTGGTGCGAACAATGATCCGGTTGCTGTTTCAGGAACGCAGATTAAATATGATCCTCCGGTGCTCTCAGCAGACAAATATTTCCGCAGGGAGGTTACATCCGGCACGTGCAAGACATTGAGCAATATTGTCAGGGTGACAGTACTGCCATCAATATTCAATAATACAATCACACCCGACAAATCTGAGGTTTGCTTTAACACAAGTCCTGGTGTGATAACAGGATCACCATTATCCGGCGGCGCCGGCGGTGTTCCTTCGTGGTTATGGCAGGAGAGTCAGGACGGTGTTGCATTTACCACCATAGCGGGGGCAGCCTCGCAGAACTATGATCCGTCCGGGAACATTTCAAAACAAACCTGGTACAGGCGCATAATTAAATCAGGACCTGCTGATTGCTGCATTGATACATCTGACATAGCCGCTATTGATACGCTTACTCTTCCGACAGCAGCCATAATCTCAACTGCTGACACAGCAATTTGCGGAGGACAGGAAGTAAAGCTAAGGGTGCATGTTACAGGCGCAAAAAACTGGACAATTGTCTATAATGAAAACTCAACACCGGCCACAATAACCAATATCTCTTCTTCAAATTTCACCATCAGCAGAACTCCGGCGCCGGTAAGCGGCAAATCGACATTTAATTACACCATCACCTCGCTTACCGACAACAACAATTGTTCTGCTGCGGCGTCCGGGATGACGGGCAGCAGAAAAGCGGATGTTTACAGGATCCCGTCAGCAAATGCCGGACCTCCGGAATTAGTCGTATGCGGTAAATCTGTAACCCTTGCAGCAGTGCCCTCTGACGGTACAGGAACCTGGACATTTCCCGCGCAGGTTACTTCCGGCAATCCTTCGATACCAAATCCAGCAGTTACCGTTGCTGAGTTCACGGCACCAAAAGTGACATATAAATTTTACTGGGAAGAGGTTAACTGGACCTGTGCTTCCAAAGACTCGATAAATGTTTCATTTGATCATGAAATAGTAAATATAAATGCAGGGGATGATGATTCAAACTTCAGATCATCCGATTATGTAATCCGGCTTCACGCTGATCCTATACAGTCATATGAGACAGGCAAATGGAGCCTTGTTGACGGTGAAGGCTTCGGGGAATTCAGCGATGATGAAATTGTTGATCCATGGGTCACAGGTGTCGCTCTCGGAGTGAACAAATACAAATGGACGGTTGTCAACGGAGAATGCAAAGAGGAAGATATTGTTACTTATATAGTCTCTAATCTGCAGGTTCCGCAGCTTCTATCTCCAAACGGCGACACTAAAAATGATACGCTAAAAATAAAGGGACTTAATTTTGATACCCAGATTGTGGAACTGACAATTCTGAACGGAGCAGGGACGCAAGTCTTCTCGACCTCCAATGCAAACGGCAATGGAGCATGGAAAGACTGGATCGGAGAAGATTCGAAGGGAGACGAGCTTCCGGAAGGAACATACTATTATCTGCTGAAGGTGAGTTCACCGGTAAAAGCTCCGGACCTTGCCCCCTGGAAGGATAGCGGATTCGTTATATTAAAGAGAAGGTGAAAAGGGCTGTATTCATATTACTGATGTTTTTTATCCTTGTCCAGGACAGATCATTTGGCCAGGGCAATGATTCAGCCAGGATCACTCTCGGTTACCCGGTTTACAGTCAGTATATCCATAACGGATTGATGATCAATCCGGCTTATGCAGGTACGCGTGAAGCACTGACGGCAGCGCTTTCGTACAGGCTGCAGTGGATGGGAATTGATAATGCACCGCGCCTGCAGTCTGTTTCGCTCCACACTCCGATGAAGAATGATAAAGTAGCACTTGGTCTGAATGCGCAGTTCATGCAGTACGGGATAACAAAATCATCAAGCATCTACGCCATTTATGCCTATCACATAAGGCTGAAGACCGGGAAAATATCTTTCGGGCTGAAGGCAGGGGTCGACATGTCAAATACTGATTATAATGGATTGCGGGATATTGATCTCACCGATCCAGTAATCCCGGCCAACGGAAAGCTGGCTTACGTATTTCCAAACGCAGGTGCCGGAGCCTATTATTTCTCCGACAAGATATTTGCCGGAATTTCAGTGCCCTCTTTCCTTTTCTACAGGAGCACAGGCAGCGGAAAAACACAGGCATACCACTCCTTCAGCGAATATGACCTTATCTTCTCTGCCGGAGGATTACTTACAATTTCACAGGCACTGAAATTCAAGCAGTCTTTTCTTCTTGATCTTTCATTCCACGATGCTAAACTGGTCAACCAGCTCGATTTAAACGGGAATTTCATTATTTCCGATCTCATCTGGCTGGGCGCTTCATGGAGAACAACTGAACAGGTGATCGTCGGACATATTCAGGTCAACGCAGGACAGCAGCTTATGATCGGATTTTCGTACGACTACCCCGTTGGAAGGATGACAACCTATTCCAAAGGATCAACCGAATTTGTGCTGAGGTATGAGTTCGGATCCAGGGTTAGCGCCTCAAATCCAAGGTACTTTTAAGTTATGTTGAGGAAAGTTATAAATAGTGTCTTGCTTATTCTTCTGGTCCTGACCTGCAAAGCCCAGGAAAAGAAACAGTCGCTCTATGAAATCAAGCGTATTTCAGTCAATGAAAGCGCCTTCAGCGAAATATCTCCGGTGATTTACAAAGACGGAATTATTTTCTGTTCTGACCGGAGATTCAGCGCTGTAAAGGACAGAAAATCCTTCGAGGGAAAGCGTCTGTACAATCTGTATATTGCACGGAAGAAAGACAGTACCGACTGGGAAAAACCGGCTGAGCTTACAAGTGAAAGGAGCAAGCTTTTTAATAACGGACCTTTGTGCCTGGCCCCTGACAATAAAACAGTTTACTTCACCAGCGAAATTGAAACAGGCCCGGTTACAAAGAAGAGAACTTTCAGGAATCGAAGCGGTATTTTCATTGCCGAACTGGCAGGAAATGAACTTACATCTCTCCGCCCTTTTCCACACAACAATCCGCAATACGATATCGGACAACCATCAATAAGCGCCGATGGAAAACTTTTATTCTTTGCCTCGAATATGCCGGGGGGACAGGGAGGAACAGACCTTTACTACTGCGAATTGATAAATGGGCAATGGAGCACACCTGTCAATCTTGGCCCTAAGGTAAACTCCCAGGGCATTGATAATTTCCCCTTCATGCATCCGACAGGCAGGCTCTACTTTTCATCCAACAGGCAAGGAGGAAAAGGAAGGAGGGATGTATATTACACCGTACTGAAGAATGGCGAGTGGGAAGAACCTCTTCATTTGCCGGAGCCTGTAAATTCTACCGGTGATGATTTTGCTTTTGTGGCAGATATCGATCTGCAGACAGGATATTTCTCTTCCAACCGCCGCAGCAATGACGATATTTACGAGTTCAGATCATTGATCATCCGCAAAGCTTCATGCGACACTCTGGTTGAAAACTCTTATTGCTACGAGCTATTTGAAGAAAATGCCGTAAAGTTCGACACCATCCCCTTCCGGTATGAGTGGAACTTCGGCGATGGAAGTCCCAGGGGCATAGGCTCTTCAGTTATTCATTGTTTCCCGGGTCCGGGGATTTATGTTGTACAGCTTGATGTTGTCAACCTTATTTCCAAGGAGGTATTCTATAATGAAAAGACGTATAAGCTTGATATTCAGGATTATGAACAACCTTATATTTCAGGTCCTGATAGAGGAGTGACGGGGCAGAGCCTGAGCTTCAATGCCGACAGCACAAACCTTCCGGAGTGGAATATTGCCAAGTACTACTGGAACTTTGATGACGAAAATGTTGCAATTGGCAAGGATGTTGTTAACACATATGCAAAACCGGGTACTTACAATATCCAGCTTATTGTAACAACTGAGCCGGAGCCGGGAGGAGTTGTCAGGGAAGCCTGCGTGTGCAAAAATATAATTATCACCAGGCAACCCTGAAGCGAAAATGTTTTAAATTTAGAAGTTGATGAGATTCCTTAAAACCATATTAATATCAATCTTAGTCCTGATCCCTCTGGGGTGGACGTCATTGTCAGGGCAGGCCGTCCCCGGCAAAGATGAAAATATACCTTTTCTTGTCACATTCGGGAAATACGGACAAGTATCGTGGGGTGACGATGATTTCTACCAGGTATGGTTCTTCAGCATTCCAAGGAACTTCACCCAGCCTTTTTATATCAGGGTCTTTGATCCCGACTGCGGCGGGGAGCATGATGAAATTCAGGGCGAATTCAATACAAGGACTTCTTTTTCAATTTACGGAGGAAAGGGAGTCGATCCCGATCAGAATGAAGAATCAAAGGGATTGAAAAGCGGTGAGAATTATAAGAAAGGAACTCTTCTTGCTACCAGAACTTTCGGAAGCGAAGCAAGGTATGATAACCAATATTATACATTCGGTCCCTTTAATCCCACAGCAGGCGACCCCAGCAGAAAGTGGCCGGTATTCATGTTCAAAATAGTGATTGAAGGAGTTAGCGGGGACGACGGGAATCTGTACCGCTTTTTTCTGAGCCGAGATCCTGAAAACAACATTCCGGTTGAAGGAGGAAATGCCTTTACCTATGAATATACTTTCAGGATGTGGAATGATTTCAAAAGCCTTTCTCATATTTATCCTTATGTAGATACCGGTGTGATTTGGGTGAAGCAAAGGAATTTTGACTGGGATGATGACGGTGATATCCTTGTTGTCTCAAGATATAAGCAGGGACTCAAGGCAAACCACTCGAAAGAAGCTGACTGGAATGAATCGAGGGTCAGTATTGAACCCGCTGAGATAGGAGGATCGCTCGATTTTCAGTTCTACAAGAGACAGGGAGAGCTTGTAAAGAACAATAATGTTGTGGTCACCATTGAAAACCAGTATGGAGAAGCCCTTCCATTCTTTAGTTCACCCATAGGAGGAGTTCCTTACTATGAAGGAAAAGTGGGTGTAAGAAAGATTCCTAAACCAAAATAAGAAAAGGGGGATGTTGCGAGGATTTTTCAGAAAGGTATTTATCAGCACCCTCTTGTGCATGACGTTATTTTCATCGTCTGCTTACAGCCAGTCATACAGGTTCAGGAATTATGGAGCAGAAAGCAATATCCCCAGTTCATTCATTTACTCGATTGTGCAGGATAACAATGGTTACCTGTGGGTCGGGACCGGCAGAGGACTTTCAAAATTTGACGGATTTAATTTCTACAGGATAGACTTTCCGGATTTCTCTGCGGAACGTTATCCTACTGCCAGCCTGAAGGACAAGAACGGAAATCTCTGGTTCGGATGCCAGGATGGTACTGTCTATTATTCCGAGGGAACAACTTTAACCCAGGTTCCGACGAAAAATGAACGGGCAATTGTCTCAATGCTTGAAGGACCTGATAAATACATCTATATTTTTCCACAGGTCGAGTCTGTAATAAGGATAGATCCTGATGATCCGACAGCAATAAAAAAATTCAGCCTTGATCCGGGTCTGATGGTTTTTTCAGCTTGTTTCACCAGCGAGGGGAAACTTCTGCTTGGTACTCAGGAAAACATCAGCATAATGGATTTTGGGGATCAATCACTCAGTGTCCTGAATACTGTCACAGGGTTCGATTATTCAAGCGTTACGGCGATCTTCAAAGCAGGGAACTCAGCAAATTATGTAGCGGGCACGAGTGGAAACGGGATATTCAGGCTGACCTTATCAGGCACAAATGGAACCATCGGAAGGTTCATAAACGTGCCTGAGATCGAGTCTCTGGATGTTCAGTCAATTGCCGGAGATTCAGACGGGAACTTGTGGGTGTCAACAATCGGGGCAGGAGCAATTCAGATTAAGTTCTCGGAGCAGGGAGAGATAAGCAGTGTAAGAAACTTTAACCAGAATTCAGGCCTTAAGGGAAATAATGTAAAATTGGTTTACCAGGACATGGAAAGCAATTACTGGATCGGACTTTCCGGCGACGGCCTCTCAATCCTGAATTCCCTCGCTTTCAGTATTTTTTCTCCGGGCACTGCAACAGCAAGGGATAATATTATTTATGTACATAAGATACGGGAAGAATACCTTATGGGAACACCGTCAGGTTACTGGATCTTTGATCCCGGAACAGGAAAAACGAAGTCCTTTGACAGCCTGAAGGAGATTTCTTCAAAATATGAGATACTGTCTTACTGTGTTGATTCAGATAATAACATATGGATAGGCACCAACGGAGGAGGCGTCTTTATCAGGGATGCTTCCGGTAACCTGAAGTTGTTTTACAGGAACGGGAACAGCAGTGAAGACAATGTCACCGACATAGAAGTCGACAGTAAATATGCCTGGCTTGGCACTCTGAACGGTGTAGTAATACTGAACAGGAAAGGTTCGGGCAATGTATTCAAAGCCAGGTATGATAATTACACAGGGCTGCCGCATAACGGAATACGAAAGATATTCCTGACATCCGATGGGAAAGCAGTTATCGCCATGGTTGCCGACCGTCTTTATACTATTGATCCCGAAAATGGCGTAATACAGGGCAAGGCTGTTATGGCTGGCACAACAAGAAATGAAATTATATCCTTCTGTCAGACAAGTGATGGCCATATCTGGGCTTCTACAAAAGGGAACGGGATATTTGAATTCTACAATGATTCATTGAGGTCTTATTCAAGGTCAGATCTCCTGATGTCAGACTTCTGCTACAGCATTGCCGCTGATTCACTCGACAGGATATGGGTCGGGCATGATGGCGGGTTCTCGGTTTTTAACCGTGAGAAGGGAACGGTGAGAACATTCGGCATCGATTTTACGGGAGGAGGCCTATGCAATCCTGACGGGATCTATGAATCTCCTGACGGTAAGATATTCATTGGCACGACACAGGGATTCATTGTATATGACAGGATGAATGACCTGAAGCCCAAAAGAGCTCCTATTAATAATATCAATTATGTCTCGATAAATGATTCTGTTTACCCCCTGCAGTCTTCCTACACATTGCCTTACAGCAAGCGTTACAAGATAACAGTTAACTATGTCGGCATAAATCTTAAGGATCCGGAAAAAGTTTACTATGAGACGATCCTTGAGAACTATTTTGATGAGTGGTCAGAAATTACAACCGATAGGGAAGTAATCTATAGTCCCGCTGACGGCAGGTACAAGTTCATGATGAGATCGGTAAACGATTACGGTCTGTCGGACGAGAATCCTGTGGTATTCCAGCTGTATATCAAGAAGCCTTTCTGGAGGACATGGTGGTTTGTGCTGTTAAGCATTGCGGTGATTTCTGGAGCTGCGGTACTTTACGTAAGACAGAGGGAAAAGGAGCAGAAAAAGATACAGGCATACCTTGAAAAGGAACTTGAAGCCAGGACAAGTGTTGTGCTGAAGCAGAAAGACAAGATAGAACTTCAGAACATTGAAATTACTGACAGCATAAACTATGCTAAAAGAATACAATCGAGCATCCTGCCTGATTTTGGCAAGGTGGAAGAAACCTTCAATGACGCTTTCCTGTTTTTCAAACCACGTGATATCGTAAGCGGTGATTTTTACTGGTTTGACAAGTTCAGCGAAGACAAGTTTATTCTAGTCTGCGCTGATTCCACGGGTCACGGTGTCCCGGGGGCGTTCATGTCGATGATCGGATCCACTATCCTTCAGGATATAGTTACCCGTCAGAGAATTACAAAGCCATCTGAAGTGTTGAAAATGCTTGACAGACAGATCTTCTCGACTCTGAACCAGAATGTGGAACTGGGAGTTTCAAATGACGGAATGGATATGGTGATCTGTGAGATCAATATTAAGAAGCGCCATATCAGATTTGCTTCCGCCATGCGGCCTGTAATTCTTGTCCTGGGCGGAGAACCGCTATACGTAAAGGGAAACAGGTGTTCGGTCGGCGGGGAATCGGTGATTGAAAAATACTTTGATGACCAGGAATATTACCTCAATGCCGGTGATTCAATTTACCTGTTCTCTGACGGACTTCCCGACCAGTTCGGAGGAACAGACGGCAAGAAGATGAAGATCGCCAGGCTCAAGAAACTGATTGAAGATGTCAACAGCCTGCCTTTACCGGGACAGAGAGAAGTAATATCGAAGTTTTATGAAGAATGGAAAGGCGAATATGATCAGGTTGATGACATCCTGATGATGGGAGTGCGTCTCTGATTTTCCTTTAGATATATGTTCCGTTGCGAGAAAGGGCAATCTCTGCCGTGGAGATTGTCTCACTGAAGTTCTGATTCCTGTCCTTAATTGATAATTCGTACTTTACCGTATCTGTATTCTCAGGTTCGTAGAATATATACATGAAGGTTACAGAAATAATGCCCTTAAGGATCTTGTTCTGGCCAAGTCTTTCCATATACGGTATCCTGTAATCTGACGGGCGCAACGGATCATTTTCCGGTACAGGCAGAAAGAGGTTTCCTGATTTCCTGTAAAGAGTTAAAAACATATTTACCGTATCATCATTTTCACCAATAGGGGCAGATAAGCCCAGATCACCGTCTCCGTCTTCAAAATAGATATTCAGCCTGCCTCCCTTGTAACTATTGCCAAGTATGTCGGTTGTATCGAAAACATCAAAACTCCTGAATTCTATATGCGGAGTATCCGGAAGGGATTCTATTTTCCGGCATGATATAAGGGCAATGGCCAGAACTGAAGCCGCAAATATGTATCTTAATATTTTCATTTACGATCGATATATGTAATTTCTCACAAAAATTGAACCAAAAAGTACTATTTTTTCCTGAAAAATATCCTTAACGGAACTCCTGTAAACTCATATTTTTCCCTCATCCGGTTCTCAACATATCGTCTGTATGGTTCTTTAACATACTGCGGCAGGTTACAGAAAAAGGCAAATGAGGGTGTATAGGTCGGCAGTTGGGTGACATATTTTACCTTAACATACTTGCCTTTGAGCGCAGGAGGAGGGTTCTGCTTAATAATTTCAAGCATCACTTCGTTAAGCTCTGAAGTGCTAATTTTTCTTGTCCTGTTACTGTTTACTGCTGCAATAAGTTCAAGGATCCTGTGTATTCTCTGCTTGTTTGTTGCAGATATGAAAAGTATCGGATAATCAACGAAGGGAGCTGTTTTGGACCTTATCTCCTGTTCTATGGTTTTTACAGTATTGTTTTCCTTTTCAACAAGATCCCATTTGTTTACCAGGACAATCAGTCCTTTGTTGTTCTTGATGATCAGCGAAATGATATTAAGATCCTGCGATTCCAGGCCTCTTGTGCCGTCGATCATCAGCAGGCAGATATCTGAACTCTCAATAGTTCTTATTGCTCTCATTACAGAGTAGAACTCGACATCTTCGCTGACCTTTCCCTTTTTCCTCAGTCCTGCCGTATCGACCAGAAGAAAATCGTGCTGGTATTTATTGAAGCGGGTGTATATTGAATCGCGAGTAGTGCCAGCCAGTGGAGTGACAATATTTCTTTCCTCTCCGAGCAGCGAATTGACAAGAGAAGATTTGCCTACATTTGGCCGTCCAACAATAGCAACTCTCGGAACATCAGGAACTTCCTCTGGTTTAGTGTCGGGCAGAAATGACACAACTGCATCGAGCAGCTCACCGGTGCCGCTGCCGCTCATTGAGCTTAATGCAAAGTATTCACCCAGACCAAGAGAAAAAAACTCAGGGGCATCGAGAAGTCGTTGGTGGTTATCAACTTTGTTAACAACAAGGAGGACTTTTCTGCCTGATTTTCTGAGCATTCCTGCTACAGATTTATCAAGCTCATGCACCCCTGAGGTAACATCGACCATAAAAAGTATTAAATCGGATTCCTCGATAGCAAGAAGTACCTGCTTGTTGATCTCTTCCTCAAAGATATCATCGGAATCTTCTACATATCCTCCTGTATCGATCACCGAAAAATCAATGCCGTTCCAGGTGCATGTACCGTAGTTGCGATCGCGGGTTACTCCGCTGATCTCATCAACTATGGCATCCCTTGAATCGGTGAGCCGGTTGAAAAGAGTCGATTTCCCTACATTTGGCCTTCCTACTATAGCTACTATTCTGCTCATCTCCCCTGTCGTTAATTAACGGTATCCGAATCTTTTTAGTGTGGCCGGCTTGTCTCTCCAGTCTTTGGTCACTTTTACAAAAAGTTCAAGGAAGATCTTTTTCCCAAAAAAATCCTCCATGTCTTTTCTTGCCTCGGTTCCAACCTTTTTCAGCATAGCGCCCCGGTGGCCTATTATTATTCCTTTCTGGCTTTCCCGCGCAACGTGGATGACAGCCGCGATCCTGATAAGCTTCTGTTCATCCCTGAAGGCTTCAATCTCGGTCTCGACACAATAGGGAACCTCTTCCTTATAATTATTCAGGATCTTCTCACGCAGGATCTCTGAAGCGAAAAATCTTTCGTATTTGTCCGTCAGCTGATCCTTAGGGAAAAACGGATCTCCAAAGGGAAGCTTTCGAAGGATGTTTGCCAGCAGCTGTTCCAGGTTGAAATTCTCAAGCGCCGAAACAGGGATCACGGGTGAATCAGGGAAGGCTTTACCCCACTCTGAGACTATCCTTTCAAGATCAGCCTGATTTGAAAGATCAATTTTGTTGATTGCAATAATTACAGGTATCCCTGATGACCTTATCCTTTCGGTGTATTCCTTTTCAGCAAGTGGTTTTTCAGTGACATCTGTCACATAAAGTATGACATCGGCATCGGTCAGGGCAGTGTCGACAAAGCTCATCATTGCTTCCTGAAGCTTATACTTAGGCTTAAGAATCCCCGGAGTGTCGGAATAAACAATCTGAAATTCATCACCGTTAACAATGCCGAGAATGCGATGCCTGGTCGTCTGTGCCTTTGAAGTAATAATTGAGAGCTTCTCGCCTACGAGCGCATTCATGATCGTTGATTTCCCGACGTTGGGATTTCCCATGATATTCACAAAACCCGACCTGTGCTTCATACTCAATCAATAAGCGCCTCGTTTAAGCATACTGATCTCCTTTTCGTTCAGAAAGCGCCATTTCCCACGCTGAACATTCTTCTTGGTAAGACCTGCAAAGTAGACCCTGTCGAGCTTTTTAACCCTGTAATACATTGATTCAAAGAGTCTTCTGATGACCCTGTTCTGTCCGGAATGGATCTCTATACCGATCTGCGACCGGTCGTCAGGATCAGCGTATGATACCGCATCGGCGGATACTTTCACTCCTTCAAGCTCGATACCGGCAGTCAGCCTGAAGAGATCATCTTTTGCCACCGGCCTGTCGAGGAACACATGATATATCTTTTTCCTGTTGAAGCGAGGGTGGGTAAGTTTGCCGGTGAGATCCCCGTCGTTTGTGAGGAGCAGCACTCCTGTTGTGTCCTTATCGAGTCGGCCGACAGGATAAACCCTTTCCGGGCAGGCGTCTCCAATCAGCTCAAGCACAGTGTGTTCAGCATGCGGATCCTCAACAGTAGTCACATATCCCTTTGGCTTGTTCAGAAGGATGTAGATTTTTTTCTCTGCAGAGAGTCTTTTCCCCTTATATCTGACATCATCTGAATAGCCCACCTTTGTTCCAAGGTCTGTGACCCTCTTCCCATTTACCGAAATATGACCCATTCCAATAAGTTCATCAGCTTCCCTGCGTGAACATACTCCACTGTTTGCAATGAAGCGGTTAAGCCTTATCTTTTCAGGTTCCTTAAGCGATCTTCCTGCTGATTTACGGTTTTCCATTTATCCCTTTGAACAAGCCTCAAAGGTACTATTATTTGACGATTTATGATTTGCTGATTTTTTTACACCTTTGTGATTCTTAAAACAAAAGCATATGACATTGATAAAATCTATTTCGGGGATCAGGGGCACCATCGGGGGGAAGCCGGGAGAAAGTCTGAGCCCGCTTGATATTGTAAAATTCAGTGCAGCATACGGAACCTGGCTGATAAGGCGCAACCGAACTGTTCCAACCGTAGTTATCGGGCGTGATGCAAGGCAATCGGGCCCGATGGTAAGCCAGCTTGTGATAATGACTTTACGAAGCCTGGGCATAAATGTGACAGACCTGGGATTGGCTGCCACTCCAACAGTCGAAATGGCAGTTACAGGCACTTCTTCTTCGGGCGGAATAATTATTACTGCAAGTCATAATCCCGCAGAATGGAATGCCCTGAAACTTCTCAATGAAAAAGGCGAGTTCCTTTCAGCAAAGGATGGAGAAAAAGTCCTCAGAATTGCCCAATCAGAAGATTTTGAATTTCCCGCGTCAGTAAAGCAGGGACACCTGAAACACGACAGAACATGGAACAGAAAGCACATTAACAAGATACTTGAGCTCGATCTTGTTGATGTAAAAAGCATCAGGAAGGCCGGATTCACTGTCGCCCTCGATTGCATAAATTCGGTTGGGGGAGAGATCCTTCCTGTTCTGCTGAAATCACTGGGTGTCAAGAATATAGTTGGATTGAATATGATCCCGGATGGTAACTTTGCTCATAATCCGGAGCCATTGCCTGGCAATCTGAAGGATATTGCCAGTCTCGTTCAAAAGGAAAAGGCCGATGTTGGGTTTGTCGTGGACCCTGATGTCGACAGGCTTGCAATAATCTGTGAGGACGGATCGATGTTCGGCGAGGAATATACACTTGTTTCTGTCGCCGATTATATCCTTGAATCGGATCCGGGCAGCACAGTATCGAATATGTCGTCGACAATGGCATTAATGGATATAAGTAAAAAACATGGCTGCAGGTATTATGCATCAGCGGTGGGCGAAGTCAATGTTGTGGAAGAGATGAAGAAGCGAAAGGCTGTAATCGGGGGTGAAGGCAACGGCGGGGTAATATATCCAAAGCTTCATTATGGGCGCGATGCACTGGCAGGGATAGCGCTGTTCCTGTCGCAATTGGCTAAAAGCAAAATGAAATGTTCCGAACTCCGGAGACAATACCCTGATTATGTTATTGCAAAGACAAGGGCAGAGATTAATTCAGGGACAGACTTCAGCAAAATACTTTCTGCTGCAAAGAAAGAATTCAGCAGATATAAAATTGATGAAAGAGACGGTTTGAAAATAACTCTTCCCGGATCCTGGGTCCAGATCCGCAAATCGAACACCGAGCCTATCATAAGAATTTATTCGGAAGGAAGAACATTGCAAGAAGCAGAAAATCTTGCAGATAGAATTTTTGATATTGTTAAAAAACACAAAAAGTAAAAATCACGCGGAATAAAACCTGATACAGAGATGTCTTAAATGCATCAGCACGGTATTCTTGTTAAATATTGTTAATGATTTAAATTAAGAAATCCCTTTTAAATACTTTTGTGACAGTTTTTTTAGGTAAAACAAGTAAGCATATCTTATGAAGAAATCAGTTATTATCATTGTATCGATTGTAGCAGTAGTGGCTATAATAGCCCTGATTGTTTACAGCAGGGCATCTTCAAAGAAAGATCTGGCAAATCTTTATGTTGAAGCCCAGAAAGGACAGTTTGACATAGTCGTCACCACAACCGGTGAGCTCCAGGCAGAGAATTCGACTGACATTTTCGGACCGGAAATAACCCAGAGCCGCAATATCAGGGCAGCGGATATAAAGATCACCGACCTCGTTCCTGAAGGTACCATAGTTAAAGCCGGCGACTATGTGGCTGCACTCGACAGGACATCCTTCGACAACACTCTAAAGGATGAACTGGAACGTCTTGCCACTCAGGAAACCAATCTTGAAGTCAGGATTCTTGACACAGCAGTAAACCTGAGCAACCAGAGAGATCAGATCAAGAATCTGGTATTCTCCGTTGAAGAGGCAAAAATCACAATGGAACAGTCGAAATTTGAACCGCCGACAACACAGCGTCAGGCTGTTATAGCCCACGACAAGGCGATCCGTTCATTGGAACAGGCACTCAGGGGTTATTCACTCAAGGTAGAGCAGGCTCGTTCCGACATACGCACCCTTAAGAACAACCTGTCAGATCAGCGTCAAAGGGTTGCTGACCTTCAGAACATCCTGTCAAAATTTGTGATCACTGCTCCTTCTGATGGAATGGTAATCTATAAGAGAGACAGGACAGGCGCTAAAAGAAAGGTCGGATCGTCGGTCAGCGCATGGGACAATGTCGTGGCAACTCTTCCCGACATGTCGTCGATGATATCCAAAACCTATGTGAACGAGATAGACGTAAGTAAGGTAAGCATCGGACAGCAGGTTGACATCCTGGTTGATGCATTTCCTGAAAAAAAATACACAGGAACTGTTATTAGTGTCGCCAATATTGGAGAACAGCTTCCAAATGCAGATGCAAAAGTGTTCGAAGTTCAGATTAAGCTCAGCATGACGGATCAGGATCTCAAACCTTCAATGACCACAGGCAACAAGATCATTACTAAAAGCATTCCTGAAGTCACATACATTCCACTCGAGAGTGTGCAGACAGGCTCAGACAGTATTCCGTTTGTTTATTTGAAGAACGGCGACAGGCAGATCGTTGTGCTTGGAGAATCGAACGAAAACAACGTAATTGTTGAACAGGGAATTGAAGTTGGCACAGCCTTATATCTTAATACGCCTGAAGATCCCGAAAAATTCAGCAAGCTGCTGGGACAGGACCTGATAACCATTATCAAGGAAAAAGAGAAAGCCAGGAAGGAAGCTGAAAAGCTGAAAAGCGAGCAGACCCAACGCAGAAGTTTCGGCGGCATGGGCGGCGGATTTGGCGGCGGATTTGGCGGCGAAATTACACCTGAGATGAGGCAGCAGTTCGAAGGTATGAGGAACCAGATGCCGCAGGGCGGCGGACAGATGGATACTGCATCCATGCGCAGGTTCAGGGAAATGCGCCAGAGAAGCGGCGGCCAGCAGGGACAGTTCAATCCGGGCGGACAGCCAGGGCAGTATCCGGGCGGACAGCAGGGAGCCAGACCGCAGGGGTCTCAATCAACACGTCCCGCTCAGGGGGCAACAGACAACAGGTAACAATAAAACAGGGAAAGTATGTTCAAGTTTATCTTCAGGTATTTCCACGATATTGAGATCGCTGTTGAATCGATAGTTTCCAACAAGCTGAAATCAATGCTCACGGCTCTAGGGATAATCTTCGGTGTGGCTGCCGTTATTGCAATGCTTGCAATAGGCAAGGGGGCCAAACAGGAGATAATGGAGCAGATGAAAATGGTAGGGGTTAACAATATCCTTATAAATCCTATTGTTCAGGATAATACTTCTTCATCAGAAGAGGGCGAAAAGCAATCAAAAAAATTCTCAAGAGGCCTCAGTATGCTCGATGTTGAAGCTATTAAGGAAACTCTTCCTTCAGTTAAAAGGATTAGTCCCGAGATATCATTCAATTCAACAGCAATGATGAACGGTGTAAAATACAGTGCCAAGCTTGTTGGCGTATCGAACGACTACTTTTATCTATATAATCTTCCCCTTGTATCAGGCGCTTTTTTCAATGCATATCAGGAGGAGAACGGGATACAGGTATGTATTATCGGAGCGAACATACGGTCCAAGTTCTTCAGCAAGGTTGATCCGTTAGGTCAGTATATCAAGTTCAATGGCATCTGGCTTAAAGTAATAGGGGTGCTTCAGAAAACAACAGTAAGCCTTACAGGGTTCGAGGAAAAGGGAGTGAATGTGTATAACGATAATATCTATATTCCGATTCAGACTATGCTTCTCAGGTACCAGAACAGGGCACTGGTCAACACCAAGCTGGTTTCTGAAGCCTCAAGCAACATGATGATAATGGGTGGTGGCGGCTTCGGAGGAGGAAGTATGGCCCGCATCGTGATGAGCAGTTCCGATGCAAATACAGACGTTGAAACCAACTATAACCAGCTCGACAGGATCGTGGTTCAGGTTAGCGAAACAGAACAACTTAATCCATCGACCGAGACCCTCAGCCGCATGCTTTCACGCCGGCATTCAGGGGTAAAGGATTTCGAAATCACTGTTCCGGAACTTCTTTTGAAACAGCAGCAGAGAACCAAGGATATCTTTAATATAGTGCTTGGAGCGATAGCCAGCATATCACTCATCGTAGGCGGGATCGGGATTATGAACATAATGTTCGCCTCGGTTATGGAGAGGATAAAAGAAATAGGGACAAGGATGGCAATAGGAGCCAAGAAGATGGATATAGTGGTGCAGTTCCTTTCAGAAGCTGTTCTCATAAGCGTATCCGGCGGTTTCATAGGCATTTTCTTTGGAGTTATCATGGCCAAGCTCATTGAGCAGATAGCCGGCATTATGACAATAGTATCCTTTATCTCAGTCTTCATTGCCTTCGGCGTTTCAGCAGCAGTAGGAATAATTTTCGGTTACTCGCCGGCAAAAAGAGCCTCTGAGAGAGATCCGATAGAATCATTACGGTATGAATAAACTATTAACAATGAAAAAACTATTTGCATTTTCGATAATAGCGCTCTTTCTGGCATCATTTCAGAAAGCAGATGCGCAGGAAGTGAAAAAACTGACATTTGATGAGGTTATCAGGTTAGCTGAAACACAATCGCCCCAGGCCCTGATGGCAAAACACAGGTTTAAATCCAGTTACTGGTCGTACAGGACATTCGTTGCCCAGTACAGGCCATCTCTTACCTTAACCGGAACAACTCCTGACTACAGTACAGCATATAATAGAGTTTACGTAGCAGGACAGTGGGAGTATGTCCCTACCAATATGCTCCAGAACCTTGGCTCTCTCTCTCTCTCCCAGAATATTGGATTGACAGGAGGTTCAATATCCCTTCAGTCTGATCTTACTCTTCAGAACGACTTACAAGCCAATAAACGCAAATATGTCACAACACCTGTAAGCATAAGGCTGTCTCAACCAATCTTCAGGTACAATTCGCTCAGATGGCAGAAGAAAACAGAACCTCTGAAATATGAAGTGGCGAAAAAAACCTTTTTGTCAAATATCGAGGCAGTTCATCAGTCGGCTGTCCAGCAGTTCTTCTCTCTGGCCCTTGCACAGATCAACGTAAAGATTGCGGAAATGAACTACCTGAATGCCGACACATTATGGAGGACGGCTCAGGGACGCTTCCAGCTTGGAACCATCGCCGAGGACGAACTCCTGCAGATGCAGCTTTCCTGGCTTAACTCGGAAACATCAAGGAAAGAGGCAGAAATGAACCTTAGAGACAGGGAAATACGTTTGAGGTCATTCCTCGGCTATACTGATAACGTCAAGTTAGAGCTGATTCTTCCAACACAAATTCCTGATCTTCAGCTTTCTGTGCAGGAAGTACTTGATCTGGCCCATGCCAATAACCCTGATATTCTGGACTCCCAGCTGGCCATACTGCAAGCCCAGAGCAGTGTTGCTCAGGCAAAAGCTGAAAAGGGCCTTAACGCAAACCTTACTGCAAGCTTTGGCACACAGGGAAAGGATGCTGACTTCAATACCGCCTACACGGCCCTTAACAGGAACCAGGGAGTCAGAGTCGGATTCACATTGCCGATACTTGACTGGGGTCTTGGAAGAGGAAGATATAAAATGGCAAAATCAAGCCTCGAACTTACTCAGGTTCAGGAGCAGCAGGCCATGCTTGATTTTGACCAGAACCTGACACTCGACGTCGAACAGTTCAATCTGCAGGCACAACAAGTGGCAATTGCAGCTAAATCAGATACGGTAGCACAGAGAATGTACGAAGTCACCAAAGCAAGGTTCCTTATCGGAAAGATAGCTGTACTGGATCTTAACAATGCAGATACGAAAAAAGACCAGAACAGGAGGGCATATGTACAGGCTTTGCAGAATTTCTGGAACTATTTCTATAACCTTCGGGCATTGGGACTTTATGACTTCCTGAATAAGAAACCGCTTGAAACAGACTACGAATTACTGCTGGATTGAACGGTATCACATTAATTAACCAGGGCTGGATATAACTATTCAGCCTTTTTTTTGTAAAAATTTAATATATTTGCGCCTCAATTCACGAGTATCATAATTAATTACGGGATAATTCAAAAAATAAGCAGATGCAGAACAAAGCAGCGATAATCATTCTGGCTATAGCACTGGCCCTGGTTACGATTTATCAACTTTCATTCACGGGAGCAACCTACCTGGTAAAAAAAGATGCCAAGGAATTTGCAAAAGGAAGCCTTGTAAAGGAAAATCAATACCTCGATTCAATCGCTTCATTGCCAAAAGATAAGTGGAGCTTTCTGGGAAAATCATTCAAGGAAGCAGAAAAGAAGGAGATCAACCTTGGGCTCGACCTCAAGGGAGGCATGAACGTAATACTTGAAGTATCGGTCGAAGACATCCTCAGGGCACTCTCTAACCATTCCACGAACAAAACCTTCAATGATGCCATCGCACGGGCCAAAGTTCTCCAGACACAAAGCCAGGCTGATTTTCTCACACTCTTCGGCAGAGCTTTTCAGGAGATCAATCCCAATGAAAAAATGGCTGCAATATTTGCCTATGAGCTTAAGAATGATATTAACTTCACCTCAACCAACGAGGAAGTTCTTAAAATTCTCGACAGGGAAGTCACTGCTGCCATCGACAATGCTTTCAACATACTTCGGACAAGGATAGACCGGTTTGGTGTTGTGCAGCCGAATATTACACAGCTTGCCACAAAAGGAAGGATCCTGATTGAACTTCCGGGCCAGAAGGACCAGAAGCGCGTAAGGGAGCTTCTCCAGGGGACAGCAAACCTGGAATTCTGGGAGACTTATGAAAACGGCGAAATTATCGGATACTTTGTACAGGCAAACGATATCCTGAAAGCAATTCAGGCAAATGAAGTTAAAGCTGCTGTTACCCCGGGAGACACTGTGGTGACAGCTGGCACAACAACAAAGGAAGACCAGGCCCTGCTTGATCTTTTAGGTAAGGATACAACGAAACCCGCAACAGCAGCCACACGCGAAGAATTCAATACTCAGAATCCGCTTTTCGGTATACTGAATCCCAGGGTGGATGAGGCCGGACAGCCTCTTCCTTCAAGTATCGTCGGACTCAGCCTCGGAATTGATACTGCCAGGGTAAACAAATATTTGAAATTAAATCAGATACGAGCTCTTTTTCCGCGAAATCTTAGATTCTACTGGAGTCAGAATCCGTACCAGTTTGATGAGACCGGCACACTGTATGAGCTTCATGCAATAAAGGTCACCACGAATGACGGCCGCGCTCCGCTTGGAGGAGATGTTATAACAGGTGCGAGGCCCTCAAATACTCTTACAGGTGAGGTCAAAGTCGATTTCTCCATGGATGCAAAGGGAGCAAAGACCTGGCAGAACATGACCCGCAATAACATCAACAGGTGTATTGCAGTAGTACTCGACGGATACGTCAGGTCATACCCCAGAGTTGTAAACGAAATCGCAGGAGGGAACACAGAGATAACAGGTGATTTCACAATTGAAGAGGCAAACGACCTTGCCAACATTCTCAAATCAGGAAAACTTCCGGCTCCGGCAAAGATACAATCCGAGACTATTGTTGGTCCTACACTGGGAAGGGAGGCCATTAATTCTGGAATGATTTCCTTCATAATATCATTCTTCATTGTCCTGCTCTATATGATCTTTTACTACAGCAAGAGCGCCGGATCTATTGCCGATGTGGCTCTTGTTGCCAACATAATCCTGCTTCTTGGCGTTACCACTTCCATAGGTGCTGTACTGACACTCCCCGGTATAGCAGGTATAATTCTAACCATGGGTATGTCGGTGGATGCAAACGTGCTCATCTATGAACGAATACGAGAGGAACTCCGTAACGGCAAGGGGATCAAGCTTGCAGTTTCTGATGGCTACAAGGGAGCCATGTCGGCTATTCTCGACTCGAACATCACTACGTTGCTCACAGGTATTGTTCTGGTAATTGTAGGGACAGGTCCGATCAAAGGTTTTGCAACAACTCTCGTTATAGGTATCTTCACATCACTCTTCTCGGCAATATTTATTACCAGGCTTATATATGAAAGTCTCCTGAAGAAGAATGTGAATCTTACCTTTTCGATCAAAGCTACCGAAAATATACTCAGAAACACTCATGTCGATTTCATGGGTAAGAGGAAGATCTTCTATGCCATCTCAATTACCCTGTCTGTGATCGGCATTGCCTCGCTGTTTATCAGAGGGCTTAATCCGGGTATCGATTTTACTGGTGGCCGGACATTCGTTGTCAAATTCGACGAACCGGTTAAAACCGCAGATGTTGCCAAGATGCTTGAGGTTCAGTTTGGAGAAGTGCCGCAAGTGGTAATTTTCGGAAGTGACGACCAGGTGAAAATAACCACAAAGTACAAAATCAATGAACAGGGAGTTGATGACGAGGTGGAGACAACACTCTATAATGGTCTTAAGAGCATGCTTACAGGAAATGTAACACAGGATCAGTTCCTTACGAACTATGTTCAGAGTTCAGAAACAATAGGCCCCGTTATTGCAAGCGATATTAAAACCAAGGCAATATGGGCTGTGGCTATATCACTTATCATAATGTTCCTCTATATATTCATGCGGTTCAGGAACTGGCAGTACGGACTCGGAGCAACAGTTGCGCTTATTCACGATACACTTATTGTGCTTGGCATATACTCATTGTTCTGGGGGATATTACCATTCTCGATGGAGATAGACCAGTCATTCATTGCAGCTATACTTACTGTTATCGGATATTCGATCAACGACTCTGTGGTCGTATTCGACAGGGTGAGGGAGTTCCTGCCGTTGCACAGGAAAAGACCTACCGATGAAGTACTTAACCTGGCTCTCAATGATACATTAAGCCGTACCATCAATACAGGTATGACAACCATTCTTGTATTGATTGCAATGTTCTTCTTCGGCGGCGCTACTATCAGGGGATTCCTGTTTGCACTCCTTATTGGTGTGGTTGTGGGTACTTATTCATCGATCTTTGTGGCCACATCTGTAGTATATGATGCATCCGGCAAGAAAGGATTGAAATATTAAATAATTGATTTCATGAAAT